>NZ_NHOA01000054.1 GCF_002727125.1 Halorubrum persicum
GCCGCCGACAGCGACAGCTCCTCGATCAATCCGTGTTGTTCAACCGCTATCGACGACTCATCACGGCAGAACAGGTAACTCAAGTCAGGCTAACCGGCGGTGCTTTGTGAGGTACTGATTCTTGATCTCGATGGCGGTCGTCGCCGGGATCGGATTCCTTGTCGAGCGAGTAGACCCGGATCCAGACCTCGGGCCCCGAGAGGCGCTGCTGTTTGTGTCTCTCGCATGGCTCGCCGCTGCGGCCATCGGCACCGTCCCATACCTCCTCGCCGGCTACGGCACGGCGTCGACAGTCGGACTCCAGACAGGGTCAATCGGTGCTCTCACGGGGTCGATCAGCAACGCCCTGTTCGAATCCATGAGCGGGTTCACTACCACGGGCGCGACTGTGCTCGGAGAGATCAGCACGGACCGCCACTCCCACGCGATCATGATGTGGCGCCAACTTACGCAGTGGCTTGGCGGGATGGGGATCATCGTGCTGATGATCGCCATCCTTCCTGAAGTCGCGGTCAACGGCGCCCAGCTGATGGAGTCGGAGGCGCCGGGCCCAGAACTCCAGAAACTCACGCCGAGGATTGAGGAGACGGCACGCGCGCTCTGGTTGATCTACTTCGGATTCACCGTGGTGTACATCGTGATCCTGTACGGGCTCCATCTCGCCGGGATGGCCCCAAACATGGACCTGTTCAATGCGATCGCCCACGGGTTCACGACGCTTCCAACGGGTGGATTCTCGCCGGAGGCCGACAGTATTGCGGCGTTCTCAGCTGCCGTCCAATGGGTCGTCATTCCGTTCATGGTCGTCGCCGGTGTCAACTTCGCGCTGTTCTGGCACGTATTACGCGGCGAGGCCGAGATAGTACTGGAGAACGCGGAATTTCGTGCGTACGCCGGCGCGATCGCAATTGTAACCGCCGTCCTCGCGGTGCTGTTGTTCCGTGGCGCGGCGCCGACCATCGAATTAGGTGGCGCGACACAGGGGATCGCGGAAAACTCGCTCCGACAGGCCACGTTCCAGATCGTGTCACTTCTGAATTCGACCGGGTACGCGACCGCCGACTTCGTACGGTGGGATACCGACGCGCAGATTTTGCTCATGTTCGCGATGTTTATCGGCGGCTCTGCCGGTTCGACCGGCGGGGGCGTGAAGATCGTGCGCTGGCTCATCGTCGGGAAGGCGGTCCGTCGTGAACTGTTCACTTCCGCACATCCCGACGTCGTCCAGCCCGTCCGCCTCAGCGGGAACGTCGTCGACGAGGATGCAATTCGTGGCATTATGGCATTCACGATTCTGTACCTCGTCCTATTCGGCATCTCGGCGGTGTTTCTCTCTCTCGACGCCGCACGGATCGGGATTCAGCTAACGATGCTTGAGTCGACGAGTGCGTCGCTCGCGACGATCGGGAACATTGGACCGGGCTTTGGTCGACTTGGCCCGTTCGGGAGCTATCTGTTTTTCCCCGACACGTCGAAGCTGCTGATGGTGTTCCTGATGTGGATCGGTCGGCTGGAGATTGTCCCGGTACTTGCGGTGTTCATTTCGGCGACTGATAGCCGGTGACAATCTGTTCGATCCATCCCATATTGTGGTTCTTCTACGGTTAATAGGCTCTCTAACAGCCTCTTGAACCTCCAACGTGGAGAGATTATATTCTTAACTGACGAGGATAGTAGTATTCCTATGACGAGC
The DNA here is from genome assembly GCF_002727125.1 of Halorubrum persicum. GTDB lineage: Archaea > Halobacteriota > Halobacteria > Halobacteriales > Haloferacaceae > Halorubrum > Halorubrum persicum. The sequence continues at coordinate 1,694 of NZ_NHOA01000054.1, forward strand.
ACCGACGACACAGACGGCCAGGACCTACTCGGACACGTGCTTCTTCCGGTGGCTCACGAAGACGACGCCCTGGCGACCGCACGTGCGCTCGCCCCATACGACCCGGGTCGCGTGACCGCGCTACACGTCGTCGAGAAGGGGAAAGGCGTCCCTGACAAGACGCCTGTTGAGCAGTCCGAGGAACTCGCGGCCGAGTCGTATGCCGCGGTTCAACGCGTGTTTCCGGACGCTGGCGAGCATACGGCGTACGCTCGCGATATTGTCGGTGCAATATTCGATGCGGCTGACGAGGTCAACGCGAGTGCAGTCGCCTACCGTTCGCGTGGCGGGAACCGGCTTATGCAGTTCCTCTCCGGCGATCTCTCACTGAAGCTGGTGACGAAGGCACCTCTCCCCGTGATCGCTCTCCCGAGCGAGGAAACGGGCGAATGAGCGACGAGGAACTCGCGAAGGACCTCGGCCCGCTCGCGGCGCTCACGATCGGGATCGGGACGATGATCGGGGCCGGGATCTTCGTTCTCCCGGGTACTGCGGTCGCGCGGGCGGGGCCGCTCGCGGCGTTCACCTTCGTTCTCGGGGGCGTCATCGCTCTGTTCACGGCGCTGTCGGCCTCCGAGCTCGGGACGGCGATGCCGAAGTCCGGCGGCGCGTACTTCTACGTTAACCGGGCGCTCGGGCCCATGTTCGGCTCCGTGGCCGGCTGGGCGAACTGGCTCGGGCTCGCGTTCGCCTCCGCGTTCTACATGTACGGCTTCGGCGAGTACGTCAACGCGCTTGTCGGGCTCGGAGCGATTGGGCTTGGACCGGTCACCTTGGAAGCCGCGCAGGTGATCGGCCTCGCCGGCGCGCTGCTTTTCATCGCGGTCAACTACTTCGGCGCGAAGGAGACGGGGGGACTCCAGATCGTCATCGTGATGTCCCTTCTGGGAATCCTCGCTGTTTTCACCGTCGTTGGACTCCTGAACGCCGACATGGCGTCGCTACGACCGATCGCACCGCCGGGGACGACCAGTCAGGTACTTCCGGTGACCGGGATCATTTTCGTCTCGTATCTGGGCTTCGTCCAGATCACCTCCGTTGCCGAGGAGATCAAGAATCCCGGCCGCAACCTCCCGCTCGCGGTCCTGGGGTCGGTCGTGATCGTCACAGTCGTGTACGCGCTGTTCCTGCTGGTGCTGCTCGCGGCGGTGCCGAACGAACTCGTCGCGAACAACGAGACCGCCGTCGTCGACGCCGCCCGGCTACTGTTCGGCAACTACTCCGTCTTCGGCTACTCGCTCGGCGCGGTCGGCGCCGGCATGCTCCTGATCGGCGGGCTGCTCGCGACTGCTTCCTCAGCGAACGCATCGATCCTCTCGTCGTCGCGGATCAACTTCGCGATGGGCCGCGAGAAGATCGTCACGCCCTCGCTCAACGAGATCCACGATCGGTTCGGGACGCCGTACAAATCGATTGCGCTCACCGGCGCGCTCATCCTCGTGTTCCTCGTTGCTGGCGGCGTCGAGTCGCTGTCGACGATGGGCTCCGTCCTCCACCTCATCGTCTACGGACTCCTCAATCTCGCGCTCATCGTGATGCGGGAGTCGGAAGTCGAGGGGTACGACCCTGATTTCGAGGTCCCCTTCTACCCGGCCGTTCCGATCATCGGGACCGTGTCGTCGTTCGCGCTGATAATCTACATCGAGCCGACGATCATCCTGCTCTCGTTCGCCCTCGTCGCCTTTGCGGTCCTCTGGTACCTGCTGTACGCCCGCGGGAAGGTGGAGTCTCGCGGCGTGTTGGGGGCGTGGATCCTCGACCGCTCCGACGAGCTCCCGAAGGCCGCCGTGTCGGCGGCCACGTCGGTCCAGCCGAGCGGCGACGACTATCGCGTGATGGTACCGCTCGCGAACCCCGCGACCGAGGAGCACCTGATCACGCTCGCGTCGGCCATCGCCAAGCAGCGGAACGGGACGGTCGTCGCGGTCAACATTGCGAACGTCCCCGACCAGACGTCGCTGGAGGCCGCGCGCGACCGCGGCGCCCACGAGGCGGCCCATGACCTGTTAGAGCAGGCCCGCGACGATGCGGAGACGTTCGGCGTCGACGTGGAGACCCACGTCGTCTTGTCGCACCGCGTGTTCGAGGAGGTGTTCGATGCGGCCCGGACCTACGGCGCCGACCTCACGGTGATGGGCTGGGGCGAGGACTCCCACGGGGCGCCCGGGCGCGCCGAGACGGCGGTCGACGAGCTCGCGCACTCGCTCCCCTCGGACTTCCTCGTGTTCCGCGACCGCGGGTTCGACCCCTCGCGCATCCTCGTTCCGACCGCCGGCGGGCCCGCCTCGGACCTCTCCGGCGCAGTCGCGAAGATGCTCCAGATCGAGTTCGACGGCGAGGTCACCCTGCTGCACGTCGCCGACGACGAGGCGGCCGGTCGACGGTTCCTCACCGAGTGGGCCGCCGAGCACGACCTCTCCGACGCGACGCTGCGGATCGAGAGCGGCGACGTCGAATCGTCGATCGACCGCGCCGCGCGGAACGCCACGATGCTCATCATCGGCGCGACCCAGAAGGGGCTACTCTCGCGACTGGTCAGCGGATCGCTCGTTCTGGACGTGCTCAACGACGTGGAGTGCTCCGTTCTGCTCGCCGAGAAGCGCGACGAGCGCGGGATCCGGGCCCGACTGTTCGGGAGCGGTACCTGGGCAAACACGCCGAGCGTGGCGGAGGATGCTCCCACGGCCAACACCGGTGTCACGTCGGAGCCGTCGACGCCGCCGGTTGAAGGAGACGAGAGCAACAAGTGATCGGCGCCACCAATATCGACACCGTTCGTATTGCTGTTTTATTTCGGAACGGCAGGCTTTCGGTGGTCGCCTCTGAATCGCTGTAACATGTATTTGATCGTCGTGGGTGCGGGGGATATCGGGACACCACTCGTCGATCTCGCGACTGACAGCGGCAATGAAGTCGTCGTCATCGAACGCGACGAGGAACGGGCTGAACGAGCGTCGAGACAGTATGACTGTCTCGTGCTCAACGACGATGCGACGTCAAAAGAGACGCTCCAGGACGCCGGAGCCGACCGGGCCGACGCCCTCATCTCGACGACAGATCAGGACGCGACGAACATCATGGTCTGTCTGCTGGCCCAAGAGCTGTCGATCCCAAACATCGTCTCGGTCGTCCACAACCCCGAGCACATGAGCGTGTTCGAACAGATCGGCGTCAACACGATGCAGAATCCACAGAGCCTGATCGCAGAATATCTCTACCGGGCTGTGAGCCGTCCCTCGATCATTGATTTCATGCACATTGGCGAGGAGGCGGAGGTGTTCGAAATCACCGTCGGACCCGACGCACCAATCGCTGGCAAGACGCTGCGAGAGGCGGATGAGGCGGACCTCATCGGCGGCCAAACCTTGATCGTTGCCGTCGAGCGGGACAGAGAAGACACGCCAATTACGCCGCGTGGAAATACACGCATCGAGGCTGGCGATCTGCTTACGGTCTACTCGGGGATCGGTGTAACCCCGGAAGTGACGGACGTCTTTGGTCACGTGGAGGACCACGACTGAAATGACCGAACCGAACGGTGGCCGACTCCCGTCTGATCTGGGAGTCATCGCCCGTGACATCGGTTCACTCCTCCTGATGGAGGCCGGACTGATGACGGTCACAGTCGTCGTCGCCCTCGCGTTCGGTGAGCTTTATCCCGCACTTGGTTTTCTCGTCGCGGGCGGTTTGACGGCGCTTGTCGGTGGCATGGCCAATCTCCGGTTCGCCGACGCGCCGGAGCCAAAAATGAAACACGGGATGGTGATCGCCGCCGGCGGGTGGCTCATGGTTGCCGTCTTCGGCGCTCTCCCGTTGTTCCTCACGGCGTGGGTGACGCCGCCGGGCGCAATGGACGCGTTCGTCCCCGTTGCTGCGGGCACCGGATCCTGGGATCCAGTCAGCGTCGGCGGAACTACAACACTCTCCAGTCTTGCGTACTTCCGCGATCCGCTACACGCCTTCTTTGAGAGCATGAGTGGGTGGACCGGGAGCGGCCTGACGATGGCGATCCACGAGCCGTCGCTGCCACGGGCGGTCCAATGGTGGCGGTCGTTCATCCAGTGGGTCGGAGGTGTCGGTGTGATCGTCCTCACGGTCTCTATTCTCTCACGTCCCGGCAGCGGGAGCTACGCACTCTATCGAAGTGAGGCCAGAGAGCAGAAGATCCACCCGAGCGTCGTTTCGACGGTCCGGACAGTCTGGAAGCTCGTCGTCGGATACACGCTACTCGCCTTTGTGCTGCTTTTTGTTGCGATCCGAGCAAGCGAGAGCGCCTACACTGAGTCACTCTCGTTGGGCGAGACCGCTTGGCAGGCGCTCAACCACGCTATGACTGGCCTGACGACAGGTGGGTTCTCTGTCACGGATAACTCGATTACAACGTACGGGTCACCGCTCGTCGAAGCCGTGCTGCTGCCGATCATGATCCTCGGTGCGATTGCCTTCCCTGTCCACTATGTCGTGTTACAGGAGCGGAGCCTACGGGAGCTGGTAGCGGACCTCCAGACCCGATGGCTATTCGTCTTGCTCGCCGGCGGAGTCACCGTGCTCTCGGCGCAGAATGTCGCATCCATTCCAGTGACACCTGACGCGTTTGCGACGGAGTCATTCCTCTCGTTCCCGATCCCGATTCTCGACGGAGGGGAGATCGACGCAGTCCGGGACTCGACGTTCCAGTGGATCAGCGCGATGACCGCCACCGGGTTCCAGTCGGCACCGATCGGCCGTTGGGTCGCCGGCGCGAAGGTGTTGGTCGTCGGCGCAATGGTCCTCGGTGGTGCCGCAGGGTCCACTGTGGGTGGGATCAAGATCGTCCGCGGCTACACGGTTGGGCGCGGTATTGCTTGGCAGTTCTCCCGTGTGTTCCTGCCGAAGAGTGCTGTCGTCACCGCACGTATCGGCGATCGGACGTTGGATCGCGAGACGATGGAACGGGAGTTCGGCGAAGCCGCCATCGTCACTCTGCTGTGGCTCGTCATACTTGTTATCGGGAGCCTCGTACTCGTCAACATCGCCGGCCCAGAGTTCAGCTACGCCGACGCGCTGTTTGAAGTTGCCAGTGCGCAGGGGAACGTCGGACTCTCGACGGGAATCGCCGGCCCCTCGATGTCACCACTGGCCGAGGGGATGTTCGTCCTCAACATGTGGATCGGCCGACTGGAGATCATTCCGGTACTCGTGTTCGTTCGAGCTGGCATCTGGGGCCTCAACCCATGATGTCCGCTCGGACCGCCTGAATCGAGGGTCGTTTTCGCCCGGTTACTCTTCTTGAGAGTGGACCGGTCCCATGAACGACCAGTGTACTTTGTGGCTTCCGTTTGGATGCGGTTCCTCAGTGACGTGGTAGAGGTAAGGTCCGTGTGGGCAGTCGTCGCAACCGTCCGCACAGCGGAACTGTTTCACTACCTCTGTGTAGCCCTCGTGTTCTGTAACGCGGAGGATGTCATCGTTAGCTTCTGCGCTGATGGGGAGTTCCGCCTCTCCGTGAAAGTGGAGCAATTCCTGTGCGTGGACGATCGCTTTCCGAAGCTCTTCCGGCGTACAATCGGTTAGTGCGTCGATTACTTCTGACGGGAGTCCTTCCGGGGGTGTCGGTCGCTCTGAGGAACGAGTCATAGACCGAGATTGAGGCCGCACTCATATAATCATCTGTGGTAGGGACGGCTACAAGGACGTATGACGGTTGGACAGGCTTTGGAGGCTTTCCAGACTTATGCTTATCAAATCAACAATCATCAAAAATTATCATCAACACTTGGTTTACCTTCATTCGATCTCAGTACGTTAATTTCATAATCTCTCTCAATTCTCGCATGAAGAGTTCTGATGGTTCACATTCCAGTTCGGCTCGACGAATGCGCTCTTTGTGCGAAGCGTACCAGCTCGGGATCACCATCCGAAACGAACTCAAAAACGCCGACCTCGTCACAGCGGCAGAGGATCTGGATCATTCGCTAGACGCGATCGAAGACGGGTATCCAGCCTGGCACCCTGCGCCACTCTCCTTTCGCGGGATGGTCCTTTCGTTCGTGTTCATGGAGATAACGGGTGACTCGTACGCCGAGTTCTCTCGACGACTCACCCGACAACCGGAAGTAGCGACCATCCTCGGCTTCAGCCGAGTACCCGATGAATCTACATTCTCACGGGCATGGCGGAACCGGTTCGATGACGTGACCCACGAATACGTCCTCGCTGCCGCCCACTTCGTTGTCAAAGAGGTCCACGATCGAAACATCTCAGCGCCAGAGGTGCGGCCTAAGGCAGAGATCGTCGACGATATACAAGAAGACGCAGACCTAGTAGAAGATGTCTCTTTCTCACAGGAGGACATCATCCAGACGACGCGCCTTGCGCGTGATCACGCCTTCGGAAACTTCGACTCTGGTCGGGCGTCGAACGCCTCGTACGAGGACACGCATTTTTTCGAGTTACAGACGTTCATGGGGATGGTTCGGTGCGGAACTACACAGGGAGCGACTCGCTTCCAATATCGTCGTGGCAAAGAATACGGCCCCCATGGTGATACTCATCTCCGCGCGGTCAAGCAGTTCGAGCCCGACGCGCTGATTGAGGGCTTCGATGACGCCTGCGACCGGTTGCTCTCGGCGATCGCATCGGAGGCGTCGTTTCGCCGGCCGGTGACCGCAGCAATCGACATCACCACGATCCCTTACTACGGTGATGTCGAGGAGATGCCGATGGTCAGTGGAGTGCCCGGCGAGGAAGAACGGGCATTCAAATTCGCGACGCTCTCGATTATCGGAGAGAACATTCCACTGATCTTAGCCATCGAGCCGATTCGTGAGAGCTCCTCCTGGGACGAGAATCCGTCGAATCAAGTGCATCGTGTCGTCCGGCGGTTGGTGAGTCGAGCGAAAGAGCACGTTCCGATAGAGACGGTCCTCTGTGACCGGGAGTTCGACTCGATGCAAGTGTTCCAGACGCTCTCGAACCTGAATGTGAACTACCTCATTCCCAAGCGCATCACCAACTCCGAACACGAGGTAATTGAGCAGATGAACGACGACGGCCAAGAGGTCGCTGTTGAACCCGCGTCCGTCCATGTTGAGTCGGGATCGCACCCGATGCGCTTCCTATACGTCCCGTCGACGAGCGGTGTGGGAACGACCGTATTTGCGACGAATCTTCGAGTCGGGCCGGATGAGGCCGAGACGTTCTGCCGGCGGTATAGTCGTCGCTGGCAGATCGAAAACGAATACAAGAGTATCAAGAGAGATTTCCTGGCGAAGACGTCCTCGAAGGACTACTGCGTTCGCTTGTTCTACTTCGCGTTCGCGGTATTGCTCTACAACATCTGGCGGCTCACCGACTTCCTGCTGAAAGCGGGCGTCGACGGCGAGATGGACTACGCACCAGTATTGACCGCGGGTGAGTGTGTCGAGATTGTTGCCTCGGCTTTGATACCGCCTGACTGAGCGACCGATTCCCCACCGGGGTCGCCGCTTCGGAGTGACGACGCTCTGTAGTAGCACCAAAATCCGCGCAATATCTCATGCTCGTTCGATTATCTCGGTCAGAGAGAGCAGGATTCGAGTGCTTCGTTGGTAGATATACCTCGAGCCGGCAGAGATTCTACCCGAAACTGGCCTATCCTCCGAGGTTGTGGATCAGTGTTCCAAACTGGCCACAGAATCTGGCTCAACCTCTCACGGAGGGGAGTCGAAAGGATACGTTCGATTGCCGTCTGTAACGACATACACGACTCCAGATACCCCGTACAAGTAGCCCCCTAGGCACGACTTCTGGCCCAGAAGCTGTGACGGGTTTTTTACTACCACCGGAGTCTGGCCTACATATGGACGAGGACGAGGATGCAGTCTTGGCGTTACTCGACGATGAGTACGCCCGATCGATCCTCGCCCACCTCACAATTGAACCGATGTCCGTCGATGAACTCTGTACGGCCTGTGAGATGTCGGATGCGACGGCGTACCGCCGTCTCAACCGATTGCAGGAAGAAGATCTCGTGGCTGAACAACAAGAAATGGATCCTGATGGTCACCACTATAAGCGGTATACAGCCACCGTCGAGGCAGTGACAGTCACGTTTGCTGACGGTGCCTACGAAATCGCCGTCACGCGGTCGGAATCTGATCCTGCCGACCGGTTCACCGAACTGTTCGAGGGGTTGTCCTAAGATGATCGAGTTACAGATGAGTGCCACCGGAGCGAATCCAGTCATCGCAGTTGGTGTGCTCGGTCTCGCTGTGATCTCGGTGGTGCTTTCGCTGACGATTGCTGTGGTTCTGATTCGCGGGTACAGCCAAGGCCCGTCTCACCGCGGAATGCTTTGGCTCGCAGTCGGCCTTATCTGCTTAATCACAATCCCTGAACTGCTTCGTGTCGTAGTACCAACAGCGACTAATATCGGGGATGTCGGCCGGTCGATACTCGTTAGTGGTTGTGAGCTGTTCGGATTGGGAACGATCCTCCGGACCGTGTATGGAGGTGAGATATGATGATCGCAGCCAGTTTGCTAACGGTGGAACCGATCAGTGTGGTATCGGCAGCTCGTGGCGTGACTGCGATCGTTGGATTGTTTGTTGCTACGCTGGCCTATCGTGGATATCAGCGGAACCACTCTGAAAAGATGCGGGCGCTTGCCGTCGGGATCGGCCTTCTCACTGCAGGCGTTTTCGTAGCTGTTATGATCGCTGACCTGAGTGGTGCAGAGAACGGCGTCGTCTTACTCGTACGCGGTCTCGTGACAGTCATCGGCCTCTGTGTCGTGTTATACGCTATTCTCGTCGCATAGTCAGAGTCCATCAGTCCAACGCAGTGGGCCAACCCGCACCCGGAACGCCTGGTAGTCCGGCGGTTGAACTGTACACCGAACCCGGAACTCTCACCACTAGGGATCCACCCGTGTGCAGGTCGAAGGAGATGTCGACCTGAGTCGATCAACCGATATATTCTGGAGTCGATTCAATTAGCCGATACACCGTAGTTGAGTATGCACGCAGTGTCCTCCTCCCCGTCATCACGATCGCTTCCAAACCCCGTCCTCATCGGTGCAAACATCACCCCTCTCGTCGGCGTTGTGGCTTGGGGGTGGGATCTCTGGTCACTGCTTATGCACAGAATGGCGACTCGCCCCGATCGAGCTTCCTGCTATCCAGTCTGCCACCCGATGAACTTCTCAAACCCATAGGTGAACGCGAGCACGTTGAAAATGTACGACAACGACGCACCAACGAATGCAGCGACGTAGAGGTTCCATCGGCTATTCATGTAGGCACTTCCAACGCATGTGTGATAATACTTCACTAGTGGAGTATTCAGACACGTAAACGAACGTATATGTCCTAATTGGTTATGTTCCGTATTCGAGCTGGCCGATTCGTCACGCTCTCTTTCATCGAAGTTACTTTCTTGATCCAACTGTTGGTTCACATAATGGCCACCTATGAAACGTTTGACCAAGACGTAGAGGTGAACGGTCAAACGATACTGGCAGTCGTTAAAGAGGCAATGGGGCGCTTCTCAGATGAGTATCAGGAACGGGCAGTACAGGCGCTTGCTGCGGAGGGAGTCACTGATCCGGAGCCCGAGGAGTGGTACCCTCAGCAAACGTGGTTAACGGCCTTCGAGACCATCGCGGAGGAGTTACAGCCACACGTCCTCGATCGACTTGGAGAACAGATCCCAGAAGTAGCTACATGGCCGAACAACTTCGAAACCGTTTCTGAGGGACTTCAATCGATTGATGATGCCTATCAAGAGAACCACAGAGGCGGGGAAATTGGTTACTACGAATTCGAACAGACGGGGGAGCGAACTGGCGAGCTAACATGTTACAACCCGTACCCCTGTTCGTTCGACCGAGGCCTCATCCGCGGCGTCGCTAGACAGTACGCGTCAGTCGACGCGTTCGTTTTCATTGAGGAAACAGGAGACACATGTCGTCGTAGCGGAGATGACACTTGTACATACACAGTGTATTGGTGACTACTTGTCGTATGATTCGAGAGCATCTCGAAGCTCCGCGGCGGTAAAGTTTGACGTTAGTGTGACGATCTCTTGGAGGTCCTCATATGTTTGTTGTAACTCTTCGATCCGTTCTGCGTCGGTGTCATTATCCTCAGAAAGTTGTGCTTGGGCGCGTTGAATCGTACGCAAACTTGTCTGTATCTCTCGCTGAACGTACTGCTGGAACACATCCTGTAGGATGAACCAAATTTCCCGCTCAGCGGTATACTGAACGCGTCGCCCCCCACCCTCTGATGATCGACGGTGTATGAGGCCGATCCGCGTCAATGTCCGAGTGACGTTGCTGATAGTCGATTTCGCGTAGCCCGTCTTATCGACGAGTTCCGGAATCGAGAGTGGCTCTCCGGAGAAGTATAATACGCCGTAGATGCGGCCCGCGCTTCGACTAAGGCCGTAGACTTCAGCCGACTGTTCCATTGACTCGATAATTCTCTCACGCGCGACAACGTTATCGTCTTCACCCATAGATGCCTGTAGTCCGCTCGACGTGGTGGGAACCCTGTTGAACCATACTTCGATTATGGATTTCGTAAGTGTTAAATCGATTGATTCGTTTGTTCGGAGTGAGCCGAACAAACAAAACACATTGTCCCCATAATTACCAAATCTATGGCCAGCGCCTTTCCCCACCAGCCCCCAGTGACTCACTCTCCCCGTCAGCAAACAAACATCGTGGTTGACCGAGACGAGGCAAGCGAGATACTCCAGGTACTATCTTCCCAATCCGCGCAAGAAATTTTGGGCGCACTCAAATCAGAGCCGAGAACAACATCAGAGATCGCCTCAGCAGTCGATCAGTCGATGCAGAACGTGTCATATCACCTTGACCGATTGTGCGAAGCAAAACTAATCACGCCAGCCGACACGTGGTACTCCGAGAAGGGTAAAGAAATGACAGTATACGCTCTCGCTACCGAACAGCTCGTCGTCAAATTCTACGACAGTAACGACTAGCCTGCTATATACGCTCGAAATACGGACTGTGCGATGGGGTCTTGAATTGTGCCTCAAGCGGCTTCATTGTACCCTCAACCACCGGAGTCGCTCTTCTCAGCCGCGAGAGCGGGTTGTTTACCACGACCTATGGAGCATCTCGATCAGCCGCTGTTCCTGCTGGGGCACGCCATCGAAAACCCAGCAGACGGCATCCACGGTGACGAAGAATACCTCTACGTCGTCGAGCTTCCAACACGGAATCCGTTCGAGGAGCCATCCGAGTGGTCGGTCAAGGTGAGTGGTCACTCCGCGTTCCCGCGCTGGGATGGCCCAACCGAGGAAGCCTTCGAGCGGGCTAGCTGGCAGTTCCACGGCCTGCTTGAGCACTCACTCGAAGAGATGGTCGCTGAGCCGGGGTGAACACCGAGCCGTCTCAGATGATGCCGCCGATGACGAGTAGTCCGACAACGAGCGGCAGCGTCGCGACCACGCTTCCCCCGGACAGTAACTTGTTCTCTATCGCCTTCTCGTGGAGCGGCATCTCGGCGTACTCCTCGCGGAACGCCTCGAGATACTGGTCGTCGTAGAAGTACTTCGTCTTCAGCGCGAACCGTTCCGTCACCGCACAGCCCAGGCAGATCGGCTCGCCTTCCAGCCGCTCCGTTTTGATGTGGCTGGAGCAAGCGATTGCCCCGCAGTTCAAACAGTGGGTGTACGTCTCGTCGCCGCTGCTCGTGTCACAGTGGACGCACCAATGGATGCCGTCCTCGGCGGTCACTCGTGACGGACCTGCCGCGTAGTACTCGTAGGAGTAGGTGTACGACTGGAGCTCGGTCGTCTGTCGAACCTCGGGGAGGTACACCGGCTCAATCGATTGTACTGAGATATCCGAGAGGTTCGGCTCACAGGTCTTGTTGTAGGTGACATTGTTGTCGCCGGTGTAGGTGACAGTCGTTGTGTGGTGCTGCTGGAGCCGCTCGATGGCTCACTCTTTGTACTCGGTCTGGGTCTGTCCGAAGCGGCGCTCCTCAACGTCGTCGAAAATCTTCCCAAACTGTTCCGAATCAAGTTCGATCCACGTATGGAAGTTCTCGGTGACCAGTGCCGAAACATCTTCGTCGACGACCTGTGGATGGCCACGTTCAGCGTGAACCACGAACTGCGTCCGATCGTTGATCCGGTGGATGACGCCGACGGACGTCTCGAAGACAGCGTTCGTGTCGCCGGTAACTGCGACCACCGGTCGGAACGTCACCACCGAATGCGGTATCGGGACGTCGGCGGCCTCGATGTTTTCGATATCCCGGAACGCTTCCTGGACGGGCGCGTCGACGTCAGCTGCCGGGTCGTATGGTCGGAGGGTCTCGTCGCAGAGAACCCAGAGAACCTCGATACGACTGTTGTAGAGGTCGTGGCCGATCTCATCGGCGATCTCTCGAAGGTCCTCACCACCGAGCAACTCGATTGGATGTGGGTCGTCGTTTTGTGGGAGACGGTTGGCGTACTCCTGTGCGGGACTCGTGAACCGGCCAGTCGTAACGACCATCCCCCGCTTCGGGCCATCAAAATCAAACGTCGCGATCGCCGAGTGGAGCTTCTGGACGACCGGCCGCCCGACCGTTCCCGTGTGTTTACACTCGACGACAATTGCGCGCCGCGTGCCGTCGACGACCTCCTCCATGATGACATCCCACCCCTCGTCGGCTGTCTTCTCAGCCTGCCGGACGTTCTCGTAGCCGGGGTTGCGGAAGACGTCTTCAATCAGATCTTCAAACTCGAACCCAGAAAGATCGTCTAGAACGGCCATTTGATGTATTTGGATACTGTCACGCGATTAGCAAATACATTGGTGGGAACCAGAGGGGTCATCAATTTCGGAAGACGCGATTAAATGAGTGTGATATCATCATCCTCGCTCTCAATAAGATTCCAGAGTGTAATGATGGCAATTTGGCCCTCGTAGCCTAGCGACGACATTGCGGTTTCGATTGCCTCTCGAGCAACCCGGTCGGCAGTAATTACAGTGATGTTGTCTGCCTGTTCGGTATCGAGAAGGTACTCGACAGCAAGTCCAGCGAACACGGGATCGTCTTTTTCAACGTCATGCTCGTCTTTGCTTGCCGATTTCGAGGCGATTGCTCGCGGAACGATATCTTGGGCTGTTGTCGCCTTGCTGTGGGAGACGGTTGGGGTTGCCACAACTTTCGCCCACCCCTCGTCTTGAGCTCGCTCCAGTGCTGGCTTGACTCCACCTTGTTCAATTTCTTCTTCAACACGAGCAGGAACCAGAAGCGTCACGCCAGCACGCCGAACTGTTTGGCGGAACCGATGGTGTTTGGATTTCCCTGGATTTCCGATGCTAATAAAGACGTTTGCGTCGACTAATGTGACTGACTCGGGGGAGAGAGGAGACGAGTTGTTTATCGAGAATGGGAAGAATTACGACTCAGTATTCGGGCGAGGCGTAGTCACGTCAAGTTCGCTCTCGAATCCGATGTCATCCGAGATCCCCGAGAAAATCATGTCGAAGTAGGGATCGTATTCCTGCCCAACCGCGATCGCAGGCTTCAGCGCGAGGATGACACTGATCGCTTCCCCAGTTGGGATGCCAAGTGGATCAGCAGCCATTCGCTGGGTGATCTGACCAGCGTAATGAACTCCGGCCTGTCGGACAGCAGCAGCGAGTTTGCCAACACCGTGTCGCTCAACAAAGTATGAGACATCTTCATCGACTTCTTGGAGTGCAACGGCGTGGAGGATCGTCGGCGCCACAACAATACCATCAGTAGTGATGCGAACCGGATCTGCAGTTACTTCTACTGGTCTATCTCCCGCCAACGTGACGATTCCGAGTGCCTCAAGCGTTTCTACGTGATCGTAGACGGTGGTCTTTGGGATATCCAGTTCCGCCTTGATCTCTGGGCGGGTAACCGGCCCGTAATAGCAGGTGTACACATAGACACGCGCCAGTTCTGGATGATCCAATAACCGCCCGACGGTTGCGAGCTGATTGATCCCCGTTTCGAGATCATGTGAGGGTGTTTCCGTGACGGGGTGAGGGGCCATATGCATTAGTACGAAATCCTTGAACTTTAAACTTCGTATTAGGGTGTCATAGAACGATTCACACACTTCCGTAGCTCCCAGAAAACCGCTGTCTGAGAAATGGATATTATCGCCACTATTCAGAAGTAGCAAAAGCAGTTTTCTCAACCGGTATCAGAAAACCATGCCAACCGTTCTATGACACCCTCAGGTTGTGTTATGAGAGCGCGCTCACTCATTTTCAGCTGGTGGGAGCCGGCGCGGGGGTATTTAATGTCGGCAAGCGAACTTGATAGTATGGTCATTCGAATAGCTCTGGCAGTCTTGGGTGTCCTTGAGTTGCTCTTCCCCAGACGGCTCACCGACTACGTAATGGATGTGACAACCGTAGGAGAGCCCACATACGAGTACAAGCCGTGGGTGTACAATCTCGCCAGACTCGAAGGGCTTGTCTTCATTCTGATCGCGTTTAGGTGGGGCAAGAACCGCGATGAAGACAGTTAGGGAGTTATCACGCGGATAGCCTCCAATCCCTCTGAGTCGTGTACTTGCGAGATCGCAATATGCGATCCTCGTCAGGTGCGTTCGTGCATGTGGGCGTAGCTCATTCGTGGACTCGGTGTCGCATGTCTTGTCGTTGCCCTTCTGATCGCGTATCAAACGTATTCCTAACTGCACTGACAGAAGGTGTTGTTTCTATGGTATATATGGTCTTTCAGTAAAACCGTGACCTCCTCATTAAATATGTGCGATCAGCTAGCTGCTCGCCCACTCTCGGGAGATCGCGGTAGCTGCCCAGAAGAACAACCACATGAACAGGAGCACGAACAGGAGCCCCATCGGGTACATCGATACAAACACATCTGTCGAGAGTAGCGGGTAGAACGGACTCACCAGTTCGACGAAGATCGGCAGTGAGAGTGCGAAGATAGTAACGGCTGCAAGAGCGCCGGTGATCGCCTCTAACACCCGCCAGACAGCAGTGTCACCAGAACCGACATCGCGCTTTGAGGCACTCTGCGTCTGCGTCTCGGTTTTTATTGGTGTGCTCATACATACCACTCAGTAGAAACTACATAATCTATTGTTATAAATCTATCGGGCGATACTTATCTCATGTGCTGAACAGGCCTAATACCACGTGCGCTCTTCTGTAGGAGAT
>NZ_NHOA01000114.1 GCF_002727125.1 Halorubrum persicum
GGAGGTCGTCGTGATCGAGGATATCGCCACGACCGGGCAGTCCGCGGTCGACGCCGTCGAAGCGCTCCGCGAGGCGGGTGCGACGGTGAACCGCGTGCTCGTGGTCGTCGACCGCGAGGAGGGCGCCGGGGAGCGACTGGCCGACCACGACATCGAACTGGAGTCGCTGCTCACGGCGACCGAGCTGCTCGCGGAGCGAGACGCGGAGTAGCCGGGGTCCGCACCCGAAATCACCTCGGTCGCGTCAGCCGTCGGCGGCGCGACCCGCCGAGGCAGTCGCGGTCCGAGTCGACCGGGCGGCTGAGACCGCCCGCCGATCCCGACCCCTCCGTCGGCGATCGAAACGCATAACAGCGGAACCGGCCAACCGAAGAATGAGCCGAGGTAGCCTAGCCTGGCCAAGGCGGTAGATTCGAAATCTACTGTCCATTCGGACACCGGAGTTCAAATCTCCGCCTCGGCGCTTCTTCCGGACGCTCGACTCGGTAGCGGCCGGTTTCTCCCGGCCCCGTCGACGGGACTCGCCACCCGATATCGATGGGCCCGAGCGCCCCGACGTTCGACCGGTTACGGCTCCCCGCCCAGCGACTCCTGCTCGGGCGGTGCGTCGCCGCGGAGCCGCCGCCGGCGCTTGTCGTAGGCGGCCTCGAGCTTCGCGTTGGTCGCCCGCGAGACGAGGTACAGGTCGGCGTCGTCGCCGTCGCGCGGGTGCGCGCTCGCGACCCAGACGTGGCCGTCGCCCGCCGAGAGATCGTCGGCCCAGCGCTCGGCGGCCGCGCGGCTCTCGAACGCGTGACGGGGGCCGTCCTCGAAGACGAGGCGGCCGACCTTCGCGTTGCGCTTCCGGGCGGAGGGTTTCACCGCGACGACGACGCTCACGACCGCCGTTCGGGCGGCATCGCTTAAAAACCTCGTCAGACGCCGCCGCTCACGTCGCCGCGGGCGGCGGACCGGCCTCGGTGTCTCCGCGTCAGTCGTCGGCGAGCGAGGCCGCGTCCGGCGTGGACCCGTCCTCGGCGGCGGAGAGCAGTCGGTCGAGCCCGTCGACCATCGCGACGACGCTGGCTCGCGTGATGTCGGCGTCGGTCGATGAGACGCTCACGGACCGGTCGCCGCGCGAGAGGTCGACCTCGACGGTGACGACCGCGTCGGTCCCGCCCGTGATCGCGTCGACGTGGTAGGAGTCGAGCTCGAAGGCGACGCCTTCCCCCGCGTGGTCCCCGGAGAGCGCGGCCCGAACCGCCTCCAGTCCGGCGTCGACCGGGCCGGACCCGGTGCCGGAGGCGACGCGCTCGTCGTCGCCGACGCGGAGCCGGACCGAGGCCGTCGGGAGGTTCCCGCCGGAGGTCGCCGACAGGTCGACGAGCTCGACGTGGCGGTCGCGCTCGCGGCCCTGCACGTCTTCGGTGATCGCGAGGAGGTCGGCGTCGGTGACGCGCTTCCCGCGGTCGCCGAGCTCCTTCACGCGACTTACGACCTCGCTCAGCTCGTCGTCGTCGACCGCCACGTCGTGCTCGGCGAGCGCGGCCTTGACGCCGGCGCGCCCGGCGTGTTTACCGAGGACGAGCCGTCGCTCTCGCCCCACCGTCTCCGGCGGGTACGGCTCGTACATCGTCCCGTCCTTCAGGGTCCCGTCGGTGTGGATCCCCGACTCGTGGGCGAAGGCGTTGGCGCCGCAGACCGCCTTGTTCGGCGGGAGCGCGACGCCGGTCGCGTCGCTCACGGTCCGACAGAGCCGGTAAAGCCGCTCCAGTTCGACGGTGTCGATGTCGTACGACTGATCGAGCGCGATGGCGACCTCCTCTAAGGCGACGTTGCCGGCGCGCTCGCCGACGCCCATGACGGTCCCGTGGACGGTGTCGGCGCCCGCCTTCAGGCCGGCGTGGACGTTCGCCACGCCGAAGCCGAGGTCGTCGTGGGTGTGGAGGCTCGTGGGCCCTCGGTCGGCGAGCCGGGAGACGACCTCGGCGGTGCGCTCCGGGTCGGCCGCGCCGACGGTGTCGCAGTAGCAGATCCGGTCGGCGCCGGCGTCGAGCCCCGCGCCGAGCAGGCGTTCGAGGTAGTCGAGGTCGGCGCGGGAGCCGTCCTCGCCGAGCACCTCGACCCACAGCCCGTGGTCTTTGGCGTACTCGACGAGCTCGACCGTCGTCTCGACCACGTCGTCGCGGGTCGATCCGACCTTCGTCTCGACGTGTTTGTCCGAGGCGGGAACGACGAGGTTGATCCCGTCGACGCCGCAGTCGAGCGCGTGGTCGACGTCCCGCTTCACGCCGCGGGCGAAGCTCGTCACGGTCGCGTCGAGCCCCTCGTCGGCCACCCGGCGGATCGCCTCGCGCTCGCCCTCCGAGGTGCACGCCGAGCCGGCCTCGATCAGGTGCATCCCGGCCGCGTCGAGCTCGCGAGCGATGTCGACCTTCTCGCCCGGCGTCAGGGAAACGCCCGGCATCTGCTCGCCGTCGCGCAGGGTGGTGTCTAGCAGCTGTACCTCGTCGAGTGTGGTGAGTTGTGTTCGGGTCAAAAGGAAATCCGTCGGCTCCTCGGTGGGTTCAGGGTCGGTGCCGCCGCGGGGCGGTCGTGCCCCGGTGTCGTTATCGTCGGAGAATTTCGCGGCCAGCCGCCGTGAGGCGACTTCCTCTATCCCCCGAACGATCACGATCGTCTCGTGTCATTCGTATCCGTGCTGACGCGTCACACACAGATAAAATCGTCGGGTCGTGACAGCGTTGACCGGAGCGACCGCTGCGGTGCATTCGGGCGGTCCCCTTCTGACGACCGGCCCACCCCTGAGACCATGTGCCGACGGCGGGGACACGGTTATACGGCTCCCGTCGGACGAGCGTGTATGCGGAAAACCGCGGTCGACGACGTCGACGTCGTCACGAACCCGATGGGCGTCCACGACGTGCGAAAGCCGGTCTCCAAGGCGCTCGGCGCCGACCACGTCGCGATGAACTACTTCGAGCTCGCTCCCGGCGACGCCTTCTCGGGCGGGCTCCACACCCACGGCGATCAGGAGGAGATCTTCTACGTGCTCTCGGGAACCGCCACCTTCGAAGTGGGCCGCGAGCGCGAGCGGGTCGACGTCGAGGCCGGCGAGCTGATCCGGTTCGCGCCGGGAGAGTTCCAGTCCGGCTTCGTGCGCGAGGACGCCGAGGAGGAGGTCGTCGCGTGGGCGTTCGGCGCCCCCGGCGCGCGCCACGACTGGGACCAGATCGAGTCGCTGATCGAGTGTCGCGAGTGCGGCGAGGAGCTCCCCCACGCGACCGAGCTGACCGACGAGGGACGGTTCCGGTTCACCTGCACCGAGTGCGGGTCCACCTTCTCGCCGTAGCCGGCGTCACCGGCGCGTGCGGGCTTGTCTCGACGGCCGACTCACCCGAGTAGCGACCGGAGCGTCCGCCGACCGGTGCCGCACCGCTCCCGGTACTCGCAGGCGGAACATCGGTCGTCGTCGACGCGCGACGGCGGGCCGTCGATCGCGCGGGCGGCCCGCAGCGCCCGCCGATAGGCGGCCTTCTTTCGCGTGGTGAGCCGGACCTCGCGGACGGTCCCGACGCTCGGGTATTCGACGAGCGCGCGCGGGATCTCGCGCTCGCGCTCCCACGCGACCGCCTTGGCGACGGCGACGGCCTTGACCGCCTGCGGCTCCCAGACGCCGTTCTCCGGCGGCTCGCCCGGTGAGACGACCGCGGGGACCGGCGGCTCGCCCGCCGCTCCCCCCGCGAGCACCTTGTGGACCGTTCCGCGACACTCCTTGCCGGCCCGAAAGACGCGCTCGTGGGTCGGATCGACGAGTGCGGCGTAGTCGTCGCGCTCCCGGAGCCGCGAGAGGTTCCGGCGGTACGCGGCCGGCGACCGGCGGATCGGGAGCCGACGGAGCGTCGCGTCCGGCGCGTCGGCGAGCGCCGGATACCGGAAGGCGAGGTCGATCCGCGCTCGCGCCTCGTCGGGAACGTCCGGATCGTTCTCACGGCGCGCGTAGTAGAGCTGTCGGGGGCAGTAAGCGGCCCGGGCGAGGTCGCTGAAGGGCGTCACGGCGGGGGTTGCTGCGGCACCGGTGAAAAGCGGGGGGCCTCTCGCGGAGGCGGTGTCCGGCGGGCGAGCCGTGGTGCGATGTGCGGTCGAGTCTCGCGCCAAAATGACACTGAAGCAACCACGACATATTAGTCCGCCAGCCGTCTCATACGCCATACAACCCGATTTATCACCGTCGATCATTTCCTATGAATACCTCCACACCGATTCAGATACTCCACGTCGATGACGAGCCCAACTTCGCAGAGATGGTCGCGCGGTTCCTCGAACGCGAGGATGACCGCTTCGTGGTCCACACGGCGACGACGACGGAGGAGGGGCTCGCCCGGCTCGGCGACACCGACATCGACTGTATCGTCTCCGATTACGAGATGCCCGATCGGACGGGCGTCGAGTTCCTCGAAGCCGTCCGTGAGGACCATCCCGACTTGCCGTTCATCCTGTTCACCGGCAGGGGAAGCGAGCAGATCGCCAGTCACGCGATCACCGCCGGCGTCACCGACTACCTCCAGAAGAAAGCCGGCACCAGTCAGTACACGATCCTCTCCAACCGCATCAGAAACGCCGTCAGCCGGCGCCGCGCGCTCAGAGAGCAGAAAGAAAACGAGCGTCGCTTCGAGGCCGTCTTCGAGGACCCCCAGGTGCTCGTCGGCATCTTGGACGCCGGTGGCCGCGTCGAACAGATCAATCACACTGCCATGGAGTTCATCGGGCCCGACCACGAGGAGATCGTCGGCGACCCGTTCTGGCGGACTCCGTGGTGGGACGACGCGAGCGGATACGACGTCGAAGGCTGGGTCGAACGCGCAGCGGCCGGTGAGTACGTGTCGTTCGACGCGGACCTCACGCGGCCAAACGGCGATCCGTACAGCATCACCGGAACGCTACGCCCCGTGACGGACGACGACGGAAGCGTCGTCTCACTGATCGTCTCCGCGAAGGAGATCACCGAACAGCGACGCCGGCAGCAAGCGCTCGACGAAGAGCAGGCGTTCATCAACCAGGCGCTCGACACCCTCGATGACACGTTCTACGTCGTCGACACGGACGGCTCGCTCCGGCGGTGGAACAACAGCCTGCGTGACGTGACGGGGTATTCGGACGCCGAGATCGCGGAGATGCACGTCGCCGAGTTCTTCAGCGACGACGACGCCGAACGCGTACTCGACTCGATCCGCGAGGTGATCGAGACGGGGAGAGCGACGGTGCAGGCGGAGTTCGCCACCGCGGACGGGTCGCACCTCCCCTACGAGTTCACCGGCGCTCGCCTGACCGATTCCGACGGGCAGATCGCCGGCTTAGTCGGTATCGGACGCGACTTATCCGGGCGGAGGGCCCGTGAGCGGGAGATCGAGCGGGTGCGGGACCTCCTCGAAAAGACCGAACGCATCGCCGATGTCGGCGGGTGGGAGATCGACACGGAGACGATGGAGGTGTCCTGGACCGACCACCTCTTCGACCTCTTGGGAGGTGCGTACGAGGAGGAGCCCCCGCTGGAGGACGCCCTCGACCTCTACCACGAGGCGGACCGCCCGCTCGTTGCGAACGCGGTCGACGAGGCGCTCTCGAGCGGCGAGCCGTTCGACGTCGAGGCCCGGTTTCGGACGCCGGACGACAGCGTTCGGTGGCTCCGCGTCCAAGGGAAGCCCGAACTGGAGGACGGCGAGGTCGTGACGCTGCGCGGGGCGGTCCAAGACATAACCGATCGGAAACAGTACGAGGAGACACTGGAACGGCAGAACGACCGCCTCGACGAGTTCTCGAGTGTGGTTTCCCACGACCTCCGGAATCCGCTGAGCATCGCCGAAGGACACGTGGAGCTCGCGCGGGACGACTGCGACAGCCCACACCTCGATGCGGTCGCCCGAGCGCACGAGCGGATGGACACGCTCATCGAGGATCTGTTGACGCTGTCGCGTGAGGGGCGGGAGGTCCGAGA
The DNA here is from genome assembly GCF_002727125.1 of Halorubrum persicum. Lineage (GTDB taxonomy): Archaea > Halobacteriota > Halobacteria > Halobacteriales > Haloferacaceae > Halorubrum > Halorubrum persicum. The sequence continues at coordinate 5,975 of NZ_NHOA01000114.1, forward strand.
CGTCGAGGTCGTGGAGTTGCCGGCGTTCGTCGAGGCGTGTTGGACACACGTGGCGGCGGCGGATGCGACGCTCGACGTGACGCTCGACGGCAGGATCCGAGCCGACCGAAGCCGGCTCCGGCAACTGCTGGAGAACGTGCTGCGGAACGGCGTCGAACACGGCGGCAGCGACGCAACGATACGGGTCGGCCGACTCTCTGACGGGTTCTACGTCGAGGACACGGGGGGCGGACCCTCCGAGGCGGACCCTGAGGCGGCGTTCGAGAGCGGCCGCTCGGCGCTTGACGGCGGCTCCGGGTTCGGGCTCTCGATCGTCAGGCGGATCGCCGAAGCGCACGGCTGGGCCGTGCGGGTGACGGAGCGCTCCTCGGGCGGCGCGCGCCTCGAAATCACCGGCGTGCGGTTCGTAGACTGACGCGTTCGTTCTGTGGCGGCGCGCCTGCCGGCGATCGTGTCCGCCGCCCCGGACGCGGTCGGGGCGATGGGTGTCAGTCTTGGATCCGGTCGAGGTCCGCCACGAACGCCCTGAGCGCCTCCCGCGTCACGTGGGGCATACAGACGACGCGGAGCTCGCCGCGTCCCGTCCGCGACACCTTCCACCCCGCCTCCCGGAGCGCGTCGAACTCCGGCTCGGGGAGCGCCGCGGCGACGAGCGGCAGCTCCGGATCGACCACGTCGTACCCGCGCGCGTCGAGCGCCGCCGCGAGCCAGTCGGCGTTGGCGGTCGCGCGCTCGACCGCGTCCCGGTAGCCGTCCGGCCACAGCGCCTCCATCGCGGCGACCGCGCCGGCGACGCCCGCGCCGCTCCGCGTCCCCGTCAGCGTCGCCTGCGACCGCGTCTCGAGGTAGGGCGTGTCGACGGCGAGCGCGTCCAGCGCCGCGTCGTCGCGGGCGAGGAGGCCGCCGGCCGGCACCGCCGCCTGCCCGAACTTGTGCGGGTCGATCGTCAGCGTGTCGACGGCGGCGTCGCCGAACGCCCACTCGGCGTCGGTGAACGGGAGCACGAACCCGCCCCACGCCGCGTCGACGTGCATCCGCGCGCCCGCCTCGCGGGCGATCCGGGCCAGTTCCGGGATCGGGTCCACCCGTCCGTACTCCGTGCTCCCGGCGACGCCGACGACCAGCGCGGTCGACTCGTCGACGGCGGCCGCGACGGCGTCCGTCCGCGTCCGGAAGTCGTCGTCGACGGGCACCGTCCGGAGCTCGACGCCGAGCAGCTCCGCCGCCTTGTGAAACGAGAAGTGGCCGCTCTCGGGGACGACGACGTTCACGTCGCTCGCGTCGTGGCGGTTCCGCGCCGACCGGACCGCCTGGACGTTCGCCTCCGTGCCGCCGGAGGTGACGTATCCCGCGGCGTCGGCCGGCGTCGGGTGGTCCGCCAGCGTCGCGAGCAGTTCGACCGCGCGCTCTTCCAGCGACGCGACCGTCTCGTACGTGGCCGGGTCGCCCGGATTCGTCGCGAGGAACCGCTCCGCCGCCTCCCGAGCCGCGGGATGCGGCTCGGTACACATCGAAGAGAGCACCCGGTCGAACGACTGCGGCTCGGGCTGCTGCATTCGACCAATCCTTGCCGCGGAGGCTCTTACCCGTTCCGTTCCGGGCGCTCCGCCCGGGCGGCTCGGGTCTGCGACCGCGTCAGCGGACCGAATCGAGGAGGAGCCGCTGTTCGGTCCGCTTCACCTCGTGTTGTACGTCCCGCACCGCGTCGATGTTCGCGGAGATGGAGGAGACGCCCGCCTCGACGAGGAACTCGACCATCTCCGGCTTCGACCCCGCCTGTCCGCAGATGCTGGTGTCGACGCCCAGCTCCCGACACGTCTCGATCGTGTCGCCGATGAGCTGTAACACCGCCGGGTGGAGCTCGTCGAACCGGTCGGCCACGTGCTCGTTGTTGCGGTCGACCGCCAGTGTGTACTGCGTGAGGTCGTTCGTCCCGAAGGAGGCGAAGTCGATCCCGGCGGCCGCCAGCTCCTCGATCTGCAGCGCGCTCGCCGGCGTCTCGATCATCACGCCCCACCGGTGCGTCTCGGGGTCGATCCCGGTGTCGCGCATGTGCCTTTTGATCCCCTCGATGTCGCTCGCGTCGTTGACGAGGGGGAACATCACCTCCAGGTTGTCGTACCCCATCTCGTAGAGCCGCGCGAACGCCGCGAGCTCTTGGCGGAACGGCTCGGGCTTGTCGAGGCTCCGGCGGATCCCGCGCCAGCCGAGCATCGGGTTGTGCTCGGCGGGCTCGCCGCCGCCGCCCTCGAGCTCTCGGAACTCGTCGGTCGGGGCGTCGATGGTCCGGACCCTGACCGGTCGGGGGTAGAACTCGTCGGCGACCCGCCGGACGCCCTCGATGAGTTCGTCCTGGTAGGCGCGGGCGCCGTGGTCGGCGATGTACTTCTCGGGCGTCTTCCCGAGCGACAGCACCATGTGTTCGATCCGGAGCAGTCCGACGCCGTCCGCGCCCGTCGCGGCGGCGCGCTCGGCCGCCTCCGGGATCGAGACGTTCACCTTCACCTCCGTCGCCGTCATCGGCTTGACGGGGGTCTCCGGCCGCGCGGCCTCCACCGGCTCGAACTCCTCGCCGGCCTCGGCCTCCTCGTCGGTGCCGGCGCGGACGGTCCCCTTGTCGCCGTCGAGCGTGACGCTCTGCCCGTCGTTCAGGAGCCGCGTTCCGTTCCCGGTACCGACGACCGCGGGGACGCCGAGCTCCCGGGAGATGATCGCGGCGTGGCTCGTCATTCCCCCCTCGTCCGTGACGATTCCGGCGGCCCGCTTCATCGCGGGGACCATGTCCGGCATCGTCATCTCGGTGACCATCACGTCGCCCTCCTGCACCTGGTCGAGGTGGTCGAGCTTGTGGACGATCCGAACGGTCCCGGAGACGACGCCCGGGCTGGCGCCGAGGCCGTCGACGAGCACGTCGGCGTCGTCATCGTCGTTGGCGACGCCCGCTTGGCCCGATCTCCCGTCGCCGGCGGAGTCACCGTCCCTGTCGGCTTCCGCCCCGTCGGCGCCCCCTTCCGACTCCTGGATCGTCGTGATCGGTCGGGACTGCAGCATGTAGATCTCGCCGTCGTAAATCGCCCACTCCACGTCTTGCGGCGTCCCGTAGTGGTCCTCGACGCGCTCGCCGAGTCCGACGAGCTCCTCGATCTCCGCGTCCGAGAGCACCCGGCTGTTCCGGCGGTCGTCGTCGACGTCCAGCGTGACGGTCTCGCCCGTCTCCGCGTCCTTGACCATCTCGACCTTCTTGTCCGCGACGGTCACCTCGTCGACGGTACCCCGGTCACGGTCGTACACGTAGTTGTCCGGTGACACCGTGCCCGAGACGACCGCCTCGCCGAGCCCCCACGCGGCCTCGATCGTGATCTGCGGGTCGCCGGTCGAGGGGTGGCTGGTGAACATGACGCCCGACTTCTCGGCGTCGACCATCCGCTGGACGACGACCGCGATGTCGACCTCGGCGTGCGGGAACCCCCGCTGCTGTCGGTAGTAGATCGCCCGCTGGGTGAAAAGCGACGCCCAGCACTCCTTCACCCGCCGGATCAGGTCCTGTTCGCGGACGTTGAGGAAGGTCTCCTGCTGACCGGCGAAGGAGGAGTCCGGGAGGTCCTCGGCGGTCGCCGACGAGCGCACCGCGACGAACGCCTCCTCGCCGTCCTCGCCCATCGCTCGGTATCTCTCGACGATCTCCTCGCGAACGTCGTCGGGAAGCGGCGTCTCGAGGATCAGCTCCGCCGCCGTCTCCTCGGCTTCGCGGAGCGCGGCGGAGTCCTCTGGATCGACGTCGACCGCGGCGAACAGTTCCTCGTCGATTTCCGCCTCTTCGATAAAGGTACGGTACGTGCCCGCAGTGACGGTGAACCCCGGGGGGACCGGGAGCCCCGCGCCGATGAGTTCACCGAGCGAAGCCGCCTTCCCGCCGACGGTCCCGACGTCGTCGGCGTCGACATCCTCGAGCCAGAGTACTGCCATTCGTGTGCTCGGAGGATCCGTGAGCCGACGTATGAAGCTTCCGGACTGAGTAACTGTGAATAAAAGATTACTCGCTGTCGAGTGATCGCATCGGTGCGAACCGCGCGTCCCGGGCGGCCGCCGCTGGTCGATGCCCGTGACGGACACGGAACGGGAAACGTGGTAGAGGGCCGAAGCGTTCCGGGGAACGACGAACCGATCGACGGCTCGTACACCCGGCTACGGTCCATCCACTCGAATACTTACCTCCCGATCCGAACACGGGACCTAACACATGTTACAGGAGTTGTAACAGCTGTCGTCGAGCGACCGCTGCCGTTCGCGCGGTCCCGTTGCTCCGGAACGGTCACGCCGACGCGAGCCGCTCCCGCTCCGCGCGGAGGAGCCGCTCCCAGAGCCCGAACAGGCCGCTGTCGAGCCCGTAGCTCTCGTCAACCCGTCGGACCCACGCGTCGTCGGCGAACAGCAGCCGCTGGAACCGCCGCACCGGCTCGGAGAGGCGGTCGCGGTCGCCGCCGTAGTACGACAGCGACTCCTCGCGGGTCCGCTCGACGAGCCCCGACGGAACCTCGATACCGTCGGCGGCCGCGGCGTGTTCGAACCACTCCACGTGCAACAGCGCGTCGGCGAGGAGGAACCGGTCGCGGAAGCCAGAGACCCGCTCGAGCGCCGGCCTACCGTCGATGGTCACGTCCTGCGCGCGGGAGAACTGCGGCGCGGTTACGGTCACGTTCGCGGCGTCCGCGACCGCGGCGGCGACCCGCCGGAGCCGCCACTCTCCGTACCGGACCGGTGCGATCAGGGCGGTCTCGTACCACAGCGGGAGCCACTCGCAGTACGGCTCGGAGAACCGGCCGTCGGCGAGCAGCGTCGCCGCGACGGAGCGCGCCGCCGCGGGCGACAGGGCCGACGGATCGTCGCGGAGCTCGGTCGCGACCCGCGAGCCGTCGAGCGCGTCCGCGCCCTCGAACCCCATCCCCTCGGCGACGTGGCGGGTGTACGCGCGGCTCGCGGCGTACCAGTCGGCGAAGTCGGTCGGCGACGTCAGGCGGAGGAGACGGAGGACGGTGATACTCGGCGTACGGGGCGCAGAACCCTAACTGCTGTGGCGGTTCAGTCGTCGAACTCGCCCCCGTCGGCCAGCGCGTCGTCGAGCCCCCACTCGGACGCCCGCTCCGCCGCCTCCGAGCGCGCCTGTTCGCGGATCGCCTCGATCCGCTCGTCGTCTTCGAGGAACGCCGCGACCGCGTCGCCGTCGTCGTCGCGGTCGGCGTCCAGCCGATGGTCGGGGGCCGCGTCGCGGGTGCGGTCGGCGAGCGCCTGGTCGTCGGCGAGCTCGGTCGCCGCGGCGCCCGGAGGGACGCGGAGCGCCTCCTCCTCGTGGGCGGTGTCGAGCGCGCCGTCCTCGACCGCGTACAGCTCGACGCGGTAGGGTCCGGGGACCGCGAGCTCGGCGAGCGCGTCCGGACCCCCGCTGTCGCTCACCGTGTTGTACGCGAGCACGGGGACCCCGTCGGCGAAGGTGACGACGCCGCGGGCGTCCCCCTCCAGCAGGAGCGTCTCCTGTGGCACGAGAGTCGCGTAGCCGGTCAGCTCTCGATCGAGCGCGCGGCCGAGCGCCGTGCCGACGTCGGTGACGACGCGCGACCGCAACAGATCCCCGCGGGGGATCCGCAGCGCCGGCGACTCCGCGGTCCCGGTCATGGCGTGTCGGGGACGACCGCGCTCCGGAAGCGGTCGGCGACGCTCCCCTCGTCCCCGTCGCGAACCTCGAGCCGAGCCGCGGCCCGCCGGTAGCGGGCGGCCGGCTCGCTCTCCGGGGCGTGCGCGAGCAGGGGCTTCCCGGCGCGCCTCGCGGCCCTGACGGCGCCGCTTTCGGGGACGTTGGCGAGAACGGGGCCGCCGAACCGCCGCTCGGCCTGCTCGGCCACGTCGGCCGCGTCGCCGCGGACCTTGTTGAACAGCACGCCGGCGGTCTCCGTCCCGTACGAGCGGGCGTACTCCTGGACCTTCAGCCCGTCAGAGAGCGCGGGGATCGTCGGTTCGACGACGACGACGACGCGGTCGGCGAGGACGACCGGGAGCACCGCCGACTTCGAGCCGAGCGCGGCCGGCGAGTCAAGCAGCAGCACGTCGGCGTCGCCGGCGAGGTCGGCGACGACCTCGCGGAGCCGGCCCGGCTCGGCCGCCTCGAAGCCCGCGAGCGACGTGCCACAGGGGACGACGCTCAGTCCGAACCGGTCGTACGTCGCCTCCGACACGTCCGTTGCGGTCCCCTCCACGAGGAGGTCGTGGAGGGTGACCGCCGCGTCGTCGAGCCCGGCGTGGAACAGCAGGTTCGCCATCCCCGTGTCGGCGTCGACGACGGTGACGTCGTGCTCCTCGGCGAGCGCCATCCCCAGCGCGAGCGTGCTCGTCGTCTTCCCCGTGCCGCCCTTCCCGCTGGCGACCGCGAACGCCTCGACCATGCGCCGATGTGTCAGGTCGCCGGGCTAAAACCTGTTCATCACGGGCGCCCGACGCCGTCGCTTCGGCTCGGATCCACCGGACAGCGTTTTGCCGCTCGGCACCAACCGTGGCCTATGCCCACCGTCATCGACGCGGACGCGTTCCGCGACAGGATCGACGAGCGCCGGCGCGGCGAACGGACGTTCGCGCTCGTCGACACGCGTCCCCGCGAGAGCTACGAGAGCTGGCGGATCGCCGACTCGATCCACTACTTCTACAAGCCGTTCCACGAGTTCGACGTCGACGACTTCGAGGCCGAAACCGGCCTCGAGCCCGACGACGCGATCGTGACGACCTGCGCGAAGGGGAAGGCCTCGCTCGACTTCGCCGCGGAGCTGGAGGCCGCGGGGTACGACGACATCGCGGTCGTCGCCGACGGGATGCGCGGCTGGTCGAGCGTGTACGACCGGGCCGCGGTCCCCCTCCCCGACGCGGGGGACGACCCGCTCGACATCGTCCAGATCCAGCGGCGCGCGAAGGGGTGTCTCGGCTACCTCGTTGTGGGCGGGAAAGCGGCCGACGCAGGGCAGACCGCCGATGACTCCGACCGCGTCGCCATCGCTGTCGACGTCTCACGCCACGGCGAGGAGTGGCGGGAGGCGGCCGCGGCACACGACGCCGCGATCGCCGCGGTGCTCGACACCCACGTCCACGCCGACCACCTCTCCGGGGGTCGCGACCTCGCGGACGCGCTCGACGTGCCCTACTACCTCCCGGCGGCGGCCGCCGAGCGCGACGTGGCGTACGCGTTCGAGCCGCTTTCGCGAAACGAGACGCTGGACGTCGGCGGCGTCAGCGTGAAAGCGCTCGCGACGCCCGGCCACACCTCCGACATGGCGAGCTACCTGATCGGCCGGTCGGCGGTCCTCACCGGCGACACGCTGTTCACCGACAGCGTCGGCCGCACGGAGCTGCAGTTCGGCGCCGACGACGATGCCGACGCGGAGCCGGCGTCGGAGGACGGCGCGGCGTACGGAGCGACGCAGCTGTACGACTCGCTCCACGGAACGCTGCTCGCGGAGCCCGACAGCGTCGTCGTCTGCCCCGGCCACTTCGCGGTCGCGAACGACGGGACGACCGACGGCGTCGTGCCCGGCGAGCCGGTGACGACGACGGTGGGCGCGGCGCGCCGCGACATCGACGTGCTCGGGCTCGACGCCGAAGCGTTCGTGGAGCAGATTACGGCGACGCTGCCGGAGAAGCCGCCGAACTACGAGCGCGTCATCGCGGCGAACCGCGGCGTCGACTCTCCGCCGGACGAGACCGCGGCGATCGAGTTGGAGCTGGGTCCGAACCGGTGCGCCGCCGACGCCGGCGGGGAGTCGACGGCGGACGACTGACGCCGATCCGCACGGCCGAGCGGTCGTCGGGGGCTTACCGGTCGTCCGATCAGTCGTCTCGGTCGGTCGCGACGTCCCGGGCGGCTTCCAACTCCGCCACACGCTCGCGGAGGTCGTCCCGCTCCCGGACGAGCGAGTTGACGGCCGCTTCGAGATCGGCGATGCGGCTTGTGAGATCGAGGTACGCGTAGCCGGCGAACAGGCCGACTGCGAGGCCGATGACCCCGCCGACGAGGAACCCGACGAGCGTCGTGACCGACATGAAGAGGGCATCGGCGACATCCTCGGCGCTGATGGGGAGGGCGAGCGGCATGCGCCCGCTGGTACGCGATCCCTGAAAAAGGTACTCACCGTGCTGTCCGACCCGTCGCGCGACTCGCCGTCCTCCCATTCGCTATCTCGCGACTCGCTATCGTCCGACTTACCGCCGCCCGACTCACTCGTCGTGGATGAACACGAGCCGCTTCGACTCGGTGTTACAGAGACACAGATCGATCCCGTCGCGGGTCGCGCCGATCTGCTGCCAGCCGTGGTCGCTGACGAACAGCGTCTGAAAGACGCCGCGGTCGCAGTCGGGGTTCGGGCAGCCGACCCCCGCGGCGTTTTTGTACACGGTGGTCCCGCCGCCGGAACTCTGCCGGACCAGACCGTCCGTCAGCGATCGGAACTCCTCTGCGGACATCGGACCCTCGGTCTCCTCGTCTCCCATGCGTTCGCGTTCGCGACCCAGCGTATAAAAACCGCCTGACTGTGGCGACTGGTGGCACACGACGCTTGATCTTCGCGCTGCTCGGCGCCTCCTCCTCGGCGCCTCCTCCTCGGCGCCTCGCCCTCACGCGGCGTCCCGCTTCACGGCGTCCGCGTACGCGTCCGCGATCCGGGTCGGTTCCGGGAGCTTGTAGCCCGCGCACAGCGCCGCGACGAGCTCGACGGTCGTCGCGGGCGACACCCGGTGGCCGGGGCTCACGTACAGGGGGTTCACGCGCCGGCTGTTCGGGTACTGACGGGACTGGTAGGCGTGACCGATGACGGGGGCAGCGTCCGGCTCCGCCGTCTCGACCGAGTCGTCCGCGCGGATCGGCGTCCGCCATCCCTCCGGGCGCTCGTCGGTCGGCTCGTCGGGGTCGCCGCACAGCAGACTCTTCGCGACGCCGACGCTCGGCACGTCCAGCAGGACGCCGACGTGGGTCGCGACGCCCGCCTCTCGGAAGTGGACCCGACCGGAGCCGTCACACACCAGCAGGTCCGGCTCGACGGAGAGGGCATCGAGCGCCGCCAGCATCGGCTCCCCCTCCCGGAACGCGAGCAGGCCCGGGATGTACGGGATCGACAGCGGCGTGACGGCGCTCGATGCCCTCTCC
>NZ_NHOA01000143.1 GCF_002727125.1 Halorubrum persicum
ACCGCGTGGCCGACCTCACCGACCGGCTGCTGGCCGAGAAGGGGACTCAGCCGTGAGGGGTTTCGTCGTCGGCGGCACGGCGTCCGGGGTCGGCAAGACGGTCGCGACGCTCGCGGCGATCCGGGCGCTGGGGGACGCGGGCCACGCGGTTCAGGCGGCGAAGGCCGGCCCGGACTTCATCGACCCGAGCCACCACGAGCGCGTGACGGGGCGCCCCTCGCGCACGCTCGACCTGTGGCTGCAGGGGGAGGGCGGTCTCCGCCGGAACTACGCCCGGGGCGAGGGGGACGTCTGCGTCGTCGAGGGCGTGATGGGGTTGTACGACGGCGACGGGTCGAGCACCGCCGCGGTCGCCGAGGCGCTCGACCTCCCGGTCGTGCTCGTGGTCGACGCGAGCGCCGGGATGGAGAGCGTCGGCGCGACCGCGCTCGGCTTCCGGGCGTACGCCGACCGGATCGGCCGCGAGATCGACGTGGTCGGCGTGATCGCCCAGCGCGCGCACGGCGGGCGCCACGCGGACGGGATTCGCGAGGCGCTCCCGGACGAGGTGAGCTATCTCGGTCGCGTTCCCCCGAACGACGACCTCGACGTGCCCGACCGCCACCTCGGGCTCCACACGGGCGACGAGTCGCCCGTGCCCGACGACGCGCTCGCCGCGGCCGCCGAGGGGCTCCGGACCGACCGGCTCGTCGATCTCGCGCGGGAGCCGGCAGGGTCGGCGGAACCGGCGGAACCGGCGGAGCCAACCGGCCCGGTCGGTTCCGCCGACGGCGACCGCCCCCGCGTCGCGGTCGCCCGCGACGACGCCTTCCGCTTCGCGTATCCCGCGACGATCGAGCGCCTGCGCGAGCGGGCGACCGTCGAGGCGTTCGCGCCGACCGCGGGCGACCCGCTCCCGCCCTGCGACGGCGTCTACCTCCCCGGCGGCTACCCGGAGCTGCACGCCGCGGCGCTCGCGGCGAGCCCGGCGCTCGACGACATCGCGAGCGCGGCCGCCGCGGGGACGCCGGTCCTCGGCGAGTGCGGCGGGCTGATGGCGCTCGCCGAGTCGCTGACGACCGCCGCGGGCGAGAGCCACGCGATGGCGGGCGTCCTCCCCGCCGACGTGGAGATGCGCGACCGGTATCAGGCGCTTGACCACGTCGCACTCCGGGCGACGCGGGACGCGCCGACGGCGTCGGCGGGAACGACGCTGCGCGGTCACGAGTTCCACTACTCGGAGGCTGACCCCGCGCCCGACGCCCGGTTCGCCTTCGAGGTGGAGCGCGGGACCGGGATCGACGGCGACCGCGACGGCCTGATCGAGCACCGAACCCTCGGAACGTACTGTCACGTCCACCCGGAGAGTGGGGCGTTCGACGCGTTCTTGGACGGGCTCTGATCCAGATGTCGCCCGCTCCGCTTCTCGGCTCCGCGCTCTCTCCCCTCGCCGCGCTGGCGATCGCGGTCGGCCTCGACCTCGCGGTCGCGGAGCCGCCGGCCCGGGTTCACCCTGTCGCGCTGTTCGGGTCGGTCGTGGGGCGGTTCGACCGGTCGTGGTCGCGTCCCCGGATCGTCGGCGTCGCGGTCGCGGTCGCGCTCCCGCTCGTCGCCGCGGCGGGCGCGGGCGGGATCGTCGCGCTTGCGGCGTCGCCTCCGGCCTCTTCCGTCGCCGCCGCCCTCCCCGCCGTCGTCGCCGGGACGCTCCTCTTCACCACCGTCAGCCTCCGGATGCTGTTGGCGACGACGGCCGAGGTCGCCGGCCTGACCGACTCCGACCCGGACGCGGCGCGGCGGTCGGTCCGGGCGCTCGCGGGACGGGACGCGACGGACCTCTCGCCGGCCGACCTCCGGAGCGCGGCCGTCGAGAGCGCGGCGGAGAACCTCGCCGACGGGTTCGTCGCGCCGCTGGGCGGGTTCGCGCTCGGGGCGACGGTCGGGCTCGCGGCCGGCGGCTCCGGAACCGCGCTCCCGCTCGTAGCTGGAGTCGCCGGCGCGGTCTGGGTGAAGGCCGTCAACACGCTCGACTCGATGCTCGGCTACCGCTCGAAGCCGGTCGGGTGGGCGAGCGCGCGCCTCGACGACGCCGCTATGTTCCTCCCGGCCCGCGCGACCGGCTTCGAGCGGTAG
>NZ_NHOA01000086.1 GCF_002727125.1 Halorubrum persicum
GAGAGGGAGAGGGGGTGGGTGGGGTTCGGCCCCGTCGCGATCCCCCGGCGGTGTCACGACCGTGAGGACCGTCCGGGAACCAGACGGCGGGTTGGGTGCCTTGACACAGCGTTGCCGAGCCGCGGATCACACCACTGCGACCGGCACTAACGACAACAACACTCAGGGTCGTGAATCACCGGCCTAATCTCTTAATCGGCGATTTGGTGGCTGCGTCCTCTGGGGCGTCGACTATTTGCGCGGGTAGGCGTACTCGAGGACCGTATTCGCGTTCGCGTCGATCACGCGGATCACGTCGCCGTCGTTGTTCCACACGGGTCGGCCGCGTCCCCAGTACAGGTCCGACTGGGACCGGTCGCCGGTCCCGGTGTGTAGCCGGAACCCCGCGTTCGCCTCCAGGACGAAGCCGTCGGGGATGTCGAACGCGGCTCCCTGCGCGTCCTCGACCGTGTATCCGGTCAGATCCAGCCGTTCGTCGCCGTCATTTTCGAAGGCGACGTACTCCTCGTTCAGCCGGTTCGCGTCGTGGCCCTCCGGATCCGGCTGTACGTCGGTGACGACGAGCTCGCTCTCCTCCGTGTCGACGTTGTCGAAGCCGCCCGGTCGGACGGTGTCGCGACCGCGGACGAAGGTCTTCTCGCCGATCTTCGAGACGAGGTAGCCGTACGCGGAATCGAGCGAGAAGTTCGCGGCCGTCGCCGTGTAGCGCAGGTACAGCGTCCCGTCCTCTCTGGTGTACGACTGGGGCTGGGCGGCGTTCTCGCCCGCGAGATACCGTTTCGAACCGAAGTTGACCGAGTAGTTCCCCGGATCGAGATCCTCGGGCGCGACCCACTCGCTCTCGTCGACGCCGTCCGGCGGCGGCTCGACCGCGACCGTGATCGTGTCGCTCGTGTAGGGGTCGAACTCGTTGTCGGCGGCGTCGGGCATGATGTCGACGTTCGCCGATTTCACCGTCCGCCCCTTCGCCGGTTTGAGCTGGACCGGGCGTTCCTGAGACAGCGTGTGCGATTCGAGCTCGCCCAGGTCACCGGAGAGGAACGTCCACGTGTCGACCCCCCGCAGCGTCTTCGGCGTGACGGTGATCGAGAAGTCGTCTCGGTCGAGGACGCCCCAGTAGGCGCCGCCGTCGGTCTTGTGCGGCCCCCACCCCCATTCGACCTGCTGATTGCCGCCGGCCCACGGCTCGAAGTCGTCGTCGACGGCGGTCGGATCGTCCCGGAGCGCCCACTCCCCGGCGTCGCGGCTCAGTCCCGAGAAGGAGAACTTCGCCGTCCCGCCGTGGTCGACCTCGGGTGACCCGTGGAGGAACACGAGCGAGGCGTCGACCGGGCCGTCGTAGACGAACAGCCGAGAGGCCGCGTCGTCCCGGATGATGTCCCCTTCCGGATCCGCGGACGTCCGCTGTCGCTGATAGTCGTAAAACTCTCTGACGGTCATCTCGCCGTCGTCGTCTCGGAGGGGGTCGACCTCGTACCGCAGATACCCCTGCCGGAGGATGAACGTCGAGTCGTCCGAACCCGACGACACGCCGAAGTAGGCGCCGGCGAGTCCGCCCGCCAGTAGCCCACCGCCGATCAGAAACGTCCGGCGGGAGAGCTTCGAGTCGGAGTCGTCCGAATCTCTTTCGACGTCGAACTCCGTCTCGGACGCCGACGCCGGCGACGCTCGATCGGTCGAGTTTGCACGGAGATCACTCATCGTGGCGAACGATTCTCGGCCAGCCAGAAGGATGCCCGGCCAAATTCGCGAGCCGCGCGGCGGGCGCCCCCGCCGGGCGAGGGCGGACGCCGATTAGGCGCCATTCATTACTCGACCGCGGTCGAGAGGGGCGTACGAGCCCGCCGTTCGGCTCGGCAGATATGATTATCGCCACGTGTATCATGCTCGGCGGGCTCGCCGCGGTCGCCGTGCTCTCTCACCGCAGCGGCTACCGCCTCGGCGGCGTGATGGTGGTGCCGCTCCTCGCGGTGTACACGTTTCGGGAGCCGCTCTCGCCGGTCGTCTTCGCCGCCGGGGTCGGCGCCGCGTGGGGCGCGATCTGGGCCGTTCGTGAGTTCACGCTGAACCACGGCCGCCGCGTGTTCCTCGTCGGCATCGTCACCGGCGGCGCCGCGACCGTCCTCGCAGTCCACCTCCTCGCGACGTACACGCCCGCGCACCTCCCGTTCACCGACGTGGAGATCGTCGCGAGCATCTTCCCCGGCGTCGCCGCGTACAACCTGATGCGACTCGACGCGGACAACCGCCTCGCTGACGTCCTCGCGATGGTCGCCCTCTTCGTCGGCCTCGTGCTCCTCGGCGCGGGGGCGCTGTTCGTCTTCGAGGGGCGGTCGTTCCCCACGCCGCCCATCTTGGCCCTGCCGACGAGCGACCTCATCACGTGGCTCGGGATCGAGCCGCGGGGCGAGCCGATCACGCAGATCGTCCCCGAGTGGCTGTCGATCGTGGTGCTCGTCACGGATGTCGTGATCTACGAGGGGGTCCGGAAGCGGTACGACCTCCGCCTTGCGGGGATCATTATCATCCCGCTGCTCGCGGTGTTCAGCGTTCGGTTGGCGTCCGTCGCCGTCGTCTTCGCGGTCGGCGCGACCGCCGTCTTCGCGCTCCTCTTGGTCGTACACTGGGTCTCGCTGCTGTACGGTCGCGTGCTGTTGGCGCTCTCGCTCTCGCTCGGCACCCTCTACGCGCTCGCGGTCAGCCTGTGGGTCGAAAGCTCCATTCCGGGGCTCACGCTGTTCTTCCTCGGCCTCTTCGTCGGCATCGCCGCGTACAACCTCTCCCGCGTCGCGCCCCGGACCCGCGCCGCGAGCCTCCGGATCTCGGCGGGGCTGTTCGTCGTGTTCTACGCCGTCCTGATCGCCTTCGTCGAGGTTCCGCCCAGCGGCCTGTTCCACGAGACCGGGGTCGGCTACGCGCTCGTCGGGGTGGTCGCCGTCGGCCTCGCCGGGAGGGAGGTCTACCGGCTCGAACGGTCGCGTCCCTCCCGCGACGCCTTCGCCCGCGAGTCGGTGTTCGCGAAGGCCGACGTCGACGGCGGGAGCTCCGACTCGCCCCTCGTCGACGCGGAGAGCGCTTCGACGACCGGAGACGGGCTGACCTTCGACGTGTCCGCGGTCGAGACGGCGGAAGTCGACGGGGGGTACGCCGACGGCGGAGACGCCGGCAGCGACGCTCACCGCGCGGAGTCGCCGGGAGGTGAGGACTGAGATGGGGGGACTCCCGTCGGCGTCCGACCTCGACCCGGGGGTCGCGGACGCGCTCGACACCGTCGGATCGGTCGCCCGCCGGACCGTCTTCGAGGGGTGGAGCCACTTCAATCGCGTCGGACAGACCCCCTACCGCGTCGCCGTGACCGGTGTCCGCGGGAAGTCGACGGTCGTCCGCTGGCTCAACGAGGCGCTCGTCGACCGCGGCTACGAGACGTACGCGAAGGTGACCGGCGACCATCCGGTGTCGTATCACAACCTCGACGACACGCCGATCGAGCGCGACGGGGTCACGCGGCTCTACGAGAACGCCCGCGAGTTCCGGGAGTATCACCCCGTCGACGCGGCGGTCGTGGAGAATCAGGGCATCCGCGAGTACACGACGCGCCTGGCGAACGAGCTGTTCGATCCGCAGGTGGTGATCCTCCTGAACGTCCGCCGGGACCACCAGTCGACGCTCGGCGAGGACCTGGGCGCCATCGCCCGCGTGTTCACCCGCGCCATGCCCGAGGACGCGACCGTCATCAGCGGCGACAGAAACGACGCGATCAACGCCTACCTCCGGCGGGAGTTCGCGAAGACGGGCAACGACTTCCGCGTCGCCGCGCCCGACACCGACGCGGAGAGCCCCTTCGCGGACGTGTTGGGCGCGCGGTCGGCCTTCGTCGTCGACGAGACGCTTCGCGCCCTCGGGATGGAGCCGCTCTCGGCGTCGCAGATCCGGGCGTACATCGACGAACTCCACGCCGAGTGGGGGTGGCGACGGCTCGACGGCGGCGGGCTCGTCGCCAACGGCGCGATGATGAACGACATCGAGTCCACGGAGCTGCTCCGACAGTTCCTCGTCGAGCGCCTCGACGGGGTGACCGTCACCCCGTTCGTCTACACCCGCCGCGACCGGGCGGGCCGGACGGCGGCGTTCACCCACTACCTCGACTGGCTCGACGCCAACGACCGCCTCACGAGGGTCCACGCGGCCGGCGGCCAAGAGGACCTCCTGGCGCGGCGCGTCGACGCCGACGTCGTCAGGCACGACGGCGACGAACCCGCGTCGGCGGTCCTCGACTCGGCGCTCGACGAGGGGCGACCGGTCTATCTGATGGGGAACACGGTCGCGACGTTCATGCGGGACCTGACCGACGAGATCGATCGGCGAGCGGTCGACTGAGGGTCGCTCGCCGGCTCACATCTCCGAGGGGTTCCGGATGTCGGTGAACGAGTCGTTCCCGCACTCCTGACAGTCGTCGGCGGCTTGGACCTGGGCGTCGCCGGGCCGACGGACCGAGCGCAGCGCGCCGCACTCTTCGCAGGCGACCAGTCCGATCGAGGCATCTGAGTTTGCCATACCAACCGTCATCGAGGCGATTCGGATAATCGAACGCCCTAATCGCGCCGGGGACGCCGAGCGCCGACGCCGGGATCAGAGGGGCAAAGCGACAGACGGATCGGCGGCGGCGGACCCTGCACGAAGGCCGGCTGACGGGGGACCCCCGACCGCCGCGCGCCGCCGATGAATCACGTAGGACGGAGGTTTTTACGGGGAGTTCCGAACATCACCCGTATGGTCGAGCGACATCACGCCGAGGATCCGCTGGCCCGCCTCCGGGAGCGGACGCCCGTGCTCGGGATGCTCCGCGAAGCGGGCGCGGAGGACCGGCCGTTCGAGGGAGCGACGATCGGGGTCTCGTCGCACCTCGAACCGAAGACGGGCATCTTCATCGAGACGCTGCGGGACGCCGGCGCCGAGGTCCTCTGTACGCCGAACGACCCCGGGAGCGTTCACGGCGACGTGGTCTCCCACCTCGACGCGCAGTCGGGGATCACGGCGTTCGCCGCCCCGGAGATGAGCGAGGCCGACCTCGATCGGGCCCACCGCGATCTATTGGATCGGGAGCCGGACCTCCTCGCGACGGACGGCGCGGAACTGCTCGCGAAATGTCACGCCGACCCGGAGCTGTCGACCGAGAGCGTCGTCGGCTGCGCCGAGCAGACGACCTCGGGCGTGTCGCGGGCGCGGGCGATGGCCGACGACGGCGTCCTCGCCGTCCCCGTGTTCGCGGTGAACCACACGCCGATGAAACACTGGTTCGACAACGTCCACGGGACCGGGGAGAGCGCGCTGACGAACGTGATGCTCTCGACGAACACGGTCCTCGCGGGCCGGACGGTCGTCGTCGCGGGCTACGGCTACGTGGGTCGGGGCGTCGCCACCAAGGCGCGCGCGCTCGGCGCCGACACCGTCGTCACGGAGGTCGACTCGCGGAAGGCGATCAGGGCGCATATGGACGGTCACCGGGTGATGCCGATGGACGAGGCCGCCGAGATCGGCGAGCTGTTCGTCACCGCGACCGGGAACTGTCACGTGATCCGCGAACGGCACGTCCGGAAGATGAACGACGGCGCGATGCTTTGCAACGTCGGCCACCGCGACATCGAGGTCGCCATCGGGGAGCTGGCGGACGCCGCGACGGACGTCAGAGACGTGGAGGAGGGGATCACCCGCTACTCGCTCGCCGACGGTCGGACGATCGACCTCTTGGCCGAGGGGAAGATGGTGAATCTGACCGGGCCGTACAGCCAAGGCCACCCCGCCGCCGTGATGGACACGACGTTCGCCGCGATGGTTCTGGCCCTTCGCGAACTCGTCGAAACCGACGGCCTGGACGCCGGTGTCCACCCGCTCCCCGAGCGACTCGACGAGGATGTCGCGCGGCTGAAACTGGACGCGCTCGGCGTGGAAATCGACTCGCTAACCGACCTCCAGCAGCGGTATCTCGACGCCTGGCAGCGAGACGAGATCGTGTAGCGGCACGCCGTCCGGAGTCGCTTTCGGCCACTCGATCGGTCGAACGGCGTCGGCTGGCGCGGCGGCGAAACGCGCCGGCCAGCGTCGGTCATCGACGAAAACCGCGCGGGCGGGTCAGTCGCGCTGTCGCCGGAACACCAGCCCGACACCGATGAGCGCGAGGGTCGCAAGGACGACGAAGAGCATGCTCTGGGGGGACGAGCTGGACGACCCCGTGTCGGGACCGTCGTTCAACGCCTGTCGGTCGGCGGGCGCCGACTGACTCGACTGCGATCGGATGTTGACCTGCGCGCTCTGGGTCATGCCGTCGCCGGCCGCGGCCTCGGCGTCGACGGTCGTATCGTAGTGGCCGGTCTCGGCCGGGTTCGTCACCGGTCGGAGCCGGACGACGATCCGGTCGCCCGCTTCGAGCGTTGGCTTGCGGGACGCATCCACGTCCGAGAGGTCGAGGTGAACCGCGTCGTCGGCGACGTTGACCGTCACCGCGTCGGTGTCTCCCAGCTCGGATTTGGCGGTTCCGGAGGCGTTGACGACCCGCAGCGCGGCGACGTTCTGGTCGTCGCTAACCGAACTGATCGAGCCGCTTCGGTTCAGGAACCGGTCGCTGTACTCGATCTCCAGGCTGCTGAGCGTCTCGCCCGCGACGCCGGCGTCCGCCCCGACGGGGATCCGGAGCGTGTGGGCGCTCTGGTCCTCTCGCCACGGCGGCGTTGCGTCCGCGCTGGCCTCGTCGTGGTCGGATAGCGGAACCGTCAGGGTGTGGGTCTGTCCGGCGGTCGCCTCGGCGTCGCCGTTGGCGATCGCGTGGAGCTCCGACTCGAACGTGCCGGACACGTTGGTCTCGACATCAGCGACGTACACCGAGCCGTTGTCGGTCTGGTTCGCGACGAAGTCGGACCGGGTAAGGGCGCGGTCGACGGGACCGTCGACGGTCGCGTTGATCCGGTCGGCCGGGCTGTCGGTCCGGACGACGAGGTCGACGTCCCGGTCGTCAGCCACCAGATCGAAGCCGGTGACGGTCGGTTCCGGCGGTTCGGACGCGGACGGGTCGGTGCTGCCGGAGCCGCCGCTGTCGTCATCGTCTGAGCCGCCGCCGTCGGAATCACTGGTGTCGTCATCGTCTGAGCCGCCACTGTCGTCATCGTCCGAGTCGCTACCACCCGAATTGTCCGAGTCGCTACCACCCGAATCACTGGTGTCGTCATCGTCCGAGTCGCTACCACCCGAATCACTGGTGTCGTCATCGTCTGAGCCGCCGTCGGAATCACTGGTGTCGTCATCGCCCGAGCCGCCGTCGGAATCACTGGTGTCGTCATCGCCCGAGCCGCCGTCGGAGTCGTCGGTCGTGGCGTCGATCGTCGCGACGCCGCTTCGCGTCACGCTGCCGTCTTCGCTGTCGACGAGCTGCGCGTCGACGCTGTACACCTCCTCCGAGGAGGGGTAGGCGACGCTGACGTCGACGGCGGCGTGGAAGTCGATATCACCGCCGGCGTCGGAGCTCGTCGCGAACTTGACGGTCTCGTCCGTGCCGTCGTCGTCGTACCCCTCGACGAGCTCGGCGCTCGAGGTGACGCTCGGCCCGCTGGTGTTCGCGGAGTTCACCGAGACGTTTCCCGCCAACGAGTCGGGGAACTCCACGTAGTGCCAGTCGGTGTCGCCGTCGGCGCTCACGTTCGACAGCTTGGCGCACACCTTCTGGTTGTTCACGGTCTCGCCGGGCGTCACCGAACTTGGGCTCGAACAGCCGCCGACGATGGCGGCCGGCGTGCCGTCGAGGGTCACGCTGTCGGACTCGCCGTCGGCGCCGTCGTTGTCGTCGGCGTCCTCCGCCTCGGTCAGCGTCGCCGTGTAGGTCCCGTCGCTCGCGGCCGCGTAGGTCGCTTCGTAGGCCCACGTGCCGCTCTGGTTCGTCGCCGAGAAGTCGCCCTCGGTGAGCGTCGTGACCGTCCCGTTGCTGTCGGAGAGGTCGACGGTGATGTTGGCCAGTTCCCGACTGGAGTCGAAGCGAACGGAGACGTTCCGATCGGCGGGGTTAGTCACCGCGTAGTCGGTGACGATCGGCGCCTCCCGCTCACCGGCGGTGATCGACGTCACGTCGGACTGTTGAGCGGTGTCGCCGTCGCTGTCCTCGACGCGAGCGTCGATGTCGTAGATCGCGTTCTCGTCGGGGTAGTCGACGCTGACGTCGACGGTGACGTTCAGGTCGACCGTGCCACCGGAGTCGTCGTCGGTCTGGAACCGCACCGTGTCGTCGGTGCCGTCGGCGTCGTACCCCTCGACGAGCTGAGCGCTCTGGGCGATGCTCGCCGACCCGTTGACCGACGCGGAGTTCACCGACAGCCCGTTCGCGAGTTCGTTCGGGAACTCGACGAACTGCGTGTCGGTGTCGCCGTCGGCGGTCACGTTCGCGAGCGTCACCGTGACCCCCTGGTTGTTGACGGTGGTGCCGGGCGAGACCGTATCGGGATCGGCCGACCCGTCGAGGATGACGACCTCACGAACGTTGATCCGGACGGATCGCGTCCGCCCGCTGGCACCGTCGAAACCGTTCTCGTCGGCGGCCGTCCGGAGTGTGACGTCGTAGTCGCCATCCTCGGCCACGGTCGTCGAGGCGTCGTACGCGTAGGTGTCGCCGTTCTGTGTCTCGGTGAAGTTGCTCTCAGTGAGCGTCGCCACCGTCTCGCCGCTGCCGTTGGTGACGTCGACGGCGACGTCCGCGAGTTGGTCGCTAGAGTCGAACGAGACGTTCAGATCCCGATCGGCCGGGTTCGAAACCGCGTAGCCGCTGACGGCCGGAACGCTGCTCGCGTTGATCGTCGTCACGCTCGCGACCTCGGCGGTCTCTCCGTCGCTGTCCTCGACGCGGGCATCGATCCCGTAGGACCCGTCTCCGCTGGGATAGGTGACGCTGGCGTCGACCGTCAGGTTCAGGTCGACGTCGCCGCCGCCGTCACCGCTCGTGGCGAATTTGACGGTCTCGTCCGTGCCGTCGTCGTCGTACCCCTCGACGAGTTCGGCGCTGGAGGTGATGCTCGCGTTGTCGGTGGCGGCGGAGTTCACCGAGACGTTCCCCGCCAGCGAGTCGGGGAACTCCACGTAGTGCCAGTCGGTGTCGCCGTCTTGGCTCACGTTCGCGACCTCGAGGTAGATCTCTTGATTGCTCACCGTCGTCCCGGACTCGACCGATATCGGGGTCGCCGATCCGCCGGCGATCGATATCGACCCGGTGACGGTGACCTCGGTCGCGTTCAGTTCGTCGCCGATCGCGACGCCGCGAGTGCCCGTGCTGCTGAAGTCGGTGACGAACGTCGTGGTCGTGCTCTCTCCGGCCGCGAGCGTCCCGTTGTTGTAACGGACCACCGAGTCGTCGATCCGGAGGGACGCGTTGTACGCCTCCTCCTGATCGGCGGTGTTTTCGATCGTCGCCGAGACGTTCAGGTCCTCGCCGACCTCGATCGTCGTGTCGGTGCCGTTGGTGCGAGTGTCATTGAACGTCAAGTCGCCGTAGGTGAGGTTCGCGGAGGTGTCTATGTCGACGGTGTCGCCGTACTCCTCGAACTGGACGTCGCTGGTGTCGCGGGGCGACACGTTGGCGTCGAAGTCTTCGGACGGGTTCGTGACGTTACCGGCGACGACGCGGACGGGATCCCCGTCGTACAGGGTCTGAGAGTTACTCAGCTTGAACGTCACGGTCCCTTCAGATGAATCGAACTCGGTGAGTCCGTCGGTGTACTCGGTCCCGTTGACGTACACCCGTACGTCCGAGGGGCCGACGTCGCTCACGTCTGCCGGACTCAGGTGAACGTCGACGTAGTTGAGCTCTTGCTGACTGCTCAGTTCGACGTTCCCCTCGGCGGTGTACGTCACGTTGGACGCGGCCGCGGCGTCGTCGCTCGGGGCGATCGACGCGTTCGTCGCGGCCGCGGCGGCGCCGCTGAAGGCGACGCTCCCGGCGACGACCGAGCCGATCAGCAGCGCCGAGAGCGCCAGCGCACGCGCCTTCCGGGAGATGTTACTCATCTGTCGTCGAGGTATCGCGGTTCGGTTCGCCGGACCGTCCCGGGCCACCGGTCGTCGCGTTCGAGTCGGGTCTCGACGCCCCGATTCCGGACGCTGGGGCGCGGTCGCCCCGGAGCGCGTGCGGCGGCTGACATCGAGTCGGTTCCGAGGCGTCACCGCGACGCCCGAGCCCGTTCA
This sequence comes from Halorubrum persicum, assembly GCF_002727125.1. Taxonomy (GTDB): domain Archaea; phylum Halobacteriota; class Halobacteria; order Halobacteriales; family Haloferacaceae; genus Halorubrum; species Halorubrum persicum. The sequence continues at coordinate 10,213 of NZ_NHOA01000086.1, forward strand.
CTGTCGCGTCGCGTGGATCGAGTGATCGAATCATCATCGGTCGCTATCTCGAATGTCAGCCCGCTGTCGGAGGCTGGCACTACACACGTGTTACTCGAGGGACACAATCAGGGGCCGACCTACACACTTGACGCGCACGCCACCGCTTTTCGAGAGTGAAATCGGTGTACTGCGCCGGGGTGGCTAATCTGTTAGGCCGTCACACGATCGGCGGCCGATCAGTCGTCGGTCGCGTCGCCGATGACCGTCGTGAGGGGCGTGTGCTCACCCCCGCCGGTGACGACGACGTCGAACTCGCCCGATCGGTCGGCGATCGCGTGCGTCTCGCCCGACCTGTTCGCCTGTTCGCCCTCGCGTTCGGACGCGGTTCCCGTCCGGGCGGGACTGACTCGGCCGCGGGGGAGCGACGCCCGCCTAATCGCCGCTCGGCTCCCCGTCGACCGCCGTCGCGAGCTGTCGGAGCCCGATCGCGATGAGCAGGACCCCCGGACCGATGAGGAGAACGACCAGTCCGAGCGGCCGCTGTGCGAACAGGACCAGGCGACCGACGGCGGGGACGTGGAACCAGACCGCACCGACGACCCGCTCGTGGGGGACGAGCGTCGGATCGGGCCTGTCGTTCGCGTCACCTTTCGTCCGATAGGCGACGCCGCTCTCCGTCTGTCGTTTCTCGACGACGCGATGGGTGATCCGGTCCTGATCCGCGTCGTCGACGGAACCGGGCGCTCGATAGGTGACGACATCGCCCTCCTCGACGGCCGACGGCGGCGCCGACCGCACGACGATCGCGTCGCCCGGGGTCAGCGTCGGCTCCATGCTCTCAGAGAGGACGACGTAGCTATTCGCGCCGCCCGCGAGCGACGGGAGAGCGACGATCGCGACGAGGACGACGCATCCGACGAGGAGCACTGTCGCGCCGATCCTGAGTGCGGTGGTGAATCTGTCGAGCATAGTTCGAGCGGTCGTGGCGGGTCAGCAGATCCCGCGTTTCGTGTCGACGGGGATCGGGTCGCCGGCGGCGTCGGAGACGCTCCGGACATCGTTCGTCCCGCCGACGTCGTCGAGGTATCTGAGGTGGCTGTTCGAGTAGCCCGCGAACACGAGCTCCGTCTCCCCGTCGCCGTCGAAGTCGCAGGCGTGGACGGCGGTCTTCTTGGCGGTGCTCCCGCTCGTGAGCGATTTCTCGACCCAGCCGTCGGCGCCGAGCAGCCCCAGTCCGCCGGAGCCGTTGACGGCGGGTATGACGTCGCCGTACCCGTCGACGCCGGCCGGCGCACCGACGCCGTAGTTGTTGTTCGAGCCGGCGCTCGTGCCGGTCGAGGCGATCTGTCGGCTGGTCGTCCCCGTCGCAGGTACGATGTAGCGAACGGTCCCCGAGCCGTCGACGAAGACGAACTCCTCGACGCCGTCGTCGTCGACGTCTCCGGCCCCGATCGCTGCCTTGATACCGTTACCCAGGGAGGCGACGGCCTCGGCGCTCCCGCCGGGCGCGACGCGGTAGAGCGTGCTCGCGTTGTCGCCGGGGTAGTAGACCGAGAGCGGATGCCCGTTCCACGTCGCCGTCGCGAGGAGCGACTTCGCCCCGCGGGGCGCCTTCGAACTCCCGACGTCGAGCGCCGTGGTGCTCCCGTCGGCCGCGATCAGTTCGAGGTCGCCGTTCCCGTCGACGATCGGGAGGTGGTACGAACTGCCGCTGAAGCCTCCCTCCGCGGGACCGACGACGTCGACGCCGGTGGTGCCGTACGTCGTCACGCTGCCGGAGCTGGTGGTCGACGCGAGCGCGCCCCCGTCCGTGTAGACTGCGCGACAGGCCGACCAGGCGCCGCTGGTGAGCGAGCCGGAGTCGCTCGCGGTGTCTCCGAACGACGCGAGCGTGCGGCCGACGCCGGCCGCGAGCGCGGCCGTGGTGGCCACTCCCGCGAGTGCCTCCCGACGGCCGACGTGAGTGGTCGCGACCATGGTTGTGAAAGCGGCACCGACGCTCCTCAGGCCTGGTTCAGCGTGAAGTCGAAGTCGATCGTCGTCTTGTCGCCCTGGACCGCGTTCGTCGCGTCCTGTGGCAGTTTCCACTCGACGAAGAACTCCTTATCCGTGGGGCTGTCATCGGCGAACGTCATCGTCTGGTAGGTCGGTTGGGATGGGAAATCCGAGACATCCGCGAAATTCAGCGTCGCGCCGTCTCCATGTGCCACGGTTCCGTCCTCCTTCAGTCCGTAGTCAGAAGTGTCGTCGAACTGTCCTTCTCCGCTGTCGGGACTCGCTTCTTCGACCCACATCTTGACTTCGAGCTGGTCCGCCAGGGGGATGCTATCCTCGTCGGCCTCGGCCTCGGCGTCTTCCTCGGGTTTCGTCGACACCTCGTCAGTGTTCGAGACGTTCGCGATGGAGACGTCCAGCCGCCCGCCCGCGGTCCCGGCGCTCTCCAGGACGACCGAGGAACTGCCGCTCGCTCCCGGCTCGATGTCGTTCGTCGTGAACGAGAGGGTCTGTGAGCCCGTGTCCAACACGATCGAGTCCGTCTCGATGCTGTCGCTACTGGATTCGGTATCGCTGAACGTCGCGTACGTCCCCGCACTGATCGCTGCGCTCCCCCCACCGATCGCGGCGAGTGCACCGAGCAACTGCCGCCGATCGAGGTTGTACTGTGTCGCTGACATACGTGGAGGTCATCCCGAACGCCTTTCAGCGACCGCCCAAAGTACCTCAGATCCCCGTCGACCACACCCTAATTACCGATCCTGTCGGCGGACAGCCGTCGGCCGCGGCACGCGACCCCCCGCCCGACGATGGGCGGTCGGACGCCGTCTCGCCCCCCGTAGGCTCTGAGAAACTCATAGCGGCCTCCTCACCGTCAGAGCACGCGCTGCTCGGCGCGGCGACGATCTGACGGCTCCCCCCTCGACTCACTCCGTCTCTTTGTCGATCAGCCCCCGTCGAACCGCGGCGATGATCGACTCCAGATCCTCGTCGTCGGCGTCGACGTCGACGCCGAGCGAGAGCGCGTGCGAGCCGGCGCCGGTCTGCCGGCCGCCCGTCGCGCCGCTCCCGTCTCCCTCGCCGCCAGACGACTCGGTCGCCGCGCCCCCGCCAGCACCGGGTGCGGTCGCGTCTCGGCGTGGGTCTCGGTCGGTCGTCCCCGACTCGACGGCCTCCGAGACCGCCGTGGCAACCTCGCCGAGCGCGATGCCGGCTTCATCGGAGCCGCCGGAGAGGGAGACGAACTCGATCGTCGGCGTCGAATCGGACGCGCCACCGTCGAGCACGACCGTCGGAACCGCGACGACCGCTCCGTCGGCTTCGTCGGCGTCGGACGCCGATTCCGACTGCCGCCGAGCGGGTGCGGGCTTGGCCGGTGCCGTCCGTTCGTCGGGAACCGGTAACCGGGTCGATTCGCGGGATGCGTCCGCTCGGTCGGATCCGTCGATCGCGTCGGGCGGGTCGGGGCCGTCGTCGCCGTCCGCGGTCGAGTCTCTCTCCTCGTCCGATGCCCCCTCGGGGAGGCGATACCGATCGTCGTCGCGCGTCAGCACGCCCGTCCACTCGAAGAGGTCGAGGAGCGTGGTGACGCCGCTCTGGACGCGGCCTGCCGAGGGGTCCGCTCCGGCGAGGCTCGCGACGACCGCCACCAGATCGTCGCGGTCCATCGGGTTCTGCCGGAGGACGCCACGCAGTGTCTCGGTCAGCTCCCAGTCGGTCAGGAGTTCCCGGCCACGCTCTGCGGCGAGCGACTGGTCTTCGGCCACGAGCGCGCCCGCGAGCGCCTGCCCCTCGTCGGTCAGTTCGTGTTGCTGGCCAGACCGCTCGAGGACGCCGATATCCTCGAGAAACCGCGTCTGCCGTCCGACCGCGTCCGAGATGCCGGTGGCGTCCTCGACATCTGCGGTGTACCGGGGTTCGACCGCGGCCCCGACCGCAGCCCAGCCGGCCACGATCTCCCGGAGCGTATCCAAACTGACCCCCTTCGGCACGTGATGCTCGCCCATGGGCGCTCGGTGTGGAGGCGTCACCGAAAGGCCGGAGCCTAATACCGGGGACTCGCCACGTCGCCTGAGACGCCGGCGTTCGCCCGCTCGAGAAGAGCCGGCGGGAAGCGGCCGTCAAACTCGATGCTCGCGTGCCCTCAGGGCGAATACTCGGGCGATTGAGCTTCGATCACTTCGGCGACGTCTTCCAGTTCCTCGCCCGTCGTCGCGACGACATCGTCGAGGGTCGCGACGCCGGTGAGCTTCCCGTCGTCGACGACCGGAATTCGTCGTGCGTGTGTCGCTGCCATCTTCTCGGGTAGCTCGACCGCCTCGGCGTCGCTCTCGATGGTGACGGGATCTTCGGTCATGATGTCGCTCGCCTCCAACTCCGAGAGGTCCTCGTGGTCTGCGACCGCCATCGCGACGTCCCTGTCGGTGGCGATTCCGACTGGTCTGCCCTGCTTCTCGACGACGACGCTACCGACGCCCTCGTCTCTGAGGCGTTCCGCGACGCGGATAGCTGGTGTGTCTGGCTCTGCGACGACGGGCTCGACTGCGAGATGTTCGACTGGCATCGGTCCGTCACACGCTTCCGGAGACTGTCTGTTAAAACGGAATCCTAAGTGTGTTGCCGGTCGAGGCGCCGATTTCGAATGCCGGTGTGTTACACGAGGAGATGATACCGAGATTCCGTCGATCGATTAGGGCGTCCCTTTTTCGAGCGTGGTCGCGAAGAAGATCGCGCTCCCGAGCAACCCGGAGCACGCCGTCGGTGCGGTCACCGCCGACGGTGCGGCGTGGTACGACGACGAGGTCATCCGTCGGCTCGGGCTCGACGAGGGGGCCCTCGAACCCGAGCGGGAGCGAGCCCGACGGCGTGCCGAGGAGAAACGCGACGCGTTCCTGGACGGCCGGACGCCGCCGACGCCGCCGGCGCGGCCCGTGTCACGGTGGCGGTTCCGGTGGCGTCGCCGACGACCGTCCCCGAACTCGAGGCGGAAGCCGACGACGTGATCGCCCTCCGGACCCCCGAGGGGTTCCGCGCGGTCGGACCGTTCTATCGGCGCTTCGACCAGGTGCCGACCGAGGCGGCCGTCGAGTACCTCGAGGAGGCTGCAACCCCCGACTGAACGGGTCGTTACGGGCGGATCTGCGTCCCGGCGTCGCCGTCGACGGCGGCAGCGATGGAATCGGGCGTCGTGATGACGGCCCGGTCGCCGCCCGCATCGAGGAACCGCAGACACGCCGCCACCTTCGGTCGCATGCTGCCGGCGGCGAACTCGCCCGCCTCGAGCGCCCGTCGGAGCGACGCCGCGTCCGTCTCCCGAATCGGCTCCTCGTCGTCGGTTCCGAAGTTCCGGTACGCGTACTCGACGTGGGTCGCCATCACGAGACAGTCCGCGTCGACGGCTGACGCGACGAGGCGGGAGGTGTGGTCCTTGTCGACGACGGCTTCGACGCCCTCGCACGCACCGTCTCCGACGACCGGAACGCCGCCGCCGCCGCCACAGACCACCGTCACCCCGTCAGCGACGAGCCCCCTGATCTCGTCGATCTCGAGGACCGCCGTCGGCTCCGGCGAGGGTACCAGGCGCCGATACGCGGACTCGCCGGTCGGTTTCGTGACGGGGCCGGTCTCGAACGATTGCTCCGCGGCCTCCGATTCGGTGTAGTACGGGCCGATCGGCTTCGTCGGGTCCTCGAAGGCCGGATCGGCGGGGTCGACGCGGACCCGCGTCACGACGGTCGTGACGCGTCCGTCGACCGCCGACTCCAGCTGGTCGGCGACGAGATAGCCGATCTGTGCCTGCGTCTCGGCGACGAGCACGTCGAGCGGCCGCTCGGGGGCGTCCGCCCTCGACTGCTGTAACAGCAGCTGCCCGACCTGCGGGCCGTTGCCGTGAGTGAACAGGAGTTCGTCGCCCCGTTCGGCGAGTTCGCCGACGGCGTCGGCCAGCGCTCCGATCCTCGCCCGCTGTTGGGCGACCGTGACATCGCCGTCACTGGCGATGGCGTTCCCGCCGAGCGCGATCACCGTTCGCATACGCGACCGACGGGGGCGGCACAGTAAAACGAACGGCCAAACCGACCGGCGCCGCACCCGCTTGCCGGGTCGCCCGACTCAGAGGCCGATCGCGTCGGCGTGCCGGTCGAGCAGGGCGTCGAACGTGGTGTCGTGGAGAGCGACGTCGTACTCGACCTGTGCGATCGGAACGTCGACCGACACCTGTCGCTCGAGACGATGTGGCGTCCCGGCGAGCACGAGGTCACAGTCGGCGTTTCGGATCGTCCGCTCCAGGTCAGCGATCTGCGCGTCCGAGTACCCCATCGCGGGGAGGACGCGGTCGAGGTGCGGATACTCCGCCAGCGTGTCCGCAATGCTCCCGACGGCGGCGTCCGTGGGATCGATGCGCTCTCGCGCCCCGTACCGCTCGGCGGCGACGGCCGCCGCGCCGCGGCTCGCATCACCGTGGGTGAGCGTCGGTCCGTCCTCGATACACAGGACCGACGCCCCGGCGATGCGGTCCGGGTCCGCGACGCTCACGACGGAATCCGCGTGGGAGATCTCGGCGTCCGGGGCGACCGACCGGACGTTCTCGACGACGGTCTCGACCGCCTCGGCGGCGGCGCTGTTCTCCTTGTTGACGATCACGCGGTCGGCACGCCGGAGGTTGGCCTCGCCGGGGTGGTAGGCCACCTCGTCACCGGCCCGGAGCGGGTCCGCGAGCACGACGTGCAGGTCCGGACGGAGGAACGGGAGTTCGTTGTTTCCGCCGTCCCAGACGATGACATCGGCCTCGGACTGGGCGGCGTCGCGGACCGCCTCGTAGTCGACGCCGGCGAAGACGACGTGGCCCGCGTCGATGTGCTGTTCGTACTCCTCGCGTTCCTCGATGGTGACGCCGGCGGCGTCGAGGTCGTCGTGGCTGGCGAACCGCTGGACGCGGTTCGCGGCCAACTCCCCGTACGGCATCGGCTCGCGGACGATACGGACCTCGTGGCCCCGGGCGTCGAGTGCGTCGGCGAACGCGCCGGCCGCCTGCGATTTGCCGCACCCGGTCCGGACGGCGTCGACGGCCAGCACCGGGACGGCTGTCGGGAGCATCATCTCGTCGGGGCCGACGATCCGGAAGTCGGCGCCCGCGGCCAGCGCCCGCGAGGCGAGGTGCATGACGTGCTCGTGGGCGACGTCGGAGTAGGAGAACACGACCTGGTCGACGTCGTGGTCCGCGACCAGCGTCTCGAGTCGGCGCTCGGGTTCGATGGGGATCCCGTCGGGATACCCCTCCCCGGCGAGTTCGCTCGGATAGCGTCGATCCGTCTCGTCCAGCTCACCCAGATTCTGCCCGGGCGCCTGCGTGAACCCGACGACATCGATCTCTTCGCGTCCGCGGAACACGGCGTTGAAGTCGTGGTAGTCTCGCCCGGCGGCGCCCACTATCAGGACTCGCATCTCGGCTGTGACTGGGACCGCCTCCGGAAAATGAGCCGGGCCTAATCGGTGCCGGCCCGCCGTCGACTCCGAGGCGGTCCAGTAGTGTTTCCGCAGCAGATAAAACAGATTAAACGACCCGGCGTGTTCGCACTCGGCACCGTCGATGATCTCGGAGCGAAGCCAACCTTTGCTGCCCTCGATCTGAGTTTCGAGGAGGAACCGGCTTCGGCGCCACAGTACGGCGAGTTTCGCCGGGACATCACCCTCACCAACAGAGGCGGCGACACCGTGGACGCTAACGAGATCGCCGTGTATCTCGATCGCGGGGATCAGCGCGTCACCGGGACACTCAACAGATCGCTACGGGCAGGTGAAACCGTTGCGCTCACAGTGGTCCACAATAACCAAGACGGCACCACGATTCCGGGTGACATCGAGTGTACCGTTGTCAACGTCGCGTGCCGACTCGCGGGTGACGAGGGTAACTACCCCGATGCAAACCGGATCCAACTGCCGATGATACACGAGCCGTCCGGGTCAATCCTCTACCGAGAACAGATCAGCATCTCCGGTGAGTACGGGATTTTCAACGGTGACCCGACTGACATCGAGATAACTGATGAGACGCTGACCTTCGCGTAGCGACTGGTCACGTGTACTGGTGCCAGTAATCGATCGACCGATATAGGACGAAAAGGATCGCGTTAAGCAACCCTGTCAACGCGACGAGGGTTCCGATCTGCGGACCGAGCGTCTCGAGGAGCCCCCCGGTGCCGCCGATCTCGCTCACGCCGTAGGTGAAGAACGCGGCAATGACACTCCAGATGAGTAGTATCGCGGCGATACGAGCGCCATCAGCCACGTAGGCGGCTACCGAGTGTACTGAGGGGATGGAGGGTGGTTGGGACACGATCCGATTTTCTGACAACTCCGTGTTAAATAACACGGTTTTCCCTCCGTTGTACTGGCTGCCGGTAGGGAGCAACCGCACCGGTTCCCACAGCTGCTCTCGACACGACGGCTCGGACCCGCCCAAAGTACCGTTACGCGCCGATCGAACGCGCGACGAGTCAAGCAACCCCTTCGATCGATCCGACCCCATTGTGAACCGGACGCGCCCGTCGAACCCCTTTCGTGAGAGCGTCGAAATCATACCTTCGCCGGCGCCGGCGTCGGCGATCCGCCGCGCATCATCTCGGTCTGCATGCAGCAGATGGGTGAGTAGTGTTCGTTCATCAAGGAGGTCGTACCGATCAAGTAAGTCGAGTGGATCGTCAGCGCCGCTCCCCGCCGCCATCGTCTCGGCTTCAGCAGAGTCGTACAGATGCGTATGAAGCCGCAAGTCGGAGTAGTCAGCCCGCAGCTCAGCGACACCCTCCCAGAGTCGCCGTGAACAGCCAGCTTCACCGCCCGGTGCGATACTCGCGGTGACACGCCCGTCGTAGGAGTTGTGATAGGTCTCGATGAACTGACGGGCAGCTGCGAGCTGGTCGCCTGCGGACGCGGGGTTGAGAAAGTCTGCGAGTTCCGGTCCGATCACGCCACGTAACCCAGACTCACCGATCGCCTCTGCCCCGAGTTCCGGAGTGAAATCCATCGCGTTGACCGTCGTGACGCCGTGCGTGAGTTGCCGTAGGCAGGCGAGCTGCCACGCCGCCTCAAAAAACGAGTCACCCAGGGTTGGTTCGGCAGTGTGGTACAACGCGAAGGCTTCTTTGAGTAACTCACCACCGCTGAGCTCACTGAAGAGGCCTTGGACGAGCGTGAAATCGGTGTGGCGGTGGGCGTCGATGAGGCCGGGAATCACGACCTTTCCGCTGGCATCAATCACGTGCTCCGCGGTAGAGTGTCGATCACGAGGCTCAGTTGCTGCGATCGACGAGATGGTTCCGTCAGTAACTCGAATAGAGCCGTTTGTCAGGAGTTGATTCTCTTGGTTCATCGTCACGACGACCGCATCGTGAATCAGGAGATCAGTCATCAGTCACCTCTCATTGGTCGAACAGTGATGGTAATTCGGGAGGGGGAGTCTCGGCGAGAGAATGCCAAGAGACACACAGCCGTCGGGGAAGGTGTCAGCATCGGCTCAGGTTGCCTGTGGCGACCACGTGTTCAGTCGGTAGAGCAGCCGGAGCACGTCCAGTACGATGGCGGCCCCGATCAGAACGCTGAGGTACGACGGCGGATTCGTCACGGATTCGAGTATGCCGACAATCAAGACGGCGATGCCGACACGGAGAACGGTGTTCCCCGCCATATTCTGAACGACAGGCTCCGGGACAGGCGCAGTCTCGTCGTAGCCCGCGAGGAGAAACGTCCACCCACGGACCTTGATCAGTGCACCAGCGATTGTCAGGACGCACCCGACTGCCAGCCATTCCAGTATGCCGGGAGACAGTTCGATCATCGTTCTCCACACTGGCTCGGAGTGATCTCGAAGGTGGTGATCGTGCCAAAGAGTCCAGTGGTTGAATCCTGTATCTCAAGGCCCGCCTCGGAGACGAGTTCGCGCGGTGCTTGCGTCCACCGACAGCCGGTCTTGCCGTAGTGAGCGTCGGCACGCCACTCTTGATACGTCGCAATTGGACCGATGTCGCTGCGTCCGTGTTCGACGAGGCGAATCGTGCCGTCCGGTTTGCAGACGCGCTCCATCTCGTGCAGTGCAGCGATGGGGTCGGGGAAGGTACACGTTGACAGTGCTGAAATCACCGCGTCGAAACTGTCGTCAGCGAATTCGAGGTCCTGTGCGTCCATCTCCTTGAGGGTCCCATCGATCCCTTGCTCGGTGAGCTGTTCCGCAGCGTTCTCCAGCATCGCTGGACTGATGTCGATCCCAACGAGGTCAACCGTCTCTGGGACGTGTCGGAAGTTCGTCCCGGTGCCACAGGCGACGTCCAGTACTCGTCCCTCGACATCACCGAATCGGGCCTGTCGATAGCGACCTAAGACGGCACGGTCGATCCATTCGAGTCGGTGCATACAGTCAGCGTATTCGGCGTACGAGTCCTTGATCTCCGAAACTGACATCGGTCGGTTTGACGCCGCGTCACCATCGTTTCGATTGTGATTGTGGTTGGAATTCATTTGCCTGAGTCTCTCAATCGTGGTCTTCGTTGTCGGTCGTCAGCTCACAGAACCGTTTGACGAACGTCTTCCGGTCGGGTCGGCCGGCGTCAGCCGCCACGAGCGTCCTCTCAATGTCTTCGCAGTTCTAGTGGCAGTACTCACGGTTGCAGGGGGTGCAGAGATACTCGAAGGGTTCGTCCTCGCGGGTCCAGCGATCGCCGTCGTTGTCATACTCCCGGGCGTCCTCGCGGTCGAGTGTTTCTGCTGCTGCATTCTCTACAGGGATCAGTTATTGGTGTAGGTCAGTAGGCACGCTGCCTCAGTCATGGTGTAGTTTATGGAACATAAGCCGTGGTTGTTTAACGCCGCGCACACCTAGTCCTTGTATGCGATATCTCACAGTGTTGGTCAAACCAGATGGAGGGACGGCATTCCATCCACTTGGGGAAGAACTTACAGAAGACCCGTCTATCAATCGGAGAGCAATTCATCATATCGAACTGCTCGATGATGATACTGTACTCCTATTTGCTGAGGCGAGCGGCAGTAAAGAACGATACAAACAGATCATGGAAGAGTCCCCGTATGTCATGAGTTATCTCACCGCCGGAGATGACCGGTGGATGGCTGTGAGTCAATTTGAACCGACGGAATCGGTTCGACGCTCCCTTGAACTACAACGGGAGTCGCTGCTGGTGATCGAGACTCCGATTCGCTTCACATCCGATAACCAGCTGAAAGTCACATACATCGGAACTGACGAAACATTCAGCAAACTGTACGACTATGCTGATGAAATGGATCAGCTCACGTTTGATGTTCTCAAAATGGGTGATTATACAGCCGACAACTCATCGTTCAACAGGATGATTACATCGAGACAAGAAGAAGTGCTTGAGGCAGCAGTTGATCTGGGGTATTATCGTGAGCCCCGTCAAGCGTCTCTCGAAGACATCGGCGAGGTTATTGGTATTTCTCCCGCAACGGTCGGTGAGCACCTTCGGAAAGCCGAAGAACGTGTGTTCACCGAACTCGTTCACTAACTCGCAGTTACTGTCACCGGCCGTGACGACGATACTGCGGTGCGCCTCAAAAGTTTATAAGAAGCCACATCGGTGGGGCAGTTCGCATATCGAGGTTTGCCTCGTATTTCTATCCACACGATGTCAGTCACGAAATCACCAGCAACCGGTGGTATGGGCACAAACACTGATGCATCGTTACTCACCGATCACGACGTCGAATCCACCTACCGCGACATCAACGATTTACAATTACACGTCGTGGCTGCTGGTGACCCCGATGCACCGTTGGTCGTCCTCCTGCACGGCCATCCCGATTTCTGGTACGGGTGGCGCGATCAGATCCGCTCGCTCGTCGAGGCTGGCTTCCGTGTGGTGGTCCCTGACCAGCGGGGCTGTAATCTGAGCGACGCACCGAACGGGATTGATGCGTATCGGCAATCGGAACTGGTCGCTGACGTGTGCGAATTAATCCACAGTGAGGGGCGAGAGTCGGCCCACATCGTTGGGCACGACTTCGGTGGATTCGTCGCCTGGAACGCCGCACTCCGTCACCCCGCCATGGTCGATCGACTCGGGATATTCAACGTCCCACATCCGGCAGTGTATCGAGAAACGTTACGATCCAGTCCGCAGCAGATCGCACGGAGCTGGTACGTCTGGTTCTATCAGGTCCCGAAACTCCCCGAATGGATGTTGGCTCGAAATGATATGGCCAATATGGTAGATTCTCTCGAAATAACGTCCAACCCTGGAACGTTCGACGAGAACACGATTGCTTGTTATAAGGCAGCCTGGCGGCACACTGGGATCACACCGAGAATTAACTGGTATCGTGGGTTCCGTCGTTCGGACAGTCCACCACGCAACACAGTTACTCAGCCGACGCTGATTTGTTGGGGGGAGGACGACATCGCACTGCTCCCCTCGATGGCCGAAAAAAGCGTCACCTACTGTGAAGACGGCCGGCTACAGATGTTTCCTGACACGTCGCATTGGGTACATCATGAACGTGACGAAGTATCTGAAGCGCTCTGCCGTCATCTCTCGTAGAGGTCTGTTGAAATACATTCTTCAGACAGATTCTCACATGAAACAGTTGGTCAATGAGAACTGCGTACTCAACAGAACTATCCGATGAGATTGCAAATCTATCGGCATGCATCCGTCACGATTGGTCGCTCTTTGCTTCATCACAGTAAGCGCGCTCCTCATAGCTCAGGTCGGGGTTATTGAAGGGGTTCAGTTCGCACCAAGTACGGTTTTTCAGCTAATTGGTGCGACATTCCTCTTGATTAGTGGCATATATGGATTCGCTCGATATGAAGTGAACCCAGTCGTGACCGAATACGGACCGATGGCATATTTGCTTCTTTTCGGATTTGGTCTCTGGGCTGTTGGTATACTATTTCGATTGCTTACTGTATAGTCTAAGTTGAGAGAATGGGCCTGAGATTGGAAGATATGGCCACAAGGCAGCAAGAATCAGCACTATGGTAAGTGGAAACAAAACGGACCTTCCGATATTTTCAGTACTTCACAAAGCCG
>NZ_NHOA01000094.1 GCF_002727125.1 Halorubrum persicum
CAGGACAACCGTGATTAACCAACGAGGCTACGGCAGCCGCCCCGTTGTTGGTTAATCTTCTTCACCGCCTGCGAAGGCCGCCAGTTCTGGCTCTCGTGTCTCCGCGAGTGCTTGACGAATCTCCGACCGATCCCACCCAAGCGGTGCCAGCACACTTTCGACAGCTCGGATGAGTTGTGTCTCATAATACGACGCATCGTACGACTCGATCGCTTCGTGAGCCAACGCGACCCGCTCTCGTGATTTTTTCTCGTCGTCAACGACCACGTACTCGATGTCTTGTCCGGGATGGACAGCGAGGTCCTGGTCATGGGCCCGCTTCAGCGCCGCCACATTCTGGGTGTTCTGTGTATAGCCTTCGAGTGGTTTGGAGACACGGTTGCGTTCAACGAGGTCCGCAACTGGCACTGCCCCAGCGTGAAGCCGACTGATCGCCTCCTGAAGACACTCGAGTACGGCGTCCGGTGATCGCGTTGAATCGAGCCGATCGAGACAGTCCCGCTGGACGGCCTCGATGAATGGCGGCGTCGAACGTTGTCGGGCCTCGATTCCTCGTATTTTGAATTCGTCATCGCCAGCGACTTTCCCGAAGTACTTCGTTAGTCCGCCGGCGTTGGTGTCCGTCGCGCTGCAGCTGTTGCTGAACGGAGCGAACAGTGGCGACTACTCCATGTTGCACTCAGCCGCGCCGCCGATCATCTCGTCTGCCCGCTTCCGCGAACAGATGATCTGCTCTCTGCGCACGATCATTGGGCTCAGCCGCTGTATGATACGGTTGGTGCCAATGTGATGGCAGCCACAGATATCCAGACGGTCTCTCTCCCAGCGGCCGATGGTACTCACCACCCCAAACCGGTGTCTGTGAATGGTATTTCGCTGTCACTAGACGCGCTGACAGCAGATAACCCACCGATACAGACGCCGCCGGTCGCAGAGCCACTGGATATCCACCCTGCTGATCGGATTGCGGAGAGATGGATTCCCCGGTTTATTGGCCCAAGTCTAC
>NZ_NHOA01000064.1 GCF_002727125.1 Halorubrum persicum
CGAAGCCGAGGAAATCGATTCTGTCCATGGAAGTCGATCTCCTCGACTTCGTTGAGCAGTGTCGTCGCCTAGTCAAACAAGCGTTGGGAAAGCACGCGGGCGAACCCGCCAGCGGCGGGTTTGCCCGCTGGAAACACGTTGTGCTACACTGTTTTCGGCTCGAAGACGGCCACAGCTACCGTGAAACGCCGAATCGGCTGAAGTACATGGCTGAGGTTCGTAACGTCCTCGGCTTAGATCGAGATGATCTCCCGGACTACAGCACGATCTACAAATCGTTTGATCGGCTGAAAATGTGGGTGTGGCGGGCGCTGCTACGCGTTTCCGCGCAGCAGCACCCGCAGTCTGGCCACGCTGCTCTCGACAGCACGTTCTTCGATCGGCGACGTGCGTCGTCGTACTTTCGCCAGCGGGCAGGACGGACGATACAGACGCTGAAAGTGACGACATTAACTGATATGGAATCGCTTGCTGTTCTTGATATTCATATCGCAGCTCGGTGGAAGCATGACACGAAGACCGGACCGCAGGTCGTCCGCCGAAACGCGGACGACCTGCAGTCCGTCGCCGCTGACAACGGCTTCCAAGACTGGCATACCGAGTACGAAATCGCCGCACATGGCGTTGAGTACCTTGTTCATTACCGCGGCTCGTCAGCCAACGCAGCCGCGAACAACGCGCTCAACCAAGCAAACGGCTACTCTCAGCGCTGGATGGCGGAAACATCGTATTCGACAACGAAGCGCTCGCTCGGCGATGCCGTGCGAGCGCTGGGCTGGTATCGGCAGTTCCGTGAAATCGTCTTGATGTTCGCCATCACCAACATAGAACCACTGTGTGAACCGCTGTAACCGTGTCTCAGCATCTATTCAACACAGCA
>NZ_NHOA01000055.1 GCF_002727125.1 Halorubrum persicum
CCGCGGTCGACCGCGGTCTCGAACAGCGGGAAGCGCTGGCCGAACGCGACCTGCTCGGCGAGGCCGGCGTCGAGGCCGAACTCGTCGGCGTACCTGTCGGCCTTCTCGTCGAGCAGCTCCGGGCGGTCCACGTCGGACGGGTCGGGTTCGACCGGCGGCACGTCCGTCTCGGGGTACATCCGCGCCGCGCCCGGCAGCGGCCGGAGGTAGCGGGTGGTGCCGTCGTCGTTCGCGCCGCGGGTCTCCTCGGGGACGCCCTCGATGGCGGTCTCGGCGCGGTCGGCCGCCGCCTCGATCGCGAGGTCGGCGGTCTCCGGGTCGGCGGCGACGATGGCGACCGCGTCGTCCTCGCCGGCGCCGACCGCGTCGCGCAGGGCGGCGACCTCCTCGTCCGTGACGCCGTACGCCGGCAGCTCGTCGGTGTGGAAGATGCCGCCCGCGCCGTGGCGCTTCGCGTGGTCGGACAGCTCCGTACCGAGCCGGCGGTCCGGCTGGATCTCGCGCCCGACGAGCCCGTCGAAGCCGAACAGGGGAACAGCGGTGACCTTCCCGCCCGAGTCGAGCGCGCCGCGGATGACCCCCGACTCGGTGTCGGCGAAGGTGTCGGTCACGTCCCGCACGTCGCCGACGCTCGCGTCTCGCTCGCGGAGTTCGTCGCGGATGTCGAGGAGCTCGGCCTGCCGCCCGACCTCGCCGCGGACGATGTCCTCGATCCCCTGGAGGTCCTGGACGCCCTTCACCTCCACGCGGGCGCCGTCGGCGATGGAGACGTTCACGTCCTGCCGGATCGTGCCGAGCCCGCGCTTGACCGCGCCGGTCGAGCGGAGCAGCATCCCGATGCGCCCGGCGGCCTCGCGAGCGCCCTCGGGGGTTCGGATGTCCGGCCCCGTCCCGATTTCGACGAGCGGGACGCCGAGCCGGTCGAGCGAGTAGACGACGCCCTCCTCGGTCTCCTCGACACGCTTCGCCGACTCCTCTTCGAGCATGAGGTCCGCGATCGACACGCGCCCCTCGCTCGTCTCGATCTCGCCCTCCTGACCGAGCAGGATCGAGCGCTGGAACCCGGAGGTGTTCGAGCCGTCGATGACGAGCTTCCGCATGACGTGGGCCTGGTCGACGACGGAGATGTCGAGCAGGTCGGCGATCTGAAGCGCCACGGCGAGCGCCTCGTCGTCGACGCGCCGAGGCGGCTCGTCGTCCTCCTCGACGAGGCAGGTCGTGTCGTACGCGAGGTAGGTGAACTCGCGGTCGACGCGGCTCTCCTCCATCGCGGCGTCATCGAGTTCGCCGAGTTCGCTCTTCGTCGGGTGGAGTTTGCGAGTGATCTCGCGGTCGGCCTCCTCGGGGTCGCGTTCGGCGGTCGGGGAGTCGCAGAACAGCTTCGTCGCCGTGTCGAGCTGCTGGTGGATCTCCAGCCCGGCGACGAGCCCCAGCTCCTCGTAGTCGTACTCGGGGGTCGCGTCCGTACTCATTACGCCTCACTCCGGCGGCGCGGGACTAAAAGGGTGGCAGTTCGCGCGGCGAGGTGAGTGCGGCGGTCGTTCAGCGCGCGCGGAGGCGTCGCTCGCCGCGTAGCGGTCGGGAGGAATTATGCGTGGGTGCTGTCGTAGAGACAACACCGTGCATCGTGGGGGTGTGCCCCGTGCGATGCGTGGGACCGGATTTGAACCGGCGGACCTCTACAGGACAGCGCCCTCAACGCTGCGCCGTTGGCCTGGCTTGGCTACCCACGCTCGCGGTGTTCTGTCGCATCTCCACGTACCCTTCCCCTAATTAAAAGCCCTTCCATTCGGGGAGGCCGTGTCGAAGGTTCCCATCGATCGAGAGAGACACGCCGACGAACCGATCGGTCGGAACCGGCACGCGTTTGGGAGTGGCGTCCGTCGTGACTTCCATGTCCGAGTGGGCCCGCGAGAACGTCCCGTTGCTGACCGCCCTCCTGTCAGTCGTCGCGCTCGCGCTCGTGTTCGGCGCCGTCGGCGGCGCGATTCCGAGCGGCGTGCTCCCGCGCGCGAGCGACGCGGTCCTCGGCGCGCTTCCGCACCTCAACGCCGCGATATCCGCGACCGCGATCGCCACCATCCTGCTCGGCTGGCGGGCGATCTCGCGCGGGAACGTCGCCCGACACCGGGCGTTCATGCTCTCGTCGTTCGGGCTGTTCGTCGCGTTCCTCCTCAGCTACCTCTACCGGCTGATCCTCGTCGGGACCGTCGAGTTCCCCGGCCCGGAGACGGTGTACACGTACGTCTACCTCCCGTTTCTGGCCGTTCACATTCTGCTCGCGATCGCCTGCGTCCCGTTCGTCTTCTACGCGCTGCTGCTCGCCGCCACCCGCCCGTACGAGGATCTGTACCACACCCGACACGCACAGGTCGGCGCCGTCGCCGCGGTGCTCTGGCTGATCTCCTTCACGATGGGGATCGGTGTGTACGTCATGTTGTACCACGCGTTCTGAGGCGTCCCTTCCCGACCCGGCCGACGAAGGTTGAAGCCCTCGTCGGCCGTACGAACCGACGTGTTATTCCCGACCCACATCCTCGTCGCCGTCGGAATACGCCGGCTGGCGGACCGCCCGCCGGTCAGCCGGCGGCTTCCGGGGGCCGCCGCGCTCTCGGCGGGCGGGCTGGTCGTCGGGGCCGCGCTCCCGGACATCGTCGACAAGCCGCTCGGCGCGCTCGGGATCCTCGACGTTTACCAGTCGGTCGGCCACTCCCTCCTGCTCGCGCCCCTTGCGGTCGCCCTCGCCGTGAGACACCGACACGGGATGGCGGTCGCCGTCGGCTGGGGGTCGCACCTCGCGCTCGACGCGTTCCACGTCGCGGTCAACGGACGAGCGAACGACGCGCTGTTTCTCCTGTGGCCGGTCGTCTCGCGGGCCGACCCGCTCGCGCTGCCGCCGATCGAGTTCGCGCGGTTCTACGTCCCGACCCCGTCGTTTTACGTCGAGCTCGGGCTGTGGCTGGCGGCCGTCTTCGCCGTGGTGAACTCGCGGCTCGGTCCCGATGAGGAAGTCGGTCGGTGACCCGGTCTACTCGTCGCTCGCCATCTTGTGGGCGGCGTAGAACAGCGGGACGAGCAGCGCGCCGGCGAAGCCGAAGCCGAGCGCGAGCGCGCCGATGTCGTTTGCGCTGAGGTCGCGACCGGCGGACTCGCTGTCGCCGCCACTGCCGTCGCCGCCGTCCCCGCCGTCTCTTCCGTCGCCGCCGTCGCTCCCGTCGCCGCCGTCACCGCCGGGCGTCACGAGGTCGTCGTCGACCGATCCGACCGCGACCGCGCCCTTCATCCCCACCGCCTCGTGGGGCTCGCAGAGGTAGTTGAACGTGTCTCCGTCCGCGGCGTCGTCGAAGGTGTACTCGAAGGTGGTCCCCTCCTCGCTGACCGTCTCGCCGCTGTCGAACGTCCCGTCCTCGGCGACGACGTTGTGCGCGCCGCCCTGCCCGGTCCACTCCCACACGACCGTCGTCCCGGGGTCGATCAGGATCGCCGCCGGTCCGAACTTGAGGCCGTCGACCGCGCCGACGGCGACCGTGACCTCGTCCTGCCCGGTGTAGTCGTGGGTGCCGTCGTAGTTGTCGACGTCGTCCAGCCAGCCGTCGTACTGGGCGGCCGCCCCGCCGGACCCGGCGGCGAGGCCCGTTGCGACGGCGGCCCCCGCGGCGCCGGCCCTGAACAGTCCGCGGCGACTCATCGTCGTCTCGTCGGCGTCGGATGTCATACGCGTACCTCCCGGCGTGGGCGTATTTAAATTCCCGATTCCGCCGCCGCGCGGTGAGAATGCAGCGGTCGCGGACGGAGCGCGTGCGAGACGCGGGACCGGAACCGGATCAGTCGTCGGCCGGGGTCGCGTCGGACACAGTGCCGTCGACGGCGCGGTCCATCTCCTCGCCCGTCACGTCGAACGGGTACTCGCCGGTGACACACCCGAGACAGAGGTCCGCGCGGCTCTCGCCGAGCGCCTCGGCGACGGCGTCGATCGAGAGGTACGACAGCGAGTCGGCACCGACCTCCTCGCGGATCTCCTCGGTGGAGGCGTCGGCGGCGATCAGCTCCTCGCGGGTCGCCATGTCGATCCCGAAGTAGCAGGGAGCGACGATCGCCGGCGCGCCGATCCGGAGGTGGACTTCCTCTGCGCCCGCCTCGCGGACCAGCTCGACGAGCTGGGTCGAGGTCGTCCCCCGCACGATCGAGTCGTCGATGATGGTGACCGACTTCCCCTCGACGGTCGATCTGATCGGGTTGAGCTTCAGTCGGACGGCGCGCTCCCGCTCGTCCTGCGTCGGCATGATGAACGTCCGACCGACGTAGCGGTTCTTCATCAGCCCCTCGGCGAACTCGATGCCGGCGTCCCCCTCGGGGCGGGGCTCGCCCTCCGCAGTCGTCTCGCCGGCGGCGTCGGCGTAGCCGGAGGCGAAGGCCCGCCCGGAGTCCGGGACGGGCATCACCACGTCCGACTCGGTGCCGGACTCCTCCCAGAGCTTCCGACCGAGCTTCCGACGCACCTCGTACACGAGGTTCTCGTCGATCACCGAGTCGGGGCGTGCGAAGTAGACGTGTTCGAAGAAGCAGTGGGCGGTCGACTCGCGCTCGACGAGCTGATAGGTGTCGTAGCCGCTCCCGTCGGGGTCTAACACGACCAGTTCGCCCGGGCGAACGTCGCGGATCAGCTCCCCGTCGAGGGTGTCGATCGCGGCCGACTCGCTGGCGAGGACGTAGCCGCCGTCGATCTTCCCGAGGCAGAGCGGGCGGTTCCCGAGCGGGTCGCGCACGCCGAGCACCGTGTCGTCGTGGGTGATCGCCAGCGAGTAGGAGCCGTGGATGCGGTTCATCGTGTGTTTGACCGCGCGGACGAGGTCCTCTTCGAGGAGGTTGCGCGCGAGGTCGTGGGCGATCACCTCGGTGTCGCCGTCGGAGGTGAACGCGTGGCCCGCCGCCGCGAGCTCCTCGCGCACCTCGTCGGCGTTGACGAGGTTCCCGTTGTGCGAGAGCCCGAGCGATCCCGACTTAAAGGAGACGGAGAAGGGTTGCGCACAGCTCTTGTCGAGGCTGCCGGCGGTCGGATACCGGACGTGCCCGATCCCCGTGCCGCCCGACAGCGACTCCAGGTCCCCCTCGTCGAACGCGTCGCCGACGAGCCCGCGCTCGACGTGGCTGTGCTGTTGGAACCCGTCGTGCGTGACGATCCCCGCGGACTCCTGTCCCCGGTGTTGGAGCGCGTACAGCGCGTAGTACAGCGGTCGCGCGGCCTCGCGGTCAGCGAGCGAGACGCCGACGACGCCGCACTTTTCTCGCGGCTCGTCGACGGTGTTGTCCCCACCGGCTTGCATATACACCTCGGTGGGGCGTGAGTCGATAAAAACCCTCGTGTTCGTGGCACAATCACCCGTTTAAAACGCAAAAGTGTTCACATACTTGGATCGCTCGGGGGAGAACCCCGACGCAGCAGCGACCTCATCGCTTCGACGATGACCTACGCCGACCGCGCCAGACACCCTCAACCACGACCGACCGCGACGCGTTATTCCCCGCCGACGTACTCGTCTAACCGATCGAAGTACTCCTCGCGCGGCACCTGATAGGCGGCTCGGTAGTCAACGTCGCCGGCGGCGAACCGCCCCGCTACGTCGACGGCGGCGGCCGCGCCGGCCTCGCGGCTCTCGTGCGTCTCCGAGACTGCCTCGATCTCGGGCTCCAAGAAGAGGACGACGTGCCACTCCTCGGTGGCGTACTGGCCCGATCCGGGACGGGCGTTGCGAGCCCCGTTCGTCAGGTAAATCGTCGGGAGACACTCGGCCGGGAGGTCGTCGCCGCCGAAGACGTCCGGGCGGTACACGAGGATCGCCCGGCCGCTCGGCTCCTCGTTCCACACCCGCCAGCCGTCCGGCAGCGCCTCGAAGCTCATGGGCGGAGTCGGGGGCGGAGGCTTGAAAGGGTCGCGCTCCGGGCGGCGGAGGCTCTCCGGTCTCGACGACTGGAGGGCCGCCTCAGTCGACGATATCGGAACCGCCCGGCGGCAGGAACTCCTGCAGCTGGTCGGCGCTCGCCACCTTCCGTACGAACGACGTGTCGGCGAATCGCCCCTTCAGATCGCGGTACACCATCATCGCGGCGTCGTTCTGGGCGTACATCCCCGGCTCCACCGTGACGCTCGTCGCCGCGCGGTCGACGATCGCAGAGGGCGGCCCGCCGATGGCGCGCGTGACGGGCTCGCACTGGACGCCGACGGCGACCCGGCAGGGCACGTCCTCGAAGTAGGTGCGGTCGCCCCGGATCACGAAGCTCCCCTTCTCGATGTACTCGCCGCTCTCGGGCGTCTTCGACACCTGATCGGGGTCGACCATGTACGCGTCGCCGGCGCCGCGCCCGTCCTTCCAGTCGGACGAGTAGGAGACCGCGAACTGCGCGGCCTCCCGCAGGGTCGCCTCCGAGAAGTCGACCGGGTCGGCCGACTCAGAGGGCCCGGCGGCCTTCAGGAGCGTCACCGGTCCCCCGTGCGCCTGCGTGTGGAAGAACCGGTCGTGTTTACCCATATACTTCTTGACGAGCTCCTCGTTCTGGTCGGCGTTGCGCCCGCCGATGACGAGGTACCCCGTCGAGGTCCGGAACCAGCGGAACCGCTCGAACCAGTCGTCGGGGCTCCGGATCGGGATGGAGGACCGCGAGAGCCAGTCGGTCTCGTACTCCTCCTCCTCCTCGCTCTCGTCGGTGTCGTTGCTCCCGTCGTCGGCCGCCGCGTTCGCCTCCCACTCGGCCTTTCGCTCCTTGACCGCCTCGAGCTCTCGCCGGGTCGACTCGATCGCCTCCATCGCGCCCTCCTTTTTCCCCTCGATCCGCTTGGCCTCCTGATAGAGGCGGTCGGCGTTCACCTCGACGCCCGCGCTCGCGTCGAGTTCGACGCGGACCGAGCCGCCGTCCTCGTCGTCGAGCGCGACCGTCACCGTCCCCTCCCCGCCGTCGACGTCGACGACGGCCTCCGCCGCGGGGATCCCCCGCTCGGCGCCGGCGTCGAGGGTCTCCGCGATCTCCTCCCACGGGACCTCGTTCTCGCGGGCCTCCTGCACCGTCGAGAGCACCTCGTCGACGAGGTCGTAGTTGGCGTACAGCAGCTCCGCGCACTCGCGCTCCGCCTCCGCCTGCTCCTCGAACCCCTCGATCGCCCCCTGCTGCTGTTCGATGATCCGCTCCTGTTTCGCGATCTCCTCCTCGAAGTCGGGGCGGGACGGGCTGGCGTCTGTGGGGGCCTCGCCCGCGTCGGACTCCTCGTGTTCGAGCCGGTAGAAGTACTCGTCGACGGCGGCGTTAAACGAGTCGAAGCCGACGCTCGGGAGCCCCTCGTGCTCCGAGAGCGGGAAGGGCGTCACGTCGACGACGCGGGGGTCGCGCTCCTCGCTCTCGGCGTCGGATCCGTCGTCGAGCGCCTCCTCGTACACCCGCGGGTCGACGTCGCCCGAGCGAAGCCGCTCGCCGATCCGGGAGAGCGCGTCGTGGAGCGCGCTGAGCTGGTCGTCGGTGGCCTCGTCGATGGGCGTCTCCTTCTCGACGCCGGCGCGGGTACACACCTCCTCGGCGTAGAGCCCGCCGAGGTTGAGCTGCGTGGCGAGGGTCCGAACCACGTCGCTGTCCGACTCCCGCATGTGGCGTTTGAATCCGCCGAGGCTCACGTCCAGGGGATTGAGCCGCGAGGCGGGGTACTCGTACTGCGCGCCGGGCGCGACCGTCCGGGACTTGAGCCGGACCGTCGACAGCGCCCCGACGACCTCGCCGGTCTCGTCGAGCGCGGCGACGTTCCCCTGGCCGAACAGCTCGGCGACGATCGCCGTGTTCTGGTCCTCGCGCTCGAACTCGAAGGTGAGGATCCGGTCGAACTCGTACTGCTCGACGCCCGCGAAGTCGGCGCCGGACAGCCGGTTTCGGAGCATCTTCGCGAAGTTCGGCGGGCGGCCGGGCGCGTCCGCGACGTGGTCCGCGTCGGCGACGTGTGCGCGCTTGATGTCGCCCACCTCGATCATGAGCTCCACTCGTCCGCGGTCGAAGTCGCGAAGCTTCAGCCGGAGCAGGTCGTCGTCGTAGAGGTACGCCTTGTCGACCTTCGCGCCCTCGTACCGATTGAGCTCGGTGACGAGCGCGCCGAGGTCGATGCTCGACAGCTCCCGCTTCTGGTCCATACTCCATGGAGACAGCCGGCCCGGAAAAAGGCGTGTCGTTGTGACGGCGGGGCGTCGACCGTGAGACCGCCGCGGCGAGGGCGGTCGGTCCGGGTGCGCTACAGCCGCTTCGACACGTACGGCCCGTCCTGGTGGTAGCCAAGCTTGTTCCGGTAGTACTCGCGGGCGCCGATCCCGGAGATGATCGCCATCTTCCGGTAGCCGGCGTCCCGGGCCAGCTCCTCGGCGCGTTCGAGGAGCCTCGTGCCGTACCCCTGGTGTTGCCAGTCGCCGTCGCCGCCGATGGCGACCTCGCTGCCGTACACGTGGAGTTCGCGGATCAGCGCGGCGTCCTCCAGCTCGCGGCGGATCGCGTCGTCCTCGGTGCCGGGGGCACCGGGCTGCTCGGGCGCGAAGGAGGGGAACCGCAGGCGACAGAAGCCGACGAGCAGGTCGCGGACGGGGTCCTCGAACGAGATGAAATGCTCCGTCCCGCCGCCGGCCTCGTACGTCATCACGTCGAGCACCACGTCGTCCGGGTCCGGATCGGCGTCGTTGTGGCCGACCTCGCGGGCGCGGATGTCGCGCTGAGTGATCCCCTTCTCCTCGGCCCGCTGGTCGGCGAGCTGACGGAGGTTCGACTTCCAGACGCCGCCCTCGATGAAGTCGGCGGGGATGTCGCGCTGGACGCGCTGGAGCCGTGTGTACTTCGGGATGTGGTCCATCGCCTCGGCGACCACGTCGGCCGCCTCCTCGTTCGAGAGCGGCTCGAACTCGTCGCTGTGCCACCGGTCGTACACCCGGGTCCCCTCGACGACGAGGGTCGGGTAGATCTTCAGGTAGTCCGGGCGCCAGTCGGGGTTCTCGAAGATCTGGCGGAAGTCCTCGATACACATCTCCCGCGTCATGCCCGGCTGACCCGGCATCATGTGGAAGCCGACCTTGAACGCGGCGTCGCGCAGCCGGCGGTTGGCGTTCCGCGAGGCCTCGTTGCCGTGACCGCGGTGCATCTCGCGGTTGATCCGCTCGTAGGTGGTCTGGACGCCGACCTCGACTTTGGTCCCGCCGAGATCGAGCATGCGGTCGATCTGCTCCGGATCGCACCAGTCCGGCTTCGTCTCGAAGGTGGTGCCGATGTTGCGGATCTCGTTGGTCTCGTTCGTGGCGATCACGTCCTCCAGATACTCGAACTCGGTCTCCTCGGGGGCGGGCGCGAACGACTCCCCCTCCGCCGGTTCGGGCTCTTTGTCGAGGTCGTAGTCGTTCATCGCCTGCAGCG
The DNA here is from genome assembly GCF_002727125.1 of Halorubrum persicum. Taxonomy (GTDB): domain Archaea; phylum Halobacteriota; class Halobacteria; order Halobacteriales; family Haloferacaceae; genus Halorubrum; species Halorubrum persicum. The sequence continues at coordinate 9,421 of NZ_NHOA01000055.1, forward strand.
CGCGCTTGACGAACCACTCCTGGTAGTCGTGCGAGCGCGCCGTCATCGTCCCGCCCATCAGGATGAGCTCCACCTTGTCGACCGGGTGGCCGATCTTCCGGAGCTGTTCGAGCCGGAGGGTGACCTGCCCGTACGGGTCGTAGTCGTTCTGCTCGCCCCGGGCCGCGGCCGGCTCGTGGCCCGTGTACGACTGCGCCGAGGAGAACTCGGAGGCCGGCCCGCCCGGACAGTAGAGGCACTTCCCGTGCGGACAGAGCTTCGGCGACGTCATGATCGCGACCGGCGAGACGCCGGACGCGGTCCGGACCGGCTTCCGCTGAACGACCTCGATCACGTCGTCGCGGTGCTCCGCGGGCGCGTGATCGAGGATGTCGGTGTTCTTCGGCACTTTCGGCGAGGAGAACTTCGAGCAGGCGTCGAGCTTGGCGGACTCGAGGTCGTCGCGGTCGATCTCCCCCGCGAGGATCCGGTCGACGAGGTGCTCGCAGGTCCGGACGAAGGACTCGGGCTCGTCGCTCCCGGAACTCCCGCCCCCGTCCTCGCCGCCCTCACCGCCGGCGTCCGCGTCACTCGCCGCGTCGGTACTCATTACGCTTCGATCGACGGGTTTCGGAGTTAAGCGTGTCGCACCCGCGTCCTGTAGGGGCCGTCGGATCGCCTATCCCAGGGTATATTAACTAGTAATATAACCAAGTAATCAATGCCGGAGACACAGATTCAGCGGGCCCGAGCCGGGGAGATCACGCCCGCGATGGAGCGCGTGGCAGAGCGCGAGAACCGCGAGCCAGAGTTCGTCCGTCGGCAGGTCGCCGACGGGCAGGCGGTGATCCCGAACAACCACGCCCACGACGCGCTCGATCCGATGATCATCGGGAGGGAGTTCTCGACGAAAGTCAACGCCAACATCGGCAACAGCGAGTCGGAAAGCGACCTCGACGCGGAGCTCCGGAAGCTCCACGCCGCGGTTCACTACGGCGCCGACACCGTCATGGACCTCTCGACCGGCGAGCGCTTGGACGAGACTCGCGAGGCGAACGTCGCGTACTCGCCGGTTCCGATCGGCACGGTCCCGATATACGAGGCGGTCAAGCGAGCGGACGACCCTGCCGAGATCACCCACGAGCTACTGCTGGACGTGATCGAGAAGCAGGCCGAGCAGGGCGTCGACTACATGACGATCCACGCGGGCGTGCTGCTGGAACACCTGCCGCTGACCGACGGCCGCAAGACCGGGATCGTCTCGCGCGGCGGCTCGATCCTCGCCCAGTGGATCGAGGAGAACGGGATGCAGAACCCGCTGTACGCGAAGTTCGAAGAGATCTGTGAGATCCTCGCGGCACACGACGTGACGATCTCGCTCGGTGACGGTCTCCGACCCGGCTGTCTCGCCGACGCGAGCGACGAGGCGCAGTTCGCCGAACTCGACACCCTCGGCGAGCTCACCCGCATCGCGTGGGACCGCGGCGTGCAGGTGATGGTGGAGGGACCCGGGCACGTCCCGATGGACGAGATCGCGGACAACGTCGACAGACAGCAGGCGGTGTGCGACGGCGCGCCGTTCTACGTGCTCGGGCCGCTCGTGACCGACATCGCTCCCGGATACGACCACATCACGAGCGCGATCGGCGCGACCGAGGCGGCGCGGGCGGGCGCGGCGATGCTCTGCTACGTCACGCCGAAAGAGCACCTCGGCCTCCCCGACGCGGAAGACGTGCGAGACGGCCTCGCGGCGTACCGGATCGCGGCGCACGCCGCCGACGTCGCCAACGGGCTTCCGGGCGCGCGTGACTGGGACGACGCCCTCTCGGAGGCGCGCTATGAGTTCGACTGGGTCCGGCAGTTCGACCTCGCGCTCGATCCCGAACGCGCGCGGTCTTTCCACGACCAGACCCTCCCCGGAGACAACTACAAAGAGGCTCGGTTCTGCTCGATGTGCGGCGCGGAGTTCTGCTCGATGCGCATCGATCAGGACGCCCGGGACGCGGACGGCGAGATGGCCGCCATCGACGGCGAGACCAACCTCGACGCGTCCGACGCCGCGGCGGTGAACGTGCCGCCGGTCGGCACGCACGACACCGGGAGCGTTCCGGACGAGATCGAGATCGGCGGCGTCACGTTCACGCCGGAAACGGGACACGCCGACGACTGATCCGCTCTCGGACGCCCTCGCAGTCGTCGACCGGATCCGCTCGTTTTAGGTCGATCGGACCAAACCACGGGGCGTGCTACGCAAGGACCTCCTGCGCGTCTCGCGGGCCGGCGGCGGGTACCGACCCCGCTTCGTGACCCGCGAGCACCGCCCGCTCGCGGCGCGGGTGCTCGGGACCTTCGAGTCCCACGTCGGGGAGCGGCGCGGCGACCTCGACGACGCGCTGACGGCGCTGGAGGCCGACGCCGCCGAATCCGGCGGCGACTTCAAGCTCGTTCGGGGGCTCGCGGCGCTCGTGGAACGCGAGTGCGGCTTCGAGACGCGGGCGCCGGTCCCGCCGCGTCGCGTCCGGCGGGCCGCGTTCGAGGCCGCGGAGGCCGTGGGGGTCGCGAGCGAGGCCGAGCGCGAGACGGCGATCGACCGCGCCGCCGACGCCCTCGGGATCGACCGCGCCGACGTGGAGGCGTCGCTGTACGCCGACCGCGCCGTCAACGAGGTCCTCGTCGACGCCGACGTGCGGTGGGACCCGGACACCCTCCTCGAACAGTACGACCTCTCGCTCGCGCAGACCGCCCTCTTCGACGCCACCGAGGTCCGCGTCCGATCGAACGACCCGAAGCGGCTCGTCTCGGCGGTCAAGCGGCTCCGGCTGATGTACGAGATCGAAACGACGCCCGAGGGGCGCGAACTGGTGGTGACGGGACCGGACGCGCTGTTCTCTCGCACCCGGCGCTACGGGACCGCGTTCGCGCGACTGCTCCGGACCGTCGCGGCATCCGCGGAGTGGGAGCTGACGGCGACGATCGACGACCGCGGCCGCGAGCGCACCATGCGCCTCTCCGACGGCGACGTGACGGTGCCGGGCGTCGAGCCGGTCGCGGAGCCCGACTTCGACAGCGGGGTCGAGGCCGACTTCGCCGGGCGGTTCCGCGGGCTCGACCTCGACTGGACCCTGGTCCGGGAGCCGGAGCCGCTCGAGACCGGGACCCGGGTGATGATCCCCGACTTCGCGTTCGACTACGACCACGCCGACTTCCGGCTGTTCTTCGAGGTGATGGGGTTCTGGACCCCCGAGTACGTTGAGAAGAAGCTCGGCCAGCTCGCGGACGTGGAGGACGTGGACCTGCTGGTCGCCGTCGACGAGAGCCTCGGCGTCGGCGAGGAGATCGCCGCGCGCGACCACCGCGTCGTGAGCTACACCGGGACCGTCCGAGTGAAGGAGATCGTCGACGTGCTCCGCGAGTACGAGGCCGAGTTCGTCGCCGACGCGGCCGCCGACCTCCCCGAGTCGCTGTCGCCGGACGCGGACGCGATCGCGCTCGCCGACCTCGCCGACGAACACGCCGTGAGCGTCGAGGCGATCGAGGGGAAATCCTTCCCGGACCACGAGCGAATCGGTCGCACGCTCGTGCGGCCGGCGGTGCTGGAGCGCGTCGGCGAACGGCTGGAGGCCGGGATGTCGCTCTCGACGGCCGAGACCGTGCTCGACGAGTACGGGCTCGACGACGCGAGCGCCGCGCTCTCCCGGCTCGGCTTTCGGGTGGAGTGGGAAGGTCTCGGCGGCGGGACGGTGACGCGGAAAGAGTAGAGTGCCGATTGCGGATTACTCTTATACGGGAACGAAGGGAGTTTTATATATTTTGACAATACTGATTACTGATCGGGGCAACCCATGGTTACGAATATCCGGACACAGTTGCTCGGCAGAGACGTATCGTTCCCGGTAGAGGAGTCGCGATTCGCCTACTGGCTCGTTTTACTGCGGCTGATCGTCGGGTGGTGGTTCCTCCACGCGGGGCTCGACAAGTTCCTCGCGTGGCCGTTCGACGCGAGCTGGTTCGTGGGCGGCGCGGCGGCACAGACGAGCCTCGGGCCGGTAGTTACGCTGTTCTCGGACGGGATCTTGCTATCGTTCACCAACGTCATGGTCCCGCTCGGGCAGACGCTGATCGGACTGGGACTGATCGTCGGGGCGCTGACGCGGCTCGCCGCGTTCTTCGGCGCGTTCCTGATGACGTTCTTCTACTTCATCAACGGCGAGACCGGCGGCTGGGCGCACGGCGTGATCACCGGTGACCTGCTGGGGCTACTGATATTCGCGATGATCGCGACGCTCGGTGCCGGGCGCGTGCTCGGCGTCGACGCGTACCTCGCGAAGACATCGTTCGTCAGGGACCATCCGCGGCTGCGGTACTTCATCGGGTGACGAGGCCACAACAATGAGCGAACTCACAACAATGGAACGAGTCGGACTGTACGGCGGCGGAGCACTCCTCCTGATCGGCACGGTCGGGATGGGGCTGCTGGAGATCATCGCGGGAGCACCTCATCCGGTGTCGGGTGAAGGGCAGGTCGTCCACGAGACCCTGATCAGCCTCAGCATTCGGTCGTACACCATCCTACTCGGACTGGTGCTGCTGGCGGCGTACGGGATCAGCAACCTCGCTACCAAGCCGCCGAAAGACACCTCGATCTGAGGCGTGCAATCGAGCGAGATACCGACGGAGCTCGGCGCTCCGATGGGTGATTTTTTCAGAAGCCGAGGCCGGTCAGTCGACGACCGGCAGGTCCGCCCGACTCCCCTTCGGCACCACCGAGCGCAGCTCGTCGTAGAGGTAGAGCCCGACGCCGATCGGCGCCGGCTCGCCGGCGACCTCGTGAGTCGCGATCAGGTACCCCCAGTCGCCGTCCCACGCCGGGAGGTCCTGGTCGTCGCCCGCGACGAACCGCGAAGCCTGCTCGGGGTCGAGCTCGATCACGTTCGTCGTCGCGTGGCCCCCGAATCGGGTGGCCGCGCGGGTCGTCGGCTTCCAGTGCTCCTGTCGCGTCCGGAGGAACGTCATCCCGATCGCCTCCACCGCGCTGGGGTCGGTCGCCTCGCCGTTGAAGATCCAGACCTTCCCCGCGCCCTTCTCCCAGAAGCTGTACGCCTCGAAGACGCTCGGGTCGATCCCGAACCGCTCCTCGAACCAGTCGAGCACCTCGCGCCGGCTCGCGCGCCCCTCGACCTCGCGGTCGGCGGGGGTCTCGGGGAGGCGG
>NZ_NHOA01000157.1 GCF_002727125.1 Halorubrum persicum
CGACGGCGGCCTCGCGGGCGGCGAACGCGTCTTCCTCGCCGGCGAGTTCGAGCCAGTACACGCCGCCGAGTCGGACCGCCGGTCGCAAGAGGATAGCGGTTCCGACCAGCCACCTTTTTAGGTGCTTCAACTGTGTATCGAGGTAGAATGGCCGATCCGAAGGAGACGATCACAATAGAGAACGTCGTTGCCTCCACGGGGATCGGGCAGGAGCTCGATCTCCAGAGCGTCGCGATGGACCTCGAAGGCGCCGACTACGACCCGGAGCAGTTCCCTGGACTCGTCTACCGCACCACGGACCCGAAGTCGGCCGCGCTGATCTTCCGGTCGGGGAAGATCGTCTGTACGGGCGCAAACTCCATCGACGCCGTCCACGAGAGCCTCGATCTGGTGTTCGACGAGCTCCGCAAGCTCCAGATTCCCATCGAGGACCCGGAGATCACGGTCCAGAACATCGTCACCTCGGCCGACCTCGGCGAGAGCCTCAACCTCAACGCGATCGCGATCGGGCTCGGCTTGGAACACATCGAGTACGAGCCGGAGCAGTTCCCCGGACTCGTCTACCGGATCGACGACCCCGACGTCGTGGCGCTTCTGTTCGGCAGCGGAAAGCTCGTCGTCACCGGCGGGACGAGCCCCGACGACGCCGCGGCCGCCGTCGACGTGATCGTCGAGGAGCTCGACGGGCTCGGGCTCCTCGCCTGACGGCCGCCGCGCTCGTTCCGATTCCGCGACCACTTTTACCCGTCACCTCGTAGGCCACCTATGCTCCTCCAGACGGTGACGCCGATCACGGTGCTGGGGACGACCGTCGCGCTCGCGTTGTTTCTCTCCGTGACCGCCCACCTCGCGGCGCGGAACGTCCTCGGCGACGTGGACCCGCGCCGCGCGCTCTACGTCGGTCCCCTCCCCGCGGTCACCGCGATCGTCGGCGTCACGTACGCACTGCCGGAGGCCCTGATCGTTCTCGTCGCGCTCCTTTTTGACGCCACCATGTTCGCGTGGAGCTACGACCAACCCCGTCGACTCATTGTCGGGATGACCGTGATCCACGCCGTGATCACGACGCTACTCGCGATCGTGTTGTTTAGCCTCACGCTGCTGTTCGCGACGATGCCGGGATGACGCGTCACGGCTCCGGGGGCACTCCCTCGTACGCGTCGTGGTCGCCGTAGAAGTTCAGCATCGCGAACTTCAGCTTCGCCGGATCGATGTCGAGCAGCTCCGCGCGCTCCTCCGGCGGGAACGCGCCGCGGACCGAGTACTTCCCCATGTCCGCGGACGTGTACCGACGGTCCGCGAGGATCCGGACGCCGAAGTCGTCGGGACCGCGGACGACCCGCCCGAGCGCCTGTCGAGTCTTGCGGACCGTCGGGATCTCGACCGCGTACGCCCAGCCGGGGTCCCGGGCGCGGTCGCGGTCGGCGAACGCCCGGTCGTAGGCGTCCTGCACCGCCTCCATCCGGTCCGACAGGTGCGGGTACGGGACCCCGACCACCACCGCCGTCCGGGCGTCGTCGCCGTCGAAGCTCACGCCCTCGGCGAGCGTTCCCCACAGCGAGGTGAAGAGGGTCGCGTCGTCGCTCTCGACGAACCGCCGGCGAAGCTCTTCCTCGTCTTCACCCGGGCCGTCGAGGTAGCGGCTTCCGAGGCCGNNCGGCCTCGGCGTACGAGGGGAAGAAGGCGAGCGTGTTCCCCGGCGTGAAGCGGATCGCGTCGCGCAGCAGCGCCGACACCGTCTCCTGCGTCTCCGGGTCGTTGCGCTCGGAGGCGAACAGCGGGGGCGTATCGACCGCGAACGTCCGGCGGTTCTCCTCGGGGTATCCCATCTCGTACGCCAGCGCCGCCACGTCCTCCAGCCCGAGCACGTCCTTGGTGACGTCGAAGGGGCGGAGCGTCGCGCTCATCAGCACCGACGCGGCGACCTCGTCGAACAGCGCCTCGGTGACGCGGCGGGGGATGCAGGTGTACAGCTCCGCGCGGCCGTACACCTCGTCGGTGGCGCCGTCGCGGCGCACGGAGACCACCGGATACTGCCCCAGTTCGGTCCCCTCCTCCATCCACGTCGAGACGAACCGGGCGACCTGCAGGGTCTGACACTCCGTGCGGGTCGTGGTCTCGCCGTCGCGGTAGCGGCGCTCGTACTCCTCGTCGAGCGCCTGCCCGAGCTGGACGGCGAGCTCGGTCTCCGTGTCGATCCCCTTCCCCTCGTAGTTGCGGAGGAACGCGAGCGTCAGGTCGTCGCGGCGGTCGTCGTTGGCGATCGACAGGTCTTCCCAGTTCTCGCCGACCGACTCGCGCTGCCCGACGCCGAGCGCGTCGTCGCGAGTCTCCACGAGAGCGTCGCGGAAGGCCCGTACGACGTTCTCGGCCGCCTCGGCGCGGGAGTCGTCGCTGTCAGCGAGCTCGTCGAGGGCGGCGTCGAGCGTGTTCTCGGTGAGGGTGCGGGTGGCGTGGTCGCGGGCGGCGTCCTCGACGTTGTGGGCCTCGTCGAAGACGGTGATTATCTCGGCGGGGTCGCGGTCGATCCACCGGAAGAACTGCTCGCGGATGTTGGGATCGAGCAGGTGGTGGTAGTTGCACACCACCAGATCGACGCCCTCCATCCCCTCCTTCAACAGCTCGTAGCCGCACAGCTCGCGCTCGTCCGCGTACGCGTACACGTCCTCGGGGGTGCGGACGTCCTCGAACAGCCACCCGAAGAACTCGTCGGTGTCCTGGACCAGGTTGTTCCGGTAGTGGGCACAGACGTTCGCGGTCTCGTACTTATCGATCGCTTCTTCCAGCTCGTCGAGCTCCTCCATCACCGACTCGCGAGCCTCGGCGGCCCCCGCGTCGCCCTCGCGGCTCTCGGCCAGCAGCTCGCGCTGGCGCGTCTCCAGCTCGCGGACCTCGCTCTCCGTCTCCACCAGCTCGCGGGTGGTGTCCCGGAGGGTCTGACACTCCTGATAGTCGACGTCGATGTGGCACATCGACGACTTCCCCTTGAAAACGACGGCGCGGATTGGCTCCTCGCGGGTGATCGCGCGGGCGTCCTCGACGAACTGCCGCATCTGCTGGTGGACGTTGGTCGTGATCACGACCGTGCGGTCGTGTTCCCGGGCGTGCTCCAAGGCGGGCACGAGCGCGGAGAGGGTCTTCCCCGTCCCCGGCGCCCCCTCGAACAGCACGTCCTGCCCGCGGTCCAGCGCGTTGGCGACCCTGTCCATCGCCTCGCGCTGGTTCGGGTACGGCTCCTCGTACGGGAAGAACCGAAGATGCGGCGACTCTGACACGGGACGAAGTTCGTCGCCATCGGCTAAAAGGGGTGGGGTGCCGCGGCGGAACTGATCGGCTCGCGTCGGACTCGGAACATTTCACACTCGCTAGTTTCAATGTTTATATACGTTCGGGGAATGTGCATCCGAGACACACGTTACCAGCATATATTACTGGTACTCTCCCGACCTCCGAGCCGCTATGGCGACTGAAACCGCGACCGCGACGACCGACGTATCGACCGGAACGGGAAGTTGGAAGGCGGGCGTCGTCGGAGGGCTCACCGGCAGCGTCGTCTTCGGACTCGTGATGACGTACGCCATTCCGAACCCGCTGTTGGCGATCGTGATCCCGTCGATGTACGGCCTTGCCCCGCCCGCGGCGCCGTTCGTCGGCTGGGTGATCCACATGTCACACGGAGCGGTTCTCGGCGTCGGCTTCGCCGCGCTCGTCGGTCTGAGGCCCTCGATCGGCGGGAACGCCGCGAAGTCTCTCGGCGTCGGTGCGGCCTACGGGATCGCCGTCTGGATAGCCCTCGCCGTGATCGTGATGCCGATCTGGCTCTCGGCGGTCGGTTCGCCCGCGAACCCGCCCCTGCCCAACGTGAGCGCGCTGAGCGCCCTCGGTCACCTCGCGTACGGAGTCGTGCTCGGAGGCACGTACGCGGGGCTGTCTGGCTGATACCGAGACACCGTAACTCTGCGATCGTCGCGCCGTTTCCCCGGTGGTCTGAGGGCTCCCCCGGGTGTTTTAACCGTTCGCGGCGACCAGCCGGAGACGAATGTTCGACGAGATCCTCGAGAAGTTCGAGGGATCGCCCAGTCAACAGGCGGTGATCCGGCTGTTCTTGGAGCGCGGCTTCTCGGTCAACGAGGAGGGCCGAGTCGTCTCCGGCGGGATCGAGATTCCGTACACCGGTATCGCGCGCGAGCTCGACGTCGATCGGCGCGTCGTGGATTCGACGACCGACGCGATACTGGCTGACCCGGAGCTGAAACGCATCTTCACCAACATCTCGTCGGTGCCGAGCCTGATGGACTTGGCCCCCGTCCTCGATCTCACGGTCCTCACGATCGAGGTCGCGGCGGCCGACGAGGCCGGAATCGTCGCCGAGGTGACCGGTATCCTCGCCGACCACGACGTCTCGATCCGCCAGGTCCTCAGCGAGGACCCGGAGTTCACCGACGACCCGAAGCTGTACGTCATCACCGACGCCGACCTCTCCGGCGACCTGCTCGTGGAGATCCGCGATCTGGCGTACGTCCGCCGCGTCGGGTTCTGAGGCGGTCGGCCGAGGCGAGAGCGACGCTCACCGATCGGCGAGCACCTGCCGACGGTCGAGCGGCGAACCCCGATCAGTTCCGCCGCGACGATGAACTGTCACCTCCCCCGGAGCCTTACGTGCGATGCCGAGCCAGTCCTGAGCGCTGTTCCCGCCCGATTTTCACTTTCACTCGGGTGTAAACCAGTCTTTATACGGGGTGGCGAACAAGAGTGGAGTACATGCCAGAAGACGAACTCGAGGACCTCCCCGGAGTCGGCCCCGCCACCGCAGACAAGCTCGTCGAGAACGGGTTCGAGAGCTACCAGTCGATCGCCGTCGCGAGCCCCGGCGAGATGTCGAACACCGCCGACATCGGTGAATCTTCGGCCGCAGACATCATCAACGCCGCCCGCGACGCCGCCGACGTCGGCGGCTTCGAGACGGGCGCGACCGTGCTGGAGCGCCGGCAGGAGATCGGGAAGCTCTCGTGGCAGATCGACGAGGTCGACGATCTGCTCGGCGGCGGGATCGAGACGCAGTCGATCACCGAGGTGTACGGCGAGTTCGGGTCCGGGAAGTCGCAGGTGACCCACCAGATGGCGGTCAACGTCCAGCTCCTGCCGGAGAACGGCGGGCTCGACGGCGGCTGCATCTTCGTCGACACCGAGGACACGTTCCGCCCGGAGCGGATCGACGACATGGTCCGCGGGCTCGACGACGAGATCCTCGCCGAGGAGATGGAGCGCCGCGAGATCGAGGGTACGCCGAGCGACGAGGAGGCGATGGAGGAACTGGTCGAGGCCTTCTTGGACCAGATCCACGTCGCCAAGGCGTTCAACTCCAACCACCAGATCCTGCTGGCGGAGAAGGCCAAAGAGCTCGCCGGCGAGCACGAGGAGGGCGAGTGGCCGATCCGGATCGTCTGTGTCGACTCGCTGACCGCCCACTTCCGCGCGGAGTACGTCGGCCGCGGCGAACTCGCGGAGCGACAGCAGAAGCTCAACAAACACCTCCACGACCTGATGCGGATCGGCGACCTGTTCAACACCGCCATCCTCGTCACGAATCAGGTCGCCTCCAACCCCGACTCCTACTTCGGCGACCCGACGCAGGCGATCGGCGGAAACATCCTCGGGCACGCGTCCACGTTCCGGATCTACCTCCGCAAGTCGAAGGGTGACAAGCGGATCGTCCGCCTCGTCGACGCGCCCAACCTCGCCGACGGCGAGGCCGTGATGCGCGTGCAGGGTGAGGGGCTGAAGCCGGAGTAGCGGCTGAACGCTCGCAGACCGATCGCTGCGTCCGCCGGCCGGTCCGGCTGACCGGCAGCCCGCTTCGGACGGATTTTGCGGCGAACGCACGTGGAACACGCGACGCTGTAGGAATGGAGTCCCCGGACCGGACGCCGACAGACAGATCGGTTGACAAACGTCATTTTCTCGCAGGACCGCCTGATACGCCCGATAGCGGGTGATTCAGGTCGGATCGGTCGTCTCCGGCGATTTTCCGGGTGGCAAGTATTTCCACCAGACGCCGCGCCCGGCGTTTTGCGGCCCGAAACCGCCCGTTCCGGCAACTTTTGACGCTCAGATAACACAACACCCGTCCGCTTTCGTCGCAAATATTGCTACTGTCTGCTGAAGAATATGTCCTTATACAACATTGATCTGACCTTATATTGAACACCTTCTGTATCATCAAACGTATTTCTTGTGAAACTCAACTAGAACGTTTATATATCCTCATTACTCCCTGTGGAAACGTGATTCAGAACATGAACACGGACGAAACGCGCTGTATGACGAACAAACGTTCACCCGAGGTGGTCGAGGCGTGACGGCCGACGTACTCGCGACCGTCGACCCGAGCACGTTCGCGTCCGCGATGAACGGGACGTGGATCCTCGTCGTGACGTTCCTCATCTTCTTCATGCACGCGGGCTTCGCCATGCTCGAAGCCGGGCAGGTCCGCTCGAAGAACGTCGCCAACCAGCTGACGAAGAACCTCCTGACGTGGAGTGTCGGGGTGACGGTGTTTTTCCTGATCGGAACGGCGTTCACCAGCGTGATGAGCGGCTCCGGCGGGCCCGTCTCGGCCGCCGGGTCGCTGTTTTCCGGCGGTGAACTCGCGGTCGACGCCGGCGCGGTCGGCCCGTACGTCAACTGGCTGTACGGCGCCGTCTTCGCCATGACGGCCGCGACGATCGTCTCCGGCGCGGTCGCCGGCCGCGCGAAGCTCCGCGCGTACGTGACCTACACGTTCCTGCTCGCCGCCGTCATCTACCCGATGGTCATCGCGTTCACCTGGTCGGCCTCCGGCGACGGACTCGTCGCGCAGCTGACCGGTACCGCCTTCCACGACTTCGCGGGCGGGATGATCGTCCACGGGATGGGCGGCATCGCTGGTCTCACGGCAGCGGCCGTCCTCGGGCCGCGGATGGACCGCTACGCCGAGGACGGCTCGACGAACGTCATCCCCGGTCACTCGCTGACCTTCGCCGTCCTCGGGACGCTCGTTCTGGCGTTCGGCTGGTACGGTTTCAACGTGGGTACGGCCTCGATCGTCAGCGGCGGCGTGTTCAACACGCTGACGCTCAACCTCGTCGCGATGGGGACGACCATCGCGATGGCGGCCGGCGGGATCGGCGCCGCCCTCGTCGTGTGGCTGAAGACCGGCAAGGTCGACACGCTCTACGTCGCCAACGGCCTGCTCGCCGGGCTGGTCGGTATCACCGCGATCCCGGACACCACGGCGTGGTGGGGGGCCCTGGTCGTCGGCGGGCTCGCCGGCGCGCAGCTCCCCATCGTCTTCGAGTTCGTCTCGGACACGCTCAAGATCGACGACGTCTGTGCGGTGTTCCCGGTCCACGGCAGCGCGGGCGTCCTGGGGACGCTTCTGTTCCCCTTCGTCGCCGCGCCGGGCACCCTCAGCGCCGGCGTCGGGGCGCACTTCATCGCCCAGCTGACCGGGGTCGTCATCATCGGCGGCTGGACGCTCACTGCGACCGCGGCCGTCTGGTACGCCCTCAAGCTGAGCGGTGAGGCACGCGTCACGCAGGAACACGAACAGGAGGGTCTCGACATCTCCGAACACGGCGTCGAGACCTACCCCGAGTTCGGTGGCGACCGCGTCGCGACCGACGGCGGCCCCTCCGTCATCGACACCACCGACGACTCCCCGCGTGCCGACGGCGGCGTGGAGGCCGGCACGGGGATCAAGATGGTTACGGCGGTCGTCCGCCCCGACAAGCTCGGGGCCATCAAGCAGGCGCTCGCGGAGATCAACGCGCCATCGCTCACGGTGACGAACGTCTCCGGCCGCGGCAGCCAGCCCGCGAAGACGGGCCAGTGGCGCGGCGAGGAGTTCACGGTCGACCTCCACCAGAAGGTGAAGATCGAGGTGGTCGTCGCGGACATCCCGGCGGACGAGGTGGCGGACGCGATCGCCGACGCCGCGAAGACCGGGGAGCCGGGCGACGGCAAGGTGTTCATCATGCCCGTGGAGGACGCGCTGCAGGTCCGCACGGGAACGACCGGTCCGGAGGCGGTGTAAGCCGGACCGACGGTTTCGACGCGGACCGACGCTGAAACGACGGCGGACGCGGCGACTTTCGGCTGCCGACTTTTGCGCGACGCTGCGTCACCCGGCGGTGGCACCGCTCGCGGTCGCGACGCGCCCCCGCGTTCCGATCGCTTCTCGTTGCCCGGTTCGGCAACAACTTTCACCCCGCCGACCGAACGCCGGGACATGAACCACGAGCGCTCTCGCGGGCTGTACGACCGCGCCCTGTCGGTCATGCCCGGCGGCGTCAACTCTTCCGTCCGAGCGACGATGCCGCACCCGTTCTTCGTCGAGCGCGGGGACGGCGGCCACGTGATCGACGCCGACGGCAACCGGTACGTCGACTGGGTGATGGGGTACGGCCCCCTCCTCTACGGCCACGACCTCCCGGAGCCGGTCGAGGCGGCGATCCAGTCCCACGTCGCCGCGGGCCCGATGTACGGCGCCCCGACCGAGATCGAGGTCGAACACGCCGAGTTCGTGGCGCGGCACGTCCCGAGCGTGGAGTCGATCCGGTTCGTCAACTCGGGGACCGAGGCCACCGTCTCGGCGGTGCGACTCGCGCGCGGCCACACCGACCGCGACAAGATCGTCGTCATGCAGGGCGGCTACCACGGCGCCCAGGAGTCGACGCTCGTCGAGGGGTCCCCCGACGACCATCACCCCTCGACGAAGGGGATCCCCGACGAGTTCGCCGAACACACACTCCCGATCCCGTTCAACGACCCGCAGGCCGCCAAGGAGGTGTTCGCCGAGCACGGCGACGACGTCGCGGCCGTCCTCGTCGAACCGATCCTCGCAAATATGGGGATCGTGACGCCGATCGACGGCTATCACGAGACGCTCCGTGACCTCTGTGACGACCACGGCTCGCTGTTGATCTTCGACGAGGTGATCACCGGCTTCCGCGTGGGCGGGCTCGGCTGCGCGCAGTCGAAGTTCGGCGTCACGCCCGACGTGACGACGTTCGGCAAGATCATCGGCGGCGGCTTCCCGGTCGGCGCCATCGGCGGGAAAGCCGAGATCATCGAGGAGTTCACCCCCGCGGGCGACGTGTTCCAGTCCGGCACGTTCTCCGGCCACCCGGTGACGATGGCCGCCGGGAAGGCCGGGCTGGAGTACGCCGCCGAAAACGACGTGTACGAACACGTCAACCGCCTCGGGCGGAAGCTCCGCGAGGGAATCGCCGAGATCTGCGCGGAGCGCGCGCCCGAGTACACCGTCGTCGGCACCGATTCGATGTTCAAGACGGTCTTCACCCGCGAGGCGCCCGACGACCCGACCGCCTGCTGCGCCGGCGGCTGTCGGCAGGACCCCGACTGCGACCGCTACGACGGCTGCCCGAAGACCGGCGCCGACGTCGCCGACGCCGCCACCGACCGATGGGAGCGCGTCTTCTGGCAGGAGATGAAAGACCAGGGCGTGTTCCTCACCGCCAACCAGTTCGAGTGCCAGTTCACGTCGTACGCGCACACCGAGGAGGATGTCGCGGAAACGCTGGCGGCGTACCGGGAGGCGCTGTAGCCGACGCCGCCGACCGGCAAACGTTGCGATCGGTCACCAAGTGCGGAACGCTTTTATACCGGAGATCAGATAGTTACGGACGATGATCGCGGAGGCTCGTCTCGACGCCGCCCTCGGCCGAGGCCGACGAGCCCCGCGACCGCGACGAGGCGTCCGACCGCCGCGACCGGCTTCCGGCGCGGCGCGACGACCGGCCCCTTCGGGCCAGTAACCTTCCTCCCTCGTCGCGTTCGCGCCGCTCCGTTCCGGAGAGTGACAGCTACGTCGTCGGTTAGCGCCTGCGCCGCCATTTGTTTACAACATCTAAAGCGATGAATTTAAGGGGTATAGGCTACTCTACTCCGGTAATGGCAACCGTTGCACTCGCGTTCAGTGGGGGACTCGACACGACAGTCTGCGTGCCGCTGTTGAAAGAGGAGTACGGCTACGACGAAGTCATCGGCGTTAACGTCGACGTCGGGCAGCCGACTGAGGAGTTCGACGAGGCCGAGGAGACCGCGGAGGCGCTCGGCCTCGACATCCACGTCGTCGACGCGAAAGCGGAGTTCGCGGACCTGTGTTACGACGCGGTGAAGGCGAACGCGACGTATCAGGGGTACCCGCTCGGCACCGCGCTCGCGCGTCCCGTCATCGCCGAGGCGATCCTCGGCGTCGCCGAGGAGGAGGGCTGCGACGCCATCGCACACGGCTGCACGGGGAAGGGGAACGACCAGCTCCGGTTCGAGGCCGTCTGGCGCGGCTCCGACCTCGAAGTGATCGCCCCCGTGCGTGAGCTCGGCCTCACCCGCGAGTGGGAGATCGACTACGCCGCGGAGAAGGACCTGCCCGTCGAGGCCGGCGACGGCGGCGTCTGGTCCATCGACGAGAACATCTGGTCGCGCGCGGTCGAGGGCGGCAAGCTGGAGGACCCGAACTACGAGCCGCCGGAGGACATCTACGAGTGGACCGCGGAGCCGGAGGGCGAGACCACGATCGAAGTGGCGTTCGAGGAGGGCGTCCCCGTCGCCGTCGACGGCGAGGCGATGGACCCGGTCCCGCTCATCCAGCACCTCAACGAGTACGCCGGCGGCTACGGCATCGGCCGCACCGACGTGATGGAGGACCGCATGCTCGGGCTGAAGGTGCGCGAGAACTACGAGCACCCGGCGGCCACCGTCCTCCTGACGGCCCACCAGGCGCTCGAGGACCTCGTCCTCACCAAGAACGAGCGCTCCTTCAAGAAGGGGATCGAGCAGGAGTGGTCGGAGAAGGCGTACCAGGGACTCGTCTTCGCCCCGGTCGTCGACGCGCTCGACGCGTTCATCGACGAGACGCAGGACGTGGTGACCGGCACCGCGACCGTGAAGGTCTCCGGCGGCAACTGCCGCGTCGTCGCCCGCGACTCCGAGTACGCGGTCTACTCCGAGGAGATGGCCTCGTTCAACACCGAGGACGTGGCCGGCATCGCGCAGGAGGACGCCACGGGCGTCGCGAAGTACCACGGGCTGCAGGAGCGCCTCGCCAACGACGTGAAGCAGTCGGTGTCGAAGCCCGAACTGGCGACGGACGGCTCCGGCGAGGCGGACGAGAAGTAGATGACCGACGACGATCCCCACCCGGTGGCCGACGACGCGGACGCGTCCGACGCGACGAGCGGAACGGCCGTCCGCCGCAACCGCTTCAGCGGCGGTCCCGCCCGCGAGTTCCTGTCGAGCCTCGCCGCCGACGCGGCGATCTTCGAGGCCGACCTCGCGGTCGATCGCGCGCACACGGTGATGCTCGCCGAGCAGGGGATCGTCGACGACGAGACCGCCGGGGAGATACTCGCCGCCCTCGGCGACGTGGAGTCCGCGGGCCACGACGCCCTCCCCGACGGCGAGGACGTTCACGAGGCGATCGAGACGGCGGTCATCGACCGGATCGGCCCCGACGGCGGACGGATGCACACCGCCCGCTCGCGCAACGACGAGGTGGCGACCTGTATCCGGTACCGCCTGCGCGAGGACCTGCTCGCGGCGGCCGAGGCGACGGTGACGCTCCGCGAGGCGCTCGTCGACGCGGCGAGCGAGCACACCGAGACCACGATGCCCGGCTACACGCACCTCCAGCCGGCCCAGCCGACGACGGTCGCGCACTACCTGCTCTCCTACGAGAGCGGGGTCGCCCGCGACACCGAGCGCCTGCTCGACGCGTACGACCGGGTCAACCGGTCGCCGCTCGGCGCGGCCGCGTTCGCGGGGACGCCGTTCGACGTCGACCGCGATCGGACCGCCGAGCTGCTTGGCTTCGGCGGGACGGTCCGGAACTCGACGGACGCGGCGTCGGCGCGCGACTTCCTCGCGGAGGGCGCGACCGCGTGCGCGACGCTCGCGACGACGCTGTCGGGGCTCGCGGAGGACCTCATCCTCTTCTCCAACAAGGGGTTCGTGGAGCTGTCGGACGCGTACTCCTCGACCTCCTCGATCATGCCCCAGAAGAAGAACCCCGACACGCTGGAGCTGACTCGCGGCGTCGCCGGCGACGCGATCGGTGAGGCGACGGGGACGCTGAGCCTCCTCAAGGGGCTCCCCCGCGCGTACAACCGCGACCTCCAGCGCGCCCACGCGAGCGTGTTCGAGATCGTCGACGACGTGCGCGAGGCGACCGAAGTCGCCGCGGGCGCGGTCGCGACCGCCGGCTGGGACGAGACGACCCTCGCGGACGCGGCCGGCGAGGGGTTCTCGACGGCGACCGGCGTGGCCGACCTGCTCGCGATGGGCGGTATGCCGTTCCGGACCGCTCACGAGATCGTCGCGACCGCCGCCGAGAGCGTCTCCGACGACGACTCGCCCGCGGCCGCAGCCGCAAAAGTTGACGAGGCCACTCGAAACGTGACGGGCGAGCCCCTCTCGACGCACGTGAGCCGCGACGACGTGGAGTCCGCGCTCGATCCGGCCGCCAGCGTCGCGAGCCGCGACTCCGCCGGCGGACCCGCCCCCGACGCGGTCGCCGACGAGCTCGCGACCGCCGAGGCGGGGATCGAGGCCGACGCCGGGTCGCTCGCCGACGAGCGGGAGTCGCTCGCGGCGGCGGCGGCGCTGCTGGACGCGGAGGTGGAGTCGTATGCGTGAGCCGCCGGCCCCCGTTTCCGGACGGCGACCGCGACCGCCGCGCCGACCGGCGCCGTCGACGGTCGGGTCCCGACCGCCGACGACGCCGCCGTCCCCGCGAGGGGACACACTAACTACTGAAATCTGACACCGGATTTCACACGGCGGTTGTACAACCGATTTTCGCCCGCTAGCGGGTAGCTTATTTACTGTAATCTGTTTTACAAGTTCGAAGGGTTTATGCGGGTTCACGGTCGAGTAGGTGGTACGATGACGAGCGACACTGATCCGGTGATGGCAGAGGACCCGATTACGGGCGAGGAGATCGAGCTTCCGGCCGATGTCGAGGTCGGTGAGATCATCGACAGCCCGGTCACCGGGACCGAGCTGGAGGTCATCTCGCTGGACCCCGTCGTGTTGGAAGAGGCCCCCGAACTCGAGGAGGACTGGGGCGAGTAGATGGCGACGACCGCCACGACCGCGACACGCGAGTGGTCGACATGCAAATAGGGATCCTCTACTCGCGGATCCGGAAAGACGAGAAGCTGCTGCTCGGTGAGCTCCGCGAGCGCGGCCACGAGGTCACCAAGATCGATGTCCGCAAGGAGCGGTTCGGGTTGGAGTCGACCACGGCCGACGTCGCCGACCTCGATCTGGTCGTCGACCGCTGCCTGTCGACCAGCCGCTCGCTGTACGCGACCGAGTTCCTCGACAGCTACGGCGTCCCGGTGGTGAACGCCCCCGAGACGGGCGACGTCTGCGCCGACAAGGCGAAGAACTCGCTCGCGCTCGCGGAGGCCGACATCCCCACCCCGGCGACGGAGGTCGCGTTCACCAAGGAGACCGCGATGGAGGCCATCGAGGAGTTCGGCTACCCCTGCGTGCTCAAGCCCGTCGTCGGCTCGTGGGGCCGGCTGATGGCGAAGATCGACACGCGGAGCGCCGCAGAGGCGATCTTAGAGCACAAGGAGACGCTCGGCCACTACGAGCACAAGGTGTTCTACATCCAGGAGTTCGTCGATAAGCCCGGCCGCGACATCCGCGTGCTGGCGGTCGACGGCGAGCCGGTCGCCGCGATGACCCGGTCGTCAGACCACTGGCTCACGAACGCCGCGAAGGGCGGCGAGACCCAGTCGTTCGAGCTCGACGACCGCGCGCTGGAGCTGGTCGAGCGCGCGTCTGCGGCCGTCGGCGGCGGCATGCTCGGCGTCGACCTGATGGAGGTGGGAGTCGAGCCGGAAGCTGACACCGGGGAGACCGGCGGCGCCGGCTCCGGCGAGTACACCGTCCACGAGGTGAACCACACGGTCGAGTTCAAGGCGCTGAACACCGCCACCGACGTCGACGTGCCCGCGAAGGTCGTCGACTGGCTGGAGGCGAAGGCGGCCGCGGCGGCCGGTGACGACGCCGCGGAGGCGCACACATGACCGACGAGACGTACACCGCGAGCGTCGTCGGCGGCACCGGCTTCACCGGCGGCGAGCTGTTGCGGATCCTCTCTGGTCACCCCGAGTTCGAGGTCGTGCAGGCCACGTCGCGGTCGGCCGACAACATGACCGTCGGGCGCTCGCACCCGAACCTGCGCGGGCTCGACCTGCGCTTCTCCGACCCCGACGACCTCGAATCGGTCGACGTGCTGTTCTCGGCGACGCCTCACGGCGTCTCGATGGGCCGGATCGACGAGTACTTCGAGGCCGCCGACACGGTCGTCGACCTCTCGGCGGACTTCCGGCTGCCCGAGGCCGCGCTGTACGACGAGTGGTACGACGGCCACGAGTCGCCCGAGTACCTGGAGCGCGCGGAGTACGCGCTCCCCGAGCTCAACCGCGACAACCTCTCCGGCGCCGACCTGATCGCCGGCGGCGGCTGCAACGCGACCGCGACGATCCTCGGGCTCAAGCCCCTCGTCGACGCGGGCGCGCTCGGTCCCGACGCGGGCGAGGTCGTCGTCGACGTGAAGGTGGGCTCCTCGGAGGGCGGCGCCGGCGGCGGCGCGGCCTCCTCGCACCCGGAGCGGTCGGGCGTCGTGCGCCCGTACGCGCCCACGAGCCACCGTCACGAGGCGGAGATAGAGGCGTACCTCGGGCTCGACGTCTCCTTCACCGTCCACGCGGTCGAGATGGTGCGCGGCGCGAGCGCGACCTGCCACGTCTTCCCCGACGAGCCCGTCTCGAAGGCGGACCTCTGGCAGGCGTACCGCGGCGCCTACGCGGACGAGCCGTTCATGCGGATCGTCTCCGGCGGGGGCGGCGTCTACCGCTACCCCGAACCGAAGGCGGTCGCCGGCACCAACCACGGCGAGGTCGGCTTCGAGCTCGACCCCGGCAACCGCCGCATCGTCGTCTTCTCGGCGATAGACAACATGATGAAAGGCTCCGCCGGGCAGGCGGTCCACGCGGCGAACGTCGCACTCGAACTGCCAGAAGACGCCGGCTTGGAGTTTCAGGGGCTTCACCCCGTGGGATCGCCATGACGGGCGAGCAGTCCCGTGCCGGCGGCACGCCCGCCGACGAACCCCCCGTCGTGGTCAAGATCGGCGGCGCGAAGGCGGTCGATCCGGCGGGCGCCGTCGGCGACGTGGCCCACCTCGCCGCCAACGGGCGGCGGGTCGTCGTCGTTCACGGCGGCTCGACCGTCGTGGACGAGGTCATCGAGCGGCTCGGCATGGAGCCCGAGTACGTCGAGTCCGCCTCCGGCGTCACGGGTCGGTTCACCGACGCGGAGACGATGGAGGCGTTCACGATGGCGATGGCCGGCAAGCTCAACACCGAGCTGACGGCGCAGTTCCGCGAGGCCGGCGTCGACGCGGTCGGCCTCTCCGGCGTCGACGGCGGGCTCCTCTCGGGGCCGCGCAAGTCGGCGGTCCGGGTCATCGAGGACGGGAAGAAGAAGATCCGCCGCGGCGAGCACTCCGGCCGGATCGAGTCGGTGAACGCCGACCTGCTCTCCGGCCTCCTCGCCGACGGCTACACGCCCGTCGCCTCGCCCCCGATGGAGGGGACGGAGAGCGACGGCGGCGTCACGCCCGTTAACGCCGACGCGGACCGGGCGGCCGCCGCGGTCGCGGGCGCGCTCGGCGCAGATCTCGTCCTGCTCACGGACGTGGCCGGCGTGTACGCGGACCCCGACGACCCCGACACGCTGATCGAGTCGGCGGCGACGCCCGACGAACTGGCGACGGTCGAGAACGCCGCCGAGGGGTTCATGGGGAAGAAGGTGATGGCCGCGACGGAGGCGCTCTCCGGCGGCTCCGGGCGCGTCGTCGTCGCCGACGCCAACATCAACGATCCCATCGTCGCCGCGCTCGGCGGCGGCGGGACGACGATCGAGCGGTCGGCGCTCGGGGACGAGGCAGACGGCGACGCCGAGGAGGCGGACGCCGAAACCGGAGGTGAGACCGCATGAGCGGGTTCGTCTTCTCCGAGAAGCCGATCGAGATCGCCTCGGGCGACGGCGTGACGCTCACCGACACGAACGGGACCGAGTACCTCGACTTCGGCGCGAGCTACGCCTGTACGCCCGTCGGCCACTGCCACCCCGAGGTCGTCGACGCCGCGACGAGTCAGATAGAGGAGCTCATGTACGTGCAGGCGTCGTACCCGCACGCGGCGCGGACCGCGCTGTACGAGCAGCTCTCCGACGCCGGGCCGGGCGACGTGGACAACGTCTGGCTCTGTAACTCCGGCACCGAGGCCAACGAGGCCGCCCTGAAGTTCGCCCGGCACGCCACCGGTCGCGAGAAGATCGTCGCGACGGCGCAGGGGTTCCACGGTCGGACGATGGGCGCGCTCGCGACCACCTGGAAGGAGAAGTATAAGGACGGGTTCGAACCCCTCGCGGGCGGGGTCGAGTTCGTCGAGTACGGCGACGCCGACGCGATGCGCGAGGCGGTCGACGACGAGACCGCCGCGGTGATCCTCGAGCCCCTGCAGGGCGAGGGCGGGATCAACCCCGTCGCCACGGGGTATCTGCAGGCAGTCCGGGAGGCGACGGACGAAGCGGGCGCGGCGATGGTCCTCGACGAGATCCAGACCGGGCTCGGTCGCACCGGCTCGCTGTGGGCGGCCGAGCGCCACGACGTGGTGCCCGACGTGCTCACCACCGCGAAGGGGCTCGCCAGCGGGCTCCCGATCGGCGCGACGCTGTGTCGCGACTGGATCGCCGAGGACGCCGGCAACCACGGCTCGACGTTCTCCGGCGGGCCCGTCGTGTCGGCCGCGGCGGGGGCCACGCTCGACGTGATCGAGCGCGAGGACCTCGCCACGCACGCCGACGAGACGGGCGCGTACATCCGCGGGCAGATCGAGGAGCGCCTCGGCGACGACGTCCGCGACGTCCGCGGTGACGGCCTGATGATCGGCATCGAGGTGAAGCGCGGTTCGAACCGCCTGCTGCGGGACCTGGCGATCGAACACCAGGTGCTCGCGCTGCCGGCGGGCCGCACCGTGTTGCGTCTGCTCCCGCCGCTGACGATCGACCGCGAGCACGCCGACGCGGTCATCGACGCGATCGCGGAGGTGATCGGGTGATGTCGACCGGGAAGGAGCGCGACGCCGCCGACGCGGACGATCCGGTGACCGAGTCGGACGCGGACGAGTCGTCGGCGGCCGGGACCGACGTGGTCGCGGGCGGCGGCTACCCCGAGGCCTGCGACACGCCGGCTCGGAAGCTGCTGTACGACATGGTCTCTATCCCCTCGCCGTCGGGCGAGGAGGAGCAGGCGGCGAAGCGCCTCGTCGACTTCTTCGAGGCCAACGGCCGGGCGGCGCGGATCGACGAGGCCGGCAACGTCCGCGCGCCCGCCAGCGACGCGGTCCTGCTGACCTCGCACATCGACACCGTTCCCGGCGACATCCCGGTCGAGGTGAAGCCGGCGGCCGAGGACGGCGCGGTCGGCGAGCCGGGCGAGCCAGTGCTCTGGGGGCGCGGGAGCGTGGACGCCACCGGGCCGCTCGTCGCGATGGCGGTCGCGGCGGTGAAGACGGGGGTCTCGTTCGTCGGCGTCGCCGGCGAGGAGACGAACTCTCGGGGCGCCCGGTTCCTCGTCGAGGACCGCGACGCGCCCGAGGCGGTGGTGAACGGCGAACCCTCCGGCTGGGACGGCGTCACCCTCGGCTACCGCGGGTTCCTCGCGGGCACGTACGTGAACACGAGCGAGTCCGGACACACCTCGCGTCCGGAGCCGAACGCGATCCAGCACGCGATCGACTGGTGGCACGGCGTCGAGGAGGCGTTCGACCCCACCGACGACGACACGCCCGTCTTCGAACAGGTGACGACCAAGCCCGTCTCGGTCGACGGCGGGCTCACCGACGACGGGCTCGCCGTCGAGGCGACGATGGACGTGCAGCTCCGCGTCCCGCCCAACCGGACGGTCGACGAGATCCACGAGCTGGCCGAGACGGAGCTGTCGACCGGCTCGGTCCACTGGAAGGAGCCCATCCCGCCGGTGATGGAGAGCCCGCGGACGGAGCTGGCGCGGGCGTTCCGGGTCGCGATCCGGGGCGCCGGCGGCGACGTTCGGCTGCTGCGCAAGACCGGCACGAGCGACATGAACCTGTTCGCGGCCGCGTGGGACTGCCCGATGGTCACCTACGGCCCCGGGAACTCGGACCTCGACCACGCGCCCGACGAGCGGCTCCCCCTCTCGGAGTTGGACCGCGCGACGACGGTGTTGAGCGACGTCTGCCGGGACCGACCGTAGGCGTCACGGCACCGCCCGTGGCGCCGGCTCCTTTTGACCCGCCTCGCGTCGCTTCCGACGATTGACCGCACCGCGGTCACGACCCAAGACCACCGACACCATCTCGACTCTACACACACCACTTACCCATGCCACTCGCCACCGACGACTTCCTCGACATCGACGACGTGACGCCAGTCGAACTGGACGCCCTGCTCGACCGCGCCGCCGCGATGAAGGCGGGCGAGACCGACCCCCGACTCGGAGATTCGACGCTCGGAATGATCTTCGAGAAACCCTCGACGCGCACCCGCGTCTCCTTCGAGACGGGGATGACCCGACTGGGCGGTCACGCGATGTTCCTCGGGCCCGACGACATCCAACTGGGCCACGGCGAGCCGCTGCGCGACACCGCTCGCGTGCTCGGTCGGTACGTCGACGGGGTGATGGCGCGGCTGTTCGATCACGACGACGTCGAGACGCTCGCCGAGTACGCCGACTGCCCCGTGATCAACGGGCTCACCGACGAGGCGCACCCCTGCCAGACGCTGGCCGACCTCCTGACGATCCGCGAGACGGTCGGCGAGGACGCCACGGTCGCGTGGGTCGGCGACGGCAACAACGTCGGGCAGTCGTTCGTCGTCGGCGCGGCGATGGCCGGGATCGACGTCGAGGTCGCCACCCCCGCCGACTACGGTATGAATCCCGCCGTCTTCGATCGCGCCGCGGCGTTCGGCGCCGACGTGACCCCGACGACCGATCCCGAGGCCGCGATCGACGGCGCCGACATCGTCTACACCGACGTGTGGATCTCGATGGGGCAGGAGGACGAACGCGAGGAGAAGCTCGCCGCCTTCGACGGGTTCCAGGTGAACGCTGACCTGCTCGCCGGCACCGACGCGAAGGTGATGCACTGTCTACCCGCACATCGCGGCGAGGAGGTCACGAACGACGTGCTCGAATCCGACCGCGCGCTCGTCTGGGACCAGGCCGAAAACCGGATGCACGCGCAGAACGCGCTGCTCGTCGAGCTGCTCGGCGGGGAGTGACCCGGTACGCCGGCGGACCCACTGATTAATACCTCGGCGGCGGATCGTGCGACTGCGAAGCCATGAACGTGCCCTCCAAGCGATCGATAGACGCGCTCGCGGTCGGAACGATGGCGCTCCCGCTCGTCGCCGCGGTCCTGCTCTGGGGATCGCTTCCGGCGGAGATGGCGGTTCACTGGAGCGGCGGGACGCCGGACACGGTGGCGTCGAAGCCGGTCGCGACGGTCGGCCTGTTCGCGTTCGGCGTCGCGACCGTCGCCTTCGTCCGGATCGCGCCGGACTCGATGACGAACACGCCGGGCGGGACGACCCTCTCCGTGCTCTTTCTCGGCGCCACGTTCGGCTGGGTCCAGACGATCGTCCTCGTCTGGAACCTCGGGTACCGGTTCGACGTGACGCTCGCGCTGCTGCCGATCCTCGCGGTCGCCGCGCTGCTGGTCGCGTTCGCGGTCCGAACGGGTCGGCGCTGACTGGGGACGCCCGCCGGGCCGCGCGGCCCGCGGCCCGCGATCAGCGACGGTCACGGCCGCCGCGGCGGCTCGCGGTCGTCCATGAGGAAGACGCTGTCCTGGTTCGGGTCGAAGTACACCTCCAGCGCGCGGAGGGCGCCCACGTACGCCGCGACCGCGGCGAACACGAACGAGACGGCGGCCGGAACGAGGAGTCCGAGGACCATACCGAGCCGATCTGCCGCGGCGGACTAATGCGTATCGGCGGAGCGGCTGGGGCTTTGGGGGTGATCGTCGGCGATCAGCAGGTGTCTGCGTATAGCCGAGCGGCTGAGTCTTTGACAATGTCCGCCGTCGATCCGCAATCAATGGTGTAAACAGCACCGACCCGATCTAGTTGCCGGTCCAGCGCAGCACCGCGAGCGTCCCCTCGTACAGGATGATCATGGTGAGCGTCACGATGATCGGCGCCATCCCGGTCGGGTCGGGGCTAAAGAGGAACGCGATCCCGAGGAACGACCCCCAGAAGATCAGGCGCTTCGCCTCCAGCCACTGCCGGGTGACAAGGTTCATCATGATCGCGAGCATGATGAACAGCGGGATCTGGAACACGATCGCCATGAACGCGAGCATGATGACGATCAGGTTGAACGTCTCCGCGAGGCCGAACGCGATCGTCGCGGCGTCGGACGTGTAGGTGGTGAAGTACGAGAAGATCGCGGGCAACACGAGGAAGTGCGCGAACGCGATGCCGACGCCGCCGAGGACGAGACTCGTCGGGACGGCGGCGAGGTAGTAGCGCCGCTCGTTCTCGTACAGCCCCGGTTTCATGAACCGGTAGGTCTGGTAGACGAACGCCGGGAGCCCGACGACGACGCCCGCGAGCCCGGCGACCTTCAGCCGCGTGAGCGGGAGCTCGAGGGGGCCGTACAGCCGCGGGCGGTTCTCCATCGGCGCGGGGATGTGGTAGCTCCAGAAGTAGTTGATGAGGTCGGTCGACTCCGTGACGACGACCAGCGTCGCCAACCCGCCGAAGACGAAGACGACCGCGAGCCGCCGCATCATCTCCTCGATGTGGGCCGCGAGCGGCATCTCCTCGTCCGTCTCGGGAGCCTCGATCCCGCTGAACTCCTCCTCGCTCTCGACGGACCCCCCACTCGCGATACCGCCGTCTTCGACGGTCAGCGCGTTTGCGTCGTCCGCGTCTGTATCGTCGCCATCTGCGTCGTCCGCGTCGTCGTCGGAGTCGGAACCGAGATCCGGCTTCCTGCTGTCGTCGAGGTGCTTCGCGCTTCCCGGCTCGTGCGCGTCGAAGGTGTCGTCGCCGTCCTCGTCGCCCGCGCTGTCCTCGTCCGTCCCGATCTCCGACGTGACCTCGGGCGAGACCTCCGGCTCGACGCCCGCCGACTCGCCACCTTCCTCGTCGCCTACTCGGCCGTCTCCGGGAGTCTCATCGGATTCTTCGGCCGATCCGTCCTCCGGAGAGTCGGCGCTGTCGACCCTCCCGTCGTCGGCGACCGAGTCGTCCTCGGGGGCCGAGGGCTCGTCACGCGACCGGTCCGAGTCGTCCATTCACTTCTTCTACGCAACCGGGTGACTATAGGCCTTTTCGGATGGCGGCGAGCGCCGCCGCGGCACGCGGACGCGAGCGCGGTCGAAAAGGTTGATAACGGCGACGGACTTCCGGTCTCGTATGGCGAGTGCCCTCGACGAGGATACCCAGCAGTCGCTCGCGGAGGGACGCGAGTCTGCGAAGGCCTTCCTCCGGTCGGTTCAGAAAGACCTCCAGAAGGTGTTCGTCGTCTTCCTGCTGGGGTTCCTCGCGACGTTCTGGGCGCTCCGCGTCTACATCTGGGACCAGCTTCGGGCGATCACCGAGGCCAACATGTCGCCCTCGGTCGCCGCCGAGACGGACGTGATCGCGACGACCCCGTTCGAAGTGATCCTCCTGCAGGCGAAGATCGGGCTGATCGTCGGCGTCATCTTCGCGATTCCCCCCTTCATCTACGTCTCCCGCGACGAGCTCCGCGCTCGCGGGGCGTGGCCGCAGTCGCCGATCCAGCGCTGGAAGCTCGCCGGAATCGGTCTCCTCGGCTTCGGTCTGTTCGCGGTCGGCGTCGGGTACGGCGTGTACGCCTTCTTCCCGATCATGTTCTCCTTCCTCGCCGGCTTCGGGTTGGAGGCCGGGCTCCAGCCCACCTACGGGATCGTGATGTGGACGGAGTTCATCGTCTTCCTCTCGCTCTCCTTCGGGCTCGCCGGGCAGATGCCGCTTCTCATCACCGGGCTCTCCTACTCGGGGATCGTCCAGTACGAGACGTTCCGCGACAAGTGGCGCTACGCGGTCGTCGCCATCTTCGTCTTCGGTGCCGTGTTCTCGCCGCCGGACCCGTTCACCCAGCTGATGTGGGCGTTCCCGCTGATCGTTCTGTACGGCTTCAGCCTCTACCTCGCGAAGCTCGTCGTCACGGCCAAACGAAGCTCCGACCGCATCCACGTGCTCGGCGCGGCCTGGAACCACTGGAACGTCGTCGGCGGAGCGGCCGTCCTCGGCGGCGGGCTCGTGTACGCCTTCTACGAGTACGGCGGCCGGACCGCCGTTAACGATCTCCTCCGCCTCGCCAACAGCGACTGGCGCTTCCTCGAGCCCGGCGCGGGCCTCGGCACCGACCCCGCGACGGCGGCCGGCATCTACGCCGCCGTGTGGGCGCTCGCGTTCGTCGCTGTCGCGACGCTGTGGGCCGTCTACGCCGACCTCGACACGACGAGCGCGGGGTACCAGTACGGCGATCCGTCGGCCATCGACGTGAGCGAACTCGACGCCGCCGGCGTGCGCGCAGCGCCGGACGACGTGTTCGCGGCGATGGACGAGGAGGAGTCGCTCGCGATCGCGCAGGCCGCGATCGACGACGACGACCCGGAGAAGGCGCAGGCGGTCCTCGACCGGTTCGACGCGGTGCACGACGGCGACGCTGGGGGCGGTGACGGCGACGGTTCGGCTGCCCCCGACGCGACGGGAGGCGGCGGCGGTGCGGGTGGCTCCGGCGGTTCCGGGGGTGGCGACGGCCTGGTGGGCACCGTTCAGGACCGGACCTCTCGGGCCAGCTCCACGTTCCTCTCCGAGCTCACCGACGGCGACGAGGACGAGGCGGAAGACGACATCGGCGGCTACTACAAGGACCTCAAGTTCATCTTCGACTCGCTGCGGTCGCGGTCGTTCCGACTCGTCGCCGTCTTTGGCGGCGTGATGGCGGCCGCGTTCACGTGGCTGTACCTCGGCGGGCTCGCGACGGTGCGCAACGACTTGGAGTCCCGCGTCCCCGCCGAGATCGGGGGTGGGATCAACATCATCACGCTCCACCCGGTCGAGGCGCTGATCTTCATGGTGAAGTTCTCCGTCCTGCTCGGGATCGTCGCCGTGTTCCCGGTCGCCCTCTACTACGCGTGGCCCGCCCTCCGCGAGCGCGGTTTCGTCGCCGGCCGCATCTATCAGGTGTATCTCTGGGCCGGCGCGCTGTTCGCCGGGCTGTTCGGCGGCTTCGCGCTCGGGTACGCCTACATCGCCCCCGGGATCATCGGGTGGCTCGTCACCGACGCCGAGCTGGCGAACATGGTCATCACCTACCAGGTGAGCGACTTCCTCTGGCTCGTCGTCTACACCACCATCGGGATCGGCTTCCTCGCGGACATCCCGATCGCGATGCTCCTGTTGAACAACGCCGGGGTTCCGTACCGGGTCTTCCGGAGCCGCTGGCGCGAGGTCACCGTCGGGATCATGCTGTTCGCGGCGGTGTTCACCCCCGCCGACGTGATCACGATGCTCCTCGCGACGCTCCCGCTGATGGCGGCGTACGGCGTCGGTGTCGGCGTCCTGTTCCTCGTCACCTTCGGGGGCCGGCGGAACCTCTCGCCGCCCTCGGAGTTCGTCGGACGCTGACGCGCACCGGGGTCGGTTCTCGCTCCTCGTCGTCCCTCTTCTCGCTCCGCCAGCGCCGCAGACCGCCGAGACCGACGGGTATTCCCGCGCGCGCACGCAACAGGGGACAAGAATGAGCAAGGACTACATCGAGGTCCGCGGCGCCGAGGAACACAACCTCAAGGACCTCGACGTCCGGATCCCGCGCGAGGAGTTCACCGTCGTCACCGGGCTCTCCGGGTCGGGGAAGTCGTCGCTCGCGTTCGACACCGTCTACGCCGAGGGGCAGCGCCGGTACATCGAGTCGCTTTCGGCGTACGCCCGCAACTTCCTCGGGCAGATGGACAAACCGCAGGTGGAGTCGGTCGAGGGGCTCTCGCCGGCGATCTCCATCGACCAGAAGAACGCCGCGAACAACCCCCGCTCGACCGTGGGGACCGTCACCGAACTCCACGACTACCTCCGGCTGCTGTACGCCCGGATCGGCACCCAGTACGACCCCGTCACCGGCGAGGAGGTCGGCGAGCAGTCCGCACAGGACATGGTGAACCAGATCCTCGAACTGCCCGAGGGGACCCGCGCGAAGGTCGCCGCGCCGGTCGTCCGCGACCAGAAGGGCGCGTTCGAGGACCTGTTCGAGGAACTCGTAAGCGACGGGTACGCCCGCGTCGAGGTCGACGGCGAGGGGATGGACCTGACCCTCGACGACCCCGACCTCGACGAGAACTACGACCACACCATCGACGTGATCGTCGACCGGATCCGGGTGTCGCCCGACGCCCGCTCGCGGATCACGGACTCGGTGGAGACCGCCTTGGAGGAGGCGGACGGCGCGCTCAAGCTGATCGTTCCCGACCCGCCCGAAGACGTCCCCTTCGCCTCGAACGCGCGGTCGACCGGGTCGCTGGCGGCGGACGCCGACGCCGACGACCGGCTGGTCGTCGAGTTCTCCGAGGAGCTCGGCAACCCCAACTCCGACGTGCAGTTCTCCGCGATCGAGACGCGCTCCTTCTCCTTTAACAGCCCGTACGGCGCCTGTCCCGAGTGCGAGGGGATCGGCTCGACGAAGGAGGTCGACGAGGACCTCGTGATCGAGGACCCCTCGAAGCCGCTCAAACACGTCTTCGAGCCGTGGAGCTACGACCGCACCTACTACTCCCGCCAGCTCGACAACGTCGCCGACCACTTCGGCGTCTCGCTCGACACGCCCTTCGCGGAGCTCGACGAGTCGATTCGGCGGCAGTTCCTCTACGGCACCGACGACCTCGTCCATTTCGAGTGGACCACGAAGAACGGCACGCGCGAGAAGACCGAGCGCTTCGAGGGGGTCATCCCGAACCTGGAGCGTCGCCACGTCGAGACCGACTCCGAGCGCGCCCGCGACCACATCGAGGAGTACATGGCCGTGACGACGTGCCCGGAGTGTGACGGCACTCGCCTGAAAGAGCAGTCGCGACACGTGCTCGTCGCGGGCACCGCGATCACCGAGGTGAACGAGATGTCGATCGCGGAGGCGCGGGAGCACTTCGAAGGGATGGAGGCCGAGCTGAACGAGCGCGACACGACGATCGCCGAGGAGATTCTCAAGGAGATCCGCGCGCGCCTCGGCTTCATGGAGGAGGTCGGCCTGGAGTACCTCACCCTCGACCGCGAGGCGTCGACGCTCTCCGGCGGCGAGAGCCAGCGCATCCGGCTCGCCACGCAGGTCGGCTCCGGGCTCGTCGGCGTGCTGTACGTCCTCGACGAGCCGTCGATCGGGCTCCACCAGCGCGACAACGACCGCCTGCTGAACACCCTGGCCGGACTGCGCGACCTCGGCAACACGCTCGTCGTCGTCGAGCACGACGAGGAGACGATGCGCCGCGCCGACGAGATCATCGACATGGGGCCCGGCCCCGGCAAGCGCGGCGGCGAGGTGGTCGCGCAGGGCGACTTCGACGACGTGATCGCCGCCGACGAGTCGGTCACGGGGGACTACCTCGCGGGCCGCAAGGAGATCCCGGTGCCCGAGGAGCGCCGCGAGCCGGACGGCGAGCTGACGGTGCGCGGCGCCCGCCAGCACAATCTCGCGGACCTCGACGTGTCGGTCCCGCTCGGCACGCTGACGACCGTCACCGGGGTCTCGGGCTCCGGGAAGTCGACGCTCGTCAACGACATCCTGTACAAGGGGCTCGCCCGCGAGATGAACGACAACACCTCCGTCGACCCCGGCGAGCACGACGCGATCGACGGCGTCGATCGGGTCGAGACGGTGCGGCTCATCGACCAGTCGCCGATCGGGCGGACCCCCCGCTCGAACCCCGCCACGTACACGGACGTGTTCGACTACGTCCGCGAGCTGTTCGCGGAGACCAAGCTCTCCAAGCGCCGCGGCTACGAGAAGGGGCGGTTCTCCTTCAACGTGAAGGGCGGGCGCTGCGAGGAGTGCGGCGGACAGGGGACCGTGAAGATCGAGATGAACTTCCTCTCGGACGTGTACGTCCCCTGCGAGGAGTGCGGCGGCGCGCGCTACAACGACGAGACGCTCGACGTGGAGTACAAAGGCGCGACCATCTCGGACGTGCTCGACATGAGCGTCGACGAGGCGTACGACTTCTTCGAGAGCCACCAGGGGCTCCAGCGCCGCCTGAAGCTGTTAAAGGACGTGGGGCTCGGCTACATGGAGCTCGGCCAGCCGTCCACCACCCTCTCCGGGGGCGAGGCCCAGCGCGTCAAGCTCGCCGAGGAGCTGGGGAAGAAGGCGACCGGCGACACCCTCTACCTGCTCGACGAGCCGACGACGGGGCTCCACAAGGCGGACGAGCGGAAGCTGATCGACGTGCTCCACCGCCTCGTCGACGCCGGCAACACCGTGGTCGTCATCGAACACGAGCTCGACCTGGTGAAAAACGCCGACCGCGTGATCGACCTCGGCCCGGAGGGCGGCGACGGCGGCGGCGAACTCGTGGCGAGCGGCACGCCCGAGGCGGTCGCCCGCAGCGACGACTCCCACACCGGACGCTACCTGCGCGACCTTCTCCCCGATGTCGACATCGCGGGGCCGCGAGACGACCGGCGAAAGCCGGCGGCCGCGGACGACGACTGAGCGCCGTCGTCCGCGCGGAGATCGCCCCGCGCTCCCGATCTCGCCGTGCATCCGGGTCGGAGCGACCCGCAGTTTGATGCCGCGGGGCGCCGTCGCTCCGAGCGATGCACGAGATCACGACGGACGACGTGCCCGAGGCGCTCGGGCCGTACTCGCAGGGGATCGTCTCCGGTGACACGGTGCACGTATCGGGGAAGACCGGCGTCGACCCCGACACCGGCGAGGCCCCCGAGTCGGTGGCCGAGCAGACGACGCAGACGCTCGCGAACGTCGCCGCGATACTGGAGGCGGCCGGCACCACCCCGGACGCCATCGTGACGGCGACCGTCTACCTCACGGATATGGACGACTACGACGCCGTGAACGAGGCGTACGAGTCGTTCCTCTCGGAGCCGTACCCGGCCAGGACCTGCGTCGAGGTGTCTCGGCTCCCGGCGCCGCTCGACGTCGAGATCACCGTCACGGCCGAACTCGACGACGACTGAGCCCGGACGGGTCGCCATCACCCCCCGGCTCAGAACTTCTCCAGCAGCGACTCGTAGAACTCGGTGTCGCGGTCGCCGGCGAGCTTCTCGACGATGAGCTCCGGCGTCGACCGCGCGAGGTGTCCCTTCCGCGGCGACCGGTTCACCCGGAGTTCGCCGTCGACGAGGCCGGCGGCCTCGATCCCGTCGACGGCGACGTCGAAGTCGGCGGCGTCGCGGATCTCGCGGGCGAGGTGGGAGACGAAGACGGCGGTCGCGTCCTGCTCGTCGAGCGCTTCGAGGATGCCCGCGATGATCTTCGCGGAGGCGCCCGGCTCCGTGATCGACTCCAGCTCGTCGACGAGGACGAGCCGGCCGTCGGCGCCCTCGACGAGGTCGCCGAAGTCACGGAGCGTCGCCTCGAACGCGCCCGCGTCGAGGGTGCCCTGCGACTTGGCGTAGTAGTGGACCTCCTCGAAGCGCTCGACGGTCGCGGACGCGGCGGGGACGGGCATCCCCATCTGCGCCAGCACCACCACGAGCGCCACGAGGTCGAGCGTCGACGTCTTCCCGCCGGAGTTGACCCCCGAGAGCAGCGTCGCGCCCGACACGGCGTAGTCGATCGGCTCCGCGTCCTCGAACGCGACGTCGAGAAGCGGGGAGCGACCGTCCTCGATGCGGAACCCCTTCCCCGCCGTCTCCGGTTCACCTTCTGCGTCCGGCTCGACCACGTCCGGCATGACGCAGTCGAAGTCGCGGGCGAACCGCGCGATCGCCAGCTCCACGTCGAGTTCGAGGGCGTCCCGCACGAGCTCCTCGACCGGCTCGCGCAGCTCGCCGAGATCGCTCGCGAGCTCCGCCTTCAGTCGGGCGGCCCGTCGGTCGCGCGCCGCCGAGAGCTCGGTGCGCAGCCGAGAAACCGCGCTCTCGTCGTGCTCGACGGGGAAGGAGGGGTCGCCGCCGAAGACGCGCTCGGCCAGCTCCGCCTCCTCGGGCTCCAACCGGAGCGCGTCGGCGAACTGCTCGCGGGCACGGGCGATCGCCTCGTCGTACTCGTCGGCGAGCTCCCGGTCGAGGAGCGAGTCGACGCGGGCGCCCTGCTCGACCAGCGAGAGGAAGTCGGTCCCCTCGATCGTCACGTCCCGCTCCCGGATCGCCTCCCGGAGCCGGTCGTCGGCGACCGACTCGGCGGTCGACACCGCGGCGTCCAGATCGTCGACGGCGGCCGTCAGCCGTTCGAGCTCCGCGTCGCCCACGACCGTCCCGTCGTCGTCGAGCCGCGCGAGCGCGTCGCGGAGGCTTCCGAGATCCGCCGCGGGTGAAAGGTCAGCCGCCTCGTGGACCGCCGCGGCCGCCTCCAGCCGCTCGCGGTTCGCCGCGAAAAAGGCGAGCAGGCGTTCGGGGACGGTCTCGGCGGGGGTCTCCAGCGCGTCCGGGCGGACGTGCACGTCGCCCTCGACGTCCAGTCCGGCGAACGCCTCGTCGAGGACGATCACGGTGGCGTACGACCGCGCGAGCTCGGAGATGTCGCGGGCGTCCTCGACGGTCTCGACCGACAGCTCCGGGACGGCGGACTCGGCGCGGGCCAGCGTCTCGGCGTCGGCGGTCGCGAGACACCGGTCGCGCACGCGGACGGTCGGCGGGTCGGTGAGGGGTTCGACGCCGGTCAGCGCATCCCGGACCGCGGGGTCGGGATCGCGCTCCGTCGCCGCCTCGACGAACGACTGCGCCTCGTCGATCCGCGAGGCCGAGGCGCTCGGGTAGAACGTCTCCAGTCGCTTCGCGGCGTAGTCGGTGACGGTGCGCTCGCGCAGCAGGTCGATCGCCGAGCGGTACACCTCGCGGGCCCGGTCCGTCGCCAGCACGCGCCCGTCGTCGCCGTGCCGGCGGCGGATCGCGCCGCGGGCGATGCGGGCCGCGCGGGCCTCGTTGACGCCGGGGGCGCGAGCGATCGCGGCCACGTCGCCGGACTCGACGGTCGTGCCCGGATCGTCGAGCTCGCGCAGCGCCGCGGCCGTCTTCGCGCCGATGCCGGGGATCGCCTCCAGCTCCATCTGTCCGCGGATATCGCGGCAACGCGCAAAAGGATAGGGGGTCCGGGCCCGCCGAGATCGCTCGCTCGACCCGCGCTGATTCCCGATCGTCCGCGGCCGACGCGCTTTTTCCCGCCGACCGCGAACCCGGAGCCATGAGCCAGCACACTCTCGCCGCCGAGGGCGATCTCGCCCCCGAGACGGCGGCGAAGGCGGCGGCCGCCCGCGACGCGATCGGCGAGCGCGACGGGGTCCTCGTCGCGTTCTCCGGCGGTGTCGACTCCTCGGTCGTCGCGGCGCTCGCGCGCGACGCGCTCGGCGACGACGCGGTCGCCTGCACGGCGCGCAGCGAGACGCTCCCGGCCGCGGAGCTCGACGACGCGAAGCGCGTCGCCGACGAGATCGGCATCCGCCATGAGACGGTCACCTTCTCGGAGCTCGACGACCCGAACTTCGTCGCCAACGACGGCGACCGCTGTTACCACTGCCGGACGATGCGGCTCGGCCGGATGTACGAGACGGCACAGGAGCTCGGGATCGGCACGGTCTGTGACGGGACCAACGCCGACGACCCCGGCGAGGGCCACCGCCCCGGCCTGCGCGCGGTCGAGGAGCTCGACGTGTTCTCGCCGCTTCTCGACGCCGCGATCACGAAGGCGGAGGTCCGGGCGATCGCCGAGGCGTACGACCTGTCGGTCGCCGACAAACCCTCGATGGCGTGTCTCTCCTCCCGGATTCCGACCGGGTTGGAGGTCACCGAGGAGCGGTTGACCCGCGTCGAGAAGGCCGAGCGGGTGCTCCGCGAGTGGGGGTTCGAGGGGTTCCGCGTCCGCGACCACGACGGGCTTGCGCGCGTCGAGATCGCCCCCGACGAACTGGAGCGCGCGCTCGATCCCGCCTTCGCCGATGCGGTCCACGAGCACCTCACCGACGTGGGGTTCGACTACGTCACCCTCGACATGGCCGGCTACCGAACCGGGAGCGTGAGCCCGGGCGGCGACGGCGAGCCGACCGACGAGGAGACGAGCGACAACACGGGCGACAGCGGGACGAGCGCCGATCTCGGCCGGCAGTACCCGCGCTGAGACGACTGCGGGAGACCGCGATGCGGGCAGACCCAGTCGGTCGCGATGCGGGACTGACTCGACCGAACGCGAGCAAGGCGTTATCACCCGAGAGAACCCGACGCGAACGTTTATCTACAGTGTTGACGAACCGACACGTATGAGCGAATCGAAGACGCTCGCGATCATCGCCGGCGGGGTGGGCGGGGCCGTCGGCTCGTTCGTCGGCGTCGCGATCGGCGGGACCACGCT
The DNA here is from genome assembly GCF_002727125.1 of Halorubrum persicum. Lineage (GTDB taxonomy): Archaea > Halobacteriota > Halobacteria > Halobacteriales > Haloferacaceae > Halorubrum > Halorubrum persicum. The sequence goes on from NZ_NHOA01000157.1 coordinate 30,671, forward strand.
CACCGTGACGCTGACGACGCTCGTCGTCGCGATTCTCGTCGGCGCCGCGGTGATCGCGAGCGCCGTCATCGCCGGCGACGTGGAGTTCTTCGCGAGTGCCGACGGCGAGTGAGCTGCCGCTTCGACGGCGGCTCCGTTCTCGATCCCTCGACTCCGACAGGAGCAGCGTGCTGCGTGGTGGGCGCGTATACGATCCGCTCAGTCACGGCTGTTCCGCAGACGAAATCAAGGGGTACGCAAACGCGGGCGGCGCGGTTCGATCGACGAACTGCCTCCGGGAATCGCCATATTGCGTCGGCGTCGATGTGAGGATATGGAGACCTACTGAGTGCAATTTGGTGTGTTTCTCGTGGAGACGGAGAGCGTCGACCCCGCCTCTCACGGAAGATGCGACGGCGTCTCGCAGGCGATTTCGCGAGCCGGCGACCGCCGCCCTCAGAACACGCCGGGGCCGCCCTCGGTCTGCTGTCGGCGGCCGCTGATGATGCTCGGAGTCCCGCCGGTCTGGATGATGTTGAACGCGGTCATCAGGTCCGTCCGGGAGATGATCCCGACCAGCTCGCCGCTCCGGTCGACGACCGGGAGCCGACCGACGCCGTTCTCCTGCATCGTCTGCAGCGCCGTCACCGCGTCCGCCTCGGGGCCGACGCCGACGATGTCCCTCTCCATCACGTCCTCGACGGTGTAGGCGTCGCGCTCGACGTCTCGGACGGAACGCGCGTCCTCTAAGGTCACCATCCCGACGAGGTCGTCGCCCCGGAGCACGGGGTAGCCGGTGTGACGCTCTTCGAACATCCGGCTCATCAGGTCCGCGACCGAGGTGTCCTCGCTGACGGTGTGGAGGGACTCGCGACGAGTCATCACGTCGGCGACGGTGACGTCTTCGAAGGCGGCCTTCAGGGTCGTCTGTTGGGCCTCGCCCGAGGCGGCGATGTAGATGAAGAACGCCAACACGATCAGCAGCAGCTGGAAGGTGAACAGCCCGATCAGCCCCATGAAGAAGGCGAACACCTTACCGACCGCGGCGGCGCGCTGGGTCGCCTGCGCGTGCGGCTGGTTCCGCGCGAGGAGCGCTCGGAGAACGCGCCCGCCGTCCATCGGAAAGGCGGGGAGCATGTTGAACACCGCGAGCACGAGGTTCAGCAGCGCGAGGTAGCCGAAGACGAACAGCGCGGCGTTCGAGCCGACCGGCGCGAGCACGAACACGCCGTAGCAGGCGAGCCCCACCGCGATGCTGACGACCGGTCCCGCGATCGCGATCCAGAACTCGTGTTTCCAGTCCTCGGGGAACTCCGCGAAGTTCGCCAGTCCGCCGAGCAGCCACAGGGTGATCGACTCGATCTCGTAGCCGTACCGCATCGCGACGATCGAGTGCCCGAACTCGTGGAGCAGGACGCCGCCGAACAGTCCGAGCGCGGCCGCCAGCCCGAGCGCCCACGGCGTGAATCCTCCGGCCAGCCCGGCGGGGTCGATGCCGGCGCCGAGCGACTCGTTCATCACCTCGGCGATCATCCCGACCTGCGAGCCGATGAGGTACGCGAAAAGCGGCAGTACGATCAGAAACGTCCAGTTGAGCCTGACCGGGATCCCCAGCACCGTCCCGATCTTGAGTCCTCGCATACCCGCGAGTTGGGCGGGTGGGTGGTTAAACGTCCGGGCGCCGCCGAAGACGGCGCTCCGGCGTTTATAAGCCGCCGGCGGTCGATCGGCCGGTATGCGTGACACCACCGACGACGCGGCGACGGCTGACGACCCGGCCCCCGTTGTGAAGCGCGGCGACGAGATCGGCTACGAGGCCGTCGACGCCGCCGAGGGCCTCCGGAAGGGCGTCCTCCTCGACGAGTCGGACGGCGCCCCGAACTTCGCGATGCGGCGGTTCGAGCTCGCTCCCGGCGCCGCGGTCCCGCGTCACACGAACGCGGTCGAACACGAGCAGTACGTGCTCGCCGGCGAGTACGTCGTCGGGATCGGCGAGGCGGAACACGTCGTCGGTCCCGGCGACGCGCTCCTCATTCCGGCGGGCGTCGAGCACTGGTACCGGAACGAGGGCGAGGAGCCGGGGGCGTTCATCTGTGCGGTGACGAACGGCGACGACGAGATCGAGCTGGTCGAGTAACCGTCGGCCGCCCCCTCACTCGATCGTGCCGACCCGGTCCGCGACGTAGCCGAACTGGTCGCGGTAGCCGTACGGCGACAGCAACACGGGGTAGAAGGGTTCGTCGGCGCGGAGCTGCTCGTCGCCGGCGGCCGCGAACGCCTCGCCGGCCTCGACGCGCTCGAAGTTGTGCGCGAACACCTCGTACACCTCGGCGTCCGGCTTGGGGATCCGGTCGCGGAGGCGGAACACCTCCACGTCCTCGCGACCGCCGGCGTCGACCACGCTCTCCGCGCCGGGCGCCGGGGTGACGCCGGTCGCCGCGAGGAAGGCCCGCGCGAGCCAGTAGGCGTTGTCCGCGGCGCCGTCGGAGCCCTGCAGGCCGGCCTCCACTTCGAGGGTGTGCGGGTGCTCGATGAGCCGCCCCTCGGTGAACGCGTCGGTCTGGATAACCGCGTCGACCGGCAGGTGCGGGGCGACCGCCCGAGCGACCTCGTCCATCGAGTCGACGACGGCGAACGGCTCGGCGTACGACTGCGTCGAGTGGATCGCGAGCGTGGAACAGCCGTCGAGCGCGCCGAGCAGCTCGTCGGCCAGCCGCTCCTCGTGCGCTTCCGCGTCCGGATCGCCGGGGAACGACCGGTTGAGGTCGGCGTCGAGGTAGCGGACCTCGGCGTCGAGCGCCGCATCGTTGGCGACGATCAGCCGGACCGGTCGCTCGACGTCGAGGTCGGCGTCGACGAGCCGTCGGACCGCGCGGGCACCGCAGGGCTCGTCGCCGTGGATCGCGCCGACGACCGCGATCTCCGGCTCCCCCTCGCCCAGATCGTGAACGTCCATACGTCCGCGAGGAGCCCTGCCGATAAGTGGCGTTCGGATCCGGAACGCGGCTCGGTGCGCTCGCCGCTCCGACGCGAGCGTCGGCTCAGTGCTCCTCGTCGACCCGCTCCGCGTACTCGTAGTCGGCCGGGTACGCCTCCGGGCGGGCGCCGTCGATGGCGATCTGCCACCCGTCGACGGCGGACGGATCGTCCAGCGCGTCCCGGAGTGTCGCCCGGACCCCGTCGAGATCGACCCCGTAGAAGTCCCCCGGAAGCCCGCGGAGGTACCCCAGTGCGGTCTCGAACAGCGAGCGCATCCCGTCGTCGTTCTCGAAGCCGACGCGCTTGTACGCGCCCGCGGCGACCTGCACCATCCCGTGGAGGAAGGCGCTCTCGGCGGTGCCGCTGCCGTAGTTGTACCACTCGTCCTCGAAGCAGTCGTGGGACTCGTGGTACGCGCCGGCGTTGAACAGCCGGACGCCGTGTTCGGTCGCCCGCCGGAGGGTCGCGTGCTCCCAGTGACCGCCGGCGATCCGCGCGTCGGCGGCGGGATCTTCGTCCGCCGCGGCGCCCTCGTCCGCCGCGGCGCCCTCGTCCGCCGCGTGCCACCCGGTCGGGTTCCCGAGCGGCGGGGCGACGCCCGGATCGCGGGTGTGGTCGTCCATGGGGTCGTGTCGCGCCCGCAGCGACCTAACCGTTTCGCGGGGGTGACCGCTTCCACCGGATCGAACGCTTCTTTCCCCCGCCGGGCGTCGGGTCGGCCAATGGACGCCGGCCTCCTCTCCGCGATCGGCGCCGCGGTCGTCTGGGGGACCTACATCTTCGTCCTCAAGCGCTCCTTCGCGGGGTATCCGCCCGCCGGGCTCACGGTGCTGATCAACGCCTCGGCGATCGCGTGGTTCCTCCCGGTCACCCTCGCGACGACCGATCTCGCGACCGGCGGGATCGGGGGAATCGTCCGCGGGGTGGCCGGCGCGGGCCTCCCGGCCGTCGCCGTCGTCGCCGGTACCGCGGCGGCGACCGCGGCCGCGTTCGTGCTGTTCCTCCGGGCGATCGACGAGGGGGACGTCTCGTACGTGACCCCGATCAACAAGGTCGTCCCGATGTTCGTGCTCCCGCTAGAGGTGCTGTTGCTCGGCGAGGTGCTCGCGCCGATACAGGTCGCCGGGGTCGTCGTCGCCACGGCGGCCGTGTACGTCGCGAACTACGAGCCGGGGGGCCTCCTCGCGCCGCTCACCAGCGCGGTCCACTCTCGTCCGGCCCAGCTCGCCCTGGTGAGCGCGGCGTGTTACGCCGTCGCCGACCTCGGGAGGCGGGTGGCGCTTCAGGAGCTCGCGATCCAGGGGACGCTGTGGGTCCCGCTGCTGCTCGCCGGCGTGGCGCTCGTGTTGCTCCCGAGCGCCCTCCGGAACCCGGCGAGCGTGACCCGCCGCGACGCGCCGAAGTTCCTCGCCGTCGGCGCTCTGGTCGCGCTCGGCGAACACCTGACCACGGTCGCGTTCGCGGCGCTGCCCGCTAGCGTCGCCTCTCCCGTGATCAACACGCAGGCCATCGTCGCCGTCGTGCTCGGCGGGGTGATCCTCGGCGAGCGCTACTTCCGCGTCCGACTCGTCGCGGCCCTCCTCGCGGTCGCCGGCGTCGGGATGATCGCGCTGTGAGGTCGCCGGAGTCAGACGCTGGACCTCCCCCGACCGCTCGCCGGGCGCGACCAATCGATGAAATAAAGGGAGGTGACACCCAAGCCCAGTCCGCGTGCGAGGGTAGCCAAGCCCGGAAACGGCGGCGGATTCAAGCTCCGCTCCTGTAGAGGTCCGTGGGTTCAAATCCCTCCCCTCGCATCGTCGGGGTTCACCCCCGTGATGCGGAAGACGCTCTCGGAGCGCTCTTCCCTCGCAACACTTCACTCGAACGCCACCAGCGTCGGCTACTTGGCTCCGTGATCGGGAATCGGTGATCTCGATCGCGAGGGAACTGCGCCTGATGCGATGGCGCGCGCCTCGCCCCCAAGTCGTCGCAGCAGGGGGGTTGGAGGTGTTTCCCGCCGTCCGTCTCTGTTGCCGTATCGGTTACGAACCCTCAGTAGGCGTCTGTATCGCCCACGCCATCACCGCTGAAACTGCGGGAGGGACTCGTCGGAACAGGGGGCGTCGGCATCAGAGTTCAACCTTGGCGTCGGTGAGGAACTCCTGTTTCGCCCGTTTGGCCTCTGGCCCCTCATCGACGAGGCCGGGCGTCGACGGCTCGCCATTGAACCGGTCCGGGTCCGGGGAAAGGGACTCCAGTATCTCGTTGAACGTGGCTCCGTTCCTCCCGGTGATATGGACGAACCCTCCGTATCGGCGCTGTTCGAACGGCGTCGTATCCGGATCTGGGACGGCTTCTCGAATGCAGTCGGTTTTCTCCCGAAGATATTTCGCAGCTTCGTGCTGTGAGCGCTGGCAGTCGCCGTACAGCTGTTGTTTATCCTGCTCGTCGAGGTCGGCTTCGACGTGTTTGGTGGACTCGTATCTAACACCCTCGGGGCCGAAATCGCCGGTGAGGAAACTGAGGTTCACGGTGAAACAGTTCGGGTAGCGCAGAATCACCAAAAAGAAGATCTGCTCGTCAACCGTGTAGCGTTCCTGCAAGCGATAATAACACTCCAAGTAGTACGCCGCGAGTGCGCCAACCCAGTCGTCGCGATCGCCCTCGAGATACGCGGTTGCGATATCGTAGTAGTTCTCGCCAGCAACGTGTTGCAACCGATGCTCGAAACTCCGCCGCATCTCGGCCAGCTCGTCTTCGTAGACATCCGTCAACGGCACGTCCGGGTCGTCAAGCAACTCGCTTTTTCGGTCGCCAGCGGCCGCGATTCGCATCATGTTCTGGTGGAAGGACCGCTCTGCCTCCACGTCTGGGAGCGGAACCCGAACCGCTTGTCGGCGCAGAATCTCCGAACTGGATTCCAAGCGCTCGCTCCAATTCTCCATGAGAGTATGACAAATTCTTAAAAAATCAACCTTTCGGTGGAACGTATTCTTTTGGTTCGCACGCCCGTTCTCCCGGTTCATTCGCACCGGGCTCACCCGCGCATCCGCGATCGACCGAGCGCGAGCCCGGCGAACGCGACGATCGCCAGCTCGACGCCGACAGCGGCGGCGGAGCCGAGCGTGCCGACGGCGGCGATCCACCGCTGATTGGGACCGAGCCACAGGACGACGGCGCCGGATGCGACGAGGTACGCGATTCCGCCGATTGCGGCGGTGGCCAGCGTCGTCGCACCGGCGTCGATCGCGTCGCCGTCGCGGCGACCGACGCGGTACGCGACGCCGAGGAGCAGTCCGTAGACGAGGACGAACGCGGCGGCGCGCCCGCCGAGCGTGTAGAGGCTGAGCGCGCCCGGGCCGGGGATTTCGATGGGCGATTCCACGACGATCGGCGGAATGCGACGCACGAGGCCGACCGCGACCGCGACGACGGCCGCGACCGCGGGAGGGAGTGGGGACCAGTTCATGGGGCGACTGGGGCGTGCGTCCCCGTTCCGTGAGTAGTTTTCGCTCCCTCGTCGCCCGTTCCACGCCGCAGTTGCGACCCGCTCGCGTTCCGCGCGACAGAACGTCACGAACGTCCACTCGAAACGAAGGGTCCGAAACGGTTTTGCCGGCCCCTGACGGACGGTCGATATGCCAACGGATCCCGACACCGGGTACGACCCCTCGCTGGGTCGGAAGTTCGTGTTCGTCACGGGCGGGGTGATGTCTGGACTGGGCAAGGGCATCACCGCCGCCAGCACCGGGCGCCTCCTCGCGAACGCGGGCTTCGACGTCACCGCCGTGAAGGTGGACCCCTATCTCAACGTCGACGCTGGGACGATGAATCCCTACGAGCACGGCGAGGTGTACGTCCTCAAGGACGGCGGCGAGGTCGACCTCGACCTGGGCAACTACGAGCGCTTCCTCGGCACCGACATGACGTTCGATCACAACGTCACCACGGGGAAGACGTACCAGCACGTCATCGAGCGCGAGCGCGCCGGCGACTACCTCGGGAAGACCGTCCAGATCATCCCGCACGTCACCGACGACATCAAGCGGCGCATCCGGGAGGCCGCCGAGGGCTCCGACGTCTGCCTCATCGAGATCGGCGGCACGGTCGGCGACATCGAGTCGATGCCGTTCCTCGAGGCGCTCCGCCAGTTCGCCCACGAGGAGGACGACGAGGACATCCTCTTCACCCACGTCACGCTCGTCCCCTACTCGAAGAACGGCGAGCAGAAGACGAAGCCGACCCAGCACTCGGTGAAGGAGCTGCGGTCGATCGGCCTCCAGCCCGACATCTTGGTCGGGCGCTCTGAGAACCGGCTGGATCCGGAGACGAAAGAGAAGATCGCCCTGTTCTGCGACGTGCCCACGGACGCCGTCTTCTCGAACCCCGACGTCGAGGACATCTACCACGTCCCCCTGATGGTCGAAGACGAGGGGTTAGACGAGCACGTGATGGAGCGGCTCGGGCTCGCCGACGAGGCGCTCCCGAAGGCGGAGCGGTCGACGGAGTGGCGCGAGCTCGTCACCCGCGACCGCGACCGCGAGATCGACGTGGCGCTCGTCGGCAAGTACGCCCTCGAAGACGCGTACATGTCCATCCACGAGGCGCTGAAACACGCCGGGATCCACACCGAGACGGAGGTGAACGTGCTGTGGGTCGACGCCGACGAGACCACGGACCAGCACGAGGAGCGGCTCGCGTCGGCCGACGCGGTCGTCGTCCCCGGCGGCTTCGGCTCCCGCGGGACGGACGGGAAGATCGAGGCGGTCCGGTACGCCCGCGAGAACGACGTGCCGTTCCTCGGGCTCTGCCTCGGCTTCCAGATGGCGGTCGTCGAACACGCGCGCAACGTGCTCGGGCTGGAGGGCGCCCACTCCGCCGAGATCGACCCCGACATGCCCCACCCCGTCATCGATCTGCTCCCCGAGCAGTACGAGACGGAGGATATGGGCGGGACGATGCGGCTCGGCGCCCACGAGACCGACATCGAGCCCGACACGCTCGCGGCGCGGGTGTACGACGCCGACTCCTGCACGGAGCGCCACCGCCACCGCTACGAGGTGAACCCCGAGTACATCGACGAGCTGGAGGCCGACGGGCTCACCTTCTCCGGCCGCGCGGACAACCGGATGGAGATCCTCGAACGCGCGGACCACCCGTTCTTCTTCGGGACGCAGGCGCACCCCGAGTTCCGATCGCGGCCGGACCGCGCGAGCCCCCCGTTCGTCGCCCTCGTCGAGGCGGCGCTGGGATCGACGGACACAACCGAGCGGAACGCGGACGTGAGGCTATAGATGGTCGAGACGGAGGAATTCATCGCGGAGGCGAAAGCGGAGATACGGGAGGCGATCGGCGACGCGAACGCCGTGATCGCCCTGTCGGGGGGCGTCGACTCCTCGGTCGCGGCGACGCTCGCGTACGAGGCGGTCGGCGACCAGCTCACCCCGGTGTACGTCGACACCGGGCTGATGCGGAAGGGCGAGACCGACGAGATCCGCGACACGTTCTCCTTTATGGAGTCGCTGCGGGTGATCGAGGCGCAGGACCGCTTCTTCGACCGACTGGCGGGCGTCACCGACCCCGAGGAGAAGCGCCACGTCATCGGCGAGGGGTTCATCGACGAGTTCGAAACCGTCGCCCGCGACGTGGACGCCGACTTCCTCGTGCAGGGGACGATCTACCCCGACCGCATCGAGTCCGAGGGGAACATCAAGTCGCACCACAACGTCGGCGGGCTGCCCGAGGTCGTCGACTTCGAGGGGATCGTCGAGCCCGTGCGCGACCTCTACAAGGACGAGGTCCGCGAGGTCGCTCGCGAACTCGGCTTAGAGGAGATCATCTCCGAGCGCATGCCGTTCCCCGGCCCCGGCCTCGCGGTCCGGATCGTCGGCGAGGTCACCCCCGAGAAGGCCGCGGTCGCCCGCGAGGCGACCCACGTCGTCGAGGAGGAGCTGGAGGAGTACGACCCGTGGCAGGCGTTCGCCGCCGTGCTCGGGAAGGCGACGGGCGTGAAGGGCGACAACCGCGTCCACGGCTGGGTCGTCGCCGTCCGCTCGGTCGAGAGCCGCGACGGGATGACGGCGCGCGCCCAAGAGCTCGACTGGAGCACCCTCCAGCGGATCCAGAGCCGGATCACCGGCGAGAACGAGAACGTGGCGCGCGTCGTCTACGACGTGACCCACAAGCCGCCCGCGACGATCGAGTACGAGTGATGGCGGACCAACCCATCGCGGTCGTCGCCGGCCCCGACGAGCACGGCCTCGGCGAGGAGCTCGACGCGCTCGGCGTCGAGATCCGCCGCATCGAGGGGCTCGTCACCGCAGACGCGCTCTCCGCGACCGGCATCGCCGAGGCCGCCTACTTCGTCCTCACCGACGTGGAGGAGGCGACCGGCATCCCCGTCGCCAAGGAGCTGCACCCGGAGGTGCTCGTCGTGACGTACGCGGGGCGGTCGCTGCCGGAGTTCGTCGCGGGCGTCGCCGACCTCGCGGTCGACCCGGACCTCATGGACCCCGAGACGGTCGCTGAGGAACTGGTCGGCGGCGCGGCCGATCGGGAGACGTAACCCCGCGTCGTCTCACGGGACCTGTGCTGTATCTATTCGAACACAGTACATCTTTTAATCCGAACACATCTGTTCCGACCGAAGTTCCGTCGGCATCTGTATAAACGCCGAATAAACCGCGGAAATCGGCCATATAGTCTGTTTAAACGAGGCTTAAACGACCACAACGATACTCTGATCGCTGTCGAGTAAACAGAGCCAAAGTGGCTGATTTCTGTTTAGAAAACGTATACGGTGGTCTGAAGGCCTAAATCTGTCATCGTCTTCGCTCTCCCCGACTAGTATAATATTTCTTGGGTTATGTAGAAAGTATGTATTTTCTTATGTTTCTATCGCTGCCCCTCGCCCGATCCGCCGTCCGGTCCCGACGACTCGGGTGCCGCGTTCGCCTCGCAGTCGCATCCCCCCGCCGAGAGCAGTTCGGTGACGCCGTACCGCGAACCGCAGTCCGTACAGAGCACGCCGACGTCGACCAACACCTGAAACTCCCCGAGGGTGAGCGCCGGCGTCTGTCGGAGGGCCCGGAGCTTCGACTCCGTCACCGCGACCAACCGACCGCGGAGCTTCCCGATCGCCCGTGCCGCGGTCCCCGCGCGGTCGTCGCTGTCGCGCTCGTACTCCGCGCCGCGGTGGTCCCGGAGGTAGCTCCGGACCGCCTGATAGCTGACCACGTCGCGGTCCAGCGCGTCGACGTCGACCCCCTCGCGTTCGAGCCGTCGCCGGAGCTGCATCCGGTCGGCGGCGGTCTCTTCTTCCCCCGTCAACAACCCGACCACGGCGGTGAGCTCTCCCACTGATAACCGCACTCCGGCCTCGTCGAGGCGCGTCTCGACGAGCCGCCGATTGAACTCCTCGGCGAGGTCGCGCAGGCTCGTGTGGGCGTCACCGGTCGCGGTCCATCGCGCCTCCAGCTCGTCGCCGACGCCGCCCAGATCGTACTCGTCGACGAGACGCGCCACTTTGTTCCGGCGGCCCCCCGCATCGTCCGTGTCGCTCATTCGTCTGGATCACCGTCGAGCAGCGGCAAAGGTATTGCCGTGGGGTTCCCGCCGCAACCGCCCGGACCGACCGGGACGGTCGACATCCGCCGCGGCCTCGACCGGTCCCCGCTTTGGGAATTTATAAGGCCCCCCTTCCGGATCCGAAAGACGAGCAATGATGCGCCACGATGTCGCCATCGTCGGTGGCGGTTGCGTCGGGCTGTCGGTCGCCAAACACCTCGCGGAGCGCACCGACCTCGACGTCGCCGTCTTGGAGAAGGAACACCACCTCGCGTCCCACCAGAGCGGCCGGAACTCCGGCGTGCTCCACCCGGGGTTCAACTACCCGCCGGACTCGAAGAAGGCGCGGTTCGCCACCGAGGGCACCGCCCGGATGAAGGCGTACTGCGACGAGCACGACGTGCCCTGTGACGAGCTCGGCGTTCTCGTCATCGCGACGGACGACGAGGAGGAGGCGCGGCTCGACGACCTCGCCGAGCAGGCCGAGGCCAACGGCGTCGCTTACGAGCTGCTCGACTCCCGCGAGGCGATCCGCGAACACGAACCGCACGCCGAGGGGCAGGCGGCCCTCCACGCTCCCGAGGCCGCCTCCGTCGACGCCGAGCAGTACGTCTACGCGCTCGCGAGGGAGGTCCGGGACGCGGGGGTCACGGTGTACACGGGGTACGAGGTCTCGCAGATCGAGTCGGCGGCCGAGGGGTACCGACTCGACACGAGCAACGGTCGGTTCGAGGTCTCGTACCTCGTCAACGCCGCGGGGCTTCATGCCGACACCCTGGCCCACCAGGTCGGCGTCGGCGAGGAGTACCAGGTCGTTCCGTTCCGCGGGGAGTATTACGAGGTCCGCCCCGAGCGCAGCGAGCTCTGTGAGACGATGATCTATCCGACGCCGAACCCCGAACTCCCGTTCCTCGGCGTCCACTACACGCGCCGCACCGACGGAAAGGTGATCGTCGGCCCGAACGCCGTCCTCGCGTTCGGCCGCGAGGCGTACGACAACACGGACGTGAATCCACGGGAGCTGCTGGACACGCTCAGCTACGTCGGGTTCCAGCGGCTGCTCGCCTCGCCGCTGATGCTCTCGGTCGCGTGGTCGGAACTGAACAAATCCTACCGCAAAGAGAAGTTCGCGGCCGCCTCCCAGAAGCTGGTGCCCGCGGTTCGGGCCGAGGACCTCCGGAAGAGCTACGCGGGGATCCGCGCTCAGCTCGTCAGCGAGGACAGCGAGCTGGTCAAGGACCCGCTGTTCGTCGAGCGCGAGGACGCCGTCCACATCCTCAACGCCGTCTCGCCCGGGCTCACCTCCTCGCTGCCGTTCGGCGATCACATCGCGGAGCGGCTCGCGGCGAAGGTGTGACCGCGGGTCCGCGCCCCGCCGCTGCGTCCCGATCGGGACGACGCGGGCGACGCACCCTTCCCCCGAAGCTCATGGTTTAAGTCCCGGCCCTCCGAGGCTTCGACCACCACGCGCGGGGCCGGGCCGAGGAGGCGTCCCAAGCTTCCGCCGCGCGACCCGCCCCGCCCCCACGATCATGTCACCACAC
>NZ_NHOA01000034.1 GCF_002727125.1 Halorubrum persicum
TGTGCTACACAAGAGCGTCGACGATGAGACAGCCACCGCGCTGCTTGCAATCGAGGCAGGGAAACGTCGGACCCACGTTTTCGAGATCAGGCTTGGTACTGTCCTCGTTGCGAGTGTCGCACTCATCGCGTCAGTCATGGGTATCGGACCACGGTGGCCGTTGCTCGGACTTTCACTTGGAGTGGTTCTTATCGGGTTTGGGCTTGGCCGTCGACGAATCCGCGCCGCTGACGAGTACGCTGCCGAACAGGTCGGGAAGACGACCGTCGCTGATGCGCTTACCGCGTACGCAGACGTGCACGCCTTGGAACCAACACGAAGGTGGATCCCGAACCCGCTCTCCATCACGGTCGCTCTCGGGGACCGAATCGATCGGCTTCGCACAGCCGGCGATCGATAGAAGTCGCTCAGAGAGTTGAGATACCATTTGCACGATACCAACTGATGTGCCACATGAAATGCATGTGTAAGAAAACGGGGTTCTAAGCATGCCCTCAAAGCGTGACCTGCTCGAAAGAAATACACCATATGACGGGCCAAACTGGTCCGAGTTTCAGTGGGATCGTATCTTAGCCTTCGTTGGGGGTGTCGTTATTACTGTACTCTACCTCTGGGTGAATCCATCTCAGCATGTTCCAGATTGGACTGCGGCGGCGTTCGGGTCAGTCCCCGTTGAATTCCTCTTCTATGGTTTCAGCTCGCAGTCTTGGCAAACCTGTGCGAAGATCGCTGCCGGTACTGCAATCGGAATGAGTCTTGGAACCTATTTTTGAAAACTCATCCACTGATCTCTGGATTGATCTTCTTAGCGTTCCATCCGCCGAAGAAACCACCGAATACGCCGAGCAGGGCTCCCAAAATACCGGTGGCAAGAGTAAGAAGACATAGAAGCACAACCGCAAATGCCTGCCCACCTTCGGAAGCCGAGGTAATAAACCAGCCCCGGAGAAAGTCAGGTGACCACGCAAAGGCGGGAACCGTTCCGAGGATGACGGCACCTATTCCGGCTCGTTTGAAATGCCCTGATCCGTTCGCGGCGAGAAGCTCGGCGAATCCACTGCTGACAATCACTCCGGAGAGGTGATAATACGATTCTGCTCTGATGAACAGATTATGTGCAGTCACTATCAGAATACCGACCACGCCGCCGAAAAGCGCATACACATACGTTGGCAAATTCTCGTCGAACAACCAATCTGGATCCATACTGACTAATTCAAAAAAGAAGCATATATTCGCTCTATTGGCTCAAACGAATCTCGAAGTTATCTATTCGAATCGAGGATCTGATAGTAATTTGTTTGTCTCTGGGTCGATCGCGGCGTACAGCCAATACCGCTCATAGCCGAGTTGGATCACGGTCTCGTCAACCGCAACGTGTTTCGGACTGACCGGCTCTGTTGAAATACTCGAAAATTGACATATTCTGACTAGCTGTAGTCAGTATAGGGTACGTCTATTGTGCCTATCCGAGTTTAACTTCGGTGGTCTCTGTAGCTTTACTCTTCGGAAGGAGTATGTTTCGTTGCAAATTCGCGTCCTGTGCAGTTCTTGGTATCTAATCCAAAGAGTCGGAACTCAACTTCATCAAATGGAACTCCCCATACTCCGAAGTCAGGAGGAAATTCTGCATTGGCAGCCAAGCTTGCATAGGCACGCTCTCTGTTGGCTTCATCTATCTCGTAGATTTTACCCGTAATGACGACGCTTCGCCAGATGGCCGCATCGTTTGTGTCCTGCTCATATACGGTAAGACAAACGCGCGGATTTGAGTGGATTGTCTGACTTTTTCGGCTGTGATCTCCGCCACCCCACTGCATCGGAAACACCATCTGGTTAGCATCGTATCCGAACGACATGGGAATCGCATATGGTTGTCTATCATCAACCATCGCAAGGACACCGATACCTCTTCGTACGAGAATTTTGTCAATCTCGTCTCTGTTGAGAGCTCTCACTTTCTGATGGGTTACGTGTTACTTCACATAATTCATCCTGTTTCTCTCAGCAGTTGTAATAAAACGTGACCAACGCTCAATTTGCACTCCTCAGTGACCGGCTGTTTCAGACGGATGAATATTAGAAGAAAAGGATTTCAACAGAGCCGGCTGACCCACTTCCGACTGTAGATCTGCCTTGTGAGCCCAGTTGTGAACGGTGGATAAAGCTCGCTCAACATCTAATGTTTCAATAGTAAGACAGTATTCAGAAAAATAGCCTAGCAAGGTTGAGCTGAATGCTGAGGTTCACCAACAACGGCATTCTTATCTGAACACTGCCCAGCGTGGCAGATTGTAACACAATTCACATATTATCTTCTGTTGTGCTACCCCTCTATCTACAACGACGCATCGGAGTATTGCTGTCAACCTCTTTCTACCACCGCTGTAACGAGAACAGCACTCACTATCGCTCCGACAAACGTCAATGCCGGGTCAACGGACTGGAACTGTCTGCTCATCGATTCGATGGCAGTGACCGCTGCAACGACGAATGTAAACGTTCCAACAGCAATAAAATACGTACGCTTGTCTGTATCGAACATATTGTTGACAGATAGCTCTAGGGATGAAGAATCTCTTAATCGCTAGGGGACGGCGAAATAGTAACTGTACCACTACTTCTAACTCGATGTCCCCTGAGTAGTCCGATATGCCCTCCACGAACACCGAGCGGGTAGATTCTGGTCATAGTTGGGAGACGAACCTACACGGTATTCATCGGCTTCCGCACCGGATGGCGGCGTTCATCGTCACGATGCATCCTGTGATCTGGGTTTGCCTTTTCATCGTGCTACCGCTTGCGGTTCTCGGCTCAATAACCGTCTTCGGCCCCCGGGCGGCTATCGCGTACGTGATCGTCTGTGCGTGCCTGTGGTTGATGGTGTGGTTTTCGAGTGCGGGATTCAAGACACACCAGTACCGGCTCGATCTCGAGAAGCGCACATTAACGATCAGGCCTGAATTCGACGATCCAGAGACTACACAGTTTGCAGCGGCCACCGGTACTGGCGAACGGACGGTCGACCTCAACACGGTGGACGCGCTTCAATTGATTCCACTCGGCCCGATCGTTGCCGTTCGACTCTGCTATCGGACCACTACTGTCACGAAACCGGAAGGCCTTCTCGTACCGCGCGGGCGGGTGAGCGAAATTGTGGCCAGCTTTCGATCGTGTGGCGTGTCAGTCCCTGAATTGACGCCTGGCGATCGTCCGACGCCGGAGCGCCGGCCACTCCGTGCTGCTGCTCGGATCGAAATAACACCGGTTTTGATCGGCGTACTCCCAGTCTACGTCGTACAGGTTCGCCTCGGAATTGAGGTGTGGCCGTTTCTGTTCGGGTTCGTCCTCGTCACTTGGGTCGTGATCGTTCGACACTTGTCGGTCCGGTTTGGGATCCGACCAGAGGGAACACGGGTACGGGACTGGTTGCTTCGATGGGGAATCGACCTCGTCGTCGCAGCACTGGGATTAGCGGTTGCGCTTGGATCTCTCACCCTCGTTGGCTCAATCTGATACCGATCCTGAAAGGAAAGATTCATATTGAATGGAAAGCGAGCTTTACTGTAAAGCGTGCTTGACACCAATATACCCGTGACGAAGGAGCGAAAGCGGACCCACGGTGTGGCTGCCAGATCACATACGGCATTGTGGCCGTCTCGATCCGCGATAGCCGGTTGTCCGCCTTCACCAGAGCAACGCTGGTACACGCCACTCAGACGATTTGTCCCGCCTTTCACGGCGTGAACTGTCTTTCACACGCTCCCACCGATGCCCTCCACACTCTCACGACGCGGATTCCTGTCGCGGTCCGCGGCCGTTGGCGCTGGTACCGCCGTTGCGGCCAGCAGTCTCGCCAGTGGTTCGACCGAACCGGCTCAGACGACCAGCGTGGATACGTTCATCGACGACGCGGCCACCCGTGCGTTAGCTGACCATGATGCGGGTGGGTTGACGGTCGCCGTCGTCGACGGCGATGAGGTTCACACGAGCGGCTACGGCCACGCCTTTCGAAGCGAGGATGTCCCGGTTCGAGCAGGTGAGACGCTCTTTCGCGTCGGTTCCGTCTCAAAGGTCGCCACCTGGACGGCTGCGATGCAGGTCGTTGATCGCGGGGACATCACACCAGACGCACCGGTAGATGACCACCTCGAAACCGTCGATCTTCCCGAAACGTACGATGAACCGATCACGCTTGAACACCTCGCCACCCACACGCCGGGATTCGAAGTCCGTGGACGAGGCGACTCGGCACGCAAGCCAGAGTACATCCGGCCGCTCGCTGAGTCGGTGTCAACGGACGTACCCGCGCGTGTCCGCCCGCCCGGCGAACTCCACCAGTACACCAACTATGCCGCCGCACTCACCGGACAGCTGATCGCGGACATTTCAGGACAACGCTTCGGGTCGTTCGTCACGGATAACCTGTTCGCGCCGCTAGGCATGTCGAACAGCACGTTCCAACCCGCCCCGCCCAATCTCGTGCCCGCCGAGGGTACGGCCGTCGAAGACGTTGTGAGTTTCTACTCCGACGTGTCGCCCGCATCTGGGCTTCACACGACCGGGGCAGACATGGCGCGGTTGCTCCAAGCACATCTACACAGTGGTGTCGTCGACGGCGAACGGATTCTCTCGGAGAGCGCGGTCGACTCGATGCACCAACAGTGGTTCACCCCGCACGAACGGGTCGATGGGATGGCGTTCGGATTCTTCGAGCGATCGCGTGGTGATACTCGACTAGTGCGTCACGGCGGCAGTGTCCCACAGTTCGCCACTGAGTTCGCACTGATTCCAGAGGAAGATGTCGGCCTCTTCGTCGTCGCCCACGGCAACGAAGCATCCAGCGCGAAGCAGGAAGTCGTCGACACTCTACTCGACCAGTTCGCACCCGTCGATTCGAGCGGAGCACAACGGACGCCTGACGGGATACCCGAGCGTGCCGACGAACTCGAAGGCCGGTACCGGTCGGTGAACACGACCGACACCGTCAGTGCCGAGAAGCTCGTCTACGGCCTGCTCACGGGCCAACCAGTCGATGTCCGAATTGCTGATGACGGGCGGCTTGTGACTGAACAGGGAGACAGGACTGACGAATGGGTCGAAGTTGAACCGCTCGTCTTCGAGCACGTCGAGGAAGACTCGACGTTGCTGTTCCGTGAGGCGGATGGTGAAGTGACCCACCTACTGAACGGATTGAGCGCGTACGAGCAGATCGGCTACCACGAGCAGTTGTCAGTACAGGGGTGGCTAACGGTAGCGGCTTCGGTCATCGTACTGACTGGGTTGGTGGGGTGGCCGGCAGGCCGTGGGTGGCGTTGGTATCGCGGTGGTGAGTCACCACCACAATCCGTTACTCGCGCTCGATGGGTAGCTGGCGCAGGCCTTGCCGGGCTCTTGCTGTTCGTTCTCGTCTTCATCGGTGTCTCCGTCGCCGTGACATCAATGGACAGGCCGACGCTGTTCAATCGTCCGCCCGCGTGGTTCGATGTCGTGTTCATCGTGCCGACACTGGGAGTCCTCGCTACCGCTGGCGCAGTCGGCTACGCGGCTCGTGCGTGGCTCCGCGACGACTGGTCGCTGGTCACTCGTGTACACTACTCGGCGGTTGTTGGCGCGACAAGCGTCTTGTACTGGCTCCTACAGTATTGGAATTTGCTGTGGGTCCGGATCGGGTGACAAGACACCTACCATCTTTCGGCAGTAGAACCATAGCTTCCACCTTACGAGTCAGTTTAGCTGCTAGTCTTCATGTTCGAGAACGACTGGCCGGTTAGTGTCTCCTCGCAGCACACGGGCCTGAATATTGCAATCCTGTAAGCAAAGTTTTTATATAGTGTAAAGTATTCTTTACTGTAAAGGATGCTTGACACACTAACCCCCGGAACAGATGAATCAGGGCAAGCCCGGCGTGTGTACTACCGCGTCGTGTACGCCATCTTCGCTATAGCAATCGTCGGATTACTTGCTGGAATGGTCACGGGACGAGAACTCCTCGGAACAATCATCTACTGTGGGGGTGCGTGGATTGGTAGTGGAATCACGTTCCTCGCCCCGAAACTGACCGACGTACCGCTCCAAGACGAGCGCGACACGGAACTGTACAACCGTGCAAGCGGCTTGACGCTCGGCGTCTTGTTCGTGCTCGGACTCTCTGTCATCCCCGCCATCTACGTGCTTGAAGCCGCGGGACGTATCGATCCGCCACCAGAAGTGACCGGTGCGATACTGCTTGCTTCGGGACTCTTTCTACTGTGGGGTGTCGCCTACGGAATCGTCAAGCGGCGGTAACCATAATGGAGAATGATCTTCCACGGCGACGTGAGGCAGAGGGGCTCAGTCAAGGTGAGTTAGCCGAGGTAGTCGGCGTCACTCGACAGACCATTAACGCTATCGAGCGCGATCGATACGACCCATCGCTCGACCTCGCGTTCAAGCTCGCGGCTCACTTCGAGTGCCACATCGAGGACATCTTCCAGCCCGAAGAGACCGACTAAACGGCTCTGATGGGATGAACGCCTGCTAAGTCCCCAGTGTGCGTGAAGAGGTACTGGGGTGGTCAAGACGTAGTGTTCAGATAAGCTGATTCCATGCGAAAGCGAACGATCTGAGCCACTCGTCAGCAGTTTCTGCTTCGGCGTTGCTGAAACAGTTTGAGAAACAGGTAGTTCGACGTTTTATCTCACGAAAGACACGTTTGACGCTGTT
The DNA here is from genome assembly GCF_002727125.1 of Halorubrum persicum. Lineage (GTDB taxonomy): Archaea > Halobacteriota > Halobacteria > Halobacteriales > Haloferacaceae > Halorubrum > Halorubrum persicum. The sequence continues at coordinate 6,706 of NZ_NHOA01000034.1, forward strand.
CCGATTTCCATGTCGTTCGTATCTGAAATCGAGGTCATGTTTGCGACAGGCTCGCTGAAGTGAAGCTGATCCATCTACGAGAACAGCTGCGTCATCAATGTCGTGTTTGTCACGGAGATCAGCGAAAAACCGATCCGCGAGAGCGTTATTTGTTGTCGGTTCAAGTTGTGTATGAAGTAGATCGCTTGTTTCTGGATCAACTGATCTGTTGAATCCGATGACAGCACGGGGGTCACGATCTCTGGAGACGCGATTATCTCGCTCTTCGTCGGCAAGGGGTTGGATCTATCCACCCAGTGATCTCGATCCTCACTCTCTCTAGCAAGATTCCATCTCTGAATTCTCTCG
>NZ_NHOA01000093.1 GCF_002727125.1 Halorubrum persicum
CGGATTCAACAGAGCAGAATATTCACTACCTCACAAAGCACGTTAGTTGAGAGGCCTGCGTGTTGAGATGTGTCCAAGCACAATCAACAAGCAGACGGGGGAATTCACGAGGACCAGTTCCTTAACTTCCTCGTCAACACGCTCGACAAGGAAATTTCGCTCAGCCTCGGTAACAACGCAGAAATCGAGTCTGAAGACATTCACGAGGACCTCGATCTCTGAATTCTGCGAATCCGGTGACGACTCACCCCACGAAAACACGGTCATGTACCATCTCCGCCAGAAATTCGACCTTGCATCCGTTGAACGAGTTGGGAACGCATTTTTCCAGAAGGACGTGCTGGGGATCCTCCCCGAGCAGGCGGAGATCGTCGCTGACCTCCACCAGCGGTCCTACTACGGTGACGAAAACGAGACAGATAGCCTCTATCATTCAGAAACCAAGCGTGGAACCACGGCATACTACACCTACGCGACATTCTACGCGCGTGTAAAGAACAAACGCTACACGCTCACGCTGGCGGTGCGCCGTCCCGTTGACGGCGACACCGCCAGCAGCGTCCTGCCGAGTTCCTCGGAATTCTTGACGGCCGTGAGCTCGGCGTCAAGGCCGCCTATCTTGATCGCAAATTCTAATAGCAACTGTCTCACGCTGCTTCAGGCACGCAACCACGCCCACGTGATGCCAATCGTCCGGGGAGGAAGACAATCAAGCAGGAACTCTCGAAAAGATGGAGTCGCGTCATCCAGCATGACCTGACGGCTAAACTCGACGATCACAGCTGGACCGTCGATCTTCTCGTCTACATCGACTGTACCTACCAGAACGGGCAATACGGCGAACATGGCGTGGCGCGTCACGGCTACACCGCCGACGCGCCGTTCATCGACACGCCACGCGAGGCTCGATACGACTACGCGAAATGCTTCAGTATCGAGGCCAGCTATCGGCTCTCCGAGCAAAGCATGGCGACGACCACAACACAGAATCCGGTCGTACAGCTGTTGTACGTCGTGGTGATCCTGCCCTTACAGAACGTGTGGTGGTATCTGCACTGGGAGTACGTGGCGACGCCCCTCCGTAGCGGGCGTCGCCTCTGGAAGTGGTCGTTCGCGGGGTTCATCAGTATGGTGTGTCGGGCAGCGTGGACGGTCCTCGCGGTGCGTCGAGCCGTCCCCCGCAAATCGGTCACCTGATGACCGGTTCCATCGGTAGTCACTGACCAAGTACGCCTCGACGTGAGTGGCAACGCTGTCGTGTCAGCGTCTGACCGCCGCCGACAACGACAGATCCCTCTTCTCTCAGCGTCCTTGCTCGCCACAAACGGCTCATCAGGGGCATACTGGTGAGCTCAGATTGGGTTAGCTGACAACGCTTTATGAGGTACTGAATATCGGTGATGTACCACCGAGATCGCCGCTTGGCTTGTATCTATGCGAATAGTCTCTGAACAGAGATACTGAGCTCCTGGTAGCGATGACAAACAGCGCCAAAAGAATTATAACTATAGTATGACTTGTTATGACCGCCCAAGATGAAAACCACTACTATAGAGAACGCAGAAACTTACGAACCTGAGGAAGGCTGGCAGCGTAAATCATTGGCAGAGACCGATCTATTTTCTTTCGAGTGGTTCGAGAAGCCACCGGGTCACTCGTCGCCAATGCACGATCACGAAAACGAACAGGTTTGCATCGTTCTTGAAGGTGAGTTGACGATCTATACCGAGAATGACCAAGTAACGCTCACGGAACATGATGCCGCACAGCTCGAATCCTGGGAAGAGCATCGAGTGGAAAACACCGGTGACGAACTAGCGGTTGGTCTTGACGTGTTCGCACCTGGGCGAAGTTTCGACTTCTGGACAGACAGAGAGTAGTTCGTCAGCGACAAGTCAGAGGTTTACTTTTATTTTTGTAGATCACCAGTGCATTAGACACGACGGTCTCTGTGACTGCAGTAGCTTTCAAGCGGTATATTTTTATAAAACTTATCGAATTCAACTTAGAGCCCGGCTATCGTTACTCTGCCAGCTCGGCGATGTCCATTGCTTCCGGGACGCTCTTATCGTTATGAACGATGGTTGAAACCCCACGAGCCATCGCCTCCGGATCGTCGTGCTGGAATACCGACCGACCCATGGAAACACCCGCTGCACCTGCGTCCATTGCCCCACGTACGTTCTGCAACATTTGTCGATCAGTCTGCGGATCGCCGCCAGCCATAATGACGGGAATGTCGACCGTATCCGGGACAAGTTTGTACGTCTCTGCATTCCCAGAGTAGGCAGTCTTCGCAATATCAGCGTCCATCTCCTCGGCGATCCGTACCGCGTGTGCTAGGTTCTCCGCATCGTGTTCGTCTACATCGGGACCCCTCGCGTATGTCATGGCTAGTACCGGCATCCCATACTCGTGGGCGACTTCTGTAACTGATGCCAACTGCTCCAGTTGTCGGGGTTCGTGGTTACTCCCGATGTTTAAGTGTATCGAAACCGCGTCTGCGCCGGCTCGAACCGCCTCTTTTACTGTGCCAGTTATTCGCTTATCGTTTGCGTCCGGCCCCATAGTTGTAGACGCGTTTAGATGGATGACGTAGCCTCTACCATTCTTGTTCGGGTGCACGCGATTGGCTAGGCCCTTCTGTGTCAACACACTGTCTGCCCCGCCGCGCGTCACCGCGTTTATCGTCGATTCTATGTCTTTGAGACCTTTTGTCGCCCCGATTGTAATTCCGTGGTCCATCGGGATGTTAACCATTTTTCCGTCTGTCGAAATGCGCTCCAGCCGTGCGGTCAGACCAGGTGTCATGTACATATACCGGTCCAACAGGGACTTAACTCATTTGGCTTCGGTATCCATTACCAGAAATTGTCCTCTATTGTCATTTAATCGCCAGAATAATCATATAGTAGTAGTCTAATTTTCACTTCTCGTTGTAACGACCGTACAATTGAAGTTGTTATGGAATAGTAACTTGGATGGAGTACCAGATGAAAGTTCTTGTCACGGTCAAAGAGGTGGCTATCGTTCAGGATGGCTTCGAGATCACCGGTACAGAGATCAACGATGACCACCTTGATTATGACCTTAACGAGTGGGACAACTATGCAGTCGAGGAGGCCGTTCAATTGGCTGAGGCTGGCGACGATGTCGAGGTCGTAGCAGTTACCATTGGTGCTGAACACAGCGAGGAGACGATCCGTATCGCACTGGCGAAGGGGGTAGACCGCGCAGTCCGCGTCTGGGATGAGACCATCGCGGATGCCGACTTGCTCGACGTGGAGACTAAATCTCGGTTGCTGGGGGCAGTTGTAGAACGTGAGGACCCTGACCTAGTACTATCCGGGGTACAGGCTAATGACGACAGCTTCGGTGCGACTGGGGTTGCACTTGCAGAAGAAGTTGGATTCCAGTGGTCGGCAGTGGTGAACGCACTCAACACTGAGACTGTACTAGATAGCGGTGTTGCGTCAGTTCGTCGAGAACTAGAGGGTGGTGTTGAGGAGTTAACGGATGTCGACCTTCCAGCAGTACTTACCATCCAGACGGGGATCAACGAGCCGCGGTACGCGAGCTTGCGTGGCATCCGACAGGCACAGTCCAAAGATATTACCACATGTACGATTGAGGACTTGGGCTTGAGTGAGGACGTTGTTGAGTCCAGCCTCGATATCACCGATATGTACAAACCGGAGAGCAAAAGCGATGCGGAATACTTTGACGGCGAAGCTGACGAACAGGCTGCGCAATTGGCGGATATCCTCCAAAATAAGGGGGTGGTGACAGAATGACAGTGCTCGTCATCGCTGACCACCGGCGCGGCGATCTCCGTGATGTATCGTTTGAACTCTTGACAGCGGGCCGTGAGCTTGCGGACGCCGCCGGCACCGATCTGCATGCGGCTGTCATCTCCGGAAACACGGAGGCCTTCGCAGATGAGCTGAACCGTGAGGGTGTCGACACGGTTCACGCCGTCGACTATGGCAAAGAATTTAATCATGATGTGTACTCACAGGCGGTGACTGAGCTCACCAAAAGCTTGGAGGTAGATTTTTTACTTGTACCGAACAGTGTGAACGGACTTGATTACGCGCCCGCTGTGGCATCCCGAGTCAACTGGCCATACGTCTCTGATGCGGTCGGCCTCGATTACTCGGACGGCACTCTCGGGGTCACGCGCGAAATGTACGGATCGAAGGTTGAGACGACCGTTGAGATCGATGACGGACAATCCGTGGTGTCCATCCGCGATGCAGAGTGGCCGCCTGCCAAGGGTGACGGCAACGCCCCAGTTTTGACATTTAACGCAGATATCAACGAGGAATCCATCGGCTCAACGGTGACGGGCTTCAAGGAAGTCGGTGGTGGCGAAGTCGACATTAGCGAGGCCGATTTCCTAGTCTCTATCGGTCGTGGTATTGAGGAAGAAGAGAATCTGGAACTCGTCGAAGAGCTCGTTAATGTTACCGATGCGATGTTGTCCGCCTCTCGCCCAGTCGTTGACAACGGCTGGCTGGAAAAAAACCGTCAGGTTGGTCAATCGGGTAAGAAGGTAGCTCCGGATGTTTACTTGGCGATTGGCATCTCAGGCGCTGTTCAACACGTCGCCGGTATGAAAAACAGCGAGACTATTGTCGCTATCAACACTGACCCTAATGCCCCAATATTTGACATCGCTGACTACGGTATCGTCGGCGATCTCTTCGATGTCCTTCCCGAACTTATCAAGCAATTCGGGGCCGAACCACCAAATTTTTGATCTTCTGATAGTGATGGTGGTGTGACGAAAGGCCTGGCCATCGGACCCTATGAGTTTGGGTATTCATGCATCCACTATATCTCTGGCTGATACCACCCCATATATTCACGTATCTCCAAAAAAATTAAATAAACTTTGGGAGGAGCGGAACGAGATTTTGACTTTCCAGGAGATCTGAACCTTGCCGGGAGCCACCCAGACGCCGGGGGAACGAGCGAAACAACAGGCTTCGACGTAACAACAGTTCGTATCTTTGCTTAAAAAAGATTGTGAGTTGTACAAAACATATATTGTACAAACGGGAGCAGTGGGGACGACGAAAGGATGTACAAGAGTAGTGTGGAGGCCATGGGATCCATCGGATACAATTACCACACGTGGCCCGGTTGTGGACTGGATTTCGACATCGACATTATAGTAGAATCTGGAATTCTTTGTGTGGCCAGCTAGAGGAGAACAGTTCTATCAACCGATTTTCGGAGGCTTACTGAAAATGTGTGAAGATACTTCTGGAGCCCACTATA
>NZ_NHOA01000041.1 GCF_002727125.1 Halorubrum persicum
TCTTGAAACCGTAGGGTTGGGCGAACGCTCAGCCTGAAATCCCGTGGTGGGATTCCCGCGTCTTCAGGCGCGGGAGGAGGTCAAGTCCGTAGGATGCCTACCAGCTCCCCGCTCGACTGCTGCATTTCGGATCTGCAGTCAGTACTCGATTGCCGCGGAGTACCGGTTCAACACGAGCACTGCCGCCGTACCGCCCGCGGCCGCGAGCGCGAATCTGGGGGCCGCTGCCGCCCACGTCTCACCGCTCTCGGCCAGTCGGATCGACACCTCAACGACGGGCGCCCGGAGCGCGCCGACGACCAAGCTGACGAGGAAAGCGAGGGTTGCACCACGAGCGCGAGCGAGCGCGTACTTGACGGCGTGTGCGATCGTGAATACGCCGACGACACCGCCCGCAAGGAACGCCGCGACTGTCGGCAGCGTCTCGGCGAGTGCGTCTGACCCATTCCCAAGCGCAAACGCCGTAGCCCCGTCGATCGCCCGGCTTACCGTCCCCGACATGTACTCGTACTGACCGAGGACGACGAGCAGCAGCGAGCCGGAGACACCCGGGAGGATCATCGCGCTGACCGCGACCGCGCCGGCGACGAACACGACCGGCAGCGAGCTTTCGAGCGCGGTCGAGGCGTACCCCGACGCGAGGAAGGCGAGGAAGAATCCACTGAATGCGGCCGCTTTTCGGCGGGGTGTGTTGAGCTCGACATCGCCCAGCAAGACCGCCGCGCTCGCGGCGATCAGCCCAAAGAAGAAGCCGTACGTGGCGACCGGTTGTGTCGTAAGCAGGTAGTTAACTGCGCTCAGGACGGTGATGACCGCCGTGGCGATTCCGGATCCGAGTACGACCAGAAAGGCGCCGTCGATCTCGTGAAACGCTGCGCGCGCGTCAGGGATATTGGCCGGTCGGACGCCCGCGAGCACGCGCCGAATCCGCGACGGATCGATCTCGGTGACCGCCGCGATCAGTCGCTCGTAGATGCCGACGATCAGCGCGATGGTGCCGCCGGAGACACCGGGGACAGCATCGGCACTGCCCATCGCAATGCCTTTGAGATACAACACTGCCCAGTTTCGGCGATCACTCATCTGTTGAGTCGTGCCGAACGCGATCAGACGGCGAGATACTCTGCTGGTTCATTCGGAATACATAAAATGGGGGGTCACCCGACGGTGGACCGGTGTTACGTCGCGGCGAGCGTGGGAGCGGGGGACGCGTCGACGGCACGCGCGTTGGCCACCGTCACTGCGGTTGTTGTGTTCGTGTCGTCGGTGGCCTCATCGCCACTGGGACCGTCTGTGGTGTCACTGCTACTGTCATCGCTGCCGTCTGCTCCGTCGCTGCCGTCGCTTCCATCACCAAGCGTCGTCTCTTCGAGTTCGACCGTGGCGGCCGCGTCGTCAGCGCCGACGACCTGTGCTTCGGTCACGTTCACCGTGCCCGTGAGTGCGCTCGCGGTGCCGTTCTCGATCGACAGGCCGGTCGAAAGCTGGTACGGACCAGTCGCACGAACGCTCGTGTTCGTGTACCCGTTTTCGGGGCCGAACTCGTCGTAGCCCGTCGTCGAGTACGGCACCGTCAACTCGAAATTCCCGTTGGAGTCAGCCTCGGCATACTGCGTGTAGGTGAACGTCTGGCCGGACGACTTGGCCATCTCGACGGTCGCTCTCACTTCTTGATCGGGCTCTGCACCCGAGCCTTCGATCGTCGCGCCGGGGACGCGTTCGAACGTCTTTACCCAGTCGTCCTGGAACGCTTGCAGCGCGCTCTCACCGAGAACCTCTTGGAAGTTAATCCCGAGCTGCTGGAGCACGCGCACCTGCAGCGCCGAGGGTGACTGCCCACGCGACTGGCTGGCGTGGACGAGCCGGTGGTGTTCGAGTGCTGCGACGCGTTCAGAGGGCAGGCTGCCGATCCCGCCGACCTGTGCGCTTCCGTCTTCTTCGACGAACGTGCGGGCTTCCTCCATCGTGTCGAACTGGCGCACCACTGCGGAGGTGTTTCTCGGGGCCACGCTGATATCGATCTGCTCACCGTTTGCGGCCTGAGCGGCCTGCTGGTTCCAGTCAACAACGACGGGGCGCGGTTCGACGGCGCTGCCGTGATGTTCATACAGGCGGATCATCTGACTCTCGTGATACCGCTGCGTGTTCACCTGCAACAGCGTGCGGAACCCACCCTGCTCGGTCTGCTGGTAAAGCACGCGGTTGAAATCACTCGTTGTCGCGTTACCCGAGTAGAACGTGACCGGAGCGTTGAACTTGGAGTTCGGCGAGGCCATCTGCCGGTCGACCATCACGTACCGTGTGTTCTCGCCTTCCGTGCTCTGGCTTGCGAGGACTTCACGGGACTGCTCCTCGCTTGGTGCGAGTAGATAGTCGGCCGCGTCGCCCGCGTTCTGTTGGAACGGGTTCGCGTTCGGGATGCGCTCGGCGCGCGTGGTGATCCAGTGACCGTAGTCCCACCACGACTGCACACCATACGCGCCTTCTGGGTATTCGAAGTCGCCGTCAGCCGGCCGTTCATAGGTGCCGTACAGCTCCATCGGGTTGTCCGTCCCTTCGAGTTCACCCGGCGTGGGCGTCTCGTCGTTCATCCACTGGAGGCTGCTATCCCATTGCGTGACGCTGCCGGGGCCGGTGTTTGCGCCGGCGGCCCAGACGGGGGTAGCCATTGCGACCAGCGGGACGATCAGGACGACGACGAGCACGATCGCGCCCATCGCCTGCCACCCCTCGACGTTGCGGATATCGTCGATCGACCGAAGGCTGATCGCGTTGAGTCCGACCTGCAGGAAGTACGCCGCGCCGACCGCGACGATCACTGCGAGGTAGTAGTTGAAGCGGACTTGGGTGAATGCGGCACTTCCGATGAACGCCGCCCACACGACGAAGTAGAGTTCTTCGGTGTCGTACTCGACGAGGAACGTCGCGCCGACGAGAAAGACGGCTGCGATGACGAGCCCGACCACCTGCCAGCTCACGCCGACGACGCCGCCAATGGTGTCGTACAGTTGGGGGACTGCGTAGACGGTACCAACCACGGCGAGTGCGGTCGGGATGTAGAGGGTATGGTTAGTGTCGTCAGAGCGGTAGAGCGGCCGCGCGATGATGATGAGCACGGCGGCAAGTGCGAGGAAGAACGCGAGGCCATATTGGGAGAGGACGAAGTCAGCGAAGGTGTTGTTCTGGAGTGGGGGTTGGGCCTCGCCGATGGTGCGGGCGCCGGCGGACGCGGAGAAGCCGACGGTGTTGAGGAGGTTTCCAACGAGTGTCGACCACAGCGACGGGATGGCGAGCCAGACGACGCCGGCGGACGCGAGGATAAGTCCGCCAACAGCTGGGGGGTACGTTGTTGTGTCGAGATCGCGTGACTCCCACTGGCGGGCGAGCCATGCGAGGAACACCGCGCCGAGAGCGACACCGAGCGGGAGAACGATCTGGAGAAGCGAATATTCAGTGGGATTAAACGAGAATGTGTCGAGCGGGATACTCTGCATCAGTCCCGCGATCGTCATCGCGACCGCGCCAGCGAATACGGTCGGTTCGGGACTCTTTCCGTGGGCGACGTTGCTTGTGATCTTGATTGCGAGGAATATCCCCGTGAATCCGACCATTAGGATTCCAGGCTGCCACGTCCACATGTAAAGACCAAGCGCGACACCCGCAGCGGCCGCGTATTTGATTGGCCGCGTGAGAGCGTTCCAGTCGCGATCGACGACGAGTTCCCAGACGGGCGCCTCGCGGTCAGCGACCGCGAAGGCGACGAGGAACGCAAGGACGGCGATGCTCTGGAAGAGCACCTCGGCCGCGCTGTGGTCCGGGAAGCCTACAAGGCTGTAACTGAAGAAAGTCCCTGGCAGGAGTGCGAGCACGGCCACTGCGGCAAGTGCCGCGAAGCGGTCGACGAACCGCCGCGCGATGAAGTAGGTCGGTATCGCGACGAGCGTACCTGCGATGGGTGCCATGATAAGCATGACCTCTTCGGCGCTGCCCATGACCGGGCGGGCGATCCAGATTCCGACTGCCATGATGTGGTCCCAGAGGGTCCCGAACTGGCCTGCTTGGTTTCCGATCGGAAATCCGGTCCAAACGTCGAAAGAAAGGGTATTCGGCCAGTTTTTGACAAGGTACGTTGTCTCACGGAAGTGATACCACGCGTCGTTTCCACGGAAATACACCTCGCTGTTCTGGATGAAATTTCCATACGATTGGAGGCGCGTCCACAGCATGAACGCGAAGACACCGAGGAGCACCGGGACATGGTACCATTGTTTGAGCAGATCGGAGGGAGACTGGTCTGCTCCGTCCGGCGGATCGTTCGAGTCGCTCATTATCGCAACGAACTGCAAAAACGCGCATAAGGCTTGTCATCTTCTGTTTCTACAGAGGGCTGTTGAATCACCGTGAAGGGATCCCGAAGGAGCAAAGTAAAACCGTGAAGAGCCGTAGAACATGGATGTCAAACGGAAGCTCATCAATACGCTTCCGCCGTCGGTTAAACGGGCGCTTGCGGTTCCATACGATTACTATCAGACGCGAAACGCGGATCGGCAGTTCGCACAGAAAGACCTTCCAACCAGTCAACGTGACGAATCTGCGCCAGATCACATCGTCTGTGTCGTCGTCGACGCGTTGCGCGCGGATCACATCGATTCAGACACGACGCCGTATCTCTGTGGGCTAAACGGGTCAACTGCAATCACACCGGGGACGTGGACGTTCCCGGCAGTGTCGTCGCTTCTCTCTGGCGTGTATCCGCACGAACACGGTGCGATGCGACAGACCGACGAGCTCGACGATTCTGACGGGATCCGGCTTCCACCGCGGATGGACGACAATCGTGCTACAATTACCGAGGCCCTCGCCGGTGCCGGATACGACACGTATGGTGGCTTTGGTCACGATACGCCGTTCGTAGCGCTCTCCGGACGATTCGAGACACACAACCTATACCATACGATCAACTCCGATGCCGATAATGTCCTTGATGATTACTTGGACTGGGTCGACGGGCGGGACCAAACGTTCGCGTTCCTCCATCTCGCCGATCCGCACACTCCGGTAGATTCGCCCGAAACGTACCGCCGGAAGTACGAGGTGGATGATTCAATTGACGGCTTGGACGGTTGGCGATATGAGACCGATACTGAGTGCGACATGGAGTGCCAGCAGTATCGTGACCACCGACAACGGCTGTATCGAGCGTCAGTCGATTACGTCGACGACGCTATCTCCGAATTCAGCGAGGAGTTGGAATCATTGTTCGAGGATCCGCTTCTCATGGTTACTGCCGATCACGGAGAGGCCCATTGGGAACACGTCGAATTCGATCTCGAACACTTCGATGGCTCCGGCTGTGTCGATCACGGCGGAACTCCGTACGAGGCTGTTGCGCGTGTACCGTTCGCTACGAACGCGGACTGGGATCTAGAAAGACCTCTTTCACTGATCGATATACCAATCACGTTGGCGGATATCACTGGCGTCGATTTGGAAGACTGCTCCGGTCATTCGCTCATCGGAGATGTGTCGTCGGACCGAATTATGTTGATAGAGGGGAGCCTCAGCGGTCACGAAAAGAAGGCAGTGTATCGAAATCAGTCCAAGCTCATCGCATCGAAGGGCCACAACGCTGAGTTCGGATTCTCGCTCCCCGATGAGACCGTCGTGGAACTATCAGACAAGGAGTACGAGACGATGAAATCGTCACTCCCGCCGTGGCCTTCCGAAAGCGACGCTGAAACGGAGGTCTCCGGCGTCGTCGAAGACCGGTTAGAACAACTTGGATACAAGTGATCGAGTACGGGTATGTAGATCGTGGTTGTAGCTTAAACAGTCCCTTCGGTCGATCTCTTTCCGAGTCCCGATCTGCTTCAGAACGTTTATTGACTGCGGAACGAATCCGGACCCGATGAAGGTCTCCGTTGTCGTGTGCGCGTACTCGATGGAGCGCTACGACGACGTCTGTGAAGCCGTTGAGAGCGTTTTGGCCCAGACACATGAGGACATCGAGATAATCCTCATTATCGACGGAAACGAGGCACTATTCGAACGGCTCCAGTCAGAATTCGGCAACCAGGAGGCGGTTACGCTTCGGTGTAACGAGGAGAACAAGGGCCTCTCCTATAGCCGGACGCAGGGCGTCGAGCAGGCTAACGGGTCCGTGATTGCATTTCTGGACGACGACGCGATCGCGGAGCCGAACTGGATCGAGGAGCTGGTTCGAGGATACGAGGAGACAGACGCCATCGCGGTTGGCGGACTAATGGTGCCAGAATGGGTCGCCGGACGGCCGGATTTTCTTCCTGAGGAGTTCTACTGGCTTATTGGCGCGAACTATGAGCCTAGACTTGAAGCTTGGGCTGAGGTACGGAACACACTTGGCTCAAACATGTCGTTTAGGAGAGAAGTGTTTGAGGAAGTAGGTGGCTTTGATGAACAAGTGGGCTTGAAAGGAGATAATCAGATCCAAGCTGAAGAAACAGAGCTTGCAATGAGAATGTACGATGTACTTGGTAAAGGTATGTTGTACAACCCCAATGCTGTCGTCGCACACAAAGTGTTTGACTATCGAACGGAACCGAGGTGGTTGCTTCGGCGCGCGTTCTGGCAGGGGTACTCGAAGCGAGCGATCGAAACGCTGGATGTAGAGGGACCAAACGATCCCGAGCAAGCGTTTCTCCGTCATTTACTCTTCATAGCGATACCGAGCCGGATCAGATCGTTCGTCCGAACTGCTGAAATCAAAGAAATCCAACAAATAGTGGCAATATTGCTGTTGACTGCCACAGTTGGTGCCGGATACTTGACTCGATTAATGCAGGATATCCTCCCATTCAGATAGTGTCGACACCTATAACAGGGTTATCCTGCAACTCAAAAGACATGCAGACTGCGTTGGTCACCGGCGCTGCCGGATTTATAGGATCCCACCTGGTGGACGAACTGCTTGATCGCGGATGGACTGTTCGCGGTCTCGATGATCTCTCGAGTGGTGATCCAGAAAATCTCAAAGTGGCTCGACAATCTGAGGCGTTTACTTTTGTTGAGGGTGATGTTCGGAACCGTGGCACGGTCAATAAAGCGCTGGGTGACGCCGATGCTGTCTTCCATCAAGCCGCGTTGGCATCTGTTCCGAGCAGTTTTGAGGACCCGCTGAGTGCGACGACGCGAAACTGTACTGGTACAGCAACGGTGATAGACGCTGCTGCTGATTGTGGGGTAGAAAGCGTCATCGTAGCATCCTCAGCATCGGTGTACGGTTCAGGAGGAACGCTTCCGAAGTCTGAAGATCATCCTGTTAATCCCGAGTCTCCGTATGCAGCCTCAAAGTACTATACCGAAAACGTAGCTCTGCAGATCGGCGATCGAGAGGGGATTTGCGTTTCGGCCTTACGGTATTTCAACGTATTCGGACCCCGCCAAGACCCGGATGGTGAGTACGCGGCTGTTATTCCCAAATTCATTAACCTCTTACTCCAAGACGAACAGCCAGTTATTTTCGGAGACGGTGAGCAGTCGAGAGACTTCGTATTCGTTGATGATGTTGTCACAGCCAATATTCAGGCGGCGAAGGAAAGTAATTCGGGGGTTTTCAATATTGCAAGGGGATCTACAGTGACGATCAATAAACTGGTCGCAGTAATAAATAAGACGCTGGATCGAGACATTGAACCGGTTCATGAGGATCCGCGTCCGGGGGATATCCGTCACTCGGTGGCAGATATCTCAAAAGCCAACAAATCGATTGGATTCGAGCCCGATACGTCGTTCACGGAGGGGATCGAACGAACAGTTGAGTGGTTTAGAAGCCAATGAGAGTGTTGTGGCTTCGACCCTCCAAGGGTAAAAATATCAGCGTTCGACGGGAGCGAATTGCAGAGGAGTTACGCAAGCGCGGCTACGAAATTGATATTTGTGACGCTTCAGGTTTAGATGCTCTTAGAGCAGTCAAGCAGGCAATAACCGGGAACTACGATGTGATTGCTGGTAATGTCCGGATTGGACTGTATATCGGCTACCCACTCGCCCGACTATTGCGGAAACCATTTTTAGGTGATGTTAGTGATCCAATTACGGACATTAATTACCTAGCAGATCCACTATTCCATTTTTTTGAGTGGTATGAGTGGCAAGTACTCAAACGTGCCAACGCAACAGTGTTTGTCTATGAATCCACGTATCAAGAAGCTCTTGAGCGTGGGATTGACGACGCAATGAAACTCCCAAACGCCGTGAGTTACGAGCAATTTGCAACTCCCGAAGTCGATACTGTCGATACTGCACGAAATATTCTGTCTAAGGAGGGTGTCGATTTAGAAAAACCAATTGTCATCTATATCGGGGTCTTTTCACCCAAATACTGCACCGAGGAGATGCTTGCGGCTGCCAAGTATGCTCCAGATTGGGAGTTCGTTTTTGTTGGGGAAGGTGAGCTCGAAGCGTCTGTGGAAGAGACCGCTCGTAAACTTGAGAATGTACACTACCCTGGGGCGTTTCCCTACCGGTTAATGCCAGGTTTTCTGTCGCTGGCGGACGTAGGACTTTGTTTTAAGGATGCTGAGCAACCGTTGAAATTGAAGGAGTATGGAGCTGCTGGGCTGCCAATTGTGGTTCGTCCTGGTGAGCTTTCGAAGTGGTATGACGATGATGAATTAGTGTTTGTTGAGCCTGACCCAGAAGCGATCGCTGAGCGTCTTAATGATCTACAGACTGATGAGGAGCTATATCAGATGTACAGTAAGGCTGGTCGTTTGATTGCAAGTGAGTGGAGTTGGGAAGAGATTGCGGACGGATATGACAAATTGTTCAGAAAAATTTAGAATAATTCGTAGCTTGTTAGAATAATATTATCCTCATAATAATCCACAATAAATGACTAAATTATTCACACAACTATTTCAGAGATAAGCTTGATATTTATATAATCACCGACATTTGGGAAGATATTTAATTCAGATTATGATCAATAGCATGTGGAAATCGTGTGTAACTACTTGAACAGAAACTAGGAAAAACGCTCTTGTGTAGCACA
>NZ_NHOA01000062.1 GCF_002727125.1 Halorubrum persicum
GTCGCATCCATGTGAACCCGCAAAAAATGGAGCGTGACATGCTTCCAGCCGGGAAATCCGTGGCCAGTCGGATCACTCACCGCCGTTGGACTGGCGGCACAGCGCTTTTGAGCCAGCGACGCGGCTTGCTTAACGAAGCGGAAGAGGAGCTTGGACACATTCGGCTCTTCCGCTTCGCTTCCACCTTTACAGCGACGCTATCCCGCCGCCTTCTGCGGATTCAACAGAGCACTATAGTGAGCTCCAGAAGCATCTGCACACATTTTCAGTAAGCATCCGAAAGTCGGTTGATAGAACTGCTCTCTTCTAGCTGGCCACACAAAGGGTTCCAGATTCTACTATAGTGTTGGGTGGTCAGAAGAAGTTCGTTCCACGCAAATAACGTTTCCCACGTAACTAGCTTTTAGAATGAGCGCACCTTATGAACGAAACGGTGATGAGAAAAACAACATTGAATTAACGACCAGAATCTCACCTCTCCTATCGTCTCATCACGTTTGCAGAACTGTTCGCGGTCTGGCGTCCACTCGTGGTACTCCCACTAATCCACAGTTCATCACGTCTAAAGTCGAACGTGTTGGGTTCCAGATCTTGAAGGTAGATGTACTTGACGACGGCCCTGAGTTCTGATTGCCCGAGGCTACCCCCGCTGGATAACGAGCACACCGATCAGTATCAGTAACCCTCCGACGACTGTTGCTCCTGCCAGTGGATCGTCAAGCAATATTATACCAAGGACGACCGCCGTCGCCGGTTCCAGGCTTGAGATAATGCTTGCTCGACTCGCCCCAACCTCGGCTAGCCCAGCGAAGAATGCACCGATCGGGATCCCTGTCCCAACCAAGGCCACTGCCGCTAGGATCGCCACCTCGTTCCCTGTGGTAGGAATTGAGAGTGAGTTGGTCGCCACTCCGAAAACTACGAAACTAGCTCCCGCAGAAGGAAGGACGTACGCCGTCAGCGTCTGTGGATCAATATTGTCGACAGCGACGTGGCTGGTCACATAGTACCCGGCGTAGACCAGTGCTGCCCCGAGTACGATAGCGACTCCGCGGGGATCTGCGCCTACGGGATCGACACCGGAGATCACGGCTATGCCGCTCAGTGTGAGCGCGAGGCCGACGACGATGTGGCGGGAGATCCGCTCGTTGAGAAAAATGTATGAGAGGACGACGACGAGTACCGGGTATGTATAGACGACTAAGCTGACCAGACCGGCAGTCATGTACTCTAAGCCGAGAAAGTACAGTCCGCTCTGGGTAGCGTAGAACCCAGAACCGAGGAGAACGGCGACCCCGAGCGATTGGCCGTGGAGAAGTTTCAGCTTACCGCTGTAAGCCACTAGTGCCCAAATGAAGAGTGTCCCGCCGAGGAAACGGTAGGTAAGAACCGTCGAGATCGAGAGGTCGGCTGCAGAGGCGTACTTCCCGAGAACACCCAGGGTGCCGAACGACACTGCCGAGAGCATCATCAACAGGATGCCTCTCGTCTCACTATTCATGCCACTATGTCTGTGTGATACATACAAAAAGATGCGTTCGCCGGAAAGCCTGATATCGAGTCAAAAATGTTCTGCCTTCATTTAGATAACATATTAATGTCTAATATGGGATCTTTTTTAAACTACTAGGATGTGAGATAGCACCATGAGAAAACCATAAACAATTTATATGGTTCAATTTGTTGGATTATTAGTCTTATTAATGCTATTTTGGGAGAAAAATCCGGGACTTATTTTATTTTGCCTTCGAACAAATTCTGAGTTTAAAATAAGAAAATGTTTTAAATACACACATTTAAATATTCACGGTGGATCTAGATCTTGTTATCCGCGGGGATAATCACTACTGCTTAGAAACTTGGTTCAAAGAATGAAGTGTCGCAGCAGAAGTCCGTAAACCGGATCATCAGTCTGTTAACTACGAAATGCTGTACTTGGAAGACGAATTCAATGCAAAAACATATCTATCCTGTCGCGTCACCCCTGGTGAACCAATATACTGTCTTTTGGAAAATCAATAGTGGCAAACTGATTATTATCTTTTCAGAGTTACCGAGTCAGGACTAAAACTCATTCTTATAGACTACCATTACAATAGTACTGATGTAATTTCTAACAAATCAATACCGTGGGATATGACTACGGTAGAATATATCTATCACATCCAATTATTGTCATCCCACAGCTTCGATCAACCATTATTCCGCGATCCAGTCTTATACCCAAGTAGTGGATTACAGGCGTACTATTGTAATTTCTTTCAGAGTCTCAGGCTGACTGCTGCATAATACGACGAATTTGTCTTGTATCAGTATTGAGCTATATTTCGAAGTTTCAATTTCGATCTCGTATCCTTCGTTTTGTCCTAAGCCATTTGCTTATCAACCCGTCTATATACAACATGTATATACACTCTTTTGCATGAAGAGTCGGATTGGACGGCGGACAAACTACACTAAGTGCTAGTGCTTGGAGCCAATTTCTCGAACTGATATAGTGAGCTCCAGAAGCATCTGCACACATTTTCAGTAATCCTCCGAAAATCGGTTGATAGAACTGCTCTCTTCTAGCTGGCCACACAAAGAGTTCCAGATTCTACTATAGTAGCTCGACTGTCTCCCACAATAGGTATTACACATGTTCATTTTGTAGGGTATGTTGACTTTTTTCACTGGCCCATCCTAGAAAGCGACATGGACATCTCTCAGAGGATCAAAAAACCACTCTAGAGTCCAATTTCCACGAAATGCTCGTTAGAGACAACATCAACTCAACCTATAGTATTATTTCAATAAATCGTCAATATGAATCACATCCTTCCAATATCTCCACCAATAAGAAGTTCTAGTTTAACATATTTATGTAATAAGGACAACCTGTTTACAACACGCAGGTCGTTATTTATTGTTACTTGGATAATGTATCTTAGAATGTAGATTGCCGTCTAGAGTGGAAGCGTTTTAACAACGTTGAGTGCGATAATGTCTGGCTACCAGTGATGACAAACCGTTGAAACCGTATTGTTGGATAGATAAATCAGCGATATGCTGGAACAGTGGTCTGGGAGAGAACTTAATACAAAATTAGAGGTTTGAACTCCCGTCACCACCGTCGACGGGGATCGACGTACCATTCACGTAGCTGGAGCGTGGCGAGGAAAGAAATGCCACGACTTCTCCTAGTTCCTGTGGCTGGCCGATCCGCTCCATCGGATTGTCTGAACCGCGTGCTTCTAACCCTGATTCCACCGAATCGTATTCACCGCGTTCAACACCTTGTTCCACTAGATTCCGAATACGTGTCGTCTCGTGGGGTGCCGGGAGGACCGCGTTGGCACGTATGTCCGGTGCAAGTTCCTTGGATAGAGTCTTTTCGAGACCGATGACGCTCATCCGTACGGAGTTAGACAGAACAAGCGAGTCGATGGCCTCCTTTACGCTTCTAGAAGTGATATTAACGATGGTCCCATATTCACTCTCCTGAAGTAGCTCGACCACCTCATTAACGAGTCGAACGACACTCATAACGAGGAGGTCAAATGCCTCGTACCAGTCCTCCTCGGAGGTTTCAAGAAACGGGCCGCTCGGGGGACCACCAGCATTCGTTACCAAGTGGTCCAGCTGACCGAACTCTTCAACGGTTCGGTCTACGAGCGTCTCAATGTCGTCGCGATCGGTCAGGTCACCGGGAACACCAACAATGCGTCCGTCACCGAGTTCATCGAGCTCTGCCACGGCATCTTCCAGCCGGTCCCCATTCCGCCCATTGATGACGACGTTTGCGTCTTCTTTGGCGAAGATTTCTGCTGATGCTTTGCCAAGTCCACTACTTGAGGCTGTAACTAGAGCCACGTTGTCTGCTAACTGAAGTCCCATTGCACCTAAAATCCTCTCGGGGAGATACATAGTATTAACGTCATTGATATGCATAGCCGCAACGCGGAATAGATTGTATGATATAAAGCACCGGAAGAATTCACCCGAGGCCGCTATCGTCACATTCGGGCTATTTCACTGTGCTGGGAGATCTTGTATCAGGGTTCGGGTCACAGCCAGTGTTCGAGCCGGTCAAACGCCTCGTCGATCTGTTCAACCGAATTCGAGTACGCGATCCGCAGATTCCCTTTGCCGGCGTCTCCAAAGACACTTCCGGGAACGAGAGCGACACCGCTTTCGCGTAGCAAGGAAAACACGAATTCCTGATCGTCGGTGTAGCCCTCCGGAAGGGTTGGGAACGCGTAAAATGCGCCGGTCGGATCTGGACATGACATTCCAGGAATCCGTTTAATACGCTCACAGACCCGATCTCGCCGGCGTTCAAATGCCTCAACCATCGGCTCGTGGAGCCCACTACCAACGGCCCGAACAGCGGCATGCTGAGATATCGATGGTGCACATGTCGATGTATACTGCCGAGCACGGATAATTGGGTCGACGAGGTCGACTGGGGCTGCGAGGTATCCAAGTCGCCATCCAGTCATTGAGTAAGCCTTGGAAAACCCGTTTATAGTTACCGTACGGTCTCGCATCCCGTCTAGTGCGGCGAGGCTGTGATGTGATTTGTCGTCATAGAGGATCTTCTCATATATCTCATCAGAAAGTACGATGAGATCATTGTCGACGGCGAAATCTCGAAGCGCCTTCGCCCGTTGTTCAGAAAGAACACCACCAGTAGGATTGTTCGGGCTGTTGACGATCAGGAGCTTCGTCTGCGCGGACACAGCCTTACGAAGTGAATCAATATCTGGCTGAAAGCCGGTAGCGGGATCGAGTTCGTATGTGGTTGGCTCACCACCGGCCAACCGGACACCAGCGGGATAGGTCCAGCTTGGATCTGGGAGAAGTACCTCATCGCCTGTCCCGATGAGCCCCATCAGGGTGACAAATACTGCTTCGGTCGCACCGCACGTGACTACGATCTCGTCATCCGGATTGTATCGAATGCCGTTTTCCTCCTCCAGCTTTGTTGCCAGCTTTTCCCGAAGCGGTAAAATCCCATAGTTCGAGGTGTAGTGTACATCTCCACGATCCAACGCCTCGATTGCGCCCTGTTTAATCGGTGACGGCGTGTCAAAATCTGGTCGTCCGATCTCAAGATGGACGATGTTTTGCCCCTGTGCCTCGAGACGGTCGCATTCTTCGAATACTTCTCTGATACCTGAGAACGGTACATTTGCCATTCGGTTGGCTTCTGGTTGTTCGAGCATACAACAGAGGTGTCTAACTCGAACCTTATAATAATATCCTGTGAATTGCAAGACACCCACCCGACACGGCGCTAGATGATGTAGACTACTTAGTGGTCAGATGTTGTTGTCGGTTTGAGACTGCTCGTATGAGAGTTCTGTATCGAACCCCTCCGAACGGAGGCGTCTATCAGCTTCATCGATGCTGTCAGTTCCGGAGACGATAGACGCTAGATCCGAGTGATCAGCGACTGCGGCTGTCTCTAAGTAGAACGTTACTGTGCTGGCTGGCGTGAGATTGACGGTTCTCTTTCCGTCCCGTATTGGGTGCGTTCCGACATCTCCCTGACTGACGCGGAGTGGGAGGCGGCTTGCGTCTGTAGGAACCTCTTTGACGATCTGTTCGAGCTCCTTGCCCACCATGGATGATAATCCCCACGCGCCTAGAAGTCCCTCGTCGGCCGCAACCGAACCCATGTTCTGGTGAAGCTCGGCAAGAGTGAGTTCTCCGTCACTTCCATATCCGAACATCCCGATACAGGTGGGAAACGAGAGTTGCGTAAGAGCCGCTAACGAGACTCCATCGGCAAGAGGACTAACTATTCCTTTCTCAGATCCCGATGCAAGGACATCACCGCCCGAGTCGACACCGATCACCATATCAATATCTAGATAGTTGCACGCAGCCTCCAAGCCCACACTGAACCCCTCTGCGCCGTTGGTCACGTCAAGGAAAGCGACATCCCGCCCCAGAGAGGACGCCACGGTTGTCTCTGCAAATTCGATCCCGTCGTGCGTACGCGTATCACCTGATCCGAGAGCCAACGACTCACTCACACAATCAACCCCGTCAAGTTCGTCGAGCGAACGCGGTCCGGGCTGTGGATCGACGATGGACCGTTCCCACGCCAGACCTCCGATAACTGTTTTGACCCCGTGTTGTTCCAGCAACCGGACTGTTGGAAGTGTTCCGACCACATCACCGCCGCCACCGATTCCGAAAACAAGCGCCCGCGAGCAATCGAAGACCTCCTCAAGCGAATCCATATTATTACACTTGTAATGAGCGATATTAAATATGCCGTCACGAAGGGTGATCAGGGTGTTGGTGACGCGAGAGTGGCAGCATCCTGCGACAGAAGTTGAGCGACAGCGAGCATGGACTCCGTGTGGGTCTGGTTTCTAACGATCAGGGGGAGTTCGATGAGTGGCTTGGCGACGGGGAGTCTGGAATGTGCTACATCAACTGGAACCAGAGCGTGACCACAGGCCCAATAGTACAAGCCCAGATCTTGTCGTCTGGGAGTTCTCTGGAACTACCAGGAAGTTCGATGGAGGTTATTGGCATCTTCAGCAGTTCATACGTTCGAACAAAACTGCGCTCGTAGAGTGGAAGCTTCGCTCCCGGCAATCGTACCCGATATACATTGAAAGAATTCCGTTGATTGATCGATAGGATCTCAATTTAACGAGGATTATGAACTATACTCGCCTTCTACATTGTTATTCTAAAATACCTTCCCTCGTTTAGAGACAGGCCCTTATTTGGGCTTGGGGATATTTGATCACGAAAATAAATGTTAATTATTTTTATTTTAATAAATTAATA
>NZ_NHOA01000065.1 GCF_002727125.1 Halorubrum persicum
CGCGGTCGACGACCACGAGCACGCGGTTCACCGTCGCACCCGCCTCGCGGAGCGCTTCGACGGCGTCGACCGCGGACTGCCCGGTCGTGGCGATATCCTCGATCACGACGACCTCCTCGCCCTCGTCGAGCCGCCCCTCGATGCGGTTGCCCGTGCCGTACTCCTTCGCCTGCTTGCGCGCGATGACGTACGGGCGCCCCAGCTCGGCGGCCGTCACGGCCACGAGCGGGACCGCGCCCAAGGCGACGCCCGCGAGCTTCGCGTCCGTGTCGGCGAGCCGGCGGGCGAACGCCTCGCTCACGAGGGTCAGCGCGTCGGGGTCGGTCTCGAAGAGGTACTTGTCGACGTAGTAGTCGCTCGTCCCGCCGTGTGAGAGCTCGAACTCGCCGAACCGGACCGCGTCGGCCGCCCGCAGCGCGGCGATGAGCTCGCTCCGTCGCTCGTCGTCGGTCATACCGAGACAGCGCGCGGCGGCGACCATAAACGGGTCGGAACGCGAGCGAGACGCACCGTCGGTTGCCGGTGGCGCGTGGTCGGTCGGCCGCGACCGGCGATACCGATCCGCGTCACGCGCTCCCGCCGCCGGTCACCACGGCGATCACGGGTCACCGTCCCACGCTCGGATCAACATATTCACTACAGGCCGTCACAAACCGGGGTGTATGAGCACGGACGACGTCTCTCGGCGCAGGTTCATCCGGACCGCCGGCGGCGCGGCCGGCGTCGCGGGAGCGGCGGCGGCGACGACGGGGACCGCGGCGGCACAGGAGGAGAAGCCGGTCTGGCCGAGCGGAGCCAGCAGCGGGAACGTCGGGTCCTACCAGGACGCCCGCGGCGAGAGCGAGGTCACCGTTCAAGTCGGGGCCGGCGATCAGGGGCTCGCCTTCGACCCGACGCTGCTGTGGGTCGATCCCGGGACGACGATCACCTTCGAGTGGACCGGACAGGGCGGCTCCCACAACGTGCAGACCGTCGAGGGCCCGGCCAGCCTCGACAGCGGCGACCCGATCGGCGAAGAGGGGCACACCTACGAGTACGAAACCAGCGAGGAGGACGCCGGCATCACCCACTACCACTGTGTCCCGCACACCAATGTCGGCATGCACGCCGGCCTCGCGGTTGGCGGTGACATCGAGACCGAGACGGTTGGGGGTGGCGGTTCCGACGCCGTGTTCGTCCCGCAGGGCGCCCGTGCGCTCAGCGTCGCGACGTTCGTCGCGATGGTGAGCACGCTCGGACTCGCCTTCGTGTTCATGAAGTACGGCGGCACGATCACGCAGGACGACGAGTAGTCGCTCGCCGCAGCCCGCGCGGTTTTTCGGTCTCAGTTCTGATCCGAGAGCGCCCGATACGCGTCGACGACCCGGTCGAGCACCGCGTCGTGGTCGTAGGACGCGAAGTCGTGCTCGATGGACTTGCTGTCCAGGTCGCCGACGGCGACGAACTCGTCGGCGAGCTCTGCCGGGCTCGTGACGAGCCGCCCGCGTCGGCGCCCCTCCACGAGCTCGTGAGCGCTCGAATCCGCCTGGTACTCGACGAGGGCGACGCAGCCGCACGCCAGCGCCCACAGCAGGTCGGTCGCGAACGTCTCCCACGTCGCCGTCGCCACCGCGACGTGGGTCCCCTTGAACAGTTCCACCCGCTCGCGGAGGGGGAGGTCGCCGAGGAACGACACTCGGTCGTCGATCCGGAGGTCGCTCGCCATCGATTCGATCCGGGCGCGCTCGGGGCCGTCGCCGACGACGGCGGCGGTCCAGTCCCGGCCGCGAAGCTCCGCGAGCCCGAGCAGGAACGTCTCGACGTTGGCGTGACGGTCCAGTCGCCGGGCGTACACCGCGTCGAACCGGTCGTCGACGCCGGCCGATTCGACGAGGTCGAAGTCGATGCTCTCGGGGATCACCCGCACGTCCTCGCCGTCGGCGCCCTGCTCGCGGACCCGCGTCTTCGTCGTCCGCGACGGCGTCGTGACGGTGTCGGCCCACCGAGCGAGCAGCCGGTATCGCCGCCGGGAGTCGGCCGGGTGGTCGCGCCACCAGTCGACGAGGACGGGAGCGCGGGAGAGGACCCTCGCGACCGCCGCGCCGATTCCGGGCGTCGGCGGGGTGTTGACGGCGTGGACCACGTCGGGGTCGACCCGCCGGAGCGCGAGCGGAAGCCGCGCCGCGAACGCCGACGGCGACGGCTCGACGGTCACCGACCGGTAAGCGATCCCGTCGTCTTCGAAGGCGCCGTGGTCGCCGCCCCACCAGCGGGCGCAGAGCCAGACCACGTCGTGCCCGCGCTCGGCGAGCCCCCGCGCGATCCGTCGCGTCCGCGACCGCGCCGGCGTGTCGCCGTGGCCGGGTGCGAAAAGCGAGACGAACGCGACGCGCATACGCCGACCGGACGGCTGGGTCGGATAAAAAGACACGGCATCCGGCGGGGCGAAGGGGCGCCGACGGCGTGTGGACGGTCGCGCGACACGGTCTCCCACCCGAAACGGTTTCACAGCGCGCGGAGAACCGGACCGCATGCACCAGTACGACATCGAGCGATACCTCAACGTGCGGAACGCCGGCGGGGCGGATCTCGGCCCCGACGGGCGCCTCTCCTTCCTGTTGAACACCACCGGCACCGGACAGGTGTGGTCGCTCGACGAGCCGCTCGGGTGGCCCGAACAGCACACGTTCTTCGAGGAGTCGGTCTCGTTCGTCGACTCCTCGCCGGAGCGCGCCGAGGCCGTCTTCGGCATGGACGAGGGAGGGAACGAGCGCGCCCAGCTGTACCTGCTCAACTACGAGTCGGGCGAGATCACCGACCTCACCGCCCGCCCCGATGCGAAACACCGCTGGGGAGGGTGGGACGACGAGGGCGACCGCTTCGCGTTCGCCTCGAACCGCCGCGACGAGGCCGTCTTCGACGTGTACGTACAGGATCGGGACGCGATCGGCGACGGCGCCGAACGCGTCCACGAGGGCGACGGCTGGCTCTCGGTCGCCGGGTGGTCCCCGAGCGACGACCGGCTGATCGTCCACGAGGCGCACTCCTCGTTCGACCACGACGTGTACACCCTCGACCTCGCGAGCGGGGATCTGACACATCACACGCCCCACGAGGGGGACGTGCGCTACGGCAGCCCCGAGTGGGGGCCCGACGGCGAGGCGCTCTACCTCGTCACCGACCGCGACAGCGACACGCTCCGGCTGGAGCGCCTCGACCTCGCGACCGGCGAGTTCTCGGTGGTCGCCTCCGGGGAAGACGACGCCGATGACGCCG
This sequence comes from Halorubrum persicum, assembly GCF_002727125.1. Taxonomy (GTDB): domain Archaea; phylum Halobacteriota; class Halobacteria; order Halobacteriales; family Haloferacaceae; genus Halorubrum; species Halorubrum persicum. The sequence goes on from NZ_NHOA01000065.1 coordinate 3,256, forward strand.
GGTCGGACGACGCGCCGGAAAAGCCCGGCGGCGACGACGGCTGGAACGTCGACGGCGTCGCGATCCACGAGGAGTCCCGCCGCGCGGTGTACTCGCGCAACGTCGACGGCTACACCGAGATCACGGTCGGCGAGCTGGTCGAGCCGGACCGGATCGACCCCTTCCCGTCCCCCGACCTCCCCGAGGGCGTCGCCGGCGGCGTGAGCTTCGGGCCGGACGGGAACCGCTTCGCGATCACGGCGACGGGGAGCACCCACAACGCGAACGTGTACGTCGTCGACGCGACGACGGGCGAGACGGAGCGCTGGACCGCCGCCTCGACCGCCGGCATCCCGCCGGACACGTTCGTCGAGCCGGAGCTGGTTCACTACCCCACCTTCGACGGGCGGAAGATCCCCGCGTTCTTCTCCGTGCCGGAGACGGAGCCGCCCGAGGGCGGCTACCCCGTGGTCGTCGACATCCACGGCGGCCCCGAGTCACAGCGTCGGCCCTCCTTCGCCTCCGTCAAGCAGTACCTGCTGAACAACGGCTACGCCGTGTTCGAGCCGAACGTCCGCGGCTCCTCGGGGTACGGCAAGGCGTACTCCGCGCTCGACGACGTGGAGAGGCGGATGGACTCGGTCGCGGACGTCCGGGCGGGCGTGGAGTGGCTCCACGACCACCCCGAAGTCGACCCCGACAGCGTCGTCGCCATGGGCGGCTCGTACGGCGGCTTCATGGTGCTCTCGGCGCTGACGGAGTACCCGGAGCTGTGGGCCGCCGGCGTCGACATCGTGGGGATCGCGAACTTCGTCACGTTCCTCGAGAACACCGGCGACTGGCGCCGGAAGCTCCGGGAGGCCGAGTACGGCTCGCTGGCCGACGACCGGGAGTTCCTCGAGTCGATCTCGCCGATCAACAACATCGAGGCGATCGAGTCGCCGCTGTTCGTCCTTCACGGCGCGAACGACCCGCGAGTGCCCGTCGACGAGGCCGAACAGATCGTCGAACGGGCGCGCGATCAGGGCGTTCCGGTGCGAAAGCTGGTCTTCGACGACGAGGGGCACGGCTTCTCGAAGTTAGAGAACCGCATCGAAGCGTACCGCGCGGTCGTCGACTTCCTCGCGGAGCACGTCTGAACGGGACCGGTCTCGGAGCGACCGTCCCGGCGGAGCGGAAACGTCGCGACCGACGCGACGGCGTGAGCGGGGAGCCCCGTTCGGCTACCAGTCCGGGCCGAAGTCCGGATTCAGCTGTCGGTCGGTCCGATCGAGGCCGTCGATCGTCTCGATGTCCTCGTCGTCCAGTTCGAGCCCGAGGCTCGCCCAGTTGTCGTGGATATGCGCCTCGCCGGTCGCCTTCGGGATGGCGGTGACGCCCTTCTCGCGGAGCCACGCGAGGCTCACCTGCGCCGCGCTGACGCCGTGCTTCTCGGCGATTTCGGCGATCGTCGGGTCGTCGAGGATCTCCCCGCGGGCGAGCGGCGAGTAGCCGACGAGCTCGATGTCGCTGGCGTCGGCGTACTCGCGCAGCTCCTCCTGTCGGAGCAGCGGGTGACACTCCACCTGGTTCGCGAACGGCGCCTCGCCGAGCGCGTCGGTCGCGGCGTCGAGGTGGTGGGGCTCGAAGTTCGAGACGCCGATCCGGTCGATGAGGCCGTCGTCGCGGAGCTCCGCGAACGCGGGCAGCGTCTCCGCGGGGTCGTACTCGCCGGCCGGCCAGTGGACGTACAGCAGGTCGGCGTACTCGGTGTCGAGCTTCTGCAGGCTCTCGCGGGTCGACGCCGCCACGTCCTCGGGCGCGAGGTTGTCGATCCACACCTTCGTGGCGAGGAACACGTCGTCGCGGGCAACGTCGGCGGCCGCGATCCCCTTCCCGACGGCGGCCTCGTTGCCGTAGATCTGGGCCGTGTCGACGTGACGGTAGCCCGCTTCCAACGCGGTGGTGACGGATTCGGTACACTGCGCGGGGTCGTCGTTCTCCCACGTCCCGAGCCCGAGCGCCGGCATCCCGTCGTTGGTCGGTACGTCGAAGGACTGCGGCTCCTGTGACATAGGTGAAGACAGTCGCGTGAGCCGAAAGTCCCTTGCGGTCGCGGCGGTCGGGGACCGCGAGCGAGCGATCCGAGCGCGTTAGTCGTCCAGCAGCGCCCGAGAGGAGTTCGTCACGACGAGCAGGCTGGAGGCGCCCATCGCCACGGCGGCGAACAGGGGGTTGAGCAGCCCGGTCACCGCGAGCGGGATCGCGACCGCGTTGTAGCAGAACGCCCAGCCGATGTTCCCCTTCACGCGTCGGCCCGCGGCCCGCGAGAGCTCGAAGACGGTCGCCACGGAGCCGAGGTCGTCGTCGACGATCGCCACGTCGGCCGCGTCGGCCGCCATCGCCGTCCCGCCGCCGAGCGCGACGCCGAGGTCCGCCGCGGCGAGCGCGGGCGCGTCGTTGGTCCCGTCGCCGACCATCACCGTCCGCCCGTGCGTTTTCAGCCGCTCGACCGTCTCGGCTTTGCCCTCGGGCGGCACGCCCGCGAACACCGACGAAATCGCGTCGTGCTCGCTGAAGACGGTCGCCGCGCGCTCGTCGTCGCCCGTCAGCACGACCACCTCGACGCCCGAGTCGGCGAGCTCGGTCACGGTCTCCTCCCACCCCTCGCGCAGCTCGTCGCCGACCACGACGACGCCCTCCGCGGCGCCGTCGCGACCGACCGCGACCGGGACGCGCCCCACGTCGCGGGCCGCCGCGACCGCCTCACGGACCCCGTCGGGGACCGCCCACCCGCGCTCGTCGAACAGGGCCGGGTGGCCGACGACGACCTCGACGCCGTCGGCGACGCCGGAGACGCCGCGGGCGTGGCTCTCGAAGTCGGTGACCGAGGCGGGGTCCTGCCCGCCGTCGGCGACAGCGGGCGACGCGGAGTCGGGATTCGCCGCGGCGTCGGCCGCTCCGGTGGCGCCGTCGCTCGCGCGCGCCGCGGCGATCGCCTGCCCGACCGGGTGCGCCGAGCGCTCCTCGACGGCGGCGGCGAGCCGGAGCAGGTCGTCGTCGACGTCGGCGGAGACGACTCGCATCTCGCCGGTCGTGAGCGTGCCCGTCTTGTCGAAGACGACGGTGTCGGCCCCGCGGAGGCGTTCGAAGACGGTGTCGTCGAAGATCACGATGGAGCGTTCGAGCGCGTCGCGGATCCCGGCGGCGACCGCGAGCGGCGTCGCGAGCCCGAGCGCGCACGGACACGAGACGATGAGCACCGTGAGTCACCCCGTTGCCGAGCGCGAGGTTCGCGCCCGCGGCGAGGAGCGCGACCGCGAGCACGGCCGGCACGAATATCGTCGCCAGCCGGTCGGCGAGCTTCTGGACGCCGTGGTTCCCGCTCTGGAGGTCCCAGACGAGCTCCGCGACGCGGTCGAGGCTGGAGGTCGCGTCCGGGCCGACCTCGACCGTCAGCGAGCCGTCGGCGACCACGGAGCCGCCGACCACGGCGTCGCCGGGCGTCTTCCGGACCGGCATCGACTCGCCCGTGACGACCGACTCGTCGACGGCGGCGTCGCCCG
>NZ_NHOA01000007.1 GCF_002727125.1 Halorubrum persicum
TGTGAGGTACTGATACTGAATAGGTTCGTGACCGATATGTTACCATACATTTTTGTGCGCGGATGGTAATCTTGATTCTAGCGAATCGCATGACGGCGTCGACCCCCGTTCGGGAAGTGAATGAAATCTTTCGCGCGCAGCGGGAGCTCTTTATAAGGAACCCGACGCTGTCTGTTGAATCTAGATCGTTCGGAAAACGAATGGGCGCTGCAGGATTATGAACCCGCCCTCTTTTTCCCTCAATCGCCCGACTGCGTCGACCTCAATCGGCAAAAACCGGCGCAAAAAATCGCGAAGCCGGTAGCCATCCAAGGTAGGCTAAGCGGTGGTCTATCTGATAACCTTTGCCACTGTCATTCATCCAACCAGACCATGGTAACACGAGACACACTAGAACCCCTAGAACCATCTGAAGCAGCCGAATTGTACCTAAACAATCGAAAAACCGATGGGGCAGCCGACGGGACCGTCCGAGCCCACCGCCATCGCCTCGGTCATTTTCTTGAATGGTGTGAAGAACAAGAAATCACCAACCTCAACGACATCACAGGACGAGGCCTCCGCTCATTCAAAGTCTGGCGGAGTGAGAAGGGATCGATCGCTCGGTCAACACTGAAAAACAGTATGGACACGCTGCGGAAGTTCATGCGGTTCTGTGAGAGTATCGAGGGTGTCCCTAGAGACACCCACATGGCCGTCACAAGCCCAACACTCTCAGAAGACGACGCCAACCACGAAGTAGTACCCTACGAGACCCAAGAGGCGATCCTAGAGCGCCTCAACCGCTTCCAGTTCGCAAGCTTCGAGCACGTGTTCGCCCATCTCCTTCACGAATGCGGCTTTCGAGTTGGGGCCGTTCGTAGCCTCGATCTGGAGGACTTCAAATCAAAGCCCGTAGAGCTTCCTGATGGTACTCGGATCGGGCCGCACATCGAGACTCATCACCGCCCGGCGACTGACACCCCGCTGAAGAACGGAAAGGACTCGGAACGATTGGTTGCTCTCAAAGAACACAGCGTTGGGATTCTCACCGACTACATCAAACACCAACGTTCCGATTTCCAAGACAAACACGGCCGAGACCCACTACTGGTAAAACCGCGATCGACGACACGTCCGACCACGCAAGCGCTGCGAGACATCAGTTACGGACTGACTCGCCCATGTACGTACGGCGAAGAATGTCCCCACGATCGCGACCCAGACTCCTGTGAAGCTGCGAGAATAGTCAACTCTGCTTATGACTGCCCATCGAGCATGTCTCCCCACCCTTGGCGGCGGGCAGTGATGACACATTGGCGAGCTAACGATGTTCCGATCGATGTGGTCAGTGATCGGTTTGACGTGAGCCCGTCTGTAATCGAGAAGCACTACGACGTACGGACAAAGCAGGGGAAAATGGAACAACGACGGAGGTACTACGACGACTTGTAGACCTTCGCTTACACACCTTGAGTGCGGAACAAGGTGAGTAAAAGATCTTATCCTGCGGTATTTTGAAACGAGATTATAGTCGAACTAATAGAGGCGTGTATTAGAGACTCTATTGAAATCTGTTGAGGCTGACAGGTAACAGTTGCTGAATTTAGAGGGTGAGTTCAGCACCCAAAAATGCTAACCAGACTATGACCATCCACGCCGCTTGGCTAAGAAGGCTGACCAAACTGCGACACCAGTAAGCGTAATCGAGAGGGTAGCAACAATTTGGAACAGTGAATCCCTGTTCGTAGTGAGGGCGTAAAGAGCGGCGATTATCAGGACTACGTAGAGGGCAGACACAATCCAGAGGAGGGTGTCAATTCGGGAACTCATACTATGTCCAGTTTGGTCATGTTCAAATAGGTTGCTACGATCTGACTCGAATATTTGGAGATGTCTGCGAGAGGGACAGTGACCGACTCGCGCTCTGTATCTCGCACGATCGTGTCTGACCTATTCACTTTCTATCAGAATATCCGTGACCGATACAGAGGATGTAGTCAGCACTGGGACAGTGTTATTTTCTCCAAATAGGTCCTGAACTAGCCGATAGAATCTGCCTGCGAGTTTAGCAGCCAATTCAACGAGAGAGTAGCGCCAAAAAAGATATCTCACGAGGGACAGGTGATTCTACCATGAGCCCTCCCCTCTCACGTCGTCGGCTTCTTGCACTCGGCGGTTCAGCCGGGACAATTTCCCTCGCTGGATGCCTTGATTCCATTACAGGAAGTGAACAGGAAGTCTGCTCTTCGGGCTACCGCGACGTCGGAGAAGTGTTCACAAAGCGGTCGATAGTGGACTATCTTCGGTATGCATCGCTGACGGTGCCACAATCTATTGCGTCAGGTGAGCAACTTGTGGCGACACTCACAAACGAGTCCACTGACCCACTCACCACACTGGGGAAACCGCGATATATGATTCAGCGGTTAAGCCCCGACGGCATGTGGCGGAATACCATCGGGGTACCCAACGAGTATGAGTGGTCGCCGTCGCAACGAGTGCTGGAGCCCGGCGAGGAATTCCGATGGGAAATGACACTCAGTGTCAGCGAATTTTCAGGCCCGTTCGAGCGGTGTACGATACACACACCAGCCACGTACCGGTTCATCTACTGGGGGTTCTCCGAACATGATGCTGGCATCGCACTCGCCGCTCCATTTGAGGTCGTTGAATAGCGGCGCGTGTGATAGACTCGTCTCCTATACTGAGCGATCGAGCACGCAAAATATCAACTTCCGAGTGTTTCAACAGAACCAGACAAGAGTATGCTGAAAAATGGATTTCAACAGGTCACTCAAGATCAATTTTCGTGGACGCTCTTGTGTAGCA
>NZ_NHOA01000128.1 GCF_002727125.1 Halorubrum persicum
GGCGGCTGAGCGCCGCCGACAGCGACAGCTCCTCGATCAATCCGTGTTGTTCAACCGCTATCGACGACTCATCACGGCAGAACAGGTAACTCAAGTCAGGCTAACCGGCGGTGCTTTGTGAGGTACTGAGATTCTTCGAGAGTGTAGAGCGTCCAGAATCGAGAGTCCTCGTGATCGAGGAAAAAGGTGTACTTGGTAGCGTTGCGTTGGATGATGAGTTCTTGTAAGTCGAAGTCTACCTCGCGAGCCTCTGTTATGTCCACTCTCTCGTGGAGTTCCTCCGGAGTGACATTGGACTCAATGAGGAAGGTCTTGAGCATTGTCTGCCCGGGTTGCAATTCTTGTTCTTCCACCAACTCGTCGTACGTACCCTCGATGGTGTGCTGGAAGACGTCGAAGAGGTCTCGTCTGCTCTGGATAGACGAAGTGGACATCAGCGTTCTCGTATTTGATCCTAGTTCACTAGGTGTGTTAGTAATTGGCAATTCACGGTGAAAGTGGATCCATTACGGCGCATGAGTGTTCTTTTGTTGGTTTGTGGAAGGGCTATTTAAATTCGTGGTGGGTAGGGAGAGACAACTCACAGTAACCCACTTCTGGTCGTGATTATTGCGCTAATTCTTCCCACTCGGTAGCGCGGCAGATCTGTAAGAAGTGTTTTCAATTTTGTTCACAAAATCCGCGACCAATTCTTATGTAACAGATCGAGAATAGTCGAAGCGGCTCTGAATCTGATGGCAGCACAGGGATTACACAGTATTTTATTTATACCCAAATGAAATCTCTCAGACATGCCGAACGGGATTGGACTCTCTGCGACTGAAGATACGGTCGAACAGGTTCTTACCCGGAACTACCGTTACACTGTTCCAGACTACCAGCGACGCTACTCGTGGCAGGAAGAACAATGGGGGGCATTATGGGCTGATCTGAACTCAATTCGACCTGACTCAACGCACTTTTTGGGTTCAATTGTTCTCATCGAGCGCTCAAGTGGCTTGAATGAATTGAACAAACTGGAGATTGTTGACGGCCAGCAGCGAATCGCAACAATCACTGTCCTTCTGTCGTTGATGCGGGAGAAGTACTACGAGTTAGGTGAGTCAGGGCAGGCTGAGGATATCGAAAACAAGTATCTCAAGAAGCAAGATCTTGATTTGAACGAGTACCAGAATCTCACGCTTAGTACGTTCGATAACCCCAACCTAGAGAAGGTGATCGAGCGAAAATACGAGAAGATGGATGAAGGACAACTGCGTGAAGCTGTCCAGTTCTATGCGAACAAGCTCGATGATTTGGATACTGAGAAACTAGATGATTTGAGAAAGCGGCTCTTAGCGTCAGTTACGCTTGTATCGATCCGTTGTGAAGGGGAGCAGTCTGCGTTCCGCTTGTTCGAGACACTGAACGATCGGGGAATGGAACTCTCATCTGTCGATCTGATGAAAAACTATACGTTTAGTAAGGCTGCCAGTGCCCCCGATTCGGAGATAGACTACGAGCAGGTACAGAACGACTGGGAGCGACTCATCAAGACACTCATGCCGAATATGAGCCAACCCAGTCGGTTCTTCCGACATTACATTATGTCCGCGTCAGAACCCAATTACGATGGCGACGTCTCTGACTACAAATTATACGATGAGTACCAGAAGATTGTCGACTCAAAGCTTCCCGACGCGGGAATCTCGTTGAATGAGTACGTTTCGGAGCTGGCTGATAAGGCAGAGCTCTACGCAAAAATTCTTAATCACAAAATTGACATGTACGACGCCGCGGGAAACAAGGCAATCAATTCCAAGCTCGATGATTTAGAGATCATCAACTCCGTCCAAGCGAGAACGCTCATGCTTCGTGTTTTTGAGGAATATAATACGGCAAACAAAGTAATGGAAAGTCTACTTCTCCTCGAAAGCTTCCTGATGCGCTGGAAGGTATCCAGCTATCCGACTGGTGGAGAACTCGACCGGATCTACTCCCGGATTTGCTCTGAAGCCTTTGAGAAAGAAAATTCGATCCGCGAGATCTACAGTGGGCTCTCAGATCGGTGCCCCAGCGACGAGGAGTTCATTGCGTCAATTGAGAATAAGCGAGTGCGACTAAACGAGCGGACGAGCTATATCCTCAAACGACTTGAGATGGACTATTACGACGGCGCAGAAGTGAATCTTGATGAACTAGATCGGGAGCACATTGCGCCAAGAGCCTCTTTCACAGCAAAAAAATACAGTGCCTGGCCCTCCACACTCGGTACTACCGAAGCTCAATTTGAACAGTTCCGAGATAAGCTCGGCAACCTCACACTGCTTGAGACAGACAAGAATATCTCAATTGGTGCTGATCCGTTTGAAAAAAAGAAAGAGGCATATGCTGAGTCAAAACTCAATATGAACCAGCAGCTATGTGAGGACTACGACAGCTGGGGGACTGACGAGATCGAGCAACGAACTTCTGAATTAGCGAATGCGATGGTTCAAATTTGGAACTTGGATGCCTAACCGCCAGCTGAGGATTGTTCAGACCTACTGTTCCTGAGGAAGGGGAGCGAATAGCGGCATTCTGTGAATTGACAAGATCAAATTGTACGGAAGTGTTCGTGCTTTCGGAGGGTCGTCTGGAGGCCGGCATGGTAGAGCCGGTTCCGGACGAATTGATACCGAATTGCTAGTCCAGGCGCTCGCGTTTTTATATTATCTTCGAACCCTTCTATAACCGGAGCATGAGTATGCTCGTTAACGCGTTCATCAGTTGGTTTGGGCCGGAGATAATCCTCGGACTCATAGCCGCGTTCATCTTCATGGTGATACAATACGTTCGTGACTAATCCCAACACAACCACCGCCTAGGTTGGTCCTTAGCTTCGGATTTGACCTATTCTGATACACTTTTGTGGCTCTGTTGAAATATTCAATAGGTGAGAGATGGGCACCCAATTGAGGATATTGAGTCCTATCTCAATAACAAATATCTAGCTCTATTGAAACACTCACTCGGTGACATATTCTTTGAGAGGTGCTGAACATGTCGCACAAATCGTTTATCGACTGGCTGGATGAACAAGCCTACCCCAGTAGTAATCCATTACCGAATAGTAACGAAGTGATTACCATGTCCTTAATAGATTCTGCCGTAATCACGTAATGTGACCGACATAGTATCGCTACAGGGGCTGTTAGCCATATTCTTGTGGACAGCACTGCTCGTCTACGGTCTCTCGTCGCTGTGGTGGGTCGTTGAGGTGACTGTCCTTTCACGTGGATGGGGGCAAAACAGTGAGGAAGTTTGGGGGCTTGATGATATCCAAGTTCGCGTACTGACGATTGATGCTGAGCCTGTCGTCCAACAGACCGTCAACGCACTCCCCGACGGTATCGCAGACGTGCGTGTTATCGCCGAAGCAGACATCAATATCGACGGTGCTCAAGTCCATGTTGTTCCCGATGATTTTGATTGTAACGCGACTAACAAAGGTCGGGCCGTCGAATGGGCACGAAGAAACGTCGATGCTGATAAGGAATATCTCCTCTATCTAGACGAAGATACGCTCGTTACGGGGCTCACGGGCCTTCCGGATGCTGATTTCATTCAGTTCACAGAGAAGCCGATATACACCGGTTCACGACTCACGTATCTCTGTGAAGTGTTTCGTACGGGGTATCAGTTTGAACAGCTCGGATTTCATCGCCTATCGTATCCTCTATACGCGTGGGGTGGAGGCTTCGCAATCCGCCGTGAGATTGAACAAGAAGTCGGATGGGATGTAGCCACGATCACCGAAGACACGAATCTGATCTGGCGGGCGGCAAAAAACCGTGATCTGACCTACCAGTTAATCGATGCTCGGTTTCGGAATCAAGCTCCACCATCGCTAAAATCGATGATCAAACAACGGCGGCGGTGGATGTCCGGCACAGTCGGTGATGATTACTTACTTCCACCACTATACCGGCCACTATATTTCACTCGAGTCATTGCGTGGGCGTTCTCACCGTTTGTGCCGTTGTTGGCTATCTCATCGTACCTGTTGCCCGGGACCGCTCCCGGGATAGGTCTGTATTCGCTGCTCTCTACAGCTCTTTTAGGGATCTTGTTCGTGTATATGCTGTTTGGCGTGGTTGCCTATCGGAAGCATCCGATTCTGTGGCCAATATTCTTAATTCTCACACCGTTGGCAGTTATCCTCCACTCAGTCGGGGCACTCTGGGGTGTCGTTAGCCCAGTCGAGAACTTCGAAGTAACAGAAAAAGTCACTGCTGACGTTATCGAGCAAGCTAACGATCTTAATCAGGGGGCACTCGCTGAGCACGAGGGGACTGACCGACTTCTCCGCGAGTCTGATGATGAATTCGAAGAAGGGATCTTTACTGACGATGGTTGATCGGGACGTATCTATCCCACCTACGGTCTGAAGATTTTCTAGCAATAGCAATGCTCAGAGGAGAAGGAGAATCTGTATCTCGCACGCAGATCTTATCAGTTTCTAATGGTTTCAATAGAGAAAACATCTCAAACTGTTTCGGACAACATCTGACGACGATCTCGTCCACGTCTGGGGGACCTCAGTAGACGGGACATGGCGGAACGTCGAACGCAACGACATCGCGCTCGTCTACCACGATGGCGCGTTCGTCGCGAGGGGGCAAGTCCTCCAACTCCGACACGACCCCGACCTTGCGGAGTATCTCTGGAGAGAAAGCGTTGAACACGGTCGCTGGAACGAGGAAAGCCCGTGGGAGTACATGACATTCCTCACCGATATTGAGGAAGTCGACGTCGACATTGAGGAATTCAACGAACTCGTTGGCTATGACAAGACCTACCGCCCACAGGGATTCACCCGGGTCGCTGACAAGCGCCTTAACCAACTCTCTAGCGAGGAGTCAGTCGAGACCGCTATTGCCGACCTGACCGATGCCGGCGAACGTGTTCACCCCGTCGACGATGAGGACGACGGACCAACCCCCGACCTCGCCGACCAGCTCCAAGCGGCCAGCACAGATGGGAACGCCCACGAGGAGTTTGAGAAACTCGTTGCAAAGGCCTTCTCTCAGCTGGGCTGTGCCGCCGACTGGATCGAAGGAGGGGGTGACACCGACGTGGAGATCCGATCTCCCGAACACGTCGTTGTCGAAGTGAAGGCCCGAGGGAATGGGCGGGTCAACTCGCTAGAGGTCACCAACGTATACAAACACCGACGACAGCGTGGAGCCGATCACGCCATCGTGGTTGCTCCAGGCTTCGCCCCGAAGGTGATTGATAATGCCGAGACGACCGAGCTGACAACAATCGCCGTCGACGACCTCGTCGAGCTCCTCGATCGCCGGGACGAGTATGCCGTCCCACCCGAGGAGATACTGGCCCTCTTGACACGCTCTGGGGCTTTCCAAGACGACAGACTCGATCTTCTCGATGAGTACATCCAGGACCGGATCGATGCTGGAGAAACTCTGCTTGCGGTCATCCGAGCTCTTGAGCGTGCTGACGGGGCCGTAGAGACAGCGGAAGACGTCCGGTAGATCGTTGTAGGCATGGAAGACTCGGACGATATCCCAACAACCGAAGAGGTTCGATCCGCCCTCCAACTACTCGCGCATCCAAGCGTAGGGGCCGTTGAGCAGGATGAAGAAGGGTATCGGGTGACGACTGACTACGAGAACGGGATCCAATTGGTTCGATCCCTCGGAGATATCGTTCAACTACCGAGAGGGAAAGAATAAATTGGGTCGATCCGACCTCATCCTGATTACGTCCCCTCTTTCGTAGTCCGCTTGTTTTCTAGTGAATAGCTTCGGAAATGGTGGTGTGAGGGTTCCCGCGATTACTCGTCAACGAGAGCTGCGGAAACGGTGGTGAGTCAGACCCGATCTATGCCAGTTATTGAGCTCACACACCACTGCTTCAAGTGAAACAACAGACTCCGTTAGCGATGGGTCTTTTGGGCAGTTTTGTATGAGAGTGAGCGATCTTAACCAACATGCTTCGGGTTTTGTTATCATTGTTGGTTAATCACAGCATCCCGTTAGCTAACTACCGAACGTCGAATGTCACCTCGAGTATACACTTGTCGGGAACAGGGTTCTCTTGGGCGGCAATCTAGTTTTACACTACGGAGTCAGTGCCGCCAGTCGCTGTGATTATTGACATCCTCCCCGCCCTAAAGGGCAAGGATTCCACGAAGTGGATATTCAGGTTGCGCGTTTCCTCGGGGTTCAAGTACGCGTTCGCGTGACCCGTCGAAGGTTGCCACCGAGTTGTGACCAACGGTGTGCGTTACAGCGCGTGTAGCCCTGTCAATTGGGCCTTCCTCCCCGCATACAGCGGGCGTCAACGACGGCTGGCTATTCACCCAGCGAGGTAGCACGGTTCGGCTCGCCCGAAACGTTAGCCCGTGCATGGTTCACCCTCCCGTTGTGCGATATTCTCCGAAGCGTTCAGGTCGGCGTGTCGTCCCCGACCGCACTCCGAACACAAAAAGTGGTCGCCATCACGGGTTCCCATCGAACCACACACCGAACACCGCTGACTTGTGTGGTACGTATCGACCTTCTCGACACGAACACCCGCACGTTCGGCTTTGTACGTGATGAACTGTTGGAGTTGGTGGAAGTGCCACGAGTGAACGCCCGACCACGAACTGTTCTCGCGGATACCTTCGAGGTTTTCCATCCGAATGACGGGGTTCTCGAACTGTTCCGCGAACGTGATGAGGCGACGGGAGAGTTTGTGATTCAGGTCTTTGATTCGGCGCTGTTCTTTGTCACCCACACGGTTACGTGCGCGAAGCGCACCCGCTTCCGAAAGCGAATCGCGTAGGGAACGATATTTGCGTCGAACGAACTTCGCCTCACCACCCGACACCAGCATCGATTCGTCTTCACCATAGGCGGTCACAGCAAGGATGTGACGTTCACCAATATCGACACCAACGGGCGTCTCACCAGACGTGTCGGTGTCGTACTCGGCGTTGAACGTACAGTACCAGTCGTCACCACGGCGGTACACTTGAAGTCGCGTCTTTTTCGCGTCACCCTCGACCAGCCGGTCTACGGGGTCGGCGATGTCGTCGTACACTTCGATAGGCGTGTACCACCATTGAGAGACGCACGGGAAGCCGACGACGACAGTACCGTTCTCAGTCGTGTCGATTTCCCAATTCTGGTTGTTGACAGCGAACGGCTGGCTCTCTTGATAGCGAACCTCTCCGTCCTTGTTGTGGTCGGATTTCGCCTCTCGAATGGCTTGGTTCTGAATGGCCGAGTAGAGGCCGTTGTCAATGCTGGCTGTGGTCACGGACTTGCCGAAGTCGCCGTTCTCCCACCCGTCGATACAGAATTGCTTGGTGTCACGGTAGAGGCGAGTGCCCTGTTGCCACTCTTTCCTCCGTGAGAGGGATGGGTTGTGGAACTTCGCGGTGACAGTCACCGTGACCATTACAACTGTAATTGAGTGGTCGAACTTAAGAAACTATTGGAATATCAGGCCGTGCTATCGTCGGTGGTTCGTGAAAGGTAGTGTCGGATTCATCCCCGCGCTAAAGCACGGGGCTTTCTCCTTGATTCTCCGTAACCGTTATCGGAGATACACCCACCACCGTTTCACGAATTTAGCGAGAGTATCGGAGAATGAGAGTGGTAAACCAATCTGGAGAAAGTAGATTCACGAGCGCTCTTGTGTAGCACA
>NZ_NHOA01000022.1 GCF_002727125.1 Halorubrum persicum
CTCGCAGGTGTCGGTCGGCGTCACGACCGCGGGTTTTTGCCATCCGTTTCACTCCTCAGGCGGGGTCTTGCCTCGAGCTTGTATCCGCGGTCGCGAAAACAGCGGGTCCGCCGTATCCCGGGTTCGCCGCAGCCGCCTCAGCCTCGTCGTCGACCGGGGGCGCCGCCTCGTCCGACTCGGAGCTGCCGGAACACCGAGAACCGATTGATCCACAGCTGATAGGCGCTCGCGACGGCGAACAGCGCGAGCGCGAGACTCGTCAGCAGGACCGGGTCGACCGCGGAGACGAGGGGGACGCCGAGCAGCGCCGCGAGCAGGACCGTCAGCGACGCGACGCCCAGCGCGCGGTACAGCTCCGACCACGTGACGCCGACGCTTGCGACCACCTCGGTGTACAGCGCCACGTCCCGCGCGTGGCGCGACATCTCGATCGTCTGGGTCCCCCGGTCGTACTCGATCACGCCGAGCTCCTCCAGCTTCGGCAGGTGCGTCTGTACGAGCGACGTGTACACGCTCTCGCGACAGCGCTTCGGCGGCGGGCTCTCGCCGGTCTCCTGCCCCGCCACCAGCGCCGACAGCTCGTGGACCGTCACGACGCCGCCGATGCCGCCGAGCTGCTCGAGGGCGCGCCGACGGCGTTCGTTCGCGAGGATGGCGTACACCTGTTCCGCCGGGAGCACGTCTGTTCTGAGTTTCATGGGTGTGAGCTCGGTGATCCCGCACGGCACGGCGATCGGTCGTTGGCGCTACATCTTCCCTTGAGGGGATATGTATGCGCCCGTTACTCCGACGGTGGGCCCGACGGTGGACCCGGTTTGGGTGTTCCCCGATGGAGGCGCGTGTCGACAAACCGGTCGACTGCGCCCCGATCCACGTCGCCGCTCCGGTTTCGGCCGCGATTCGTGCCACAGCCGACACGGCACGGCATCCGTACCGACTTCTCGGCTCGAAGTACGGCCGTGTTACCGCCGTTTTTGCCTCGAGTAGGGGCTCCGGACCGCCGATCGAACGTAGCGTTTGACCGCGAGAACCGGTCGCTCGATCGAATCCAACGCCCCGTTTGACGGATCGAACTCTTCGTGGGGCGGTGACATGGGAGCGCGTAACTAGGAGGGTATCCCTCGGAGGGAGAAGTAACCGATTCGGTCTGACCACCGCGGACGGGGGCGAGTCGGCGAGAACCATGAACCCGGACACAAACGACACCATCGGACTCTCGCGGCGCAAGCTGCTCGCCGGCCTCGGGGCCGTCGGCGTTGCGTCCGCGGGCGCGGGACTCGGCACCACGGCGTACTTCAACGACACGGAGGCGTTCGAGGGCAACACGCTCACCGCGGGCGAGCTGGACCTGAAGCTGGACTACAAGTCGACGTACCTCGGTGGCCCCGGCCGCCTCGACGATGTCGTCGACATGGGCTACCCGGACGCGGCGGACCTCGGCGACGGGCGGTACCTGCTCGACCAGACGCCCGCGCCCGGAGAGGGACAGAGCTGGGAGGACTACGTGACCGGCGAGATCGACTTCTGTTCGGATGAGATGGACGAGTTCCTCGTCAACGGCGACGGGATCCCGGTGTTCACGCTCGACGACGTGAAGCCCGGCGACTCCGGCGAGGTGACGATCAGCCTCCACATCTGTGACAACCCCGCGTACGTGTACCTCGCGGGCGATATCACGGAGAACCTGGAGAACGGCCAGTCCGAGCCCGAGATGGCGGACGAAGGCGAGGACACCGACGGCATCGGCGAGCTCGCCAACGCCATCGAGGTCTGCGTCTGGTACGACGAGGACTGCGACAACGTGTACGAGCCCACGGGCACGGGCGAACAGAACGAACTGGAGGTCGCCCTCGTCAGCGATGTCTCGGGTTCGATGAGCCAGGAGATCGGCGACCTGCAGTCCGCCGCGAAGGACTTCGTCGACAACCTCTCCAGCCCCGACGAGGCAGCGGCTATCTCGTTCTCCGACGGAGCGACCCTCGACCAGGAGCTCACGACGAACTACCAGTCCGTCAAGGACGCCATCGACCTGTACACCGCGGGCGGCGGGACGGACATGGAGGATGGAATCTCTACTGGATCCACCGAACTCCTGTCCGGTACGAACGCGACGCCCGGCGCGTCGAAGGTGATGATCGTTCTCACTGACGGCCAGCCGAGTGACCCGAACGCGGCAGCGGGTGAGGCGACGACGGCGAAGAACGCGGGCATCCGCATCTTCACTATCGCGCTTGGCTCGGGTGCCGCGACGTCCTACCTCGAGAACAGCATCGCGTCCAATCCCGGTGACGCGTTTATCGCGCCCGACCCGGCCGACCTCGACACCGTCTACGCCGAGATCGCGCAGATCGTCCTCGCGGGCGAACAGGAGATCGCCTGCGGCACGATGACCGATGTCTTCGCTGAACTCGCCGAGGGCGTCGCCCTCGACGGCAACCGCCAGGAGGAAGGCCGACAGCCGTACCCCGGTGCCACCACGCAGTGCATCGGCTTCGAGTGGACGCTCCCGGCCGAGGTCGGCAACGAGATCCAGACCGACTCCGTGAGCTTCGACCTCGCTGTCTACGCCGAGCAGTCGCGGCACAACGACGACCCGCAGGTGGCGTTCAACGGAACTGAGGCGAACAGCACCAGCGTCGGCAACTCGAGCTAGACACGAGACTTCGGGCGGGGAGACCCCGCTCGCCCCCGGGCGACGTGCCCGGCTCCCGGTTCGGCACCTTCGGGTGGCCGACGCGGCGGTTCGCGACCGCCTCCGGGCGTTCCCCACTGGGGACAACACATCATGAACGACGACAAAATCGGACTATCGCGGCGCAAGATGCTGGTCGGACTCGGAGCGGTCGGTGTGGCCTCCGCGGGCGCGGGCCTCGGCACCACGGCGTACTTCAACGACACCGAATCCTTCGAGGGTAACACGCTGACGGCGGGCTCGCTCGACCTGTTCGTCGACTACGAGGCCTCGTACGACAGCGACGGGACGGTCGTGAATCAGGCCGAGACGGCGGCCGGCAAGCAGGACGGCACCCCGGCGGGGATGTTCTACGACCTCGACGACGTGAAGCCCGGCGACTCGGGCCACGTCGAGTTCTGCTTCCGGATCGTGGACAACCCCTCGTACATGTGGGCGTGCGGTGACCTCTCGCAGGCGGAGAACGGGATGTCCGAACCCGAGATGTCGGTCGACGACACCCCCGACCTCGGCGAGCTCGGCGACGCCATCAACGCGCGGCTCGTCTTCTGCGAGCGCGACGAAGCGGGCGACTTCGTTGAGGGCGAAGAGCTCGTCTCCGGCTCGCTCGTCGACGTCATCGCGGCGATCACCGGCGGCGTTCCCCTTGACGGGATGGGAATGGCCGGCATGACCCCCGGCGACCAGGCGGAGTACTCCGAGGTCGTCGAGCCCGAGGAGGGCGAGTCGTACATCACCGGCCCGTGCGTCTGCCTGTTCTGGGAGATCCCGACGGGGGTCGGCAACGAGATCCAGACGGATTCGCTGACGATGAACTTCGAGTTCCACGCGGTCCAGTCGCGCCACAACGACGGCACGGCGAACCCGTGCGTCCCGAGCATCACGACCCGGACCGGCGAGGGCTTCGCCAAGCAGGAGGAGTTCGCCACCCAGCAGGAGACCTCCTTCGCCCGCGGGCGCTTCGGGAACAACGGCTCCTCGGGCTCGTGGGAAGTCGCGGTCGGCCCCGACGTCGGGAGCGCTGACACGGAGAACTACGTCTGGAGCTCCGGAACCACCGTCCCGTTCAGCTACACCTACAACGGCAGTGGGAACGCCTCGTTCACCCTCGACGGCGTGAACGTCGGAAGCGCGATCCCCGCCCCGAGCGGTAAACTCGCGATCACGACGAAGGCCGACGAGGCGACCGTCTCCGTCGCGAACCTCTCACTGGACCTGAACGGCGCCCCGACCGCCCTCAGCGGTCCCGACGCGATCTCGGCGACCAACGACGGCGCCGACCGCGACATCACCTACCTCGTGTTCGACACCGACGCCGCGGACGTCGCGAACGCGTTCACCATCAGTGGCGACGTGACTGTCTCGCTTCAGGGCGACTACTCCGGCAGCGAGGAGGGCGTCGCCTTCGACATCAGCGTCGAGTAATCGCTCTCGGCGCTCGCGCGCCGACCGTAACCACTCCCACACCGGCGTGCGACGGTTCGACTCCGTCGGTGGGACTCCCTTCGGGGAATCACAATCATGGCAGATAAAGACAACATCGGCACATTCGACCTCTCGCGACGCAAACTCCTCGCCGGCCTCGGGGCGGTCGGCGTCGCCTCCGCCGGGGCGGGCCTCGGCACGACGGCGTACTTCAACGACACCGAGTCGTTCGACGGCAACACCCTCACAGCCGGCCAGCTCGACCTGCTCGTCGACTGGCAGCAGACGTACGACTTCGGCGAGGGCGACCAGTTCGTCAGCGCGCATCCCGACCACGACGGCGACGGCGAGCAGTCGGTCGAGATCGACGGCGAGGTGTTCCGCTACAGCGACTTCCCGGACGAGGAGGACGAGGACAGCAACGGGGCGAACCTCCCGGTGCTGGACTGCGAGAACATCCCGCCGCTAGAGGAGGCGGACTTCGGGACGGACCCCGTCACGGGCGAGGAGATGGGATCTCTCGTCCAGCTCACCGACGTGAAGCCCGGCGACTCCGGCGAGATCACCTTCTCGCTCCACCTCTGTGACAACCCCGGCTACATCTGGATGCAGGCGGGCAACGTCAGCGACGACGGTGGGACGTTCACCGAGCCCGAGTCGCTCCTTCAGGACGCAGGAGTCGGCGACCTCGGCGACGCCATTCAGGCGAAGCTCTGGTACGACGAGGACTGCGACAACGTGTACGACCCCGCGGAGCCGGTCGACATCATGCTCACGCTCGACTTCTCGGGGTCGATGCTGTACGACCAGTACGGCGGCGTGGTCAGCGACGACGACATCGCGGTCAGCGGGAGCACCTACGCCGAGACGACGAAGATAGACCTCGTCGAGCTCGGCACGCGGCAGTTCGTCGACTACCTCCAGTCGCAGGCGTCGGACGTCCAGGTCGGCGTCACGTACTTCGACGGCGAGGGCAGCGACGACACCGTGCCGCGGACGGGCGTCATTCAGTCTCTGACGAGCGACCTCTCGCTCGTCGACGCCGCGCTGTCGGGCCTCCGGCAGAAGCTCGCGGACGTGGTGACCGGCAGCCAGCCCTCGTCGCCGGGAGACGGCGACGGCGACCCGAACCCGTTCGCGAACGCGAGCGGCATCGCAACGGGCACGTACATCGGTGAGGGCATCGACGATGCGCAGGCCGATCTCGACGCGAACGGCCGCCCCAGCGCGGCGAAGCGGAACATCGTCCTCTCGGACGGCGAGTCGTTCAACGGGACCGGCAGTACCACCTTCTCGTCGCCGACTGGCGCCGCGACCGACGCGCGGGCGGCGTCACCGAACCCCGCGACTGACGTGTACACGATCAACGTCGACGGCAGCGCGAGCACGCTCCAGGCGATGGCCGGCCCCGCCGGCGGGGCGGGCGGTGATCCGACGTTCTTCAACGACGTCGACGACCCGCTCAACATCCCGACCGTATTCGGCAACCTCGCGGCACAGACGGTCCAAGAGAAGGTGATCATGGACGACTCGCTCGGTAACATCCTCGCGGCGCTCGCCGACGGGAACGGCGTCCCGCTCGACGGCAACCGCGCGACGCCGTACGACGAACTCGGCGACGACCCCGACCACCCGACCCGTGATCCGTTCGAGGGCAACGGTGTGATGCACTGCGTCGCGCTCTCGTGGGAGCTCCCGTTCGACGTGGGCAACGAGGTTCAAGGCGACACGCTTGCCTTCGATCTCGGGTTCTACACCGAGCAGTCGCGGCACAACGACGGCACCGGTCCGGATCTGCCGGCCTGATACGCCGGTCTGCGTCGGTCCGGCGAACGGCCGACCGTAGCAGGTCGGGTATCGGATCGGACGACAGCGACGGGGTATGGTATCCGTACTCTCGGGTACGACCGTCGTTCCAGCCGGGTAGGGCGCGCATACATACGGGCCAGGTGAGAGTAGGAAGGGTATCGACGACACGGCCGTCCGGAGCCGCAACGACACACAATGACTCAAAAGGAATCGAAACTCACCCGACGAAAGGCGCTCGCGGGCATCGGAGCCGTCGGCTTCGCGGCCCTCGGTGCCGCCTCCGGACGGTCGACGGGCACGGACAGCTGGACCGGGTACTCGCAGTACACGTACGCCCAGACGGACACTCCCTGGGACCTCCTCGTCGGCTGGCGGCGCACGGAGAACGGAACGATCGTCGGTTCGAGCCCGTCGGACGCCGAAGACGAGGTGCGGAGCGACGGGATCCGGCTCGTCGACGTCGGCAACGCGCTCCCGGGTGACACCGGGACCGCGAGCGTCGGGCTCCGGCTCGACGACCCCGCGGACACCGCACCGGACGGCGTTCGGGTGTGGTTGCAGATCGTCCCCAGCTTCGACACAAACGACCCGGCGAGCGCCGCGCTCGCCGACCGCATCTCGCTCGATGTCCGGTACGACACCGGAATTCTCGGGATCGGTGGCTGTGGCGGGGCCGAGAGCGGCTTCGCCGGCTACGGCGAGCCGATCGCGTCCGGCACGCTCGCGTCGCTCGACGGCTCCGCGCTGGCGACCGGGATCGAACTCAACCCCGGACGCTTCGACAACGGCTGTCTCTCGACCGACGGCCAGCACTGTCTGATCGTCGCGTGGGAGTTCGACGACGAAGGCGGCAACGCCGGCCAAGGCGGTGCCGTCGACTTCGACGTGAAGTTCCTCGCAGACGACTGCGCCGCCGAGGGCAATCCCTTCGAGATGGGCGGCGACACGGGCGACGGGCCATCCGACGGCACGGAGGAGCCGCTATGACTTCCGAGGGAGACGACGCCGGGCGCCCGAGCGGACTGAGCCGTCGCCGACTGCTCGCCGGGATCGGCGGCGTCGGTGCCATCGGCATGGCGAGCGGGATCGGAACGGGCGCGTATCTCACGGACCGAGAGACGTTCCCGGACAACGTCTTCGGCGCCGGCGAGGTCGGGCTGACGGTCGACGGAGAGCCCACCGACGGGACCGTCTCCCTCGGCCCGTTCGCGGTTAATCGGCGCCGCTCCGACGACAGACCGACCCCCGAGCGGTTCGATATCGAGGCGTCGGCGAACCCCGTGCGGGTGTGGCTCGCGACTCGCTGTCCGAGCGGCGACCCCCTCGAGGCGGTCCTCGAAGTGGACATCGTCGTCGACGGCGACTCCGTGACGGACGGCTACCGCCCCCTTGACGAGGCCAAACGCCTGCTCGCGACTGGCCTCCGGATCGACGCCGGCTGTCTCGCTCCCGACGACGGCCCGATCGTCGTCAAGGTGTACCCGTACCTCCCGGCCGACGCGCCCGACGCTGTCGCCGGCGAGGCGACCGACCTGACCGTTCGGCTGTACGCCGAGCAGTGCCGCCACGTTTCCGAGGCCGACGCCGCGGGGTCGAACCCCTTCGTCGGGGGATGCGGGGAGCCGGACGACGACTGCCCCGCGTGCGTCGAGTTCGGGAAGGTGAACGGCACCGACGCCGCACTCGCGGTCGGAGATGTCCTTCCGGTGGTCGACCTCCCCCCGAGGACGAGCGCACACGAGATCGAGATCACCGCGGTCGAGACCAAGGACGGCGACGAGGCGATCGGCGCCGCGTTCGTCCTCCGCGCCGCCGACGGTACCCGCGGGCCGGACCTCTGCACCGTCGAAGTCAAGGGAGGGCCAGACGCCAACCCCTACGATAT
Source organism: Halorubrum persicum (assembly GCF_002727125.1). GTDB lineage: Archaea > Halobacteriota > Halobacteria > Halobacteriales > Haloferacaceae > Halorubrum > Halorubrum persicum. Next base: position 7,812 of record NZ_NHOA01000022.1, read on the forward strand.
CGACCCGGCCGCCCCCGAGACCGGTGACATCCTGCTTGCACCCCCGAACTCCAGCGGCACCCCCTCTGAGATCAGCCACATCCTCCTCTCCGTCTGTTCCGGCGACGGTGACGACGACGACGGCGATGGCGACGACGGCAGTTCGAGCGAGTGCGCCGTCTGTGACGACGGGAACGTCTCGCTCGCGTCGCTCGACATCCGCTACCGCGGTGACGACGACGCGTCGATCACCGTCGTCTCGGCGAAGGGGAACACCGGCGGCACCCTCTTCGACGGCACGGTCGCCCCCGACGGGGAGTTCACGCTGTTCGGCAGCGACGTGATTCGGGGAGGGAACGGGAACAACGGCAACGGAAACGGGAACGGGAACGGGAACAACGGCAACGCCGGCACTTCCGACAAGCTCGGTCCAGAGATCGATATTACGGTTGACGGCGGGAGCCCGACGTCGCTTCACGTGAGCTGCTCGGAGCCGCTCGCGGTCGGAATGCGATTCGGCGACGGTGACCTGTTCGAAGTCACCGACGCGACGACGACGGACGGCCAGCCGATTTGCGGGACGGAGGAGAACTGATGATCCAACTGCTCACATCACCACGGACGAAACGCGCGGCGAACGTACTCGGGGTCGTCCTGCTGATCGCGCTCGTCGTCCCGTTCGCGGTGTACGCGGTCCCGGAAGTCGTCGGCGCCGACGTGAGCTTCGTCGTGCTCACGGCGAGCATGACGCCCGCCATCGCGCCGGGCGACGTGGTTATCGTCGACGAGCGCGACCCGACGTCGATCGTCGAAGGCGACGTGATCACGTTCGCTCGCGGCACGAGCGACGTGCCGGTGACGCACCGCGTGATCGGCGTCGTCGACGAGGGCGGCGCGCTCGCGTTCGAGACGATGGGCGACGCAAACGAGGGACCGGATCCCGGCCTCGTCCCCGCGGTGAGCCTCGTCGGCGCGGTGATGTTGACGATCCCGTACATCGGATACGTGATCCAGTTCGCGGGCACGCGAGTCGGGTTCGTGACGCTGGTGTTGCTTCCGTTCGGGCTGCTCGCCGTCACGGAGGTCTGGTCGATCGTCCGCGGCCGCGATGACGCGGCGGCGCCGGTCTCGTCGGCCGAGGAGTCCATCGCGGAGCCGACCACGGAGCCGGACGAAGAGCCGACTACGGAGCCAGACGCGGAGCCGACCGAGTCCGGGCTGCCGGCGGACGCGTCCACCGCAGGCGGGTCCGGCGGCGTCTCCGTCGACGCCGTCGGCGGGGCGGTGGGAGTGCTCGTCGTGTTCGCCCCGTACGCCGTCTACGTCGCGTTCCAACTTCGCACCGCCGCCGCGATCGCGGTCGCGGTGGGGGCGTCGACGCTCCTGCTCGGTGCGCTCGCGGCGTGGCTCCCGGCCAGCGGCGTCCTCGATCGCGGCGAATCGCCCTCGGAGCCGGCCGCAGACGACGGCGCGTCCGACCCGAATCACGGAGGCGCCGCCCCGTCGCCCCCCACAACCGGTGCCGATTGGGAGGCTCCCGACGTGACAGAGCGCGTCGATGACGGCGACGCCGACCCCACCGCAGCGGCTGACGGGTCGGGGACGCCTCCGCCGACCGCGCCGACCGCAGTGCCAGCGCAATCCGACGGCGCCGGGGAGGGGAACTGATGGCCGCGAACCGCGGTCTCGTCAGCGTCCTCGCCCTCGTCGTGTTGGTCTGGGGAGTCGCGTTCGGCGGCGGGGTCACCGTCGCCGTTCTCACGTCAAATGTTAACGTGACGACGACCTTCGAGGCGGTCGACGATCTCGCCGAGATCGATGACTCGTCCGGTGGCGATGTCGCCGACGTGACCGCTCCGGGCGGGAACGAGACGGACGTTGCGAAGGAGACGGCCCCCGTGGAGGGGATCGAGAACGTCACCGGACTGGAGAACGTCTCTGGCTCGGAGAACGTTTCTGGACCGGAGAACGTCTCCGAGTCGGGCGATCCGCCGCTGGTAGAGGAGGCACCACCGGAAGCGGAGGCACCACCGGAAGCGGAGGCACCACCGGAAGCGGAGGCACCACTGGAAGCAGAGACGCCACCGGAAGACGAGACGCCGCCGGAAGCCGAGAAGGGACCGAGCGCCGACGCTCCGGCACCGAAAGACGAGACGCCGTCGCCGGAAGCGGAGACCCAGCCCGAAGCTGAGACGCCATCGGAAAACGAGGCACCGCCGGAAGCGGCGAACCCCACGGACCCGGACGATCCGGAACCGACGGAGTCGGCACCCGCGGGGAACGCGACCGCCAACATCTCCCCGTCGATCGGCGTCGACGCCCTCGGATCGACGAGTATCGGCGCCGATCGGTCGGTCGGTCTTCCACCGCTGTCCCCGAGTGAGGTGTGACGGTGCACCCCCCGATTCGACCACGGGGCCCCGCGGAGAGCCGGTGTCCGTGGCTGCGTTCTCGTCAGCCTCCGATCGGAACGAAGCTGGCGGTACTGCTGCTGTTGGCCCTGCTGGTCCTGCTGTCTCTCATTTTCGGTTTTCTCCGCGGTCTTGCGTAGTCGATTCACGATTATTAAGTGCCAGCCGATCGAACTACCGAACGTATGGTCGCGCTCGACGCGTTGGGGTTCGTCTTCGTCGCGGGACTCGTCACGGCGCTGGCGACGGGCGTCGGCGCGCTCCCGTTCTTCTTTTTCGACTCGATCAGCGACCGCGGCAACGTGGCGCTGTGGGGGTTCGCCTCCGGAATCATGCTCGCGGCCTCGTTGTTCGGGCTCGTCGACGAGGGGCTCGCCGAGGGGACGCCCGCGGAGATCGGGATCGGCATGTTCGCCGGGATCGCTCTCGTCATCCTCGCCCACGACGTGCTGGTGGACGCCGAGATCGATCCGAGGGAGTACGAGGAGGCTGACTTCAAGAAGCTCGTGTTGATCCTCGGGGTGCTGACGGTTCACAGCTTCCCGGAGGGGATCGCGGTCGGCGTCTCCTTCGCGGATCTCGGACTGGAGGGCGGAACCCAGCTGCTCGGCTTCACGGTGCCGCTCTTAGCGGTGTTCATGACCCTCGCGATCTCGATCCACAACGTCCCCGAGGGGACCGCCATCTCCATCCCGCTGCGGGCGATGGGGGTCTCGAAGTGGAAGATGGTGTGGTGGGCGGTGTTCTCCAGTCTCCCCCAGCCGATCGGCGCGGTCGTGGCGTTCGCGTTCGTCCGCTACGCCCGCGAGTTCCTCCCGTACGGCTTCGGCTTCGCGGCGGGCGCGATGATCTACCTCGTCCTCTCCGAGTTCATCCCCGAAGCGCTCGACACCGGCCGCGACCTGCCCGGCGGCGGGAAAGCGGTGCTCGCCGGCGGGATCGCGCTCGGCGTCCTGCTGATGGTACCGCTCACCGTCATCTGAGTACGCCGCTCACCGTCCCCTGATCGCGCGGGAGACCGCTACGACCCCCCGTCGAACGCGGTCGGGTTCACCGCGCCGGGGCCCGTCCCAACGTCGTAGCCGCGCCGGATCGCGGCGCCCATCCGGTCGACCGCGTCGGCGACCGCCGTCGTGAGGGGCTCGCCGCGTGCCAGCCGCGCGGCGATCGCGCTCGACAGCGCGCACCCGGAGCCGTGGGTTGCGTCGGTCGCGACGCGGGGGTTCTCGAAGCGGCGCGCGGTCGTCGAATCGGGGTCGACCGTTCCGTCCCCGCCTCCGTCGGGCCCGATCACGAGCGTGTCGGTCACGCGCGCCCCGTCGCCGATGTGACCGCCCTTCACCAGCGCGGCGTCGGCGCCCGTCGCGACCAGTTCCCTCCCCGCGCGTTCGGCGTCGGTCGGGGTCTCCACCGGGGCGTCGACCAGCACCTCGGCCTCGTCGGCGTTCGGCGTGACGAGCGTCGCCGCCCCGATCAGTTCCTCGTAGGCGGCTTCCGCGTCCGGCGACAGCAGGCGGTCGCCGCTCGCCGCGACCATCACCGGGTCCACCACGAGCGGGGCCTCGCCCCCCTCGACCACGCCGGTCACCGTCTCGACCGTCTCGGCCGTGGCCAGCATCCCGGTCTTGACCGCACCCACGTCGAAGTCGTCGAAGACGGCGTCACACTGGCTCGCGACGTGCGCCGACGGCACCGCGTGCACGTCCCGGACGCCGCGGGTGTTCTGTGCGGTCGTCGCCGTCACGACCGACGCGCCGAAAACGCCGTGTGCGGTCATCGCCTTCAGGTCGGCCTGTATCCCCGCGCCGCCGCCGGCGTCGCTGCCGGCGATCGCGAGCGCGACGGGCGGCGAAACGGGATCACGTGCGGGCGTCATGCTCAGGTGGTACCACCTAGTTATGAAAAACTGTGGCGATCGCCGCCGCCGAACGGCCTTTGCCTCTCGCGGTCGAAACGGCGGTATGTCGAACACCGACGCCGCGGACGGCGCGGAGGAGCCGGCTCCGGACGAGACGGAGTCGATCACCGTCTACTCCGACTACGTCTGTCCGTTCTGCTACCTCGGCCGGCAGTCGCTCGCGCGGTATCAGGAGACGCGGGCGGAGCCGCTCGCGATCGACTGGCACCCGTTCGACCTCCGGGCGGGCCAGCGCGGTCCGGACGGCGAGATCGACGACACCGCCGACAACGGGAAAGACGAGGAGTACTACGAGCAGGCGCGCGAGAACGTCCGCCGCCTACAGGACGAGTACGACGCCGAGATGGCCCAGGAGCTCCGGACCGACGTTGACTCGCTCCCGGCACAGGTCGTCTCCGTGCACGTGCGGGAGACCGCGCCCGACTCGTGGCTCGCCTTCGACGAGGCGATATTCGCGGCGCTCTGGCAGGACGGCCGCGACATCGGGGACCGCGCGGTGCTCGCCGACATCGCAGCGGACGTGGAGGGGCTCGACCCCGCCGTCGTCGACGAGGCGCTCGCGGACGACGACCTCCGCGACCGCGTTACGGACCTGTTCACCGCGGCGCGGGAGCGCGGGGTCACCGGCGTCCCGACGTTCGCGTACGACGGCCACGCCGCGCGCGGCGCGGTGCCGCCGGAGCAGCTCGAACGGCTCGTCGAGGGGTAGTCGTTTCAGCGACGCCGCCTCCCCTCTCTGCCTACTCCGCTCTCGTCTCGGCGCTCCTCGCCGTCCACGATCTGATACGATAGGTACACCGCGCCGAGCGCCAGCGCCGTCCCGCCGATCACGTCGGTGAGCCAGTGGATCCCGAGATACATCGTCGCGATCACCACGGAGGTCGCCAGCCACGCGGCGATCGGCGTCCACAGCGGATACTCCCGGCGGGTCAGGACCGCGAACGCTCCGACGGTCACCGACAGCGACGTGTGCAGCGAGGGGAAGACGTTCGTGGGTTCGTTCACCTCGCTCGTCAGCGCCATGAACTCCGGGTTGTGTGTGAACAGCAGCGAGGTCACCATGTCGGGCATGACGTTTCGCGGGCCGTACGCGAACACGACCGTGTACAACACGAGCCCGATCCCGTAGTTGAGCGCGTACGCGACGATGAGCCGCTTCACCGTCGTCGTCCGCGGCAGGGCCAGGTACGCGAGGAACGGGAACGCGACCAGGAACACGTACCCGTACACGTACACCGACGAGAAGTACATCGTCAGCTGCGGGGAGCCGAACGTCGCCTGTATCCACGCGACGAAGTTCCCCTCCAGACGGTCTCCGAGCTGGTCGGGCTCCAACTGACGTGGGCCATCTACGCGCTGGAGGGGAACTTCGTCGC
>NZ_NHOA01000090.1 GCF_002727125.1 Halorubrum persicum
CATCTATTCAACACAGCACTTCCAACGACTGTGGACCGATGCTGTTCCCCTCCTTGAGTGAGACAGTGATGATGGGAGGAAGACGTGATGTGATGTAATTGACTCAAAACGAGATTGCCTCTGTGCATTGAAAAGGCAAGTCTCAACTCCTGGACAACAGGCGTTCGGAACCGTTTTCGAGCATAATCGCAAGACTCCAAGCAGATGGACAACCCCACTATCTACATAATGTACAAAATGCACGAAACTCAAATAGTGGGGATAATTGATCGAATTCCCGTTTAGTCGTTCGCAGCCTGCTCGCTCAGCATCTCCACAACTTCCTGCACACGTTCCTCATCCGCTTCGATACCACGCTCTCGAAGGATTTGGAGGGCGACCTCGTCACCGTGGTCCGCAATCACCTGGAGACACGCATCTTGAAACTCTCTTCCCTCAAACTCGGGGACATCAAACATAGAGCATGCAGCAGTCACCGATGATCGCATTCGGGTGACACCATCCCACGTCGCCTCTCGGACATAGAACCCGTGCATATCAGTCTCGTCAAAGGAGAAGGCCGGCCCACCGGTAGATTCGTCCACATCCTCTTCATCCCGCTCAGGAGCGGACTCAGTTTCTGACTCTGTGTCCTCAGTCGCTATCTCCTCATCCGGTTGCGGTTCATCCTCAGTGTCAATACGTTCGTCATCGTCCGATTCTACCCCTTCCTCCGTTTGTTTGAGCTGTTCAGCGACGTCCCCAAAACGCTCGTCCTCATTAGGCATGGCTGTGTTCCTCCACGAGGTCCGCTAAGTGGTCGAAATTCGGGATTTGGTCGCAATCTCCGTCGAACTCCGAGACGGGCATTCCTTGCTTGAAAGCACGGGAAATCGCAGTCCGTTCGCGGATTCCGGGCTTTGGAATACTCTCGAGGGTCTGTTCAGAATCATCAAGAGCATCGAAGATCTCCGGCTCCACACGAGCGTACTCAGGGACGAACGAACCAAACTCCCGGTTGAGATTTTCAACGAGAGTCCGATGCTCGTTGTGTTGCCCCATTGTTTCACGAATCATATTCGGGGTAACTGCGAGGATATCCAATCCAATATTCTGCCGGATTGGGGAGATCTGGCGCTCAATCATCTTATTGAGCCCATTAATCGAGCCAGCACGCGGAATCAGGGGGACTATGACGCGCTGGACGGCGATAAGGGCGTTATCGGAGAGCTTCCCACGGCCGCCAGCAGCATCAATTATCACGTAGTCGTATCCGTTTTGGATGAGCGGATCGACGACGTTCCGCCGAAGCTTCACGTCTGCGAACCGTTCATCCTTCAGCCTTGTCTCGACGTTCTCGAGTTCGTTGCTCGATGGGAGAAGATGAACACCGAAATCCGTCTCAATAAGCAGGTCTTCGGGGTCCTCACCATCGATGAGGGCGTCACCGAGGTCAGCATCTCGGTCGTACGCATCGTCGTACCCAAGCTGGGTCGTCATATGCCCGTCCTTATCCAGATCCAGTAGGACTGTCTCATGGCCGCGAGCAGCGAGTCGATCAGCGATATTGAGCGCGATGGTGGATTTTCCCACACCTCCCTTGAGCAACGAGACAGTTGCTCCAGGAAGTCCCTCGAACTTGTCAGCACTCATAGGTCATCACCTCCGCAAGAAGTGAATTTTGTACATTTTGTAAATAATGTACATTGTTTAGATATTGAAGGTTGTGCGAGTTTCGTGGATGATGTGAGTTTTGCTCCGGTCATACGCGGTCAATGAAACTCGTCCAACTTAATTCTACGTCAGACAGATTTCGTACGCTACCTACACAATCTACATTATGTACATTTCGTAGATTGACAATACAATCCTCATCCATCACAATCTCCGCCAGCTCTACATAATTTGCATAATGTGTATTTTCTGTAGTCCCGACGTATTCATGCCGATTACCACCATCCACATCAAGCGCAAATTTCCTGAGCACGATCTACATTATCTACATTATTTAGATTGTGCAAATTGCTTATGATATCTACATAGTCTAGACATCTAATGGAGGCTCCTGAGTGGTGGTACCTGGTGAGGGCCACTATACCCAGACTGCTAGTAAGAATTTTAACTATTACCGGATTATTGGTAACCACCAAATGTACGAGGTGCTCGACGACACGGCGGCTCAGACCATTCTCGCCATCGAGAGTAGTGACTCCATTCGCCGTGTCGCCCAACACCTCCACACACCCTACGAGACAGTGAGGCAGGCCGTCAACCGACTGGAAGACGCAGGCTACGTTTCCTATGACAGCGGCCTCACTGTCGTCGACGAGCGCGTCCGCGACGCAGCCCGTGAGCTCGTCGCTGCCAGCGCCGCCGTCAGTCCACCCTCCATCGAGGAGACCTACGTCATCCCACAGTTCGGTGACTGGCCGTTCGCGTTCACGCGGATCGACGCCGTCTACGTGTGGACCCAAGGCGGCTACCAAGTCGGTCGCGAGCCCGACGATTATCCATTGTTCCTCGCTGTTCGTGAGCAGGACGTCGACGCCTGGGAGACGTTTTTCGAGTCATTCGACCCCCCTACCGCATTCGAACGACAGCCCCAAGACGAGTTGGACGGACCGCTGCAGATCGTCCTCGAGCCACGCGCTTCACTCGACATCGAGCACGTCGAAGGGTACCCGGTAATCCCGAGAGCAGAGACAATCGAGTATATGCGCGAGAACTACGCCCAGTTCCAGTCGGCGCTGGCAATGCTCGACCGGATGTACGAGGACCTCGACATCGGCGTCACATATCGAGAGACCGAACGGGCGCAGCCATGAGTTTCAACAACCGAAGTGACGCGCTCATCGAACTGCTCGAGGAGCTCACCCAAGAGGGCCATGAGTACGTCCTTGTCGGCGGTTACGCTGTCTCAGCGTTCAATACTCGCTTCTCAACGGACCTCGATATCGTCGTCGCGCCGGACTCCAAAGCTGACTTCGGTGAATTCCTCGAACGGCAGGGCTTCGAGGAAACGGACAGCCACGCAAAGGAGTGGTTCTACGACACCGAAGTGATCGAGTACGAGAAGCGGCTCACGCCGCAACAGCCGATCGGCTTCGATCCCTTGGTAAACGGTCTCGGGTGTCGCCAGACGGAGGCACAGTGGTCGTTCGGCTACCTGTACGACCACAGCCACCAACAGGAGGTAAGCGGGGGCACAGTGACGACGACGGCCAGAGTCATCGATGGGGCAGTTCTCGTCGCGGCAAAGCTCCACAACGGCCGTGAAACAGATCTTCGGGACGTCCTGGCAGTCGCAGAAGAAATCGACCTCGACGCTGTCACGCCCACCTACGGCGAGGGGACGACAATACGCTCCGGGAGCAACTCGAGCGGGGACTGGAAATCTTAGAGAGCGACGAACTCAAGCACGGATTTCGGAGCGACTTCGGGGCCTCAGCTGTCGCAGAAGAAACAGTCAGCGCTCTTCAGGGGTATCTGTCTGCGGAGATTGACCACATGGGCTGAGGAGGTCAGGGCTCCCCTGATCGGAAATAAAGATATGGTTCTTCGATACCCGGATGTGTGTTATGACTCGCACGGCTCAAACTTTGTCGTGTTCTCGTGTAGGTCTACTTTATTTATACCAGTACGGGTTTACACGGCTTTGCGAGAAGCACTACCTTCTCGACGTATTTTGAGAGCAATTGGCCCGTATAGAGGTTGATAGGATGGGTGTTTCTGTATTGTTAACTATTGGCAATGAGCTGTTTCGATTTTTTGAAATCTAGTATTTCTGAACATCCCGTTCAAACCGGAGCAGATCCCGGATAAATTATACGTTCTCGGAACTGACAAATTCTCACTAATAATCCACTACTTCCGAGTGGAAACTACTGTACAGTTATTTCCATCCAGTCCACGAATAAGCTATCTAGTGTTTGGTCGCTGGATCCACTCCGACTATTATCTTTTATTACTAAGTATATCTCACCATTAGTATCAAGGTATTGGCTTTCAGACGGCGAAAGTTGGAAATTTGTTGTAGTTTTAATTGAACTGTCTAGTGTGTAAGTCGTACTACTATCGATCTCTGCCCCATTCGAATCAACTACCACTACATCGAATGTTTCGCCGGGAGCCTGATAATTAATTGAGAGAGTATGGCTGCCGGCTGTAATATCTCGAAACACAAAACCATTTTCTAATCTATACCTTTTCCCACGATCTTGTGCAGATTCATCTAATCGGGCAGATTGCCCATCATTTTTTTCTTGCATGACTGAAAAATCAGTTAACGACCCCATGGGAGAGGCCGGGGGGATAGAATCATTTTGAGGTGAACCTCCGGCTGAATTATCATTGTACTCAGATACAAATGCCTGAGTTGAGCCACCATCAGTACCATCGCCACCATCAGTACCATCGCCACTAATACTTGCATCAGAATTCTGATTTGGATCTTCAGGTGCTTCCTGTATGCCAACTGTATCTACAGTCAGATTATTGACAGTCGTATTGAGCGTCAGGTTGTAGACATTCATGTTGTTGATGTCAGCACCTGTGTCCGTAACGCCGTCGTAGACATCGCTATCGGTCGGGAGATTCGTCTTAGCTTCCCAGTCGTCCTCGCTCAACCGAGTCGGTACAGTGACAGTGAGGTCACCTTCAGGAATTTTACCAGTGACATTCTCAGCTGGTCGAAGTTCAAGCGTAACTTGGCCGGTTCCACTTCGACGAAACTCGTTCTGGAGAGCTGTAATCTGTACCTCTCCGTTATCGACGAGGGCTTGATCTTCAATCACCGCGATTCCACCCCCATCGTCACGGGCATCAAGGTAGAGCACGGATGCGTCATACCACGTCGGAGAGCGATCAAGCTCGTTGTACCCTGGCTGATACTCAATAAATCGCGTTGGAATCGTTATCGTCCCTTCAGGTGTGCCACTATTGTTCGAGATCGTGATCGGATATGGATCCGTCGTTCGTATAGTTCCAGCTGGTGAAGGTGGATTTATTGTGAACGTGCGGGTCGAATAAGCAGTACCCAGCTGAACCGTCTGATACTGTGGCTGGTCAATACTACCAGCTTGTAGAATGCCCGCTCTGAGCTCAACAAGATCGTTACGGACTTCTCCGGAGTGTTGGAACTCTGTCTCCGCATTCTGCTGTGGAACGATTTCTACTTGGTACAGTGAGAGCGCAAGGATCAGAAACCCAAACAGAATAACGACCCCGATGACTGGCGCGACAGCACGATTGTCGTCTATTCTCAATTTATCAATTAACTGTCTACTCATTGTGGATTCACCTGAACACTTTGTGTATCTTCTACCGACGGCCAAATGGCTAGTCGAATATCTGCAGGGCTAGGAATGATATAGAGGAACCAGTACGCTATCATAAGATGATGGAGATAGTACGGGTCGGCGATTTTAATCTGTTGCCACATACCGGTTTGAATAGCGATGGCAGCAGCCACGCTGCCGACAAATAGAGGGGCAAGTGCAATCATCCGGAGTGTGGCTTTTGCCGGCAGTCTCTCAAAGTCAAGGCGAAGTCGGAACGGGACCCATGAGGTCTGTTCAATCGAAAGCGGGCAGGCAATCCGGGCGACTATTAGGTGTGTCAGTTCGTGGAGTCCTATCGCAAGAACTGGGAAACAGATAGCAAGAAAGATTACTTGAACTTCAGCCATACCAAGTCACTATTTGCTAAGCATTTAAACCTAATACTGAGATTTGACGTTCATGATAATCGGCTACAGTGCCATATTTCGAGCTTGCGGCCCCTATCTCGACATGTAGTTCGACCGTCCAAGATATGTGGTCACTAGGATGAGTAAGCCACCGCTGGGAGATAGTCGGGACCAGCACAAAGAACGCGAATAGGCTACAAGGTCTTCAGAGTACATATACGCCGGTCCGACGCCGCCCTGATCCGATTTGTACCTGTGTCTTTTCGTAGCCACTCTCATCGACCGGAAAGTAAACTTGGGAGGAGTGTGTCCACAAATTCATCCGATTGATTTAGTACTCCTATGTCCCCCGATTCTACCCAGCCAGGCCGGTTGCGAGAAGTGCTTGAGAACTTTGTGGACACCCTCGGCACTACCGTTTCCGACGCCCACCTAGTTGAACAGATTCTCGCAGGCGAGGAAACGCTCACGATCGACGCGCTAAGCAATCAGCCCGAAGAGTGGACTGAAGGGAATCTCATTTGGCCGTTGCTTGAGGCCGTCGGACTGAACCGTGAACCTGGCCGTCCCGCCAGCCAACGTTCGGCTGCTGGCACGACCCAACGGGAAGCCCCTGACTTCCGTCTGGTTGAGCGCGGTGGTGAGTTCGTTGTTATTGGAGAGAACAAGTCTCCAAATAAGATCGACCGAGCTGAACAGGAGCTCGTTGGCGACTATCTCTCAAACAAGGCCTGGCCCGACTACGGGATTGCTACTGATGGATTCGAGTGGGTGGTCTACCGTGCCGAGCACGGAGGTGACTTCCTTGAATTCAGTGAGGTAGAGCGTGTGAACCTCCGACCTGTCATCAACGCTGTCGCCCGTGACCTCGGGTACTTGGGGTCTGGCAGTGTAGATGAGGTCGATATTGAGGAGACGCTGGAGATGTTCGTCTCGGTGTTCAACCCAGAGGGTCTACACACGCTCCTAACCCAGACCGCTCCAAAGGAATTCCGCGACACCCGGACCGCGGACGTCGAGGAGTTCTACGAGCTATACATCGAACTGTTGTTCGGCGAAAGCGACGAACACGAGTACGACACATGCGTCCGTGATGACATCCAGGCCCCAGCGACAGCAACCGAGGAGGACCAGGACCTGTTTGCCGTCACATTGATGAATCGCCTGCTGTTCATCAAGTTCCTCGAAACGCGTGACGTCCTCCCAAACGGCTTCCTGCGGACATTGGTTCGAGACTACGAGGACAATGCCGAGTCCATCCCCGGAACGCTCTACGAGGCGTATATCAAGCCGCTGTTCTACGATCTGTTCAATACAGACGAAGGCGAGCGCCGTCCAAAACTCCGAACCGGCCGGTACGCAGATGTACCGTACCTGAACGGCGGGCTCTTCCGTGAGAACGTCCCGAACGAGTCGCAGTACAACCTCGTGGACCGGACACTTCCCACCGTCATCGAGGACCTCATCGAGGGGCACCGGTTGGAGATGAGCGGACAGAACTTCGATCCGGCGATCCTCGGGAGCGTGTTCGAGAAGACGATCAACCACATCGGCGGTGAAGAAGGACGCCAGAAAGAGATCGGCGCGTACTACACACCCAACGACGTGACACGCCACCTCTCCGAGCAGACGGTTGATCCGAAGGTGAAGGACCTCTTCGTCAAGGCGTTTGTTGAGCACTCTGACGACGATGCCGAGGAGTACGTCCGCACCCAGATTGAGCAGACAGACCTCAGTGAGGTCCTGCGGCACGTCGAAGACGGCGCAGCGATGTACGGTGCGAATCCGAGTGCGCTAGAGGACGTGCTGGACCGGCTCACAGACCTAACCATCCTAGACCCAGCCTGCGGCTCTGGGCACTTCCTGACGACAGCGATGGAAGAGCTCCACCAGGTACAGCTCTCGCTCCTCCGTGGGCTCAACGGCGGCGAAGAGCCTTCGCCCCAGGAGCGATACGACGCGAAGCAGGAGCTCGCACTCCACGCCATCTACGGCGTCGACGTAGACGACGTCGCCGTCGAGATCGCAAAGCTTCGCATCTGGCTGAAGATCATCGAGGGCAACAGTTGGAACGAAAAGTTCGGACGGCTCCCCAACATCGATGTGAATATCGTCGCCGGAAACTCCCTCGTTGGCTTCCCGGTCAGAGGGGATGTACAGACACAGTTCGGAGCTATTGACGAGCGGCTCCCAACGCTCGCAAAAAAGCGGCGTGCCTACAAGTTCGAGAACAAGGGCACGCGCCAAGAGGTGATGGAACTTGAACAGCGGATTCGCAGCGACCGTGATGAGAAGTTCCTCCGAAACCTAACTCACACGTTTGAGTCGGAGGTAACTGGCGCTGAGGAGTTCGATGCCCTCGTTGCGTCGATCCCGGACGGCGAGTTCCACCCGACCGTACAGTCCGTGAAGGCTCAGCGGTGGGATGAGGACGGCGACACGATCGCACTCTCTGAAGAAGACAAAGAACTGCTTGCTGATGCCGGGTTCGAGTGGCAAGAGTGGCGGGACACGAACAAGAGTGCGACACTCGACGTCGGGGAGCGCATCCAAGAAGCCGGTGGCGCACGTGGCGAGCTCGCAGAACACCAAAACATCGCCGACGATCTCCGCCGACTCCTCGACTCCGGGTTCGTCTTCGACGTCGTCGAGCGGCAGCCGACACGGTACGATCTCGAGCATATCACGGGAAAGCCGTTGCACTGGGACATCGAGTTCCCCGAGGTCCTGCCACTCGAGGAAGCCAACGGAATGCATCCCGAGATTGAGTTTGATATCGTCATCGGCAACCCGCCCTATGGCGACATCCTCAATCAAAATGAGGAGATGTTCACCGCGCCGTACCTCACTAGCTCAGTGAACGATGTCTCGGCGCCGTTCGTCGAACGCCAGCTACAACTGACGGCCGACCAGGGCTACTTCGGCAACGTCACGACCCTCCGGTTAATCTATCAGTCATCGCTTGAGGAGTTCCACGATCTGCTCCGTTCCACGCTTGACCCCGCACGTGTGGCCTGTTTCGGGATGTGGGGACGGGTCGGTGTCTTCGAGAACGCACTAGTCCGTGTTGCGCTCCTTTCGGGACAGAAGAACACAGATACGACGGGGGGCATCCACACGAGCGACTTCACCGTGTTCAACCGAGATAACAGACAGCACCGCTTCGAAACTCTCGAATACAGTCCAGTGGATGGGCTGATCCTTAGAGACCGTATCGGTGGCAAGGGTTCTGACGGGCCACTCCTCCCCAAGATCGGAGGAGAAACGAAACATCAGCTGCTAACAACGCTGAAGGAGCAGTCCAATACAATCTTCGATGACAAGTATACCCGAGATCAGCCTGACTGTGATGCCTATTCAGTATGGCGGACCCGAGGGGTCGGCTACTGGATGAACCCCATGCTGGGAAAGCTATACGATGCAACCGATGTAGACCCAGTCTACTTTGACTCGGAATTAGAACAAAAGACAGCGTTCTTAGTGCTGAACTCCTCGCTGTACTACGTCTATTGGATGACGTACGGGAATCAGCATCACCACAATTGGACGCAGCTCTCAGCGTTCCCCTGGCCCGATGAGTCCGTGGTTGAGGAGTACGAAGACGAGATTGTCGAACTCGCAGACACGCTCTGGTCGCGGATGAAGAACGGATTCAGTGGATCGAGTTTCCGGATGACGGCACTCCGGCCGATCGTCGACGACGTCGATGTTCTCACGGGTGAGTTATACAATCTGACGGATAAACAGGTTGCGTACACACAGAACTATCTCACTGACCTCGGTGAGGGAAGTGCTCGAGCAGGGAGTGGCGATGAAGATCTCACCTATAGCCCGATTGTTGCTGAAACAGATTAGCTACGCAGCTGCTTCTTAAATTCGCGATCATCTGGACTACGCTATTTGCCAAACCTAGTTCGCAATATTTTGCTGTTTCATCCGATCTGTAAAAAGGTCTTAGCCGAGACGGTGTCCCGGCCATTCCTGTGTTTTCTGACCAGTTTACGTTTACACGGCTAACAGTACCTCGTTAAGCCAACCGAGGACATCGCACACGTATGCTGTCCAGAAGACCCAGTCTCCCGCACAGTAGCTTCCAAACATAGGATGAGGCGGGGGCCCGCTAAAGCGCCCCCAAGACAACGAAGAGGAGTGCGAGAAGACACCCAATCTTCACTGCCACCTCAATAGTAGTTGTCCGATTCGATGCGAACTCGCCTGTACTCGTTCGTGGCTGACCAAGAATAAGATCGGCTGCTCCTGCCGTCACGTACAGAGCTCCAAGCGCGGCCGCCACGAAGACCAGTGTTTCTATCATGGTTTGCGTTGTTTCGGTCTTGTGTCTGTGTTGTGTCTCGGACTCGAAGTGGCGGCCGTACGGTGGGCTGTGACAACCGGTAATCTTAGAACCGGTCGGTCTAATGCCCACATACGGACTCGTCCATAGAGTCCGTTCTCTCCCACGGGGCGGGTCAGTCTCGATATCCTCGCCAAAGGTGACGACTGATCTGCCCCGGTATACCAGAACTGACTGACCAGCTGCGTGGCCGTCAGTGCAATTCTACCGTTTCGTGCGTGGTTTTCACAACAACCCCCGGCATATTAACTTCTATTACCGGTCCGAACCAAATTCGGCGCAGACCGGACTGATGAATTTTGTATTCAGCCGAATTCCACCCAGACCCAATTCAAGGACGTGAGTGGGATGGACCAGAAAGACTCCTCTGAACCGGCTGAAAAGATCTCTGACGAAGAGCTGCGCGCTCGGGTTGCTGCTGTCCTCGAAGCGAGCGACGCACCGTTCGTGACGACGAGTGAAGTCGCAAATGTGGTTGATGAACTGAAATCGGATCAGCTTCGGAACAGGCTAAAGAAACTCGCCAACGAAGAGGGTACAATCGCCTATACAAATTCTCGGGGGCTAGTCTTTTGGACACCCAATGATGCTGGAGAGGTTAGTGGGAAAGTAGATACAATCATAAAATCAAGCGAACCAAACTGGGATGATATCAGCGCTGATCAGGTACCACCGGCTCTCGCAGACAAAATAATCCAACACCGGCAGGATCAGAGGCAGAACACACAGTTTGGCCCGTTCTCTGATGCGACATCGCAGGTTGGAATCTACTCTTTCCTATTTGCAGTTATCATATCATTCATCGCATCTAGCAACTTTGGCGAATCAATTCCCTATGATACTCAGAATCTCGTCGCGATACTGTTAGCTGTAAGCCTGCTCTCCTTCTCTGCTCATGCGTCGGTTGTAATATACCGTAAAGCAAAAACATGGGCTGAGAATCACAAAGATTTGGTAGGGTGGCTCAGTAGTTAGCACTCATTAGTCTTGATTGTTCTATTTTGAACTCTGGTGAGATGTTGCTCGTGATTATTGCGCTAATTCCTCCCACTCGGTAGCACGACAAACCCGCAACGGGCGTTTTTCGGTTTCGTTCACACGAGGTCCGATATCAAATCCTTATGTAACATATAGATAACACCGGGAAGCAAGAGTTACATAAGGAATTACGACGGTGTTGAGCAGCTACTATAGCCACCGATTTCGGCGGGTGATCAGCTGTCTTGCTCTTTATCAATACCTCTAGAACACTCGTCACAGCCAACATCAACCGTGGCAGCTCTGTTGAAATCCTCAGATGCTGATAGTTTGGAGAGGCTATGCTGAATACAGAGCGCGAATCGGTCAGGAACAGACGTGAGTACGGCAGATAGATACAAGAAATGAGACCGCTAAAATTTATCTTGTCTGGGAGTCGTGTAGTTGTCAGATGGACAATCGAGTTCTTGGAATCCTTGCCTGTGGTGGTCTTCTGATAGCCTTGAATACATCCCTTTCAGGCACAATAGCCACAGTATCCATACAGTCGTTGGTACTTGTACTTGGTGGGCTACTGTCCATCATCGGCGGAGTCCTCCTCCTTCGAGGGCTATTCAAATCACAGGAGGCCGCGAATTGAATCGCACCTCGATAAACGTGTGCTGAGCCCACTCTCTGTATCGGTCATGTTGTTTCTGCCAGATGTCTGGGGGCCATTCAGACGGTGCTGAATACAGAGCGCGGGCATAGTACGAACCGAGGCCGATCTTCGTGAGAGAGTGATCGGTCAGTACAGATTGCCGGACAAACACACTGGGCCCATTCTAAGGTAGCCGCATGCTTTATTAAATCATTTCTCTGAAATATAGAACACTCAATAAGTCAGGTATCCATCAGGATTTATCAAGCTAGATTATTAAATAGTCTCATGGAAGTTTTAGATGCGCTTGAAGGAGAAATGAGTATGAAACAAATGGGGATCATTATGATTCTCTACATGGCGGGTACAGCGGCTTTTGGGGTGCTGGTTGTTATTGTGATACACGGCCTTGGATGGCAGTGGCTATAGAGAAGTTGCATAAGGCGTTGACGGATAATTATTAAATCGAAATACAGGATCTGCGTTACCCTGTATTGAATCCATGACAGTCGATAGTCGGGCGCGTTCTATTAGTTGATTCAGGATTCAAATACAGAATATAATGGGGTCGCGGTGCTGGCCACATACTCTGGGCGTTGTTTAGACGCCAACGTTCAGCGGTCTACCACCTCGATTGCGCGTTCGATGTTTCGCACCGCTGATTTCATGACAAGTTCGCGGAATTGACCGAACCATGTTCTCGCCCACAGCGTCTCACCGTATCGCTGTCGAAATCCGAAAAACACGGATTCAGCGTTCGAACGCTGGTTATACTCCCGATTGTGAATGAGTAATTTTCTCGCCCATCCTCGGAATCCGGGGCCGCGTTGCGGAATCAGTGGTGTGATACTTTCAGCCCGCAACCTCGTCCGGAGTGCTTCCCAATCGTATCCTTTATCCGCCGCCACAGCCGTTAGATCGTCGAGGTTCCGCACTAACACCTGCAAACCAACTTGGGTATCGTGCGGTTGTTTCATCGAGCAGTGTATATCGATGATCGCGCTCGTTTCACAATCGATGAGTAGCGTGGTTTTGACCGCCTCAAACGTGTAATCTGTTCGTTTCGCGTAGTGCTGACTAGCTTGAACGCGATCCACGCCGGTTGCGTCGATTGCTTGGACATCTCCGAGTTGATACAGTTCGACCGACGCGTTGAGGATCGCTCGCCACCGCTTCATCGGGATCGCTTGCTTGCGCGCACAGACGGTCGAAAAGTGTGGCAGCGTCTCGACCGTCAAACCAAGTGAGTCTGCTACTCTCGGCATCTCTCGGAGAACATCCATTAATTTCCGGTAATCGTGTTCAAGATACTCTTTGAACCCCTGAACGGCGAGAATTACCCAGTCGGCATACCTCTCTTTTCCGGGTCGGTATGCGGAAGCTGGCTCACCAGCGACGGCTTTTTGAGCAAGCGTTACAACCGTCTCTGCGAAGCGGGCGGTCTTGGTTTGCACACCCAATCCGTCCCGCTTCAGTTCCTAGAAAATGTGGTACTTCTGCGGAGAGACGAGTACGGCAATCCGAGTGACACAGCTCTCAGACTGATCGGAATCAACCGTCTAAACAAGGCCCATACTCAGTACTTCACAAA
>NZ_NHOA01000011.1 GCF_002727125.1 Halorubrum persicum
CCGTCACGCCAGCGAACCTGCTGTAACAGGTCCGCTGCGACCGATTCCGACCCAAACACATCGAGTGGAATCATTCGTGTCGGACACCGCTAACGCGGTGTCCTTGTCCTCTTCGACTCGACAGCCACAGCTCAGCAGTATCAACAATCTCCTACAGAAGAGCGTTCTGATAAATCGGTTTGAACCTCTTTATACGTGATCTCAAGCAATTTTGCGAGGAGTTGTGTGGGCACACATAATAGTTACTGGTAATACATATTTATCTTATTGATGGGGTCGGACCACATTTACTGACCTTCATTATCAAAATCGCAGTACCCGGCCGACCCCCAACACATGGGGTTAACAAAACCCTCCAGAGCCTGTTCCACTGTCTTATAAACACACCCTCGCCTTCGGCGCATTAGCTATCTGTAGAATTGGAAGTGGGGCCGGAGGGATTTGAACCCCCGATCGACTGATATCTCCGGTGCGCCTCGGAACTCCAGAGGGTCGTCAACACGACCGATGATCAGTCGGCCGCTCGGTATATCAGTCTGGAGTGTCGTCCCGGGCGCAAGCCTCTGGAGTCAGTCGCCATGCCTGGCTTGGCCACAGCCCCGCGTGATCTCGCAACAGATGCTTGCTGAAACGCGGATAAAGGGGTTTCGATCGCGAGCGATCGGACGACGGGACGGTGAATCGGCGCCGCGAGGCGGCGGCGACGCCGTGGCTCACTCCTCCCGGTCGTCGGCGCTCCAGTCGCACTCCTGGCACTTGTAGCCGGTCACGAACTCGGTGACGCTCGGCATGTAGCCGACGGAGATGACGTCGCCGCCGCACTCCGGACAGTCGCGATCGGCGTCCGCGATCGATTCGGCTTCGAGCACCGATGCGCCCTCGACCAGCTCCGCGAGCTTCTCGGGCGTCACCATCCGCCCCTGCACGACGCGATTGGACATACCCGCCGTACACCGCCGAGCACCTAAACCCCGGCGACACGCGGGGGAGAGAACGAGCTTCGTCGTCCGCATCTCACCGGTTCCCGGACACCCCTGCGTCTACAGCCAGGGCGCCCGAGAGTCGTCGTCCGCGAAGGGGTCCGCACCGTCCGCGTCGTCGCTCGCCGCCGACGGCTCGCTACCGGCGATCACCGCCACGTCGTCGTCGACGATGGGGCCGGGCGCGGTCGGCGCGTCGAGCGGGGGCTCGGTCGGGTCCGCGTCCTCCTCGTCGTCCGCGTCGGCCGCAGTGTCTGCGTCGTCGGCTTCGCCCGCGCTGTCGGCGTCGCCGTCAGCACCGGCGTCGGGGTCGTCGCTGTCGGTATCGTCGCCAGGGCCCTCGTCCGCGAGACCGTCCGCCGGCCCGGCGTTCGGATCGTAGGCGAACAGGGTCGTTACGGCGAGCACCGCCAGCGCGATGGGCGCCTCAGTCTGCATGAGGTTGAACGGGCCGAGCAGGATCGGCAGCGCGAGTACGCCCAGCGCGACGGCCGAGCCGAACCGGAACCGGTCGATGTCGACGCGCCCTCGGAGATGCGGCGACAGCAGCGCGATCGCCAGCGCGAACGCGACGCCGACGCTCGCCGCGGCGGCGCCGTTCAGGACGTACTCGGGAGAGGTCTGAAGTTCAAACCCGGACGGCTCGAAGCTGGCGACGAGCCCGAGCGCGATGATGACGCCGGGGCTCGGCAGGTGCTCGCCGATCTCCGAGCTCGCGGTCTTGGCGGCGATCGTGAGGATCACCAGCCCAGCGAAGCGCTCGAAGACGGGGAGGTTCAGGAACTCCCTGAACGTGGGAGCGAAGGCGGCCTCGACCGCGGCGAGCGGGATGATGATCGCGCCGATCAGGAGCACGGAGCCGGCCATCTGTCGGCGGCTGCCGTCCATCTCCGCGAGGATCACCGCGGCGGTCGCGGAGCCGCCGAAGATGAGGATCCCCGTCTCGACCACGCCGGTCGCGGTCGTCAGGACGCCAGCCACAACTAAGGCGGGGAAGATCCCGTCGACGAGCGGCAGCACCATCACGGTCGCGAGCAGCTTCGTCGCGCTCCCGACCTGCTGTTCCAGCCGGAGGGCGATCGGATGACGTGAGACGCTCATTCAGGGACGATGACCCTGACCGACGGGTACACGGTAGGAAGCGGACGACCCACGATAGCCGGGGGCCCGGCGTACGGAGTCGAATCCGCGAGCGGCCCGACGAGCCCATGTAAAGCGTTTGCGCGAATTGCCGGCTGTAAAGCGGGCGCCGAGGTTGCAGATCGGCTGGCCGGCGATGCGCGCGTTCACGGGACTGTCGGAGTCCATACTTCATATATCTATTTCGGTTGCGTTAAAGGTTGTGTGAGACGTGCCCGCACGGAACGAGAGGTTGGTGTACACCACTTATATGTTCGTCATGGATACGACGACTGAACCGAGATACAGTCGGTGATCCGTCGGCGATAATCCCCCATGGCCACCGATCCCTGTTCGATACGTCACGACACCGTACGGATGACCCACAAACGGGTAACGTTCCGGCTCAGACGCCGTTCGTTTCGGACGGACGATCAATCGGTCGCCGGCCGTCGCAGCCGCGTTTTGACCGGGCAGATAACCGCTCGTCGACGGCAACGGAAGAGCGGCGGAGCGACGACGACGTCGAGCGCTGACGATCCGGAACACGTTGCGCTCTAACCCACTTTGATCCACAATCGTGACTATTACGTGAATTCGGATGACAACGACGTACACGTCTGTGCTGACTCGCAACGCTTTTTATCGGGGACTGACGACGGTTTATATGGCGACAGACACCGGCCGATTCTCGGCGAAACTCGACGTCCCGGAAGCGTTGACGTTCGACGACGTACTGTTGAAACCCAAAGAGAGCCGTGTCGAACCCGACGACGCCGACCTCTCGGCGCGCGTCTCGAAGAACGTCGAACTCACCGTCCCGGTCCTCTCGGCGGCGATGGACACCGTCACCGAAAGCGATCTCGCGATCGCGATGGCTCGCGAGGGCGGGCTCGGCGTCCTCCACCGCAACATGACCGTCGAGGAGACGGCCGCTGAGGTCGAGCGCGTCAAGCGCGCGCACGAGCTCGTTATCCGCCGGGAGAACGTCGTCACCGTCTCGCCGGACGACGCGGTCCGCGAGGCCGACGCCGTGATGGAGCAACAGGGGGTCTCCGGCGCCCCGGTCGTCGACGAGGACGACACGGTTCTGGGGATCATCTCGGGCACCGACATCCGACCCTACCTCGAGGTCGGGGAGGACGACGCCGTCCGCGAGGCGATGACGGACGAGGTCATCACGGCACCCGAGGAGGTCGACGCCCGGGAGGCGCTGGAGCTGATGTACGACCACAAGATCGAGCGCGTCCCGATCGTGGACGAGGACGACCGGCTCGTCGGGCTCGTCACGATGCAGGGGATCCTCCAGCGCCGAGAGCACGAGGAGGCCGCTCGCGACGAGGACGGTCGCCTGCTCGCTGGCGTCGCCGTCGGCCCCTTCGAGGAGGAGCGCGCCGTCGCCGCCGACGAGGCCGGCGTCGACGTGATCTTCATCGACTGCGCGCACGCCCACAACCTCAACGTGCTCGACTCGGCGCGGGCGATCAAAGGCACCGTCGACGCCGACGTGGTCGTCGGCAACGTCGGGACGCGCGAGGCCGCCGAGGCCGCCGTCGACTTCGCGGACGGGCTGAAGGTCGGCATCGGTCCGGGCTCGATCTGCACCACCCGCGTGGTGAGCGGCGCGGGGATGCCACAGATGACCGCCGTCTCGCAGGTGGCCGACGTGGCCGCCGAACACGGCGTGCCGGTGATCGCCGACGGCGGGATCCGCTACTCCGGCGACGCCATCAAGGCGCTCGCCGCGGGCGCGAACGCGGTCATGCTCGGCTCGTACTTCGCCGGGACCGACGAGGCGCCGGGGCGCGTCATCACGATGCAGGGGAAGAAGTACAAGCAGTACCGCGGAATGGGGTCCGTCGGGGCGATGAAATCCGGCGGCGGCGACCGCTACCTCAAGGAGGAGGACGAAGACGAGGAGTTCGTCCCGGAGGGCGTCGAGGCCGCGACCCCGTACAAGGGGAGCCTCGCCTCCGAGCTCCACCAGCTCACGGGCGGAATCTGCTCCGGCATGGGGTACGTCGGCGCGGAGACGGTTCCGGAGCTCCACGAGCGCGCCGAATTCATTCGCGTCTCCAGCGCCGGCCAGACCGAAGGCCACCCGCACGACGTGATGATCACGGACGAGGCGCCCAACTACAGCCCGAACGAGTGACGCGGCGGTAACGGCGCTCGGGTCCGGGTCGGCCCCCGATCGCATCTCCACGCCTCTCGGAACCGGTGAGGCGGACCCGAAGAGGTATTTTAATATAGTCCGCGAAGAGACGAAATGTGTGAGCGAACACGTCGTCGCTCCGGTCATCCATGAGTGAGCAACCGCCGCTGGTCCTCGTGGTGGAGGACGAACCAGATTTGGCCGACCTGTACGCCGCGTGGCTCGGCGACGAGTATCGAGTCCGGACCGCGTACGGCGGTCAGGAGGCGTTAGACGAGATCGACGAGGCCGACGACGAGGTCGACGCGATACTGTTGGACCGGCGGATGCCGGGGCTCTCGGGTGATGAAGTCCTCACTGCGGTCCGCGAGCGCGGCATCGACTGCCGCGTCGCGATGGTGACCGCGGTCGAACCCGACTTCGACATCCTGAACATGGGGTTCGACGACTATCTCGTGAAGCCGGTCACGAGCGACACCCTCCACGAAACGGTCGAGGGGCTGTTGCGCCGCGGAGAGTACGACACCGAGATGCAGGAGCTGTTCTCGCTGACCTCCAAGAAGGCGATGCTGGAGACGGAAAAGAGCGCCACCGAACTCACGGACAACGAGGAGTACCAGCGGCTCACCGACCGGATCGAGGAGCTCCGGTCGCGGGCCGACGAGTCGCTGGAGGCCGTCACCGAGACCGACGACGACTTCGAGAAGCTGTTTCAGGAGTTCGACACCGACGACGCCGGCGCCGAAGACTGACGCCGTCCCGCGCGACTTTTTAAGTACAGTCCGGGCGAAGCTACTGTCGAATGCGCGTTCGCGATCTCCCGCTCCCGGAGCAGTTCGTCGCCCACTTCGCGGACCGGGGGATCCGGGAGCTGTACCCGCCGCAGGCGGCCGCGGTCGACGCCGGCGTCTGTGCGGGCGAGAACGTGGTCGCCGCGGTGCCGACCGCGTCGGGAAAGACGCTCATCGCCGAGCTGGCGCTGGTGACCGCGGACGGGCCGGGACTGTACGTCTGTCCGCTCCGCGCGCTCGCCCGCGAGAAGTACGAGGCGTTCGCGGCGCTGCCGGGGGTCGACGCGGCGATCGCGACGGGAGACTTCGACGCGACGGGCGAGGCGCTCGCGGGGACCGACGTGGTCGTCGCCACGAGCGAGAAGGTCGACTCCGCGATCCGGAACGGCGCGTCGTGGGTCGACGACCTCGCTTGCGTCGCCGTCGACGAAGTCCACCTCTTGGGGGCGGAGCGCCGCGGCCCGACCCTCGAAGTCACTCTCGCGACCCTTCGTCGGCGGAACCCCGAGCTACAGGTCGTCGCGCTGTCGGCGACCGTCGACAACCCGGAGGCGATCGCGGAGTGGCTGGACGCGGCCCTGGTGGAGTCCGAGTGGCGCCCCGTCGACCTCCGCACCGGCGTCGCGGTCGGCGGGAACGTGACGTTCGACGACGGGACGACGACCGCGGTGGCTGTCCCGAACGCCGCCGTCGGCGAAGCGGAGGCCGGAGGCGCTGACGACGGTCCGCCCGGCGACACCGAAGTCACGGCCGCCCTCGTCGCCGACGCCGTCGATCAGGGCGGCCAGTGTCTCGCGTTCGTCCGATCGCGGACCGAGGCGGTCGCGCTGGCCGAGCGGCTCGCGGACGACCGACTTGCCGAGCGGCTGGGAACCGAGTCGGCCGCGACAGCCGCCGCCGACGAGGTCGCGGACGTGGACGGCACCGCGACCGGCCAGCGGCTTGCCGACTGCCTGCGGGTCGGCGTGGCGTTTCACCACGCCGGGCTGCGGGCCGGTCACCGGGCGGTCGTCGAGGAGGCGTTCCGCGCCCGGGAGATCGCCTGTATCTGCGCGACGCCGACGCTGGCCGCCGGCGTCAACGTCCCCGCACGGCGGGTGGTGGTGCGCGACCAGAAGCGGTACGCGGGCTCGGCGATGGAGTGGCTCCCCACGCTCGAGGTGCACCAGATGTGCGGCCGCGCCGGGCGACCGGGGTTAGATCCGTACGGCGAGGCCGTTCTCGTCGGCGACGAGGACACCCGCGCCGAACTCGTCGCGCGGTACGTCGAGGGGGAGCCGGAGGCGGTCGAATCGAAGCTCACCGATCCGGCGTCGCTGCGGACGCACGTCCTCTCGGCGATCGCGACCGGCTTCGCGGAGAGCGAGGCCGAGATCCTCGACGTGTTCGAGGGGACGTTTTACGCCCGGGAGGCGGGCGCCGGCGGACTGGCCGACGCCGTCGCCGTCGCGGTCGACGACCTCGTGGCGGCCGGGCTGGTTCGGCGGGAGACCGGGGGCGTCGAGACGTACCGGCTGGCGGCTACCCCGGTCGGATCGACGGCCTCGAAGCAGTACGTCAGACCGGAGACCGCGGAGCGGATCGTCTCGGGGCTGCGCACCGCGGCGGGGATGCGGAACCCGACGACGCTCACCGTCTTCGAGGTGGTCTGCGACACGCCGGATATGCAGGACACGTACCTCGGCAACGCGGAGCGCGCCGAGATCTACCGGTTCGCGCGGGCGAACGCTGGAGCGCTGACGACGGCGATGGACGAACCGGACGATTTCGAGGAGTGGTTGGAGTCGGTGAAGACGGCGCGGATCCTCGACGAGTGGATCGGCGGGGCGACCGTCGAGGAGCTGGTGGCGTCGTACCGGATCGGGCCGGGCGACCTCGACTCCCGCGTCGAGCGCGCCGAGTGGCTGTTGAGCGCGGCCGAGGCGCTCGCCGAGACGATCGGCGTGCGCGTACCGGCGGTCGCGAGGGCGCGCTCGCGGCTGTGAGCGCGGAGCGGAACGCGGCGGAACGAGAAGCGCGGTCAGTCGGCGGGCTCGACGGCTCGGTGGAAGGGGGTTCGCGCGATCGTCTGCCGGAGGTCCGCGAGGGAGTCACGACCGGCGTCGCCGGCGACGGACATCACCGCGAACACCTCCTGACGGGAGATCTTCACGCCGGTCTCGGTGAGCGCGTCTTCCGGGCGGGAGCTGAGCTCGCGGAGGGTGCCGACCGCGAGCAGATACGGGACGGTCCACGCCTCCATCGTGTTCCCGTTCGAGAGCGGCATCGTCTCTAGGTACGCCTGCGCGTCGTCGAGGAACGAGCGAGCGTACTCGGCGGTCCGGTCGACGACGCGGGCGGACGACTCGCGGTTGTCGGGGTGGACGACGCGCTCTTGGTCGACCCCCTCGTCGGCGAGCCACTCCGCCGGGAGGTAGACGTTGTTCTCTTCGGTGTAGTCGTCGTAGACGTCCTTCGAGACGTTCACGAGCTGGAGGAGGAGCCCGAACTCCTCGGCGGTGTCCCGCAGCTGTCGCGCGCGGTCTTCCGTGACGTCGCCGCGGGTGAGCAGGTTCGTGATGAGGTTCCCGACCGTGCCGGCGGCGTAGTAGCAGTACTGTTCCAGCTCGTCGCGGTCGTCGATGCGGAGCCCGCCCTCGGTCGCGTGGCGGTCGACGAACATCGCCATCCCGTCGACCATCTCTAGCACGGGCGGGACGATCGCCTCGCGGGCCTCGGAGTCGAACTCGGCGAACGTCGCCACGATCGTCGGCGCCTCGGCGACGACCTCCCAGTCGTCGTTGCGCTCGGCGGGCGCCGGAAGCCACTCGTCGACCGCCTCGCGGAACGCCGCGATGTCGGTGTCCTCGTCGGGGTCGATCGCTCGTCGGTACGTACGTAGCACGTCGCTCTGGGCTTCCGGCGGGATGTGTCCGGCGTCCTCGACGGTATCGGCGACTCGACAGAGGAGATACCCCACGCAGATGTGCGAGGCCATCGGCTCCTCCAACACGTCGACCGTTAGCGCGAAGGTCCGTGAAACGCCCTGAACCGCCTCGTGGCACCACGGAAGGTCGGGCTCGCCGGGACCGTGTTCTCGTCCGCTCATTCGGTTACGGACACTTACGGCACAACGCATAAAAAGCCTCGTGGAACGTCGGAGACGCTCGGCGAGCCGATCGCGGCTCCGCGGTGCCCGCCTTTCGCCCGCGTCCGCCGCGGTGGCGTCCCGCCCAACACCGGACCCGTGCACAACCGTGTAGAAACCGATAAGTTACCGTGACGACACCCTCGGTCATGGACTTCACGCTCTCCGGAGAGCAACGTCAGATCCGGGATACGGTCGCGTCGTTCGTCGACGAGGAGGTCGTCCCGCGCGCCGCCGAGATCGACGAGACCGACGAGTTCCCGGCCGACCTGATCGACGAGATGGCCGACCTCGGGCTGATGGGGATGCCGTTCCCGGTCGAGTACGAGGGCGCCGGGCTCGACTACCACAGCTACGCGATCGGGCTCTCGGAGATCGCTCGCGGCTCCGGGGGGCTCGGGACCGTCGTCGCCGCGCACACGTCGCTCGCGGGCAACATGCTGTACGAGTTCGGCGACGAGCGACAGAAGGAGACGTACCTCACCGCGCTCAACACCGGCGAGGACATCGGCGCCTTCGCGCTCTCGGAGGCCGAGGCGGGCTCGGACGTGCCGGCGATGTCGACCACCGCGGAGCGCGAGGCGGGGGACGCCTCGGACCGGAGCGGCGTCGCCGCGGAGCGCGACGGCGACGGCTACCGCGTCAACGGCGGCAAACTGTGGATATCGAACGGCTCGGTCGCCGACACGGTCACGCTGTTCGCGAAGACCGACCCCGATGCGGGGCGGAAAGGCATCTCTTCGTTCGTCGTCCGGCCCGAGGAGGACGACGGGTTCATCGTGGAGGGCACGGAGGACAAGCTCGGCGACAAGGGGTGCCCGACCGCAGAGCTCCGGTTCGACGACATGTGGGTCCCGGCGGAGCGCCGGCTCGGCGAAGAGGGTGACGGGTTCGTCCAGGCGCTGAAAACCCTGAACGGCGGCCGGATCACGATCGCGGCGCGCTCGGTCGGGATCGCGCGCGCCGCGCTCGACGAGGCGGCCGACTACGCGCAGGAGCGCGAGCAGTTCAACGGCCCCATCGCCGACTTCCAGGCGATCCAGCACAAGCTCGCCGACATGGACACGAAGATTCGGGCCGCCGAACTCCTGATGCACGAGGCGGCAGACCTGAAGATGCGGGACGAGGACTACATCAAGGAGGCCGCGCAGGCGAAGCTGTACGCCTCAGAGATTTCTCGCGAGGTCGCCAACGAGGGCATCCAGATCCACGGCGGCTACGGCTACACGAAGGACTTCCCCGCGGAGCGGTTCTACCGGGACGCGAAGCTGAACGAGATCTACGAGGGGACGAGCGAGGTCCTGCGGAACACGATCGCCCAACAGCTGCTCGACGAGTGAGGACCGGTCCCGCCATCCGTGACGCGGCGCGGACGACGTGAGCGGGGCAGGCGGCCCGAGCGGTGCGGACGGCACGAGCGGAAGTGAGACGCGCTACTTCTCGTCGTCGGTCGTCTCGTTGCCGTCGTCAGCCGCTTGACCGCCGTCGTCGGTCGTCTCGTTGCCGTCGCCGACCGCGTCTCCGTCGGCGCTGTCTCTTTGTTCCTTCTCGTCGCCGCCGCTCCCCGCCTCCCGGTCCTCGGTCGGTCGGTCGATGTCCGAAGGGTTCCGGTCCACCGCGTACTCGCCGGTGTCGATGCGCTCCGCCGGCCGGGAGTAGTCGCGACCGCTGCCCGAGAAGTCCGGTCGGATCACGCCGTCGTCCGGCACGTCCGATCGGTCCTCGTCGCTCCCCGCGGCGGGAGCGTCGTCGGCGTCCGGAATCGAGGCGTCGGGTGTGGGTGTCGCTCCGTCCGTCTCGGACGCCGTCTCGTCTCCCTCGGGAGTGGCCTCGCCCGAACCTGGCGTCGAATCGCCGGCCTCCCCGTCGGCTTCGTCGGCCCCCCCGTCGGCTTCGCCAACGTCCTCCGCGTCGGCGTCGAACCACTCGAACTGGTCACGCCGATCGCGGCGCTCCGCGACGGCGACGCGGAGTCGCTCCCGGAGCGTCTCGCGGAGGTCGACCGCCTCGTCGGTCGCGAAGTCGACGGCCGCGGCGTCGTTGCCGGCGATGGAGCTGCTGCCGGCGGTGTCGGCGACGATCGTCGCCACGTCCCAGCGACGCTGGAAGAGGGTTCGCCTGTCGATGACGTTCTGGATCCGGTAGTACGGTACGACCGTCACCGTGCGGCTCCAGAACCCGTTCCGGGTGAGGAGGTGGTCCTCGCCGAGCCAGTAGCCGCGGTGCTTCCACTTCAGATGCGCGGCGACCGGGGCGGCCAGCAGAAGCGCGGCCGGGGCGTACCACGGGGCGCCGGCGCCGAGGTACCAGTCGACGCCGAACGCGACGGCGACGAGGACGCCGACGCCGATCGCGTACCGGAACGCGTACCGCCACCGGATCCGCTTCGGCGGGCGGCGAAAGCGCGGCTCGCCGAACGACTCCACCTCGCGCGCCAGCCGGTACACCCGGTCGGTCGTCGCGATCGGGACGGCCGCCTGACTCCCCTGATCGCCGCCCTGTCCGGGGGCGTAGCCGGCGGTCTCGATCGAGAGGCTCGCGTAGCCGAGCAGGCGCTTCGCCGGGTTGTCGGCGATCCGCAGCGCCTGCACCTTCTCCGTGGGGATCGACCCGCTGTAGCGGCGGAACAGCCCGCGCTCGTATCGAAGCTCGTCGCCGGCGCGGGAGAGTCGGAACCCGTAGTAGTTCGTGAAGGCGATCCCCGCGCCGAGCACCCACGACACGAGGAACAGCCCGCCGACGCCGACGATCGCGGTCGCGGTGAGCGCGACCGCCGACGCGTCCGGGATGAAGCTGGACAGCACCGGGACCGATCCGGAGCTCAGGAAGGCCAGCAGCCCGATGAGCCGCCCGTCGAACGACAGGGCGCCCACCAGGGCGAGCTCGCCCGGCGAGATCGCGAACAGCTCCGCTTCGTCCGGGCCGACAGTGCCCTGAGCGGCGCCCGTCCCGGCTCCGGCCCCCTCCGCTCCGTCGCCCTGGGCCTCCGCGCCGGACCCGGTCGACTTGCGCCGCTGGACCTCGCGCTGGAGCCGGGTCGCCTCGTCGGGGGTGACAAAGCGGATCGAGCCCTCGGTGCTCGACCCTCCCGCGGTCTCCAGATCCACCGCAGCGACGCCGATCGCGCGCTGGATCACGCTCCGACTCACGTCGACGTTCTGGATCCGGCGGTAGGGGATCTCCCGTTCGCGCCGCGAGATCACGCCGGAGGAGATGTCGAGGGTGTCGGCGGTCAGCTCGTAGTCGAACCGCCGGTAGTACGCGACCTCGTACGCGGTCGCCGCGAGGACGACCGCGCCGGCGACGACGGCCGCGGCCGTGAACCCCCAGTCGGGGTTGTTGTTCACGACGAAAAAGAGGACCACGACGATCCCGGACACCTTCTGGAGCGCGCGGTACGGGACCGACTGGGGCGCGAGCTTCACACCGCGTCCTCCCCGTCCGCGCGGATGGCCAGTCGCTTCAGCTCCTCGCGGAGGTCGCTCGCCCCGTCGGGCGTGAGCCCCGGGATCCGAACGTCCGCACCGCGTGAACCGGCCGTGTACACCACACAGGACGCCAGTCCGACGCCGCGCTCGACGGGAGCGCGCCGGGAGTCGACGTGCTGGATCCGGACCAGCGGCACGGTCGTCCGGACCTGCGTGATCACGCCGCGGTCGAGATACAGCGCGTCCTCGCGGATCTCGTAGCTCCAGCGACGGTAGCGGAGGAGGGCGTGCGCCACGCCGAGGACGAGGAAGACCACACCGCCGGCGATCGGCACCCACTCGGGGAGCCGATCGAAGTAGACCGCGCCGGCGAGCGGCGC
Organism: Halorubrum persicum; assembly: GCF_002727125.1. GTDB lineage: Archaea > Halobacteriota > Halobacteria > Halobacteriales > Haloferacaceae > Halorubrum > Halorubrum persicum. Next base: position 11,981 of record NZ_NHOA01000011.1, read on the forward strand.
CGTCAGCACCGCGGCGATGAGGACAGCACGGAGGACCCACACGACCTGAACGCGGGGATGAAGCGTCTGCGTCGTCATCGACGCGCCCCCGGCGTACGTTCGAGTGTCATGGACCGTCGTTGTCGACGCCGACGTATAAGTCCGGGCGAAATCACGGATCCCCCGCTTGGCCGTCTCGTCCGGCAGGCGCCCCCGCCGCCGGTCGCGTCGGCCGGTCCGGTGGCCGGTTCGAGACGCGCGCTCACGCCGAGAGGAGCCAACCGAACAGTAACGGGGAGAGCCGCCGGGAGGAGCGGCGACGACGACACCCGCCCGCCGTCGGGTGGATGGCGGCCATCCCTCCCGTGTTTGTCATTCACATTCGGTGGCCATAATTGCCGAAACCGATATGACCCGGGGGCGAGTCGGGCCGACCATGGCGGACGACCCCTTCGAGAACATGCTCGCACAGATGGACCGCGCGGAGGAGTACGCCGACGTGGACCGCGATATCTTCGAGCGGCTCAAGCACCCCGAGCGCACGCTGAAGGTCACTCTCCCGGTGGAGCTCGACTCCGGCGAGGTCGAAGTGTTCGAAGGCTACCGCTGTCAGTTCGACAGCGCTCGCGGGCCGTTCAAGGGCGGCGTCCGGTTCCACCCGTCGGTCACGCAGCGCGAGGTCGAGGCGCTCGCGGGGTGGATGTCGTGGAAAACCGCGCTCGTCGACCTCCCGTACGGCGGCGCGAAGGGGGGCGTCATCTGCGAGCCGAAGGACCTCACGCAGAACGACCTGGAGAGCCTCACCCGGCGGTACACCGAGGGGATCCGGCGGATGATCGGGCCGGAGACCGACGTTCCCGCGCCGGACATGAACACCAACCCGCAGACGATGGCGTGGATGATGGACACCTACTCGATGTACGAGGGGCACTCGGTCCCGCAGGTCGTCACCGGGAAGCCGCTGGAGATCGGCGGGACGCCGGGGCGGGTCGCCGCGACCGGTCGCGGCGTCTCCATCGTCACCGAGCGGCTCTTCGAGTACCTCGACCGCGACCTCTCGGACGCCTCCGTCGCGATACAGGGCTTCGGTAACGTCGGCTCCCACGCGGCCCGGCTCCTCGACGAGTCCGGTGCGCGGATCGTCGCCACGTCCGACGTGACCGGGGGCGCCTACGACCCCGACGGGCTCGACATGGCGGCGCTCGGCGCCCACGTCGACGCCGGCGGCCTGATCGAGGAGTACGTGTCTGGCGACCCCCGAGCGCTCCCCGAGGACCGGCGCACGAGCGGGGGGAACCAGTGGGACGACCCCAGCCAGATCACGAACGAGGAGCTGTTGGCGCTCGACGTCGACGTGTTGATCCCCGCCGCGGTCGAGGGCGTGATCACCGCGGAGAACGTCGACGACCTGCGAGCGTCGGCGATCGTCGAGGCGGCGAACGGCCCGACGACGGTCGCCGCCGACGAGGTGCTCACGGAGCGTGACATCCAGGTCGTCCCCGACATCCTCGCCAACGCCGGCGGCGTCATCGTCTCGTACCTCGAGTGGGTCCAGAACGCGCAGGAGTTCTCGTGGCCGCTGGAGACGGTCAACGCGGAACTGGAGCGCCGTATCGGCAAGGCGTTCGACCAGACGATCAACCAGTACGACCAGAAGGAGCTGCCCGACCTCCGGACCGCCGCGTACACGCTCGCGCTCGAACGCACCGCCAGCGCCCACAAGTACCGCGGCCTGTTCCCGTAAACCGGGAGACTGCGACCTGTTCCCGTAAACCGGGTGGCGGCCCGGTGAGCGGCGAGCCGCCTCAGACGAACCGAATCCGGTCCGCACCCACCGCGATCGGCTCCGCGTAGCGAACGATCGGGTCGCCGTCGGGCCGGTCGAACCCGTTCGCCCGGAAGAGCGTGTTCGCACGGATGTCGGCGGTCGCCGCCCGCAGCGTCCACGGCTCGTGGGCGATCGCGCCGCGGTACAGCCGGTTCCCCTCGGCGTAGAACTGGTAGTTCTCGACGAGGAACGCGTCGAGCGACCCCGACTCGGCGGCGAACGGCTCGCCCGTCGGCTCGTAAGTCGCGTCGAATCGCGCGTGCGGGACGCCGGGATGCGTCCGACGGCTGGTGAAGCGGACCGGACCGTCCTCATCCGCCGCGGGATCGGCGGTCTCGGGTCGCCTCACGTCCATCTCCGCGCGGTAGTACGGGAGCGCGAACAGCCGCCGTGCGAGCGCGACGCCGATCGGATCCTCCGCATCGAGGTTGTAGAAGTACACGCCCCGACCGTCGGGACCCTCGACGTAGGTCCTGAGGTTGAGCTCCGGGAACGAGAGCCCGACGGGCGCCCCGCGCGGGCGGATGTCGTCCATCACGAAGGCGACGACGCTCAGGTACGCGTCGCCCCCGTGAGTGGCGACTGACAGTCGGTCGGGGATCGTCCCGGAGACGACGGCGGGATCGACCGGCCAGTGGCAGAACAGCGCGTCGCGCCACGTCATCTCCAGCCAGCGCCGCGTGAGCATACGAACGGTACGGGCCCCGGCGGGTTAATCTGCACGCCGGGGCGAACCCGCGGGGTCGTCCCCGTCTTCGGATCTCGCGCCGCCCGTGTCCC
>NZ_NHOA01000044.1 GCF_002727125.1 Halorubrum persicum
CGCCGACGGACTGGTCGACGAGATCGACGAGTAGGGCCACAAGAGGTTTACTCGTCGCGGGAGCAGGTGTCAGCGATGCCCTCCCGAGACGACGACGACGAGACGGAGTACTCCGTCTTCGGCAACGAATCGACCGACGAATGGGAGCGTTCGGACGAAACTCGCGACGGCTCGGCCGCCGACCGCGAACGCCCGCCCGACACGCAACACGACGCGATCGCCACCGGCGACGGCCACGGCTGTCCGAAATGCGGCGGTGAGGAGGCCGAAACGGACGAGATCGCCACGAGCGGCACCGGTCTCACCAAGCTGTTCGACGTACAGAACCGCCGGTTCACGGTCGTCTCGTGCGCCGACTGCGGCTACTCCGAGCTGTACAAGGGCCGATCGTCCGGCGACGCGATCGACTTCTTCATCGGGTGACCCGGCGGGGCGCCCGGAACCGCGGCGGTATCGATTGTTGACGGCCCCGACCGCCGTCGATTGCGACCGATTTATGTCGGCTGAAGAGAACGTCCCGATCGCGCATGGTCTCCCCCCGTTCCCCCTCCGCCCTCCCGGTCGTCGGTGTCCTCGCCGACGGTCGGACGTACAGACACCTGTTGTACCTCCTGCTCGCGATTCCGCTCGGGTTCGTCTACTCGGTGCTGTTCTCGTTCGGGTTCGCGTTCGGGCTCGTCCTCTCCGTGGTGCTCGTCGGGGTCGTCGTCCTCGTGGCGATGCTCATCGGAGCCCGGATCGCCGCGGGCGTCGAGCGCTGGCTCGCCAACCGGCTGCTGGGCACGGACCTCGACCGATACGACGACGTGCCGGCCGACGCCGGCGGCGCGCTCGGGGGCGTCAGGAAGTACGTCGACGCCGCGTCGACGTGGCGGGGCGTCGGCTTCCTCTCGCTGAAGTTCTTCGTCACCGTCCTCGCGTTCGTCCCGCTGTTCGCGCTCGCGAACGGGCTCTCGCTTGTCGCCGCCCCGCTGCGGTACCCCTACGTGGTCACCTTCGGCGAGTCCAACGGGGAGCCGGTGACGTGGGCGATCGACACGCTCCCCGAGGCGCTGCTGGCCGTCGGGGTCGGCGTCGTCGCGGTGCTCGTCGCGCTTCACGTCACGAACCTCGTCGCGTACGTCTGCCGGCAGATGGCGGCCGCGCTGCTCGGCGTCCCGGCGAGTGACGGGGGGTCCGGGCCCGAGGACTCCGCGGCCGACGACGACGCTCCGGCGGCGAACGACGACGAGCGATCGGAAGGCGGTTCCGCCGAGTCCCGGGCCGCCGAGTCCGAGACCTCCCCCTCCGCCCCCATCGAATCTGGCGAGTTCGTCCCCGCGGACGCGGTCGAACCCGGCTCCGACGACGACCCGCCCCGGACGGAAGACGGCTCCTGACCCGCCGGAGCCGCCGGTGCCGCCGCGGTTTCTGCCCGGTGCGCTTATCCTCGTGCGACCGTCAGGGGCGGTATGGCCCCGACGCTCGTCGCCGCCGCCGTCGGCGCGGTGCTGGCGGCGGCCCTGCTCGGCGCCGCGTTCGACCGGCGGGCGGTCGCGGTGGTCATCGCGGCCGCGGTCGCTCCCGACCTCGACGCGGTCGCGAGCCTCGTCGTCCCGGGCGCGACGAACGCGCTCCTCCACGCGCTCTGGCTGCCGCTGTTCGCGGCGGGCGCACTCTACTGGGACACCGCCGTCGGCGACCGCTCCCGGCTCCGCACCCGGTTCGGGTGGCGCGGGGTGCGGCTCGCGTGGGTGGCGATCGCGGCGTTCCTCGTCGCCGGTGTCGGGACGGACCTGTTCGGCTCCGAGGGGGCGAACCTGCTGTACCCGATCCACGACGCCTACTACCGGATCGACGGGCGGCTCGTGTTCTCGACGCAGGAGGGGATCGTCCAGACGTTCGTCGCGCTCGGCGCGGACGGCCCCGGACTCCTCCCGCTGCAGAGCCCCGGCACGACCGCCACACACGCGATTCCGACGTTCGTCAACCCCGACGGACGGCCGGGACTCGACCTCGGCGCCGACCGCGAGCTGTCGCTCGTCCGGAGCGGGTGGCAGTTGGTCGTCGTCGCCGCGGGGGCGGCCCTGATCGCGGTGCGGGCCGCGCGGCTGCGCCGACTGCGCGAGCTGGGCGGCGGGGACGACCCGACAGCCGAGACCGGGACCGACGCCGAGACGGGCGGCGCCGAGACCGACGGGACGGGGGTGGCCCGGTAGATGGTCTCGACGGTCGTCCACGCCGGCTTCGCGCTCGCGCTCGCGGCCGGCCTGCTCGGGGACTACTACGACCGGCGGGCGCTGGCGGTCATCCTCGCGATCGTCCTGTCGCCGGAGATCGACAGCTTCCTCGGTCCGCTGATGTCGGGCGCACACCGGACCGTCGGCCACAACCTCGTGGTCCCCGCGGCGGCCGCGGCGCTGCTCTACTACGACACGCGGATCCGGGACCGGTCGGTGCTCCGCCGCCGGCTCGCCGACCGGTTCTCGGAGCGCAGCGCGGAGCGGTGGGTCGCGGTCGCGTGGGCCGGCCTGTTCGTCCACGTGTTCGCGCACGTCGCCCTCGACTGGGTCCACCTCGACGGCGTTAACACGTTTTGGCCCGTCAGAGATCGCTTTTACGCCCTGAGCGGGGAGGCGTTTCTCTCGTCGACGGACGGGTTCGTCCAGACGTTCGTCGACGTTCAGACGGACCCGGAGACGGGACGGCGACAGCTCGACGCCGGCGGTGGCGGGACGACTGCGACCGTCCACGTGAACAACCCCGTTGAACCGCGCGACCCCCGAGACGTCACGGACGAACCGGTCGACAGGCGGTTCCCGGTCGCGAACGCCGGCTGGCGGCTCTACCTGATCGGGCTGGGCGCGTTCACGCTCGTCGCTCGCCGGCTTCAGAGCGCGGACCCGCGTCGGTAGCGCTCGGCGCGGCCCGCCCGGTCGGCCGTCTCCCCGACCGCCGCTTGGACCGCGGCCCAGTGAGTGATGGTCCCGTCTTTCCCCCGGAGGGGGCGGAGCGACACGCGGTTCAGAAATGGCGTTCCGTCTCGGCGGTGGTTCCACACCTCGACCGTCACGGGCTCCCAGATCGACACCGCTTCGCGCAGCGTTGCGACCGCCTCCGGCTCCGTACGGGGGCCCTGTAGCAGCCGCGGATTCCGGCCACGGAGCTCGTCGAGCGGGTACCCGGTGAGGTCGCGGAACGTCCGATTCGCGTAGAGGATCGGCGTATCCCGATACGCCGGCCCGCACAGCGTAACGCCGACCGGGGCGGTATCGACGAGTCGAACTCGATCGATGAGGCGCCTGTCGCGGTCAGCGAGTGCCGGAAGTGACCCCCGATCCGCGCGGTCCGTTCCCGTAGCCGACTCGCCGCTTGCCCGCTCCCGGCTCATCCCGTGGCCGTGACGCGAGACCAACTCGTTGAACCGACCGCGAACGGCGTCGTCCTCACACGCGAGGAGCGAAAGCACGTCGTCTCTGAGACCCATCTGTCTGACGACCGGACGGTTCCCCCGGACAAGTGGTTGTCGCCCGTGAACGGAGCTCCGGCCCTGGCGTGGCCGCGTCGGTACAGTGCCCGTCTCCGAGTCACCACGACGTCCGAGCCGCTCGTGACGGTACTCGCGGCGCAAAAACATGGACTCGCGGGGGTCACGTGAGCAGTGCGAACGGGACCACGCGAGGAACGGAGACGAACGAAGTGAGTCGAGTGGACTCGCGGGGATTTGAACCCCGGGCCTTCCCCGTGCCAGGGGGATGATCTACCACTGATCTACGAGCCCTCGTACGCATCCATTCGTTCCCCGCTGGATATATTAAGGCCTTCGACTCGGAGACACCGTCGACACCGATTCCCACACGCGCTCAGATTCGCTCGGAATCGACGTACACGTCGAGGTCGATGTCGCGGGTCGACCCCTCAAGATCGCGTACGGCGCGCTCGACGACGCGTTCGGCCTCGCCTCTGATCAGGGGGATCGCCTTCTTCAGCACCCAGTCGAACGAGACGAGCGTCGGCAGGTCGAGCGCGTCGGAACTCGCCGAACTGGGGTCGAACTCGACTTCGAGTGCGACCTCGCACGGCCGGTCGGTGGGATCCGTGGAGTCGCCCGCGGTGCCGGCGTCGTCGCGACCGGCGTCCGTCTCTGCCGGCGTCACGCGCCAACAGCCGCTGGCGTCGATGTCCTTCGTTATCTCCCAGTCGATCAGCTCGGGCGGGTCGACGCCGGTCACGCGCGAGTGGGCCGTGTAGGTGATCTTCCACCACGCGAACGTCAGCGCGTAGCGGGTGTTCGGTCCTCCCTCGCCCTCCAGCGTTCGTACCTCTCTGAGATACTCCGAGTAGTTGGCGTACCGCGGGAAGTCGAGCAGGAACGCGTACACGTCTTCGGGATCGGCGTACACCTCCGTGCTCACGACGAGTTCGTCCACGTAAGAGCGTTCGAGCGGCGCCTATTAAGCGGTCCGCCGGCCGGACGTGGGGGTGACGGAAAGGTCCCGGCGGCTCGACGACGGAACGGGGAGACAACCCCGGCCGAATCAGTCGTCACTCGACGCCTGCCCGGTCGCGTCCGACGCGGAGCCGGGGACGGCGGCGGCCGGTTCGGGGGGCTCATCGCGCACGTCGTCGCCCTTCCCCTCGGCGATGACCTCCGCGTAGGCGTCGGGGAAGACGCGTACGAAGTCATCGAGCGCGGTCGTCCAGTCGTCGAGCAGCTCGGCCGCGCGGTCGCTGTCGGTGTAGGCGTGGTGGTTCTCGACGAGCCGACGGAGCATGCGTTCGTCGGAGTCGTCCAACGTCTCCGACACCGACACCATCCCGCGGTTCACGCGCTCGTCGAGCCGGTCGTCCGGGTCGTACACGTAGGCGACGCCGCCGGACATCCCGGCCGCGAAGTTCCGCCCGGTGTCGCCGAGCACGGCGACGGCCCCGCCGGTCATGTACTCACAGCCGTGGTCGCCGACGCCCTCGACGACCGCCTTGACGCCGGAGTTGCGGACGCCGAACCGCTCGCCGGCGACGCCGTTGACGTAGACCTCGCCCGCGGTGGCGCCGTACAGCCCGACGTTGCCGGCGACGACGTTCTCGGCGGGGTCGTAGCCGGCCTCCTCGGGCGTGTCGATCACGATCCGGCCGCCGGAGAGCCCCTTGCCGACGTAGTCGTTGGCGGCGCCGGACAGCTCCATGGTGATCCCCGACGCGAGGAACGCGCCGAAGCTCTGGCCCGCGTAGCCGTCGAACCGGCAGGTGACGGTGTCGTCCGGGAGGCCGTCGCCGCCGTGCTCGGAGACGATCCGGTTCGAGAGGGTCGCCCCGATCGCGCGGTCGACGTTCTCCACGTCGCGGGTGAGCGCGACGGGCGCGCCGTCTTCGATGGCCGGGGCCGCCTCGTCGATGAGGTCCCAGTCGAGCAGCGCCTCGATGTCGGCGTCCTCCTGCTCGCGGGTCTTCGTCCGGGCGTCGCCCGCGGGCTCGGCGATCACGGCGGAGAGGTCGAGCTCCTTCGCCTTCTCGTGGTCGGTCTCGCGCTGGGAGAGGAGGCCGGGTCGCCCGATGAACTCCTCGACTTCGGTGTAGCCGAGCTCGGCCATGATCTCGCGGAGCTCCTGCGCGATGAACGTCATGTAGTTGATGACGTGGTCCGGCTGGCCCGGGAAGCGCTGCCGGAGGTCCTCGCGCTGGGTGGCGACGCCGACCGGACAGGTGTTCTCGTGGCACTGCCGGGCCATCACGCAGCCGGCGGTGACGAGCGACGCGGTGCCGAACACGTACTCCTCGGCGCCGAGCGCGGCGGCGACCGCCACGTCCCGGCCGGTTTTCATACCGCCGTCGGCCGTCACGCGGATGCGGTCGCGCAGGCCGGTCGCGCGGAGCATCTGGTTCGCCTCGGCGAGCCCGAGCTCCCAGGGGAGCCCCGCGTTCTTGATCGAGGTCTTCGGCGACGCGCCGGTGCCGCCGTCGTGGCCGGAGACGTGGACCACGTCGGCGTTCGCCTTCGCGACCCCCGCCGCGATGGTGCCGATGCCGGCCTCGGAGACCAGCTTCACGTTGACGTCCGCCTCCGGGCTGGCGGCCTTCAGGTCGAAGATCAGCTGTTTGAGGTCCTCGATCGAGTAGATGTCGTGTTGCGGCGGCGGCGAGATGAGCCCGACGCCGGGGGTGGAACACCGGACGTGCGCGATCATCTCGTTGACCTTCTTCCCGGGGAGGTGACCGCCCTCGCCGGGCTTCGACCCCTGCGCCATCTTGATCTGGAGCTCGTCGGCGCTCGCGAGGTACTCGGAGGTGACGCCGAACCGACCCGAGGCGACCTGTTTGACGTTACACTCTTTCTCCGTGCCGAACCGCTCCGGAGGTTCGCCGCCCTCGCCCGTGTTCGACTTCGCGCCGAGCCGGTTCATCGCGATCGCGTTGTTCTCGTGGGCCTCCGGCGAGATGCTCCCGAGGCTCATCGCGGCCGTCGAGAAGCGCTCGACGATCGACTCGACGGGCTCGACCTCGTCGACCGGGACGGGGTCGCGGTCGGACTCGAACTCGAGGAGGCCGCGGAGCGTCTGGAGCTCCTCGGACTGGTCGTTGACCAGCTCGGCGAACTCCCGGTACTGCTCGTAGTCGCCGCCCCGGACCGCCTGCTGGAGCGTGCCGACCGTCTGGGGGTTCCAGCCGTGCTTCACGCCGGACGAGCGGTGCTCGTACTCGCCGACCGTCTCCAGTTCGGGGTCGGCGCCGAAGGCCATCGCGTGGCGCGTGCGGAGGTCGTCTTCGATCTGCTCGGCCCCGATCCCCTCGGTGCGGATCTCGGTCCCCTCGAAGTACTCGGCGACGAACTCGGAGTCGAGCCCGACGGCCTCGAAGATCTGCGCGCCCTGGTACGACTCCATCGTCGAGATCCCCATCTTCGCCATCGTCTTGAGGAGGCCGTCCTCCAGCGCGTGGCGGTAGGCGGCGAGCGCCTCGTCCTCGTCCGCTCCGTCCGGACCGGCGACCACGTCGGCGATGGAGGCGTACGCGAGGTACGGGTCGACGGCGTCCGCGCCGTAGCCGACCAGCGTCGCGATGTGGTGGACCTCGTGGGGTTCGCCGGACTCGACGACGATACCCGCGCGGTTGCGCAGCCCGTTGCGGACGAGGTGGTGGTGGACCGCGCCGGTCGCGAGCAGGCTCGGCACCGCGAGCCGGTCCGGACCGACTGCTCGGTCGGAGAGGACCACGGCGTCGGCGCCGTCCTCGATGGCGGTCGCAGCGTCCTCGCGGATCCGGGTTACGGCGTCGACGAGCGAGGCGTCGCGGTCGTACGTCACGTCCACGGTGACGGAGGTGAACGCTTTTTGGCCCGACTCGCCACGTCCCGGCGAGCGCTCGCCAGGACCGGGGAGATCGCGCAGGGCGGCCGTCTCCGCGTCCGTGAGGATCGGGGTGTCGGAGACGATCTGCTCGGCGTGTTCGGGCGTCTCGTCCAGCAGGTTCCGCTGGTTGCCGATCCGGGTCTCCAGCGAGGTGACGAGCTCCTCGCGGATGTAGTCGATCGGCGGGTTCGACACCTGCGCGAACAGCTGTTTGAAGTAGGTGAACAGCGGGCGGTCGACGTCGGCGAGCACCGACAGCGGGGTGTCGTCGCCCATCGACCCGACCGGGTCCTTCCCGTCTTTCGCCATCGGTTCGACGAGGTGGTTCAGCGAGTCGGTGGTGTAGCCGAACGCGGCCTGCTGAGCGCGGACGGTCGGCTCGGCCTCGTCGTCCGCCGTCTCGTTACCGTCAGCGGCCGCATCGATCCCCGCGGCGACCGCGTCCTCGTCGACGATCTCGTCGAGGTCGACCTGCCGCTCGGCGACCCACTCCCCGTACTTCCCGTCGGTGAGTTCTTCGAACACCTCGTCGTCCGGGACGATCCGCCCCTCCTCGGGGTCGGCGACGAAGATCTCGCCGGGCTGGAGCCGACCGCGGCGGGTCACGTCCGCCGGCTCGGTCGGGAGCGCGCCGACCTCGCTGCCGACGATCAGCCGGTTCTCCTCGGTCACCTCGTACCGGCAGGGGCGGAGCCCGTTCCGGTCTAAGACGCCGGCGACGCGGTCGCCGTCGAAGCCGATCACGAGGGCCGGGCCGTCCCACGGCTCCACGAGGGAGGCGTGGTAGTCGTAGAAATCCGCGCGGGCCCGATCCATCAGGTCGTCGTCGCGGAACGCCTCCGGGATCAGCATCCGGAGGGTGTGCGGGAGGTCGCGCCCCGCCTGCAGGAGGAGCTCGACCGCGTTGTCGACGCTCGCGGTGTCGGACTGGTTCGGGTCGTCGATCACCGGCTTGATCGTGTCGAGCTCGGCGCCGAACGCCGGGTGCTCGAGGTCGTTCTCGCGGGCGCGCATCCAGTTGACGTTCCCCCGGATCGTGTTGAACTCGCCGTTGTGGACGATGTTGCGGTACGGATGCGCGAGGTGCCACGCGCCCAGCGTGTTCGTCGAGAACCGCGCGTGGACCAAGGCGACGTGGCTCGCGAAGCGCTCGTCGGTCAGGTCAGTGTAGTAGCCGGCGAGCTGCGACCCCTTCAGCAGGCCCTTGTACACGACGCGCTGGCGGTCGAGCGAGCAGACGTAGAAGCGCCCCGCCCCGTCGACCTCCGACACCGCGTTCTCGATCTCGCGGCGCGCGGCGTACAGCGCGCGGTCGAACCCGCGGATCTCCGGATCGGCCTCGTCCGGACGCGTCTCCTCGCTGGTGAATCGTTCCGCGAGACCGGCGCCCTCGACCGGTGCGACGAACAGCTGAGAGACCTCCGGCTCGGAGTCGAGCGCGGTCGCACCGAGGTCCGCGTTCTCCGTCGGGACGGAGCGCCACTCCAAGACCTCCAATCCGTACACGGAGAACACCTCCGCGATGACGTCGTGGATCTCGGCCTGCACGCTCGGTTCGGTCGGCATGAACACGGAGCCGACGGCGTACTCCTCGGGGAGGTCGGCGTCGACGACCTCGCGGAAGAAGTCGTCCGGGCGCGCGACCATGATGCCGGCGCCGTCACCGGTGTTCTCTTCGGCGCCCGTCGTTCCCCGGTGTTCCAGGTTCTCGAGCAGTTCGACGGCGTCGGTAACCGTCTCGTGACTCGGGTCGCCGTCGAGATCGACGATTCCGCCGATCCCGCAGTTCGAACGCTCGTCCGTTGCCGCCGCAAGCCCCCCACCGTGGCCCGAGAGATCCCGCTCCGATACCTCCCGGGTGTTACTACGTGGCTCGGTCATGGTACACACTCTGGATCCATCACTTAAAGGTATGACCCTGATAGGGGTAGGATCCCTCGTACACACATTAGGGAATATAAGGTAATTATTCATCAGGGGTGAGTATGGAAGGTGCGTCTCCGGTTCGATCAGAAGATACCCGATCGTGAGTAAAAACACAACTCGTTCCCCACGTATCCGAGACGAATGGGGCCGAATATGCGTTACGGGACCGTAATCGTCAAAGACGCACTCAGGAGCCGTCCCGGAGCGCTTCGCGTCTGACGCCGGAGAGCCGATCGCAGCCGGCCGTGATGACGAACGGGAGCCCGACGGTCGTCGGAGGTGTGCGCGAGAAGTGCCGTCGAGTGAAACGGGGGTGCTGTGAGCGAAGTGCGCGGTCAGGAGGAAGCGGGAGACACCGAGATGAAGCGGGGCGTACGAGAAGCGGACGCCGAATCCGCTCCGGCCGGTCGACCCGGGGTCACTCGCTCAGCGGGGTGAACGTTCCGTTGATGTCCCACTCGTGGATACAGTAGACGTTCCCGGCTTCGCCGTCGATCTGCCACCCGTCGGCGTCGTCGTCCCACCGCTCCTCGCGGCCGCACAGCTCGCATTCGCGCTCTCGTGGCGGGGTGATGGTGACGCTCATGCGCGGACAAACGGCGCGGTCCAGCAAAAGGATACCGCCGTCGTCGCGGCGGCCCCGCGCTCGACCGCGGATCAGCGGCCCCGCAGTCGCCGACTCGCGGTGAGGAGGACCAGCGCGAGGGCGGCCAGCGAGTGTAGGGGAACGAACCCGGGAACGTCCTCGGCGGTCGTCCGGATCGGCGCGTCTTCGTAGGTCGGCGTCGGTCGTTCCGACCCGTCGCCACCCGTTTCGCTGCTCGTCGTTTCCGTCTCACCGGTCGCTCCGCTTCCGACGCCGAGGCGAGCGGCGTCG
>NZ_NHOA01000047.1 GCF_002727125.1 Halorubrum persicum
GGGGAGCCGGGGTCGGGCGGGAGAGGAGGAGCAGGCGGGAAGGGAGATGGGGAGAAAGGAGAAGCGGGAGGCGTGCCGGAATCGAAGTCGGGCGAGGAGTCCGACGAGTAAATCCGGACGATCTCGTCCTCAAGCGGCCGAAGACCACCGTCACGCGGCCACACACCGCCCGCGGCGGAACACGCTTAAAAGGCTTCGCCGGGTAGTTCGTCGTATGCAACACGTGACGGTTCCGCAGGACCGGATCGGCGTCGTCATCGGCGCCGGCGGCGAGACGATGCGGGAGATCGAAGAGCGGGCGAACGTGCGGCTCGACATCGACTCTGAGTCGGGGAGCGTCGCCATCGAGGAGCGCGACGACCCGGTCGCCGCGATGGTGGCGCCGGACGTGATCAAGGCGATCGGGCGGGGGTTCAAGCCGGAGACCGCGCTGTCGATCCTCGACCACGACCTCCGGACGCTCGATCTGATCGACCTCTCCGAGCACACCCGCAACGACAACGACCTCCAGCGCAAGAAGGGCCGGATCATCGGCGAGAACGGTCGCACGCGGGAGCTGTTGGAGGAGCTGTCGGGCGCGAACGTCGTCGTCTACGGCTCGACGGTGGGCGCCGTCGGCCAGCCCGAGGAGCTGGAAGTGGTCCGTCGGGCGGTCGGGATGCTGCTGGACGGGGCGCCGCACGGCGCGGTGTACTCGTACCTGGAGCGGATGTCGAACGAGCTCGACGACGACGTGAGCTTCAACGCACCGCAGTAACTGGTTCTCGGTGTTGCCGGCGCCGTCGGCGGCGGGTATCGCGGAGTGATCCGACGATACCCACTCTCGTACCCCTAACGCACGGCATCGTCGCCCCGCGCTGCCCCAGTCTTGCGCTGTCTCAGCCTTGCGCTGCCCCAGCCTTGCGCTATCCCGGCCTCGCGCTACTCGCGCTACCCAACTCTCGCGCCGCTTCAGCCTCGTCGGCAGGGGGATCGCGGGGAGACGGCTCACCGTTTCACGGGCATACCGCTCGATCTGGAGTTCTATATAAAGGCCCGTGTGAACGTGACCCATACCGGGGCGTACTGCCCCACCGTGTTGCGTTTTCGCACGGCCCGAGCAAAAGGTTTATATAGAATCACAAACAATCAATGGTTGTTATGTCACAGCGACAGCGGATGGGCAATCAGCCCATGATCGTACTTTCCGAGGAGTCGCAGCGTACCTCCGGAAAGGACGCTCAGAACATGAACATCACGGCCGGCAAGGCGGTCGCGGAGTCCGTCCGCACCACCCTCGGCCCGAAAGGGATGGACAAGATGCTCGTAGACTCCGGCGGGTCCGTCGTCGTCACGAACGACGGCGTCACCATCCTGAAAGAGATGGACATCGACCACCCGGCGGCCAACATGATCGTCGAGGTCTCCGAGACGCAGGAGGAGGAGGTCGGTGACGGTACCACCTCCGCTGTCGTTGTCGCCGGTGAGCTTCTCGATCAGGCCGAGGAGCTCCTCGACCAGGACATCCACGCGACCACGCTCGCGCAGGGGTACCGCCAGGCCGCCGAGAAGGCCAAGGAAATCCTCGACGAGGAGGCCATCGACGTCTCCGCGGACGACTACGACACGCTCGTCGAGATCGCCGAGACGGCGATGACGGGCAAGGGCGCCGAGAACTCCAAGGACCTGCTCGCCGAGCTCGTCGTCGACGCCGTCCTGGCGGTTCAGGACGACGACGGCATCGACACGGAGAACGTCTCCGTCGAGAAGGTCGTCGGCAGCTCGATCGACAAGTCCGAGCTCGTCGAGGGCGTCATCGTCGACAAGGAGCGCGTCGACGAGAACATGCCCTTCGCGGTCGAGGACGCCGACGTGGCGCTGTTCGACGGCGCCATCGAAGTGAAGGAGACGGAGATCGACGCCGAGGTCAACGTCACGGACCCCGACCAGCTCCAGCAGTTCCTCGACCAGGAAGAGGAGCAGCTCCGCGAGATGGTCGACCACCTCGTCGACATCGGCGCCGACGTCGTCTTCGTCGGTGACGGCATCGACGACATGGCCCAGCACTACCTCGCGCAGGAGGGCATCCTCGCCGTCCGCCGCGCGAAGTCCGACGACCTCAAGAGCCTCGCCCGCGCGACCGGCGGCCGCGTCGTCTCCAACCTCGACGACATCGAGTCGGACGACCTCGGCTTCGCCGGCTCCGTCGCCCAGAAGGACATCGGCGGCGACGAGCGCATCTTCGTCGAGGACGTCGAAGAGGCGAAGTCCGTCACGCTCATCCTCCGCGGCGGCACCGAGCACGTCGTCGACGAAGTCGAGCGCGCTATCGACGACTCGCTCGGCGTCGTCCGCACGACGCTGCTCGACGGGAAGGTGCTGCCCGGCGGCGGCGCCCCCGAGGCCGAGCTCGCGCTGCAGCTCCGCGACTTCGCCGACTCGGTCGGTGGCCGCGAGCAGCTCGCCGTCGAGGCGTTCGCCGACGCGCTGGAAGTCATCCCGCGCACCCTCGCCGAGAACGCCGGGCTCGACCCCATCGACTCGCTGGTCGACCTCCGCTCCCGCCACGACGGCGGCGAGTTCGGCGCCGGTCTCGACGCCTACACGGGCGACGTGATCGACATGGAGGCCGAGGGCGTCGTGGAGCCGCTCCGCGTCAAGACCCAGGCCATCGAGTCCGCTACCGAGGCGGCCGTCATGATCCTCCGCATCGACGACGTCATCGCGGCCGGTGACCTCAAGGGCGGCGGCTCCGACGACGGCGGCGACGAGGGCGGCCCCGGCGGCGCGCCCGGCGGCATGGGCGGCATGGCATGGGCGGTGCGATGTAAGCACCGGTCAGTAGGCCACACCACTCCCCACGCCGACCGTATCCGCTTCGCTGGACCGACCCGCCGACCGACCGTCGCGCGCCCGTTTCGGGCCTCGACGACACGCGATTTTTATCGACGACCGACGCGACGACCGCGGAGCCGCCGGCTCGTCGTTCGACGGCGAGCGGTCGCGTCGACAACACGACGATAACACCGATGTCACCCCCCGACACGAGTGTTCGCGAGCCGTTAAGTGTCGTCCGCGCCTCCGATCGATCACGAAACGGGTCCGCCGCGAGCGCACGTGACGCGGTGTGGTCCGTTCGATTTCCCATACAATGCCACAGCAGAAAGCGGACTACGCGGACGACACCGAGATCGACGAGACGCTGGACCAGCCCGCCGACGACGCGGCCGTCGAGGAGACGGTCGCGAACCTCGAGGAGCGCGGCTTCGACGTTGTCGTCGTCGACTCCGCGGAGGAGGCGCTCGACGCGGTGGAGTCGCAGATCCCCGCGGGGGCGTCCGTGATGAACGGTCACTCGACGACGCTCGAAGAGATCGGCTTCGACGACCTGCTCGGCGAGGGCGACCACGAGTGGGAGAGCCTCCCGGACCAGATCTGGAGCATCGACGACGACGCCGAGCGACAGACCGCGCGCCGGGAGTCGCAGACGGCCGACTACTTCCTCGGCGGGATCAACGCGGTCGCGCAGACGGGCGAGCTCGTCGCCGCCGACCTCTCCGGCAGCCGCATCGGGGCGTACCCGTTCGCCGCCGGGAACGTGGTCATCGTCACGGGCACGAACAAGATCGTCCCGACGCTCGACGACGCGCTCGACCGACTCGAGTCGGTCGCGTACCCCCTCGAAAACGAGCGCGCACAGGAGGCGTACGGCGCCGAGTCCGCGATCGCCAAGCAGCTGATCTACCGCCGCGAGACCGAGGAGGGACGGACGACGGTCGTCCTCGTGCGCGAGCAGCTCGGATACTGAACGCGGAACGCGGTCGCCGGCCCGACGGCGACGCGGCGTGCGCTCTCTCCCCCGGTTTTCACGCCCGTGAGCGACGGCGTTGCTCCGGGGGTGTCGTCCGCGGCGACAGCGGATCGTGGAGGAGTCGCGCGAGCGGCGCGAGGCGGAGCAGCCGCACGTTCGAAGCGACGGGACCTAAAAGAGGGCAGACGCGACGATAGCCGTGTTGATGATAACGAACGCGGTCAGGAGGATGAAGCGAACGTATCGATGGACACCCGCTCTGTCCAGCGTCGGCGAGGCGCTAGGCATTCTCACGAGCGGAGACAGCTGCCCTCGCCTCGCCGTTGGGGATGGAGTCGGGGTCGGGGGAGCGCGCGTAAATGGGCCGATCGGTGTGCATGCTCGTTACACACGTTATTGTTACCCATACTACTAGTAGTTTTTTATGGTATATCCTAATAGTATCCCTCGATAGGTTGAGTTCGAAAGAAGGAGATATCCTCCACCCTCGCCATCGTAGAAATGATAGTAGGACAAGGTTAATGTGTAGGTGAGTACTATCAGTACGTGGATAATACGGGCGGAGGACGCGGTGAACCAGAGAGCGCAGTCCGCGGTAGCGCCCCGTCGAGGGGCCGCC
Source organism: Halorubrum persicum (assembly GCF_002727125.1). GTDB lineage: Archaea > Halobacteriota > Halobacteria > Halobacteriales > Haloferacaceae > Halorubrum > Halorubrum persicum. Next base: position 4,410 of record NZ_NHOA01000047.1, read on the forward strand.
GATCGAAGCGGCGTGCTGCTGCCATGCGACCTCCCTCGATCGGTCATCCTGGGTGAGCAGAAGTTTCCACGGGTAGAACAATAATTTACATATATCATAATATAATAAAATATTATCCAAATACTTATAGACCAATAGTATTTTATCTTACACAATGGTCGACTCGGTGCAGCAAAACGGTGATCACGCGATGACGACCGGTGAGGAGGAGGACCCCCAGTTGGACTGGGCCGTGATCAAGTCACTCATGAGCGCCCAGGCGAACACGAGCACGTCCCTCGAACAATATCTCCTGTACGTGACCCACGACGACTTCGACCTCGACAGGCAGAACGTGGAACAGTGTCTCTCGCAGGCGATCGACCACCACGAGCGCGCGCTCGAGGATCTAAAAGTTGCGCAGGAGCTCATATCGGGCGAAAATAACCGATGAAGGAACTTTTATTTAGAATCTAATACTTCGAATCTAGAAGGATATATATGTTGTGGGGGTGTGCATCCGGTGATGCGGTTGACAGTCCCGACCGACTTCGAGATACTGCAGATCCTTTCTAACGGCAGACGCAACAACGCGATTAACATCGCGGCGCATCTCGACAAGAACCGGTCGTATATCAACACGCGGCTCCCGGTTTTAGCGGACTACGACCTGCTCGATCGCGTCGGACCCGCACCGAACAGCGGCCTCTACGAGATCACCGAGCGAGGGCGGATCGCGGCGAGCCACCGGGAGGAGTACGAGGACGACGACATCGACTTCGAGGCGCTGATCGATCGGGAGCTGGCGGACCGGGAGTAGTCGGGACTGGCGGATCGGCGGACCGGCCGAGCGCGGGAGCGACGGCACGTCGACGCCGATGATTCTGCGGGCGCGGCGGAGAACGCGTGAGACGGGAGTCCCACGTTCGGCATCGATCCGAAGAGTGTCACGGCCGTGGAGCGTCCCTCGGTAGTCGGCGGCCGGTGACATCGAAACCACATGTAGTATATACTGTGAGTATCTACCGGAGCGCGTGATACCGATCGCGAACGCGTTCGATCTGGTCGTCCTGCGGTGTCTCTCGGAGCGGGGTGGCGGCAGTGCGGCGGACGTTGCGCGGCGGCTCGACCGGTCGCGGACGTACGTGCGCACGAGACTGATCACGCTCGCGGAGACCGGCTACGTCCGGCCGGCCGGCGCGGTGCCGCGACTGCAGACGTACGAGCTCACGTCGGCGGGCGCGGCCGTGGCGCGACGCGTGGATTCGATGGCGGACGTGTAGCGGCCGCGGGGCGAGCGAGCCGAACGGGAGCCGATCTGGAGGGCGTCGATCGGAGTTCTGGTCTCGCAAACCCGCTTTCTTCGGCGGTATTCGGGCCCTACCGCCAGATATGTTGTCCGTATATACTGACGGTAGATATAAGTGCATAGCTTAGGAAAGTGACAACTGCAACGTGAAGTGTCGACTACAGCTCGATAGAGGAGTACAGAGCGAGGTGATTGCAGATCAGTGGCGATGACAGACGACACCAACGGGGACGACACCGCGGACCTGACGCGGACGACGATCGAGTTGGACCGAGAGGTTTGGCGGGAGGTTCGCTCCGATGCGGTCGCGGACGGGGCGAACGTCTCCGAGAAGCTCGAGGAGGTCCTCGTGGACTACTACAACTTGGAGTAATGACACGAGGGATCGACGGCCGCGACGTATCAGTCGTGACCCGAACGACCCGGACGTATCGCGCGACGACCGATCAGCAGTCGACAGCAGCTACATACACACACACTACATGACAGACGGAAACAACCGGAAGAAGGCGCAAGCGGTCTTCTTCTCGATCGTGATGGTGCTCTCCATGGTGGGGGGCTCCGTCGCGCTCGCGGGGAGTGCGGCCGCAGTAACTGACGGGCCGACATTGGATAACTCAGTCGTTCAGCCTGAGACATCCATTGAGGTTAGTGCAACACACTCGACACCTGGTAACGACGTAACGTTCGCCGTCGACGTCGGCGATAACGGCGAGGTTAATGATCCAGATAGCAGCGACGACCTCGTCACAACGACAACATCCGATTCGGAGACCGGTGAGGCAACTGCTACGATTGACCTCGGCGCCCTTTCTGATGGCGATTATACTGTTTACGCTATTGAGGAGGGTGATCAGGATGGTAACCCAAGTATCGGTTATGCCCGAACTGCCGGGGACACGACTACTCTGACGGTTGACGGCACTCCGCCGGAGGTAACTACGACAGTTCCTGCAAACGATGATACCATCTCGACCGACACGCCGGAGATCACCATCGATCTGACGGAAGAAGGTTCCGAGATCAACACGTCGACGCTGGAAGTCACGGCGACCGCCGGACAGAATCAGCTCTTCCAGCTAAACGAGCCGAACGCACAGGGAATCTCCTACGATAGCGAGACCCAGAACCTGACCGTCGACATCGAGCAGACGAAGCTCGACTCACTCCCCGAAGGAGACATTACTGTCGATGTCACCGGGGAAGATGAAGCTGGCAAGGCAATCACTGGTGAGTCCGCGAGCTTCAGCTTCACCGTCGATCTGAATCCCGTCGACATAACGATCGATAACCTTGAGAATGCAAACAGTCAGACGATCACTGCCGATGTCTCCAGCACGGCAGCAGACATCGAGTCTGCAGAGATCACGATCGACGGTGCTGGCGACTACAGTGAAACGTTCGACACCTCGTCGGATCTCTACACTGATGGGAGCTTCAGCGTTGAAGCCGGTCCCAAAGAGGTCGACGACATCGCCGCGATCCCAGAGGGGGATCTGACAGTTACGGTGTCGGCGACCGACGCTGATGGTACTTCGGATACTGAGAGTCGATTCACGAATGTCGACACACAGCCTCCCATCGTTGACTCGATCACGGTCAACGACGGCGAGATGGTGACCGAGGAGAACGCGGAGGCTGTCAGCGTCATCGCGACGTTCAACGAGACGGTCGATCCGAGTTCCGTCGCGGGCACCGTTACGCTCGAAGAGGCTAACACCGTCTCACTCAACGGAGATAACCTCCAGAACGAGGAAGACGATGACAGTAACGAGACTGTCGTCTACGAGGCCGATCTGACCTCTGATGTCGAAAACGAAGAAGCGACCGTTAGCTTCAGTGACGCAACGGATACCACTGAGATCACGAACTCGTCGCTGACTGCAGAGCAGACCTTCGAGATCGATACGGTCGCGCCCGATATCAGCACGATTGACGATAATCTGCCACTCACAACCGGCGAGGGTGACGACGGGATCATTCTGGAGAACGTCGTCGACCTCTCGGAGGGCTTCTCCGTGTCGGGTGCCGACGGTAACGAAGCCGCAATTTACGTCTCGCCCGGACAGACTGGCGACTTCGTGCCGCTGTCGGATCTCACCGACCAGCCACTCGACGACTTCGACTCGACCGACCTTCCGGACGGCGCGCACACGCTCAAACTGAACGTGTCCGACGCCGCCGGTAACGAGGGCGAGCTGACTACGCCCCTGTACGTCGACAACGAGGACCCGAGCGCGTTCATCTCCGAGGAACAGATCTCCGGAGAAGTCAACATCTCTGAGACGCTCGAAGTCAGCGGAACGGGCATCGAAGAGGTGACCTACGGCTACACGAACGCGCCAGACGAGACGACCGAGTTCACCGAAGCAGAGACGATCAACGTGAACCAGCTCGGCAGTGGTTCGTACACGCTCGCTGCGCAGGTGAACGACCCGACTTCGAGCGATGTTGACCAGATCATCACGCCGTCTGCCAGCGTCGACGGAGAGTCTCTCGACGACACGAGGTTCGAGATCGAGACCGAGGAAAATGCCTCGGATGCAAATCTCGTTGACATCACGGTCACCTCTGACAGCAATCTGACCGGATTCAACGTCATCGTCACCAATACCGACGGCTACAACTCTGACGTGAGTGGTCGGCTCCCGGCGGAACTCTTCGACCAGACTGAGGTCAAACTGGAAGACGATACTACGGAGTACGTGTACGACCTGACCGTTGAACCGCCGCGCGACGGCGAGCACCAGTTCACGCTGGCCAACGCGTCGCTAGATAATCAGTTCATAGAGCCCGGTACTACCGCAACGCAGGTCGTTGACGCCCGAGACCCGTCGCTCGACGAGGCCACCCTCGTCAGCGCCAACGAGAGCAGCATGACCGTCGACCTGCAGTTCAGCGAACCGCTCGACAGCATCGGTGGATTCGAGAACTTCCAGGGCGCCACGGTCACCCAACAGAGTGTCGACCTCGAAGCCGGAACTGTGACGGTCACGGTCGACGACGAGGTCCAGACCGGTGACGAAACCGAACTGGTCGCCCTCGACGTCGCCGAGCAGTACCCGGACACTGAGGATCGGAGTACGACGACCGCGACCGGCGCGGACGTCAAGTACGAACTACAGTACGATAGCGGAATCAGCGCTGTCTCTATCCCGGCCGAAACGGGATCCGTTGCTCTCGACGACGTGGACTTCGCCGACGGCGTCGACTCGGTGATGACCTACAACGAGAGCGATAACAGCTGGGACGTCTACGACGCCGAGACCGGCGACGGAGACCTCCAGGAGATGACTGGCGGTGAGGGTTACATCGTGAAAGCCGGCAGCGCCGGTGCGGTGGACCTCAACGTCCAGAACGTCCCGAGCGACAACGAAGCGCAGGCGATCAACAGCGTCTCGCTCGACAGCGGCTGGAACCTTGTTGGTGCGTACCAGGAGGGCAACCAGCCCGTCAGTCAGGCGCTCGATCCGCTCCCGAGCGGTGCCGACTACAGTATTGAGAAGGGCTACACCGGAACCAACGTCGACACGCTCGAGCCCGGTGCGGGCTACTGGATGTTCACCAACGACGAGACGGCCTATCACGTCCCGGTCGACTACACGGGACTGCAGAGCAGTCAGCCTGAAGTCTACAACGTGAATACGCCCGACTCGCTGGCTGACGGCGAGGACGACACGATCTCGGCCGAAGTCGACGCTGACGATCCGATTGACCGGCTTGTGGTTGATATTCCGGCGATCGGCGTCGAAGGTGTCGAACTGACTGACAATGACGACGACGGCGTCTACGATACGGACGTCACGGACTACTCGCAGGACATCGAAACGACCCAGGATGTCGACGTTACCGTGACGGCGTTCGACATCTACGGGAACCTCGGTCAGACGACCGTGACGCCGGAAGCGACGGAGAACGTTGCGCCGTCGATCTCCAACGTCGCACTGACCGACGACACTGACGAGAACGGTATCGTCGCTGATGCTGATTCGGTGACGATCAGTGCGGATGTCACTGATGCCGGCACTGGCGTCGAGACTGTCGAGGCTGATCTGAGTGACTTCGGCGGTAGTGATACTGAAACGCTCAAAAGCGGTGAAGGAGACACTTACACCACCAGTATTGATGTGAGCGGTGAAGCCAATACTGAGGGTGTCTCCGTTGACGTGTCCGCAACTGACGGTGCGGCGAACGAGGACACAGTCACATCGAGCGAGACCCTCGAAATTGACAACGCTGCTCCCCCGATTTCGGGCTTCTCGGTCGACAACACGGAGGGGAAGACAGTAAACGTCTCCATCGACTCTGACGAGGAGCTTGAGGCAGTCACCGTCAGCGGAACTGAAGACGCCTCTGATACGGAACTCAGCGGTATCGGTGCTGAGGGTGACTTCACCGAGAGCGGCGACGCTAAGAGTGGCTTCACGTATACGGCCACTCTGAGCGAAAACGCAGATGGCACGTTTGGTGCCACGCTTAACACGGCCAAGGACGCGGCTGGCAACGATGGTGCCGAAAACCAAAATGCCGGTCCGCTCTCAGTTGTGACTAGCGATGAGGGACTTACGAATGCACTTGAGGCCGACTATGACGCGAGCGGGGTTGAACCAGGCGAATCCCGCGGCGGGAGTTTCTCCCTCAATGACACTTATACGAGTGGATTGGATGCAGCTAACGTCACCGATCAGGGATCCTTAGGTAGCTATGTTCGAGTTGACATAGACCCAGATGACATTAATACCGACAATGCATTCGAAACGAATGGAGGTGACACCGCCATCTCTGGTGCATATATCACTGAGGATGGTCAAGTGTTCTATACCAACGTAATCCTTAGTGGCGGAGACGTGTTCTTCTTCGTGCCCGACAGTTACGCGGACGAAGAGCTAACCTTCGCTGTTGGTAACTTCGATCAGAGTAGTGATGATAAGGACTGGTCCGACTTATCTGGCGACGATATTGTTATCGGCAATATTGACAACCTGAATAGCGCATAAAATCTAAGCGGGGATACCCGCTTTCTTTCGTATCGCTCGCTAACTGAGTGCAAATTTATTTAATTCCAAACCATACAACGAATGAAACACAACACAACGATACTACGACTCATCGTCGTGGTTGTCGCCCTCGCGGCGGTCACCGGTGCGGTCGCGCCCGGAATGGCCGTCGCGCAGTCCGACAGTCCGCCGGAGCCGCCCCACCGCGTCTACGGTGACGTGACGGACGGCAACGACGACGCCGCCGCAGGTGTGACCGTCGAGATCACGCACGACGGCTCGGTCGTCGCGAGCGCGACCACCGACGCCGACGGCGTCTACTCGATCGACGTCGAAGGCCTCGACGACGGCGACGAGATCACGGTGACCGCCGCGGGCTCGTCCGTGACGGACTCCGACCCAGAGACACTCGCGTACTCGACCGCGAGCTCCGACCGCGTCGACCTCACCGTCTCCGTCGATGACGATGATGGTACCGGCGGCGACGGCTCTGACGGCGACGACGGCACCGACGGCGACGACGGCTCTGACGGCGACGACGGCACCGACGGCGACGACGGCGACGACGACGGTGGGGACGGTGGCGATGGCGGTACGGGCGGCGGCGGTGGCGGCGGTGGCGGCGCCGGCGACGGCGGCGACACCACCACACCCAGCCCCGAGCCCGTGACGAACGTCGAAGGCAACGCGCAGGCCGAGACCAGCGTCAACGGGCAGACCGTGACCGTCTCGATCACCGGCGCGGCCGCCGGCGACAGCGTCGAGACCGCGTTCGACCAGGGTACGGTCGACCGCAATCTCGCAGAGACGGGCGCCGCGCTCAACGGTCTGACGAAGCGGTTCGCCGCGTCGTCGGACTTCAGCGCGGACATCACCTACAGCCGTGACAACCCGAGTGCCGACGCGCCCGACCTCGAAGAGTCGATCGGCGCCAATACGTTCGGCCACGCCCAAGTCGATCACGACGCTCCGGACGACGCGCTCGAAGGCGCGACGTTCCGGTTCAGCGTCCGCCAGGACCGTCTCGACGACACCGGCATCACGGCGGAGGATGTCTCCCTGTACCGCTACAACGACGGGGAGTGGGAGGAGTACGAGGCGAGCGTCGACGAGGAGGGTGACAACCGCGTCACCTTCACCGCCGACTCGCCTGGCCTCTCCACGTTCGCCATCGGCCAGTCGTCCGACACCGTCGAGGACGGCTCCGACGGCAGTGACGGCGGCGCCACCGACGGCTCCGACGGCGGTGACACCGACGGCAGTGACGGCGGCGACACAAACGGTGGCGACGACGGTTCCGACGACGGGATTCCCGGCTTCGGTCCGCTCGTCGCGCTCGTCGCGCTCGTCGCGGCCGCGCTGCTCGCGACGCGTCGAGACGACTGAACAGCCCGTTCGACCACCCGCATTCTTCCGTTTTTTCGCGCCCGCGAGCGACCGGTGTGCGAGAGAACGAACGGCTCACGGAATCCCGAACCGCTGAGGGAACAGCACCGGGGACCCCGCACGATCGAAGCGATCCCGGACCAACGCTAGGCCCACCCGATTTAAGATCATCCTCAGCACGGCACCGCCGCTCGCGAAGTGCTCACCGTCTCGTTGCACGGGCCGGGAGGGATTCGAACCACGCCCAGACGTGCTCGCTCACTCCGTTCGCTGCGCGCGACTGGTCTCTTCGAATCCTCTGGCGTTTTCACTGCTTCCGTTGGTCGCAGGAAAACGGGCCGGGAGGGATTCGAACCACGGTCACTCCGCAGGCTCCGTTCCCTGATTCGAATCCCCTCCCTCAGCACAGTTCCGCCGCTCGCGATATGCTCGCGGCGGTACAGCGGGCCGGGAGGGATTCGAACCACGCCCAGACGTGCTCGCTCACTCCGTTCGCTGCGCGCGACTGGCCTCTTCGAATCCTCTGGCGTTTCCACTGCTCCCGTTGGTCGCAGGAAAACGGGCCGGGAGGGATTCGAACCCCCGACCGTCCGGTTAAAAGCCGGACGCTCTCCCTAACTGAGCTACCGGCCCAGACACGAATCCGTACGGAGAGACCACGGATAAACGTTTAGAAACCGCGTGCGGCGGGGGGATCGCCCGGCGATCCGAAACGGTTTCCGAGGGGGCGCCGTCGCCGCGAGCATGGAGTTCGACATGCGCGCGTTCGCCGCCGACCTCTGCCGGTTCGCCTCCACGGCCGGCGAGGAGGCGGCCGCCGCCGACTTCGTCGAGGTCGTCCGGGAANNTTCCCGGACGACCTCGACGAGGCGGACGTGGCCGGCCGCCGGAGCGTCGCGGGCGTGCTCGCGCTCGGCGGAGCCGGAGCGGGCGACGATGACGCGACCGACGACGGCGGCGGAGCGACCGACGACACCCCGACGGTCGTCTTGAACGGCCACGTCGACGTGGTCCCCGCCGAGCCCGCCGAGTGGTCGAGCGACCCGTTCGAGCCGGTGTGGGGCGGGCGCGGCGGCGACGGGGACGGCGGCGGCGACGACGACAGCGAGACCCTCACCGCCCGCGGCGCGGCGGACATGAAGTCGGGGGTCGCGGCCTGCGTCGGCGCGGCGCTCGACGTGCGGGAGGCGGTCGCCGAGGGCGCGGTCGACCTCCCGGACGCCGGGCTCCGGGTCGTCGTCGAGGCGGTCGCCGGCGAGGAGGACGGCGGGTACGGGGCCGCGACCGCGGCGCTCGCGAACCCCTACCCCTTCGAGCGCGACGCCGCGATCGTCGCGGAGCCGACGGAGCTGCGTCCCGTCGTCGCCTGCGAGGGGTCGCTGATGGCGCGGCTGGAGCTGTCCGGCCGGAGCGCGCACGCCGCCACGCGCTGGCGCGGCGAGGACGTGCTCCCGCGGTTCGAGGCGATCCGGAAGGCGTTCGGCGAGTTGGAGACGGAGCGCGGCGAGGCGGTCGACCACCCCCTGTACGAGGAGTTTCCGGTGCCGTGGCCGGTCGTGTGCGGGACGGTCGAGGCCGGCTCGTGGGCGTCGACGGTGCCGGCGGCGCTGACCGCCGAGTTCCGGATCGGCGTGGCGCCGGGCGAGACGGTCGACGAGGTGGAAGAGGCGTTCCGCGCGCGGCTTGACGAGGTGGTCGACGGCGACCCGTGGCTCCGCGACCACCCGCCGACGTTCGAGCGGTTCTCGGTGCAGTTCGAGCCCGCGGAGGTCGCGGTCGACGAGCCGATCGTCGAGGCCGTGCGGGCGGGGGTCGGCGAGACCGGACTCCCGGACGCGGAGCCGACGGGCGCGACCTACGGCGCCGACTCCCGGCACTACGTCGCGGCGGGGATCCCGACGGTCCTGTTCGGGCCGGGGAGCATCGCGGAGGCGCACTACCCGGA
>NZ_NHOA01000045.1 GCF_002727125.1 Halorubrum persicum
GCCCGCGCTCCTCGACGCCGCGGTCGCGGTGAACGACGGCCAACCGGAGCGCATGCTCGAACTGCTCGACTCGCACGTCGACGTCGCCGGCGATCGCGTCGCGGTCCTCGGGCTCGCGTTCAAGCCCGGAACCGACGACATCCGGAACTCGCGCGCGATCCCGATCATCGAGGGGCTTCGAGAGCGGGGCGCCGAGGTCGTCGGCTACGATCCCGTCGCGACCGAGAACATGCGCGAGCGGTTCCCCGACGTGGCGTACGCGGACGCGGCCCCCGACGCACTCGACGGGGCGAGCGCGGCGCTCGTCGTCACCGACTGGGACGAGTTCGCGGCGCTCGACGACGCGTTCGACGCGATGGCGGAGCCGGTCGTGATCGACGGCCGCCGGGTGATCGAGCGCCGCGAGGGGCTCACCTACGAGGGGCTCACCTGGTAGGCGGTTTTCTCTATTTCTGTCATCTGGATTTATATACCCCGAGAGAGACGTTCGGCTATGGCAGCCCTCCAATCCCTCCGCCCGGCAGTCAGTGGCATCGTTCGCAACCCGATACTCGTACTCGTCACGGCGGTGTACGGGCTCTTTCAGCTCCCGAATCTGCTCGTTGAGTCGACCAGGCCGGTGCTCGCGGCGGCGATTTCGCTCGTCACGTTCGGCGTGATGATCGTCGTCCTGCCCTTTTACCAAGGCGGGCTGCTCGGCATGGCCGACGAGGCGACCGCGGGGAAGACGCGTCTCGGGACGCTGATCGCGGTCGGGAAGGCGAACTACGTCCCGCTGCTCTTGGGCTACTTCGCCCTGCTCGCGGTGAACATGGTGTTCGGGTTCGTCGCGTTCATGGGCGTGCTCATCGTGGTCATCGGCGGGTCGGTCGCCGGGATGGGCGGTGACGGCGCCGCGGCCGTCGACGCGCCGGCCGCCGGCTTCGACCCGACGCTACTGATTCTCGTCGGCATCGTCGCGGTCGGACTGGTTCTGGCGTACCTCCTCGTCACCTTCTTCCTCCAGTTTTACGCCCACGCCGTCGTCCTCGACGACACCGAACTCGTCGACGGGTTCCGCCGCAGCGCGGGGCTCGTCCGATCGAACCTCCTCAGCACGCTCGGCTACACGCTTCTGCTCACGATCGGCGGCCTGCTAGTGGGAGTGTTGGCCGCGGCCGGGTCGATCGTCTTCGGTCCCCAGCAGCCCCCCGGCTCCCCGTTCGCGGACCTCATCGCGATCGAGCCGACCCCGGCGATCGTCGCCGCGGTCGCGATCGGCTACGTCCTCTTGACCGGGATCGCCGGGGCGTTCTACGCGACGTACTCGGTCGCGTTCTACCGGAATATTAGCTGAATGGAGCGGGACCGCGGCGGACTACGGGGTCGAGGTCGATCCCGGGTCGAGGTCGATCCCTGGTCGAGGTCGATCCCTGGTCGAGTGAGATCGACGTTTAAAAAACCTGTTTTAAATAGTGAATCGGCGACGCGGGACGGCGGACTACGCGTTCAGGAGGCTTGCGCCGTCGAACTCGTCCTCGTCGTGATCGACGCCCAGTAGATCGAGGATCGTCGGCGTCACGTCGAAGAGGTTCGAGCCCGCGACGTCGAGGTCGGCGTCGGTCGAGTACAGGAGCGAGTTCTCGAACTTGTGCATGCCGTTGCGCGGCCCCTCGGTGAAGACGGCCTCCTTCCCGGAGAAGCCGGACTTCAGGTCGAAGCCGTCGGCGGGGATGACGACGAGGTCGGGCGCGATCTCGTCGTGGTCGCCGTCGAAGACGGTCTCGCCTTTCACGATCCGCCTGCACACCTGCCGGCCGTCCGGGCCGGTGAGCGATTCGAGGTCCGCGATGAGCTCCTCACGCGTCTGCTCGTACTCGGACTCGGGGACGACGCCCTCCGGCTCGCGGCCCTCCAGGTTGAGGTAGAAGCGGCCGGGGATGAGCGAGTACGCCCGAGTCTCGTCGTCGATATCGGTGAGCGAGTCGTGGTCGTCGCCGTCGTACGAGAGCCATCCCTCGTCGGCGAGGAACTGGTTGCAGTTCACCTCCCACTTCAGTTCGGTGAACCCGTGGTCGGAGGCGACGATCAGCGTCGTGTCGTCGTCGAGTCCGTCGCGGATCTCGCCGATGTACGCGTCGAGGCTCCGGTAGAAGTCGAGGAACTCGGCTTTGTACTCCCCGTCGTTCGCGTAGTCGCCGAACAGGAAGTGGTTCACCCGGTCGGTGCTCATGAAGACGCCGAAGAAGAGGTCCCAGTCGTCCTCCGCGAGGTAGTGGGTGAACACGTCGTAGCGGGCGTCGAGCGTCGCGTGCGCGTTCTCGACGAACTCGGTCTTGTCGTCGTCGTGGCCGAGCTTCGCGTTCACGTCGATTTTGTAGTCGCGGTCCTCGAGGACCTGCCGGACCGCGTCGTCGCTCGCGGCGGCGTCGAGCGAGGGCGAGAGGAACCCGGACACCTGCCGCTGGATCCGGCTCGACGGCGGGAACGTGACGGGGACGTTGAGCACGGTGGCGTCGCGGCCGTCGTCGGTGATGCGGTCCCACAGCCGCGTCGCCGACACGTGTTTCCCCATCGGGACGTACGTCTCGTACGAGCCGATATCGCGGTCTTGAAAGCCGTAGACGCCCGTCTCGCCGGGGTTCACGCCGGTCGTGAGGCTCGGCCAACACGCGCTCGACTCGGGCGGCACGATGCTCTCCAACCGCCCCGCCGAGCCCGACTCGGCGATGTCGGTCAGGTTCTCGAAGACGTCGGGGTGATCCTGCACGAGGTCGTACGGTACGCCGTCGATGCCGAGGAAGACCACGCGCTCGTCGTCGCCGCCGCGCAGCCGATCGAACAAGCCCATGGACGAGAGGTGACCTCGAGTCGACAAATCCCTTGTGTTCTGGCGAGTGCCGCCGCTATCCGGGTGTCTTGGCAAGCCGAACCGATTCAGAAGGCCTATTCCCTTCCGCGGAGACATATCCGGCGTATGACCGACGACTTCCCGGCGAGCGTCGACGTCGACTACGCCGACGGCGAGGGCGAGGATCCGGCGGACTACCCGTCGCTGCAACACAAGATCGAGAAGGCGATCGAGGTCACGCGGCGGGGGCTCGAGGAGTACGACAACCCGGCCGTGATGTGGACCGGCGGGAAGGACTCCACGCTGACGCTGTACTTCATCAACCAGGTGGCCGAGAAGTTCGGCTACGAGAAGCCGACCGCGGTGTTCATCGACCACTTCCAGCACTTCGACGACATCACCGACTTCGTCGAGCGGTGGGCCGACGAGTGGGACATCGAACTGGTGTACGCCCGCAACGAGGACGTCGGCGCGTACGTCGAGGAACACGGCCTCGAGCCCGGCGACGACATCCCGGTCGCCGAGCTGAACGAACAGAACCAGCACCACATCCGCGACATCCTCGAGTTCGAGGAGGACACGTTCCCGTTCCTCTTGGACACCTACGTCGGGAACCACCTCCTGAAGACGGTCGCGCTCAACAACGCCCTCGAAGCCCACGACATCGACGGCGTGATCTCGGGCGTTCGCTGGGACGAGCAGGAGGCGCGCGCCGACGAGACGTTCTTCTCGCCGCGGCACGACCCCGACCTGTTCCCGCCGCACGACCGCATCCAGCCCATCCTGCAGTTCGCGGAGGCCGACGTGTGGGACGCCTTCTGGAACTACGTCGTCCCCGACACCGTCGAGGCGTTCCCCGACGAGGGGTACGTCCCGCAGGCCGACGACGACCTGCCCGAGGGCGTCACGCAGGAGGACATCCCGATCTCGCCGAAGTACTTCGCCGGGTTCCGCTCGCTCGGCAGCGAGGTCAGCACCGAGAAGACGACCGAGGAGCCCGCGTGGCTCCAGAACCTCGAAGATACGACCGAGCGCGCCGGCCGTGCCCAGGACAAGGAGGACCTGATGGAGCGCCTGCGCGACCTCGGCTACATGTAATTCGTCGGCGACCGAGTTCGCCGATCGAGTCGCTTTCTGCGCTCGTCCCGCCCGCCGGTCGGCTCAGTCACGGCCCGCGTCGCTCGCGGACGCGGTGAAGCCGACCTCGCGGAGCCGATCCGCGAGCGGCAGCCCGATCCCCGACGCGGGCGTCAACACGCCGCCGTCGAGCGGTGAGTCGACGTCGCCGGTCGCCAGACAGACGGCCGACTCGCCGAGCATCCGCGCCGTCGCGCCGTAGCCCGGGTCGCGGTCGGCACCGAATTCGGCCTCGACGGTGGACGGCCCGTCCGCGGCCACCCCCTGCCCGAGCACGCGGATCAGGAAGTGCCCGGCGTCGGCCTCTTCCCTCGTCGGTCCCTCGCCCGGGTCCGGGAAGGCGTACCGACGGATCGCCGAGCGCAGCGGCGCGACGGACATGGCGGCCGTAAACGCGCCGAGCCCGGCGGCGACGAGGCCGGCCGTGGCCGCCCCGGCGACTCCGTTCCCGGTCGGCACGACCTCCGTGCAGCGGAACTCGCGACCCCACGGGTACGCGAGCAGCGCGTTGCTGCGGCGCACCACCCGTTCGTTCACCGCCGCCATCGGCGAGGGGGCGGTCCACGCCGAGCGCAGGGCGTCTCTCCGCGGGCGGCGCTGCTCGCCGGGGTCGACGCCGCTCCGCTCGCCGGGCGGGGCCAGCGAGTACGGGTTCCGGAGGGCTTGACGAGCCAGCGGGTCGGTGTCGGCCGCCTCGAACAGCTCGCCGAAGCTCGCCATCGTCCCCCCGCTGACGCTCCCGCTCCCGCCTTCGAGGTAGATCCGAACCGTCTGACAGGGCGCGCCGAACGTCTCCGCGGCGAACGACTGCGCGAGCAGCGTGCCGAGGTCCGCGGGCACGGAGTCGAACCCGCAGCTGTGGACGATCCGGGCGTCGGCGTCGACTGCCGCGTCGTGGAAGCGGTCGATGATCTCGCGGACCCAGTTCACCTCGCCGGTGAGGTCGCAGTAGTCGGTGCCGGTCTCGACGCAGGCCTCGACCAATGGCGTCCCGTACGTCGTGTACGGACCGACCGTCGTGCAGACGACCCGCGTGTCGCGGGCGATCGCGCGGAGGCTCTCTGGGTCGGTCGCGTCGCCTACGACGACGGGCACGTCGTCCCACGCGTCGCTGCGGGCGGTGAGGTCGGTGGCGAGCGCGTCGAGCCGTTCTCGGTTTCGCCCGCCGACGGCGATCGAGAGGTCGTCCGGGGCGTACCGCTCGGTGAGGTACTCGGCCACGAAGCGCCCGGCGACGCCCGTCGCGCCCCACACCACGATGTCGTGTGTCCGGTCGGCGTTCGGCATTCGTGACCGTGTAAGAGCTGACCGCGTAAACCGGCGGGGGTACGCATCGTCGCACCCCGGATACCGCCGAAGCCGACACAATAAGTCCTTGTGACGCGCTACCTCTTTACACTGGCAGCCGCAACGGATCGTATGGCCGTAGGAACCCGTCTGTCGTTACAGCTCGCCGACTTTGGCACCCGATCGCTCGTCACCCACGCCCTCATGGCGGCGGGATTCGTCGGAGCGGTCGTCACAGGACTGTTCGTCGAGGGACAGATCGGCACCGTCTCGATGGCGGCGTTCATCAACTTCACCGCCGGGCTGTGGATCTGTCAGTCGATCCACTCGCTCGGGAACGCCGCCACCGAAGACGAGTACCAGGGAGTCCTCAAGGAGATTCTCGATCGTGTCTAGCGAAGCCGGGATCGACGCCGGCCGCTTCGGACGAACGCTCGTGCTCATCGGCTTTGTCACGACCGTCTTCCTGTTTCTCATCGCCGAGCGCCTCTCCGGCGACACGTTCCGGATCGGCGCTATCGCGATCGGGACGGTGGCGCTGATCACCGCGATCACCGGGTTCCTCATCGCGGCCGGTAGCGCGGTCGAGGGGCATTAGCTCGGTCGCGACCCGCGACGCGCCCGTCTCGACGGAGGCAGTTCTCGCCCGCTCGCGTCGCCGCTACCGGTACGGCTCGCACACCATCTCGACGCCCTCCTCGAAGCTGATCTCGGGGGCCCAGCCGGTGGCCTCGTGGAAGGCGGAGTAGTCGGCCATCGTGTCGTGGACGTAGCCGTCGAAGGGGCACTCGACGTACTCCGGCTCGATGTCGGTGCCGAGCGCGTCGTTGATCAGCGCGACCATCTCGTTGAACGTGTACGCCTCCTCGGTGCCGACGTTGTAGACGCCCGTGAGCTCGTGGTCGGCGGCGAGTTCGCAGGCACGGGCCACGTCCGAGACGTGCGTGAAGTCGCGCGTCTGGCTCCCGTCGCCGAACAGCTTGGGCGCCTCGCCGTGAGCGATGGCGTCCGCGAACTGCGCGACCGTGTTCGCGTACTCACCCTTATGCTCCTCGTTGCCGCCGAACCCCTGATACACCGAGAAGAAGCGGAGCCCGGCCATCGCCATCTCGTGGTGGTTGGCGTAGTACTCGGCGTAGCGCTCGCGCGCGAGCTTGGAGGCCTCGTAGGCGGTGTGGGCCTCCACGTCCATATCCACGGGCGACGGCTCGGTGCGACTCCCGTAGATCGAGGAGGTGGAGGCGTAGACGACCGTCTCGCACCCCTCTCGGCGGGCGCGCTCGACCGTGTTGACGAACCCCTCGACGTTGACGCGACAGCCGCGCTGAGGGTTCTCCTCGTGCATGTTCCGCGAGGAGAGCGCGGCGAGGTGGAAGACGACGTCGACGTCGGCGGGGAAGTCGTCGTCGAGCACGGAGGCCTCGACGAACTCGACCTCGTCGGCGAGGTTCTCGGGCGTGCCGAGGTAGGTGTCGTCGACCGCGATCACGTCGTTGTCGGCCGCGAGACGGTTCGCCAGGTTCGAGCCGATGAACCCCGCGCCGCCCGTCACGAGGACGCGCTTGTCGTGCATGGGCGTGTGTGGCCACGGCGGCGGGATTATCGTGTCGGTTTCGGCGGTGATCGACCGCCCCATACGGCGACGGCGGGGCGTCTAGGTCGACGCAGTCGTGGATGTGGCCGTCGCGTCGACGCAGGTGTCCCGAGGTCCGGTCGTTGGACACGGCGAGCGCCGCGCCGCCTCGCCGGGCGAGGGCGCCGACCACAGCCGATAAACCCCGTCCCGCCGTCGGCTCCGAGCATGTACGGAGTCGTGCTCGCGGCCGGCCGCGGGACCCGCATGCGACCGCTGACGGACCGTTGCCCGAAACCGCTCCTGCCGGTCGGCGACCGATCGCTGCTCGAACAGGTGTTCGACACCGCCGCCGACGTCGTCGACGAGTTCGTCGTCGTAACCGGCTACCGCGGCGAGGAGATCCGCGACGCGCTCGGCGAGTCGTACCGCGATCGACCGATCCACTACGTCGAGCAGGCGGAGGCGCTGGGGACGGCCCACGCCATCGCGCAGGCCGAGCCCGTCGTCGACGACGACTTCCTCGTGCTCAACGGCGACGTGGTCGTGGACGCGTCGCTCCCCCGGGCGCTCGCCGACGCGGAGGGGACTGCGGTCGCGGCGACGGAGGTCGCCGACCCGCGGGCGTACGGCGTGCTGTCGACCGCCGACGACGGGTCGCTCGCGGGGATCGTCGAGAAGCCCGACGACCCGCCGACGACCCTCGCGAACGTCGGGTGCTACGCGTTCGAGCCGGCGGTGTTCGAGTACATCGACCGGACCCCGGAGAGCGAGCGCGGCGAGTACGAGATCACGACGACGATCGAGCTCCTGCTCGACGACGGCCATCGGATCGACGTGGCGCCCTACGAGGGGACGTGGCTCGACGTCGGCCGCCCGTGGGAGCTGTTGGAGGCCAACGAGCTGGCGCTCGCGGCGTTGGACGAGGGGGTCGAAACCGCCGGCACCGTCGAAGAGGATGTTCACCTCCACGGAGCGGTCGTCGTCGAGGACGGGGCCCGAGTGCGCTCCGGGGCGTACGTCGAGGGCCCCGCGCTGATCCGCGATGGCGCCGACGTGGGGCCGAACGCCTATATCCGTGGGCCGACCGTGGTGGGGCCGGACGCCCACGTTGGCCACTCGGTCGAGGTGAAGAACTCGGTGCTGATGGCCGACGCGTCGGTCGGACACCTCTCGTACGTCGGCGACTCGGTGTTAGGCGCCGGCGTCAACTTCGGCGCCGGGACGAACGTCGCGAACCTGCGGCACGACGGCGAGAACGTGCGACTCACGGTGAAAGGCGACCGCGTCGACACCGGCCGCCGGAAGCTCGGCGCGATCGTCGGCGACGGCGCGAAGACCGGGATCAACACCTCGTTGAACGCGGGCGTCAAACTGGGCGCCGGCGAGACGACCGGCCTCGGCGAGTCCGTCACCCGCGATCGGCTGTCGGAGTAGGTCGGCGTCGACCGCGTCACTCTCGGTTCGCGTAGCGCCCGAACGCGTCGCCGACGATCCGGCCCGACTCTTTGAGCCGCTCCGTGTATCCCGGCTGGTCCCACGTCGGTGGCGCGAACTGGAGGGGCCGGAGTCGACTCCCCTCAACGCCGGGTATCGCGTGCGTGAAGTTGGTCTCGGCGTCGAGTTGGGCCGCCGTCCCCCCTGCGTCGTCGGGGGCGTACGAGGCCGCGGCGACGCCGATCGCCTCGAACGTCTCGTACGCGTCGATCCCCTCCGTCCAGAAGTCGCCCAGCCGCCGCCGGCGGCTCGGGTCGGCGACGTTGAGCAGTTGCCACGGGAGCCGGAGCTCGATCGCGTCGGTCGACGGCGAGACGTGAACGTCGGCGAGCGAGTCGAACTCGGGCGACTCCGGGTTGCCGTTGCCGTAGCGGAGCCGGCCGGTCTCCACCGACTCGAACGGGACGCGTTCGCCCGTCTCCGGGACGGTGTAGCCGCGGTTGATGACCATCCGGAGCGGCGTGAACGCGCCCGGTTCCGGGTCGCGATAGGCGTCGAGATCGAGTCCGGCCCCGGCTCCGTACTCGTACGCGAACGCGTCGTAGCGGGGGAAGACGGTGACGCGGGAGGCCTCGGGACCCCCGAGCCGCACGACGAAGTCCGCCGGCGCGCTCGCGTCGACGCCGTACGGGAGGACCCTGTCGTCGGGGTCCGTGAGGCCGAGCGCGAGGAGGTAGTTCGTCTCCGACCAGTCGACGCCCCCGTCGAGATCGGCGAGTTCGACCCTGATCGAGAGGGAGGCGGCGTCGCTCGTGACGCGGAGCCCCGTCAGCTCGCGGCTCGCGTCCGCGCCGTCACCGATCCGGACGGGGTCGCGCTCGGGGGTCGCGGCGGTCGCGTCCGCCCACGCCTCGGGCGACCCGTCGAGGGGGACGGCGCCCGCCGGGTCGAAGGAGAGCAGCCCGAACCGCTGTTCGGGCGTCTGGACGTTCGACCAGTACGGCCGGCGGTTCGGGTCCGAGAAGGGTGCGAGGTTCCAGGTGCGCTTGAACCACTCGTCGTGCCAGCTGAAGACGATCCCCCCGGCGGTGTCCGCCTCGCGGATGTCCGCGTACATCGCGGCGAGGATCTCTCCCTGCTCGGTCTCGGTGTGGCGACCCTGATCGCGGCCGTGGACGTCTCGCTGGGCGATCCCGCGCGAGGAGGGGATGCCGAACTCCGCGACGAGGAGCGGGTGGTCGGTCACGCCCACGAGGTCGTTCAGGTACCCGGCGTAGCTGTTCGGTTCGCCGCGGTGGTCGACGTACTCGGCGTACGCCGGCGTCTCGTTCAACAGCGGCGGGTAGTACGGGTAGACGTGGTACGCCGCGAACGTCCCGGCGTCGTACGCGTCGGTCGCGGCGATCGCGTCGGGGTCGACGGAGACCGAGTCCTCGTCGACGAACGGCTCGTAGGGGTGATCGAGCGGGTCGGTGGTCACCCAGTTGGTGAACGCGGCCGGGCGCTGGGCGCCGTACTCGCGCGCCTCGTACGCGACCGCGTCGTCGAGGCGGGCCGCGAGCCACGCTTCGAACGGCGGGGCGTCCGGCGCGGTGAGGTACTCGCCGTCGTGGCCGGTCGCGTCGGTCGCGCGGTTCGTCTCTCGGACCACCGCCGGGGGCCACTCGATGCCGGCGACGTACCCGAGGACGGCGTCGCTCACGTCCGCGTCGTACGTCCCGCTCGCGTAGCCGGGCTCGGGTTCGATCGTCGTCGCGCCGTGGACGGCGTCGACGACCTGTCGCATCGAGCGGTCGAAGGCGTCCGACAGCGATGAGGCGTCGCCGGCCTCGCGGAGGGTCTCCTCGCCGATCCAGTTGCCGTGGAGGACGTAGATGGGCTCCGCGTGCGACCGGTTGTACGCCGCGAGCGCCCGGTAGAACCCGGGCGGGTGGACGGTGTACACGCGGACGACGTTGACGTTCAGCTCGCCCATCATCCCGAGCCAGCGGTCGTACTCGGCGCGGGTGATCGCCGCCTCGCCCGGGAAGCGCCCGGGTTTGGCCATCCCGAGGTTCACCCCGCGGACCGAGAGCGGGTCGAAGCCGCCGCCGTCGACGGCGACCTCGAACCCGTCGTCGCGCACCCGGAAGCGGCGGGACGGGGCGTCGCCCGTGTCCCGTCGCCCGTTCCCGGTCGTGTCGCCCCCGCGGAAGCCGCAGCCGGCGGTGCCGACCGCTCCGGCGACGCCCACGCGGCCCAGGAATCGGCGTCTGCGCACACCGGACAGTGCGGGCAGAGACGGATAACCCTACCTCAACGATCGCCCCGTCAATTCGATCTCGCCGTCGGGGCGCTGTCCGGGTCGAAATGGCGGTTTTATCAGCCGCCCGTGCGAACGAGGGATAATCGCTGGCCCTCCATCTATGTCATCCGAAACGGCCCGCCCCGATCCGTTCAAGAGTCTGCTACAGCTGACCGCGACCGATCTCTCGGCCGAGGAACGGCTCCGCCGAGCGATCGACATCGGACGTGAGTACCTCGGCGTCGACAACGGCGTGCTCTCGTATACCGGCGAGGGGCGCTACGAGGTGGTCGAGACGAACATCACGAGCGGTCCGTACGCGCGGGAAGGCGTCGTCGACCTCGACGGGACGTGGTGTCGTCACGTCGTGAACACGGGGGAGACGCTCGCCTTCGCGGACGCGACCGAGACCGAGTACCGCGACGACATCGCGCTCGACACGACGGGGCTCACCTGCTACATCGGCGCGGAGGTGGCAATCGACGGCGAGACGTACGGGACGCTGTGTTTCTCGGACGAGCAGCCGCGTGACGACCCGATCACCGACGCCGAGCGAGACTTCATCACGGTGCTTGCGGAGTGGGTGAGCGCGGAGCTCGAACGCCAGAAACACTACGCCGAGCTCCGCGAGCAGAACGACCGGCTCGACGAGTTCGCCGGGATCGTCGCCCACGACCTCCGGAACCCGCTCTCGGGTGCGATCGGCTTCACCGAACTCGCACAGGAGGAGGTCTCCGGACAGGTCGCGGAGTTCCTCGGCCGCGTCCGAAGCTCGCTGGACCGGATGGAGTCGATGATCGCGGAGTGTCTGATCCTCGCGAAGGAGGGATCCGACGTGGGCGAGCGAAGGCCGGTCGCGCTCGAACCGCTCGTCCGGCAGGCGTGGGACACCGTCCAGACGCGGAACGCCACGCTGACCGTCGACATCGAGCCGGAGACGACCGTCGTCGCCGACGAGATGCGCCTCCAGCGGCTCCTCGAGAACCTGTTCCGCAACAGCGTCGAGCACGGCGGCCCGAGCGTCTCGGTGACCGTGACCGGTGACGAACACGGCTTCGCCGTCGCGGACGACGGACCGGGGCTCCCGCCCGCGGTCGAGAGCGCGCTCGGCGAGGCCGACACGGAGAACGTGAAGTCGTTCGGGCTCGGGCTACTGGTCGTCCTGCGGGTCGTCTCCGGTCACGGCTGGAACCTCTCGGTCACGAGCTCGGCGGACGGAACCCGGTTCGAGGTGACCGACGTCAACACCGCCGAACCGGTCCATCAGGCGTTAGGCGACTAAGCGGGGCGTCCCGACGAGGGTCCGCCGCCGTCGACCGCCTCGGTCAGCCACACGAAGCCGGCGTCTCCCGCCCCGTCTTCGAACTCCCGCGTCCAGACGAACCCCCCGTCACCGGCGCCGACGGAGGGGTCGGTCGTCCAGACGAACCCGCCGTCGCCGAGCCCCTGGGAGAAGTCCCCGGTCGAGACGAGCCGGAGCGCGCCGTCGGCGGCGGGCGCGAGCACGAACCCGCCGTCTCCCGCGCCGTCCGCGGGGTCGGTCGTCCAGACGAACCCGCCGTCACCCACGCCCTCGGCGAACGTCCGCGTCCAGACGAATCCGCCGTCCCCGACGCCGACGGTCGAGTCGGTGACCGAGACGAACCGTCCCGGCGTCCCGTCGCCGGCGATGCGGTCGAGCCACCGAACGCCGTCGGTGTCGGCCGCTTCGACGAGCCAGTCGATCCACACGAAGCCGCCGTGATCCGCGGTCTCGTCGGTTTCGGTCTCGTCGGTTTCGGTCTCGTCGGTCGCGGCCGACGCGTCGGGTGCCGGCGGCGCGCTCTCCGCTGTCGTGGCTGTCGCTGCGGTCGCCGCCGTCGCCGCAGTCGCTGTCGCGTCCGAATCCGACCCGAAGCCCCGCCGCTCCATCACGCCCCACGACTGGTCGCCGCGCAGGTACTCGATCAGCCCGTGCCACGCGATGATCGTCTTCCACTGGCGGTAGCCGAAGTTCTCTAACACGCCGTACCAGAGGAGGCGGAGCACGTCCCACGGCGACTCGTACCGGTTGTAGCTCCACACCTCGCTGAACACCCCGAACCACGAGAGGAAGACTCCGACGCCGACGGTCAACAGCAGGAACGTCAGGAAGAAGCTGATGTCCAGGATCCCGAGGTACCAGGCGACCGGCAACAACACGTAGCCGAACCCCTCGATGAGGGGGCCGAGCGCCTCAGCGGCGGTGAAAAATGGGAGGATGACGGTCCCGATCCGACCGTACGCCCGGCGGAAGAACATCCGCCGGCTCGTGACGATCGTCTCCATCATCCCGCGGTACCACCGCCGTCGCTGGCGGCCGAGGGTCCGCAGGTTGTCCGGGACCTCGGTCCACGCGACGGGCTCTGGGATGAACTCGACGCTGTAGTCGATATCCTCGTCCGAGAGGTACTCGTGCAGCCGGACGACCACGTCGAAGTCCTCGGTGATCGTGTCGTGTCGGTAGCCGCCGATCTCGCGGACGCGATCGGTCCGGAACACGCCGAAGGCGCCGGAGATGAGGATCAGCCCCTTGAGGCGGTTGAAGCCGAGCCGCCCCGAGTAGAACGCCCGGAGGTACTCCATGACCTGCACGCCGGGGAGCCCGGTCTTTGGGAGATTGATCTCCTGGACCTCGCCGTCCTCGACCACGCAGTCGTTCGCGACGCGGATGGTGCCGCCGCTGGCGACCGCGCGCTCCGGCTCCTCGAGGAACGGCTTGACGACCTGCAACAGCGCGTTGCGGTCGAGGACGGTGTCGGCGTCGACGGCGCAGAACAGCCGCTGATCCGTGAGCCAGATCCCGGCGTTGAGCGCGTCGCTTTTCCCCCCGTTCTCCTTGTCGACGACGAGCAGGTCCTCGTGGCTCCGCGAGCGGTACACGGCGCGGATCGGCTCCGACGGCACGTCGTAGGGGACCTCGGCGTCTATCGGTTCGAGGTCGTACGCCTCGCGGAGGCGCTCGACGGTGGCGTCCGTCGACCCGTCGTTGACCACCACGATCTCTTGGTCGGGGTAGTTGAGCGAGAGCATCGACTGGACGCTCTCGACGATCGTCGCCGCCTCGTTGTACGCCGGCACGACCATCGCGACGCCCGGATAGAAGGGGCTGTCGAACGGGCGGAACGAGGGCGTCCACGCCGAGTCGCGGACGTTGTCGCGGAGCTCGAACAGCGCGAAGACGTGGATCAGCAGGTAGCCGACGTTGATCAGCAGATAGTACGTGACGATCAGCGCGCCCGACCCGACGACAAGCGTCGTGCCGATCGATTCGAGCGTCGTCACGCGAAGCCCCCCCGCCGGGTCATCGGCGCGCTCCCTCCGGCTGTCGCCTGGAGATGTCGCGAGCCACGCCGTCGAACCGGGCGTGTTCGCTCGTCCACCGCCACGCCACGTCGAACGGGTCGGCGGGCCCGTCCGCGTCGCGGCGCGCGGAAACGCGATCGTTCGGGCCTCGGTGCGGGAACAGCGCCTCGGCCAGCGCCACCCGAGCGCGGTCGTCGGGCTCCGACGCGGCCGCGGTGCGCAGCGCGGTGACCGCCTCGGCGTCGCCCCACGCCCCGAGCGTTCGGTAGGCGCTCGCCCGCACCGACGGCACGGGCTCGTCGGCGGCCGGGTCGATCCCGATGTCGTCGCGGAGCCCGCGGTTCCAGCCGTACGCGTCGAGCGCGCGCCACGCCGCCGCTCGGACGCGGGGCTCCGGGGCAGACAGCGCGCCGATCACCCACGAGAGGTCGGCTCCCCCGACGACCGTGTGGAGGTGCCGCGTCACGAGGAGCACCTGCTGTTGGAGCGCGGGCTCCCACGTCTCGAAGTCGGCCGCGGCCCGATCGAACAGCGGCGCGGGATCGCTCTCGCTGACGCGGTACAGCGTGTCGATCCCGAACACCGAGAACGACCGCGGCTCGGCCTCCAACAGCAGGTCGATTCCGGTCGTCGCGAGGTCGGGTACCTCCGCCGCGTAGAGGACGCGGGCGGCGGCCGCGCGCTCGCGGGGCGTCCCGCGACAGTGCGTTTCGAGCAGCGAGCGGTCCGGCGCGTCGCGCAGCAGCGCGAGCCAGACGAGCGCGTGGATCCGGTCCCAGTAGTCGCCGTCGGCGACCTCGCGTCGGGCCCGCTCGTCGATGCCGAGCGCGACGCCGAGGCCGGCCAAGCGGTCGGCGTCGCGCCCGTCGAGCTCGCGGAGGTACACGTCGAGCAGCGACTCGAGCTCGTCGCGCTCCGCGGCCGACAGTTCGCCGACCCACTCGGACCAACCCGGCTCGTCGCGGCCGTAGAGCCGGTCGAGCAGTTCGGGGCGGAGATCCGCGCGGATCGGCCTTCGGCGCCGGCGGCGGCGGGCCGCGCGCAGCGAGTAGCCGACGGTCACGATCACCACCGCGACGAGCAGCGATCCCAGCACGACGACCGCGATCGCGAGCGCTGCCGGCGGGACGGCGACCGTCTGGAGGGGGGCCGCTCGGAGGGTGAGCAGGGGGAGTTCGCCGCCCGACGCCGACAACGGGTCCGGAACCACGGTTAGCTCCCGATCAGTCGCTCGATCCGGACGAGGAGTTCGTTCGGGCTGAACGGCTTCGTGAGATACTCGTTCGCGCCGGATTCGAGCCCTTCGAGCACGTCAGACTCCTGTCCGCGCGAGGTGAGCATGACGATCGGAACGTCGGGGTCGACCGCGAGCTCGCCGCGGCGCACGGTGCGAAGCAGTTGGGTGCCCTTCAGTCGCGGCATCATCACGTCGAGGATGACGATGTCCGGGTCAACGCCGGGGTCGTTCAGCGCCGCTCTCCCCTCCTCGCCGTCGTGGCACGCGGTGACCTCGAACCCCGCGTTCGACAGCTTATACTGGAGGATCGACCGGATCGTCTCGTCGTCGTCGGCGATGACGGCCGCTTTCGTCACGGTAACCGTTCAACTCAGATCTACTTTATATTGTCTGTCCGTCGCTCGGTTGCGGGCCGTCGGGGGCACGTGCGATTTAACATCGGGGCGGGCGACGGATGGCGTATGGCTGATGAGTCAGGAACGGCGGTCATCCTCGCCGCAGGCGAGGGGCGTCGCTTGGAGCCGCTGACGAACCGGCGGCCGAAGCCGATGGTACCCGTCGCGAACCGCCCGCTGCTCGAACACGTGATCGAGGCCGTGGCCGCGGCGGGGATCGACCGCATCGTCCTCGTCGTCGGGTATAAACAGGAGCGCATCCGGAACCACTTCCGCGACGGCGACGACTGGGGCGTGACGATCGAGTACGTCGAGCAGTCGACGCAGCTCGGCACCGGCCACGCCGTCCTGCAGGCCGAGTCGGCCGTCGACGGCCCCTTCGTGGTGCTCAACGGCGACCGCATCGTCGACGCCGAGGCCGTCTCCGCCGTGCGCGACCGCCTCCGCGACGGCGACGCGCCGCTGGTGACCGTGACCGCCGTGGAGTCGCCGCGCGACTACGGCGTCGCCCGGATCGACGGCGACCGCGTCACGGAGATCGACGAAAAGCCCGAGGGCGCGGTGGACACCAACCGCATCAACGCCGGCGTCTACGGCTTCTCGCCGGCGATCTTCGACGCGATCCGATCGACGAACACGCCCGGAGAGCTCGCCATCACGGCGACGCTGAACGAGTTGGCCGAGCGGGGCGCGGTCACCGGCGTGAGCTACGACGGCCGGTGGCTCGACGTGTCGAACCTCTGGGACGTGCTCACGGTCAACGCGGCGCTGATCCACGACAGCGACCACGCCCGCGACGCCCCCGCGGCGGGACGGCGGGTCGGTGAGCGCGTGACGATCGCCGACGACGTGGTGCTCGCCGGGAACGTCCGCGTCGGGCCCAACGCCACGCTGAGCGGGGCGACGGCGATCGCCAGCAACGTCACGGTGGCGGCCAACGCGGTCGTCGAGAACAGCGTGGTCCTCCCCGACGCCGTCATCGGGCCGGGGGCGGTCGTGCGGGACGCCGTTGTCGCCGGAAACGCGCGGATCGGGCCGAACGCGACGGTCGTCGGCGGCGCCTCGACGGTCGTCGTCGGCGACGCGGTTCACCGCGACGTGACGCTCGGCGGCGTCGTGGGCGACAACGCGACGATCGGCGGCGGGGCGACGCTCACCGACGGCGCCGTGGTCGGCGACGACGTGCGGGCCGACGCCGGCGTCGTGATCGACGGGCGCGTCGAGTCAGGTGCCGTCGTCAGGAGGGGGTAATCATGTGTGGGATCATCGGCTACATCGGCGAGATACACGCAGGCGACGGCGGCGCCGCGAGCGACCGGGCGGCGGACGCGCCCGGCAGCGTCGGCGAGATCGTCCACCGCGGGCTCAAGAACCTGGAGTACCGCGGCTACGACTCCGCGGGCGTCGCGCTCGCGGGGCCGACGAGCGGGCTCACCGTGGCGAAGCGGTCGGGCGAGGTCGACGCGCTGTCGGTGCCGGACGTACCCGACGCGACGCTCGGCGTCGGCCACACGCGCTGGAGCACGCACGGCCCGCCGACGGACGCGAACGCGCACCCGCACACGGACTGCGCCGGCGACGTGGCCGTCGTCCACAACGGGATCGTCGAGAACTACGAGGCGCTCAAAGCGGAGCTGTCCGACCACGAGTTCACCAGCGACACCGACACCGAGGTCATCCCGCACCTGATCGAGGAGGCGTTGGCCGCTGATGATGGCGACGACGACCTGCTCGCCGCGGTCCACCGCGTCGAGGACCGGTTGGAGGGGAGCTACGCGATCTGCGCGGTCCGCGAGGGCGACGACCGGATCGTCGTCGCGCGCCGCGGGAGCCCGATCGTGTTGGGCCGCGGCGAGGACGCCTCGTTCGTCGCCAGCGACGTGACGGCGTTCCTGGAACACACCCGCGACGTGACCTACCTGGAAGACGGCGACGTGGCAGCGCTCTCGCCGGACGGCGTGGAGATCTTCGCCGACGGCGAACCCGTCGAGCGTACGATCGAGACGGTGACGTGGGAGGCCGACGCGGCCGAGAAGGGCGGCTACGAACACTACATGCGAAAGGAGATCCACGAACAGCCGAGCGCGCTCCGACAGACGCTCGCCGGGCGGCTGGACGTCGACGGCGGCGACGTCGACCTCGACGTGTCGTTCCCGCCGGGCTTTCTCGCGGACTTAGAGGAGATCCGGATCGTCGCCTGCGGCACCTCCTACTACGCGGGGCGATACGCCGCGCAGCTGTTCGAGGAACTCGCCGGCGTGCGTGCGACCGTCGAAATTGCCAGCGAGTACGAGTTCGGCGCGGGCCGCACGCCCGACCGGACGCTCGTGGTGGCCGTCACCCAGAGCGGCGAGACCGCCGACACGCTCGGCGCGATCCGGCGCGCGAACGCCGCGGGTGCGCGGACGTTCGCCGTGACGAACACCCTGGGGAGCACGGTGACGCGCGAAGTGGACGGGACGGCGTTCATCAGGGCCGGCCCGGAGATCGGCGTGGCGGCGACGAAGACGTTCGCCTCGCAGGTGGCGACGCTCGCGATGCTCGCGGTGGCCGTGGGACGCGATCGCGGGGCGCTCTCGGCCGCCGACGCGCGGTCGGTACTGAAGGATCTACAGGGGCTCCCCGGCGCCGTCCAACAGGTGCTCGACGAGGAGAACCAGGTCCGGGAGGCCGCCCGCGAGTACCAAGACAGCGAGGCGTTCTTCTTCGTCGGGCGCGCGCTGGGCGTGCCCGTCGCGTTAGAGGGCGCACTGAAGCTCAAGGAGATCTCGTACGACCACGCCGAGGGGTTCGCGGCCGGCGAGCTGAAACACGGTCCGTTGGCGCTAGTGACGCCCGACACGCCCGTGTTGGCGGTGTTAACGGAGGGTGCGCGCGCCGACGAGACGATGAACAACGTCACCGAGGCGCAGACCCGCGGGGCGCCGGCGCTGGGCTGTGTGTCAGCGGGCGAGGAGTACGACACGCTCGACGTGTCGTTCGACGTGCCCGACGTGGGCATCGTCGAGCCGCTGGCAGCGAACGTCTACCTGCAGCTGTTCGCGTACCACGTGGCGAACGAGAAAGGGCGGGCGATCGACAAGCCGCGGAATCTGGCGAAGAGCGTGACGGTGGAGTAGGACCGCATTCTTGTCAGGTCGCAGGTCGAGAACACGCGGACGAAACCCACTCACGATGGTGCGGCGAGGGTGTACGAGTACCACAAAACCGCCGCCCCCACACCGTCCGATATCGTGAGGATACCCCTCGTTTCGTCTGTTCCTGGTTCGTCGTCGAAGCCACAACAGACAGCAACTCGTCTTTCGTCCGTTATCTGCCAGTCGCCTCTCGGGGACGATCTGTGTGGTGAACGTCGGGCAAAGATGTCACCCTCGATTGCTGAGGACTGTCTTGGGCGTGAGACGGTCGATGATACCGTCAAAATCGTCGTCGAAGCTCAACACACGGTCGATATCGTTGTGTTCTACGTGTGCCACCGTCATCGCGTCGGTGAAACTGAGTTGGTGTTCGGTGTATCTCCGATGTACTGTGACAGCGCGCTCGAACAGTGACCGCGACGTGTGGAGAAGATCGATAGCGGAAGGATATCCGTCTCCACGAATGCGTCGTCCGACTTCGAGTGCGGCGTCGATATCCCCGGTTCGGCGATGCGTGAGCGTGACTACCTCGTCATAGATGTAGTCGCTCGTCATCACGTGGCCATATTTTGTCGAGGTGAGGACATCGTTCAGTGCCTCAAATCCCACGTCATGGCGACTGGCGTCCGTGTCGTGGTGTGCGTAGAACACGCCAGTGTCGACGAAGACACTCATCCGTACAGAATCTCGTCGATATCGTCTTCGTCCGTCTCGACACCCGAGGCGATCTGCCCTTGATTGAACCGTTCGATCTCTTCTTCAGTCAACTTCGGAGTACCATCGCGAAACGAATCGACGAACTCGGAGCGGGAGTCAACGACCGTGTCGATCAACTCCGACAGGAGTTCTTGTTGTGTTACCTTCTTGCCGGTTTTTAGCCGAATTTCCGCCTGAATCTCTTCGAGTTTCGATTTTGCCTCATCGTCCATTTTCACGGCCGTCGACATGTGCGATGGTTACGTCTCTAACGTAGTCAACCTTTCCACTAATTCAACTATCTATCTGGTCAAATGTATTCACAAACGACCATCGAATTCCGCTGTCAGTTCCTCTTGCAGTTCGGTCGCTGCCCGCTCGAACTGATCGGCAAGAAATGGCGTCCCCGACTCCATCCGCTCTTCGAGGAAGGTGACATCATCTGTAGCTCTGTCGGCCTCTCGGTCTGCGGTCGCGGCGCACTCGACGTAGCCGTCGAGCGCTCGGGCAAACGCCTGTGAGAAGTGGTCGTACGCGCCGTCGACGCGCTCCATGTTGTCGTCGAGCGACTCGACGAGCGCCCGGTAAACCACGGCCGCCGCCGCGTCCTGACCCTGGTCGCGGTACTCTGCCGCGAGGTTGAACCACTCCGAGAAGTCGATCGGCTCGAAGACGACGTAGTACTCGGGGTTCGTCTCCTCGAACCGCCGGTCGATAGCGGCGCGCAACTCGTCGACCGACCGGCTTGAGGACTCACCGAAGCGGGCGAAAAACTGCTCGCGGAGCGCGGCGTCGGTCGCCACCACGTCGCGGAGAAACACCTGGAGATCGTCGCCGTCCGCGGCGTCAAGCGCGGCGTCGAGGCGGTCACCTTCGTCCGGCGGGACATCGTCGAGACACCGAAGCAGCACGGCGACGACGTGCTTGCACGCACCCGGCCCATCGTACGGACACTCACACCAGGGATCGAACTCGTCGGCCGCGAGGTCAACGTGGACGTCGTACTGGCGGCTGCCCACCACGACGGCGGTTACGGTGTCGTCGACGCGGTGGATCTCGGAGATGCGACTCTCAGCGAGGTAGCCCTCGCCGCGCTCGAACACCGCGTCCGTGCAGACCTCTCGAACCGCGTCTGCGGTCACGCTCATGGTCAAGAGTGTGTTCCGTCGCTATCGAGAAAAATCTCCGCTCGGATCAACCGAAGTCGACGATGACAACGCCGTGTCATTCGTCTTTCGGCGAGCGACTGTTTCGCCCACACCAAGCGAATGTTTCTTCCAGTAGCTATTATGATCGAGATAATATAGTAGAATCTGGAACTCTTTGTGTGGCCAGCTAGAGGAGAGCAGTTCTATCAACCGATTTTCGGAGGATTACTGAAAATATGTGTAGATACTTCTGGAGATCACTATATTATCGCGTGCATAATGATTGGGCGTGGAGGGGCCTGATCACTCGTCTTCGAGTGCTGCGTAGATCTCTGTGTGGCGGCGTCCGTCGACTTCTCCCATGTCCAGAGGATCTCGCGGCGTTCGGCATCGCTCTCAGCCGCCTGATACCGCTCGCACAGCTGTCGGACCTCGGTGTCGACCGATGTCGAAGGATCGGTGCTGGACGCCATTACTCTACTGAAGGATACTCAGTGTGTCCGTTTATGAGTTGCGCCGGCCGCAGGCTCGGAAGTAGATGATTGCTGTGTCTGTATCGACTGCAGCTTCATCCGTTGCGAAGCGGCGCGCGAGATTCCGAAGTACATCACCGTAGTCGAACGTATACTCGTTCAGCATATAGAAAACGACCACCGTTCGAAGCGCTGTTCGCTTGTTTCCGTCGACGAAGGGATGTTCTGCAACGAGCAGTCGCATCAGATGGACCGCTTTGCCATGGATCGTTTCTGGCACCTCCCCAAAGAATCCCTCCGAGACATACTGCAACGCGAAGGAAATCGCGTCTTCTGATCGAACTCCCGGTTCCGTAGTATCGCCGTCTGTCACGATTTGTTCGTGGATATCCAGGAGCTCGACAGAGGGATACGCGAGATCGCCAGTCACGCATCCGACATTCTCACGCCGGCGGTTAACCGTTTCTTACCCATCGAGATTGGGGACCATCGTTCACAGCTTGGGATAGTCTCGGAATTTGTGAGCCAAATATGACGGCAAACACGAGAGCGATATTCCACAGAAAGCATTTATGATCATCTCCATAAAGAGTTGACATGATCGCTCAAGCGTTGGTCGAAAAGCCACACATTCGGTGAAACGGTCCGTGCGACCGCCCTTTCGGGGCCGTAGCGGGCTGTACTCTGGTGTGTGGATATCCATGAACGACGACGAACACCTCCGTCGAGAACTACGTAGCGCTCGCGAAGAACTCGTCCGCAAACGCGCACGGCAGTCGGACGGCGTCCCATCCGCGGAAAGTCGTCTACCGCTGATGCCGGAGCGGGATGAGGCGTTCCTGCGTCTCGCTCTGATGAGCGTCGAAGACCTCGAAACGCACATCGATCGACTCGAACGCGATCTCGCCGACTTGGAAGACGGTATCGACCGGCCGGACGTAGAACTCGAATGAGCGCGTCGAACACACATGAACCTCACTGAAAACACGATTTACCGACACGACGAATTCGGGGAGGTACTGGTGCTCGGTGTCCACCACATCTTCGAAACGTACGATCTGGACTCAGGAGACGGTCGTCTCCGATCGAGGGTCGTCCGCTACACTGCGGACTGGGACGATTACGGTCCGATACCCTCGAGTGTCCGTACCACGCCAGTCGATGACTTTCAGACAGTCGTCGGCAACGCCGTCCGAACGTGGGAGAGTGTTGAGTGGTCAACGAACGATGATACCTGACCTTTCACACCAATCTCCTACTAACCGATGAAAGTCTATCCGAAGATCCCACGATACGATCACCCTGTCGTCCCGGAGTCGTTCTTTGATGCCGAGGACTTGGTGGTCCCCGAGAAGTTCGACGGGAGCTCGTTCCTCTTCACGCTCTATGACGAGCGTCACGCGTCATCGTATCCCGATCCCGTCGTGAACGCTGCCGACGGAGACGGGAGTCTCGTTTTCGGAACGCGGCGTTCGATCAGGGGATCTCATCGCGACGATCTCGAGGACATTGACGGGGCACTCCACCGGGCTGTCCGGTGTCTCCGTGACGGGATCGACGCGGACGCTATCCGCCGAGCCCACGACGACCACGGTGGTCCGCTCATCGTGTACGAAGAGAATTTGGTGTACTCGACGCTAGACTACGGATACACCGAACACGATCTCCCTGCTCTCGTCGGCTTCGATATCCTTCCGTATGCGGCTATTGACTCGATGACGCTATCGGGTAGTCCGTACGCAGAGACTTTCGAGGGATTTCTCTCGACTGAGGCGGCTTGGGGCGTCTTCGACCGGATCCGATTCGAGAACGTGTCGCCTGATCGCGCGTTCGTCCCCGCAACGATCATCGCCAAGCCGACCGAGTTTGATCCAGAGACCTACACCGTTCCACAGTCGTCTCTTGCCGGCGATATCCATGCGGAAGGCGTCGTCGCCCGTAGCGACAGCCAAGACCGCCGCGTGAAAGTGGTCCGCAACGCGTTCGAGGAGTTGAATCGCGAACAGTTCGGTCAAGACCCGGATGACGCAGAGACGGGTGCCGAACGGCTCGTCGCGATGTACTGTACATCCGCCCGGATCCGCAAGACGGTTCGCTCGCTGGTTATCGAAGAGGGTCACGAGTTCGGACTCCATCTTGTGGAAGATCTGTATCCCCGCGTCGTCGAAGACATTTGGGCCGAACACTGGTCCGAAATCATGCGACTTGAGTTCGAGTTCACGCCTGCGGATGTCTATCCGCTTGTCGCCAAGCGGTGTGTCACAGAACTCCGAAAAATGGAGACGAACGCCGATCTGAACGACGCCGACCCGACAACAATTTGACAACACCTCTCGTAAACTGCTCCAGATTAAGCCCTGAGGCATTCGCCTCGAACTGCCTGTCGATATCTAACCTCTCGTGTGAGACACGCCCGATATGTCCGTCTCACTCACGGTGTCTTGATTATTGAGGTTGGCGACAAGATGTATTAAACTGTTCCGAGACTCAGATCTTTCTGATGAGGTTGTCGGACAGCGCTACGGCGCGTTTGAAAATGACAAGCTACTGGCCCCGATGGGTTGTAACGGGCTCCAAACTCACAGCCGCCCATGAAGACGATCCTGAGTTTACGAAGGACGCTCGAATGGTAGTCGCCGTTGCCGGTTCGAACGTTTTTTGACTGTAAAAAAAACGGCCTGAGGTGTTTCTATGGATTCTCCCATCTCTTTGGTGATAGCTATCTACCGCAGCATCGGCAGCAGTAAATCCCTCTACCTTGTGTCGCCAGCGGCAGTTCCGTGTCAAATCGCCGGACGGGGTGGTAACAGCAGCACCAGTTACCGACTGAGATAGTAGTTGTCGTTAGCATAGTGAGTGCGCCGGGGGCTGTGAGAAAGACAGGAGGGACCCAACGAACAGTAGGATCGAAACGAGTTGTTCCCCAAAATGAATCAGTATAGCCACCGGCGGCTGAAGCGTACTGAGAAACCAACGTTTCGGAGTAGATCTGGACTGGCGACGGCCACCAGCAGTCTCCCCGAGCATACTGACCCGACTGGCTCGCCCTGAGACTCGGTAGTACGGGGCCGAAGTTGTCGTGCGCTCATCTGAACTGCCGGTCCCACGCAGACACCCTTGTTCTGCGACGACGCCTATGGGTCTCCATCCATGATGTGACTTGGATCGATACGACCGGGACCGATGGTACGCTCTTCTCGAGATCAGATCAGCAAATAGGTGTATCGGGCAGGGATGCGACCTACTGAGCATCCACTCGATCGTCTTGATTGAGACCCGGTGTGCGGTCGCATTCCCCATTGCGCTCTTCTGTAGGAGAT
>NZ_NHOA01000016.1 GCF_002727125.1 Halorubrum persicum
AGTTCTAACGGCTACTATAGCTCTCTAATCCGCGCTACCCCCAAACCAAACGCCGGCCATATTTAGACGCTGGAAATGTTCGGCCCGTTTCTCAGGTGAGAAATCAGCCAGCATCGAGGGGCTCGACTCAATAACTTCGAGATCTCTCTCGTAGAGCTACCCTACTGATTAGGTTGCTGATGAATTCCTTCCCGCGACGGTGATCGTTCTCAGTTGGAGCGGTACTCTGGTCTAAACCCCGTGTGCTGTCGACGGTCGACTGACACGTCATTTTATTATGCCCCAGTATGGGCGGAGGCGAGATTTAATGAGACTCTCGATACGAGTTATCGATCAAGATGGTACCGAACAGATAATTACAGGCATTAAGCGGGATGACTGGGAAAATATGAATGACCCCTGCCCGGAGTGTGGAGACGTTGAGTTTAACCACTTTTCAGTATCTGGTGGTCACTACGGATCACGTGATTCTGCTGTCGTAATGCGTTCTGATTTTTGGGATGCTGATCAATCTTTATTCACAAGCTGCCGTGAGTGCCGTGAGATTCTCTACAAGCATCCTGCATTCGATCTCCTCTTTTCCTCAGAGGATAGTGAGGGAATTCCTCTAGACTTCTAATCTGTTCTCACTAGGGCTCGAAATCTTCGCACATCCGACTAAGTACCGCCAGCGCTGACTGGAACTGGGCGTAGTTCTCGCACACATACCGATTGTCTCTGCTCTCGGGGTCACCGGGTACCTCTCGACGTGCTCGATGTCGAGTGACGGGCGTGGCTCGGGGACGACCTGTAGTGATCCATCCAGCTCGTCCCGTGGCTGTCGATCGAATGCGGTAGGGAGGCTGGACGACTTGAAAAACGCTGTCTAGGCGACGTCCTACTCCCGGTCAGTGAGGAAAGCAGATAGTTATCCGGATTCCGACCAATCGGGTAGCCGCTCGGGTCCATGCGTAGACGGTCTCGATCCACGTGAACGCGAGCGGCCAGTCACCAAACTGTGGGAAGACAGGTCTCCTCGATCGAAGCAGGACTGACGTCGGCGCTGGCAGCGACGAGGTCGCGAGCTGTGTCTCTTACGCGCATGTCGACGATATTGAGAACCCGTCATCATAGTTGACGTATCCTGAGTCTTCGAGACGGTCCACGGCCTGTTGCATCGTCTCGTATGGCATGTGGAGGTGTTGGGCAACAGAGTCACTACTCCCGATGGCAAGAACGACCTGCGCCGCCGTGTCGTCAATATATCGCACATCTGATGGTTACAAAAATCCAGGGAAAATAAAAACCAACCTAGATGTATGGCTGAGTATATTTAGCCACAGGTAGACGAGGCTTCTCTATGATTAATCCGAACCCCCGTAGCGAGAGGTCACTCCTCCTGATGGTCGTGATCCTCGTTGTGTCGAGGTACTGTTTGAGTGGTCTTCCAGTAAACTGATGCTATCGAGTATGAGATCCGGTCGATGTGAGAGCCCGTTTCCTGATTCTACGTTCCACTCTTCTACCTAATCTATCTTGGAATATAATACTATCTATGAATAGTCTAACCAACAAAGATAGTATACTATTCAAACTATTCGCCATAGAGTTAAGTTGAGAGGCGATGATACTGTTGAATAGTATGAGTGGCCCAGATAGCAAGAATAGCATAGATAGAACGAATAGCCCGAATAGCCCGTATGATCCGGTACAGGCCGAGGGGAACTCTCGAGCTGTTTCGGTTTGTATGTTGAAGGGGGGCGTCGGAAAATCGACGATCGCTGTCAACCTTGCCCGACAGCTGGCCGCACACGACCATGATGTGCTCCTCATCGATCTCGATCCGAACGGCCACGCGTCCGTCGGGCTGGGTTTTGACGACCAGTATCACAACACCGAAGAAACCATCGGCGACGTCTTCTTCGACGATGCTGACCCCACTTCTGTTGTCTACGATACCAGCTACGAGTTCGATATTCTCCCATCCAGCGAGGACTTAGAACAGGTTGAGCGGGAGATCGTCGTCGGCGACGTGTTCCAACCCTCTGCGCTGCTCAAACGCAAAGTTATTGACCCACTCCTCGGGGACACGTACGATTATATCGTCACAGATTCGCCGGCATACCGATCCCGACTCACGGACAACGCTCTCGTGGCAACGGCGAATCTGGTGCTTCCCCTCGCCCCCGGAAACGAGGCGATAGCCGGCTTGGAACGGACCATCGAGCGACAGATTTCACCGCTCCGGCAGCATATGGACGTCGACGTCTTGGCGCTAGTTCCAAATATGCTGAGCGGCCGTATTGACCAGCAGACGCAGGATCGCCAACTCCTTGAGCGCCTCAATTCACACGATAACCTCCAAGACCGCATCCCGAATTTCGCGCGGATTACGGACTGGGAGGCCGTCGACGCCGGCGATCTCAGCCCCTCACCGGGCATCCGTGACCGTACCAGTATTACGAAGGCCTATGGCGAGCGCAAACCGCTGCTGGACTACGACCCCGATTGTGACCAGTTGCAGTGTTTCGACGAGTTGGCCCACATCGTTGAGGCCGGGGAGGTGGTCCGCCATGTCTGACGACGATCCGTTCGCTGACCTCGGGGAAACACTCGAAGATGAACCGGACGACGAACCACAGGATACGGATGACACGTCTGAATCGGGGGGCGACGAGGAGACGCCCTCTCAGGATCCGGTCGAACGACGGAACCCGATGACCGATTCAGCGTTCAGTTACGAGGCCGCGAAACAGCGGCCCTTCTACGCTCGAGAGGCTACGATTGAGGACTTCGATTCCTGGCTGAAGTACGAACTGGAACGAGAGCTCAACCAGCGTGGCTACCAGAACATCGTTGTTCGGGAGATGACTGATGCCCTCCTGCGAACCGTCGTGGAAGAAGATCTCGTGGACGAGGTGGCCGAACGATTCGAACAGGCCCGCGAGTCCGCTTCTTCAGAATCGGTAGAATAGCTTACTATTCCAAAATAGAATACTATTCTCCAATACCCCAACAACAACCTCAGAATAGTCTAATTTTCCCTCTGAACAGTGGACTCAATTGAGACCGCCGGCTCAGTTTTGGTATAGCGATATATGATTTATCAACCAGCTTTCTTGGCCATTAGCACTTCTACTACCAAAATTCGGCACTTTGGACGAATACCAGCTTGGTCCTGATTACACTGGTAATCACGACCACTTTGAAGCATCCCGACGCCGTCGGTGAAGCACGAATGCTTCAACCGCCTCATGACGGCGCTTCCACCGGGGTAGAGGCACCGAGACCGGGGCCGAAGGATGGTGGAGGGCCGATGGATGCCTGATCGCGCGCTTTCGACGCCGCTCGACGACTCGAGCGCTACCTCCAGGACAAGGGGAAAGGCCGCGGTGGGGACGGTGGGAACTATCGACGCAACGCAGACCGCGAGCTCGAGCGGTTCGCCGAGTGGGCCGCCGGCGACCGCGGCGACGACTGGACCGGCATCGTTCCCGACGACGTCGACCGTAAGCCGACCTTCGACGATCCCGACGAAAGCGTGTTCCGGGAGTATGCCCGGCATCTCGGTGGAGATCGGGGACTCAAGCAGAACACCGTCAAAACCTATTACCGTTATATCTCTGCGTGGTGTGGCTGGTGTGTCAACGAGGGCTACCTCGAGGCCCACTACGCGCATCGGGCGAGTGCGATGGCGCCGCTGCCGGAGGACGACGGCCGCAAGCCCGGCGACCAGCAGGCTTGGATGTCCGAACAGCGCGACGCGCTCACTCGTCACGTCGACGAACAGGCCCGCGACGCCATCGAGACGTACACGACACTCCCGGAGGATACTGACCCCCTGGACAAACAACGAGCGCGTTACAAAGCGCTGAAGGCGGCTCGTGACCGGGCCCTGGTGTTCGTCTTAGCGTACACCGCTGTCCGCGTCGGTGAACTCCTCCGGGACCCGAACGACCCGGGTCGGCGCGGCGTCCGCTGGGAGGACCTCGCGCTTGATGACGGGAGTATGGACGTCTACCGGAAGAAACAGCAGTGGGACGCCGCGAGTCTTCCCGACCCGGTGATCTCGCCGCTGCGAAGCTACCGCCAGCTGATGGACCCGCCAACGGACCGCTGGGCGGTGTTTCCGACGTTCGACCAACGGACGCTCGCAGGGCTCGTCCAGGATGAGTTTGCCGAGCGAGGGGAACGCCCGGACTCAATTGACGAACGACGCGAGGAATACGTCCGAGACTCTTGTTGGCGCTCGACGAGTATATTCAGCCGCCGTCGATCACGACGGACGGCGCCCGGTCGATTCTCCAGCGACTCTCGGGGGCGGCAGAGATCGACATCGATCACCCGAAACACGACTATCTCGCCCCCCACGGTGGTCGTCGGGGAATGGGTGAGGTTCTCGTCCGAGCATCCGGATACACTGTGGCTGCCCGTTACCTCGACAACTCAGAGGAAATGATTCGCGAACGGTACTCGCATATCGAAGGTGGTGAACTTGGTGATGTAGCGACATAAGCTCTGGA
Source organism: Halorubrum persicum (assembly GCF_002727125.1). Classification (GTDB taxonomy): domain Archaea; phylum Halobacteriota; class Halobacteria; order Halobacteriales; family Haloferacaceae; genus Halorubrum; species Halorubrum persicum. The sequence continues at coordinate 4,503 of NZ_NHOA01000016.1, forward strand.
AGAAGTCGACACCCATGGAAGAACATCCAGAATAGAATAATGAGAAAGTCGTCACAGGTTGTGGCGGTACCAATTTGAATCAAAAGGCGAGGACAACGCTGATGACTCCAACCCGAAAGGTTAATTGTTGGGTCTACGAGGCGGTGACATGCCCGAGAAACCGAACCTAATCTTTACGTTCGCTGACCAGCTCCGTCTCCAGTCGTGTGGGTACAGCGACGGCTACGCGGACGACCCGGAACCGTACACGCCGAATATCGACCGACTCGCCGACGAGTCGGCGGACTTCCGGAACGCTGTCTCCGGGAGCCCGATATGTGCGCCGTACCGGTCGTCTCTGTTCACGGGGAAGTACGCGAGTTCGACCGGGATGGTGATTAACGAACTCCGGACGATGCCGGACCCGGACGCTATCGGGCACGTCCTCTCGGAACACGGCTACCGCACCGCGTACATCGGCAAGTGGCACATGTACGGGACCGAAAACATCGACGACGACGCACAGGAATTCGTCCCGCCGGGCCCCTACCGTCTCGGGTTCGACGACGAGTGGAAGGCCTACAACATGAACCACGACTACTACGACGGCTACTACTACGAGGACGAACCCAACCAACAGGAGGTCGACGGGTACCTGCCGCACACGATGACAGACCACGCGATAGAGTTCCTCGAGCGGGCGAGCAACGATGACCGACCGTTCGCGCTTTTCGTCAGTTACGGCCCTCCACACGACCCTTGGACCTGGGACAACTGCCCCGAGACGTTCGCACACTTGTTCCGCGACGAGGAGTTCCCGGACCCGCCCAACTTCGCGGACGGACACGCCCGCTACTGGCATCCCGAGTGGGACGAGGAGTGGTACAGGACCGAGTGGAAGCCCGACCGGCTCAGACGCCGACAGGTCTACGCCGCACAGACCGCAAGCCTCGACTGGCAGATCGGGCGTCTCCTGAACACGGTCGACGATCAGGGCGTTCGCGACGAAACCGCATTCGTGTTCACCTCCGACCACGGCGAAATGTTCGGGTCCCACGGACGGATTGCCAAGAACGTCTTCTACGAGGAGGCAGTCCGCGTTCCGTTCCTGCTTCGACTCCCCGACGTTGTCGACCCGGGTGTCCGGACTGCCCCGTTGAACACGCCCGACATCGCACCGACGTTGCTCGGCCTGTTCGGACTCCCGGTCCCGGAGTTAATGGAAGGAACAGACCTGAGCCACGTCGCCCAGGGCGAAGACGGTCCGGCCCCCGAGGCCGCGTTCATGCAGGGAATGGGGCACACCTACCAGTGGAAGGATGGCAACGAGTGGCGCGCAGCCCGCGACGAACGATACACGTATGCCCGGTGGCTCGACGGGCAAGAGTTGCTTTTCGACAACGTCAACGACACCTACCAGCTCGCGAACCTCGTAGACGACCCGGACCACCGGGACGTCTACGAGCGGTTGTCGTCATTTGTCGACGAGCGGATGACCGAGTTGAACGATCCCTTCGAACGGACGACCTGGTATCGGGACCGGTGGGAAACAGACCGCGTCATCGTCCGGTCTGCGACCCGGGAACTCCCCGAAAAGTACCGACCCGATACCGAGTGATACGGTCGGGTATCTAATGTCCCAGCAGTTCGACGAGCGATCCGACGGACTCCTGGACTGACTCACAGCAGACCGGGCGAAAGGGGTAGAAAACTGGAAGCGCGGGGTGATGCGGTCCCGTCACGACGGGCCGAAGGCACTCGGCTGCGGGCGGTAGACTGAATACTGGCCGGGCCGACTGTCCGGCTGGCAAATATGCGACCCAGTCAGTCACACGGTGGGATCGACTATATCGAGTGGGCCATAGACCGGCCGGATTCTGTTCGGTACGACTTCGCGGCCAGCGACCTCGCTAGCGACGTAACGGACGGCATCCCCGAGGTACTCGCCGATCTCCCGCCCCCGGACTCCGACAGGAGCTTCGAGTCATTCGTGGCCGCTCGCTACGGGCCCGAGGTCTCGCCGGAGAACGTCCTCGTCACACCGGGTGCCACCGCCGCGAACACGTTGCTCACGGCCGACGCGGTCAGCCGAGCCGGGGCGTCGACGCCGAGGGTAGTCACCGAAACACCCGGATACGAACCACTCTCGGCGACTCCTTGGACGTTCCGAGCGAATCTGACATACGTCGAACGGACCCCCGAGACCGGCTACGGAGTCACACAGAACGCGCTCCGGGAGGCCCTTGGCGAGACCGTCTGCCTGGTGTCGCTGACGAACCGGCACAATCCGTCGGGCCGGCTACTCTCGCGGGAGAGGCTCGAATCACTCGGCGCCACCGTTTCGCGTGCCGGAGGACTGCTCCTCGTTGACGAGGTTTACGCGCCGTTCGTCGATCCGCCAGTGACAGGCCCCGGGACGGCCTTCGGGGGGCCCACTGCTGCAGGCGTCCCCTCAACCGTGGTGACTAACTCGCTCACGAAGTTCTTCGGGCTCGACTCGCTGCGTCTCGGGTGGCTCGTCGGAGGCCCCGAACTCGTTGATCGCCTTTCGGGGCTGCAACATCACCTGCTCGACGTATCCCGGACGAGTCGTCACTTCGGACGAGTCGCCCTCGACAACGCCGGGACACTCGCCGACCGGTCACGTGATCTGCTACGCGAGAACGCCGCCCTGCTGGGCAAGTTCGTTGACGGGACCGAACACTTGGCTGGGGTCGTCGACCCCGGACACTCGATGGCGTTTCTCCAGTACGGTGACCACGACGGCGACGCAGTCGCAGAGTCAGCTCTCGAGGCGGGAGTGCGAGTCGCACCGGGGCGGTTCTTTGGTGACCGGTCACGCTTCCGGTTGAGCCTGTCCCGTGACCCCGGCCACACGGCCGAGGGGCTCGAAGTCCTCCGCGAGATACTGGCGTCGCTCGGGTGACGACCGGCTGTAATCATCCCGTCAAGTCGATCCGGACTCGGGCAATGCTTGTCGGTCGAGTTTCTATCGGTCCAAGAATCGACGGTGTCGGAGAGGTTACCCGGACGGTTCGGCTCCACGATCCTGAGCGGCTGATCACCGACTGGTCGCCGTCGTCTCCACGTCGGCGTCGCTCGGGAGTGGGGGATTGTAGATCGTGCGACCAGTCTCGTTGAACAGGTGAATGCGGTCGTTGCGGACCGATATCGACACGGACTGACCGATATCGAAGTACTGGCTGGCCGGGATTTGGGCAACGATCTCGCCGATGTCTTCGACATCGAGGTAGACGATGTTGTACGGCCCGATGTGTTCGAAGACGTTCACTTCGCCGACGGTCCCATCACCGCCCTCCCGTTCCGCGAGAGAGATATCCTCGGGACGAATGCCGATCTCCGTGGGTTTCCCTTCGGCGGCGTCGGGGAGATCAAAGCTAAACGGTCCTGCACGTATCGTCCCTCCTTGCAGGCGACAGCGCATGAAGTTCATTCCGGGGCTGCCGATGAAATCTGCGACGAAGCGATTTTCCGGTCGATTGTACGCCGCCTCCGGCGAACTCACCTGCTGAATCTCGCCGTCGTTCAAGACGACGATTCGGTCGCTCATCGTCATCGCCTCCTCCTGGTCGTGAGTGACGTAGACCGTGGTCGTCTCTAGTTCTTGGTGGATCTTCTGAAGTTCAGCCCGCAACTCGATCCGGAGTTTGGCGTCGAGATTCGAGAGCGGTTCATCCATGAGGATGATGTCCGGGTTCCGAACAAGACTCCGACCGAGGGCGACTCGCTGTTTCTGGCCGCCGCTGAGTTCTTCGGGGATCTGGTCTAGGTGGTCGCCGATACCAAGCATCTCCGCAGTCTCGGAGATCCGTGACTCGATCTCGGCTTTGGAGAGACTTTCGTCTTCCAGCGCGAAGGACATGTTGCGCCGGGCGGTCATGTGCGGGTACAGCGCGTAGTTCTGGAAGACCATCGCGATCCCGCGTTCCTGGGGCTGCTGGTCGGTCACGTCCTTCCCATCGAAGAGTATCCTCCCGCTGGTCGGGACTTCGAGGCCGGTGACACAGCGGAGGATCGTACTCTTGCCACAGCCACTCGGTCCGACCAGCGTGAGGAACTCCCCGTCTTTCACCGTCAACGAGACGCCGTTGACGGCGACCAAGTCGTCAAACTTCTTCGTGAGGTCCGTGAGTTCTACTTTCATTGTATTAGTCCTCGAATCCGCCCGATATACCTTTGATGAATCGTTCCTGAGAGACCGCGAACAGCAGGAGAACAGGAATGACTGCTAGGATGCTGACCGCCATCAACTGATTCAACACGACGCTTCCGCGATTCCCGAAGAACGTCGCCAGTCCCACGCTGATCGTGTACATCGGGGTGTCCTGCATGAACACGAGTGCGAACAGGAACTCGTTCCACGAGAAGACGAACACGAAGATCGCGGCAGTCGCGATCCCCGGTTTCGTCAGCGGGAGAATGACGCGCAAGAACACTTTCCACTCCGGGATACCGCCCACGCGAGCGGCCTCTTCGAGATTGTTCGGGAGTGAGTTGAAGAATCCGTACAACAGGAAGATGGCGAACCCGGTGAACAGCATCGCGTAACAGAGGATCAGGCCGACGTGCGTGTTGACGATCCCGAGGTCCGAGAATAGAACGAAAAGCGGTAACACGAGCGCTTGGGTCGGGACCATCAACGTGCTCAGGAACAGCATCAGAAACAACCGTGCGCCGGGGATTTCGCGACGGGACAGCGCGTAAGCCGCGGGCGTCGAGACGACCACGACGAGTACCGTCGCACCGGCAGAGACGATGATCGTGTTGACGAACCAGCCGACCCACATCCCGTTTGCGAGCGCGTCCAAGTAGGGAACCAGCGATGGACTGTCCGGGATCAGCGTCGGCGGGAACTGTGTCACCGCCTCTCCGGTCTTCAGAGAGGTCGAGACCATCCAGTAGAACGGGAAGACGACGAGCAGCGTCACCAGTCCGAGTGCGGCGTACAACAGTCCGCGTTCGGTCGTCGTGAGGTCGGATGGGTCCTCGTCTGTGGCCGGGTCGCGGCCCGAGAAGTATTCTCTAATTGACATTAAACTCACCCTCGACGTAGAAGAACGCAGTCGTTAGCACGAGGACGATCAGGAACTGGATGAACCCGATCGCGGCCCCCTCGCCGTAGTTGAAGAAAGCGAAGGTCTGCTTGTAGAAGTACGTCCCGAGTATTTCGGTCGCGTGTCCGGGGCCCCCCTCGGTCATGACGAACACCGAAGCGAAGGACTTCACGGCGTTGATGATCCCCAAGACGACAACGATCACGAGCGCTGACCGGGCCATGGGGACGGTTACGTGCCGAAACGTCTGCCAGCGAGACTTGCCCTGTACTTTTGCTGCGTCGTAGACCTCGTCGGGGATAGACTGGAGACCCGCCAGGACGATGACCATGTAGTAACCGGTGCGCTTCCAGATAACCATCAGTAACACGACTGGGAGCGCGAGAACGGGCGAACTCAGCCACCGGATCCTAGAATCGACCACGCCGGTCCCGACGAGGACCGAGTTCAGGATACCGTTGTTGTTGAATATCCAGACAAAGAGGATTCCTGCGACGACGATGGGGACTATTTGCGGTGTGAAGATGATAGACCGCACCGTCGTCGAACCCGGCACGTCGACGTTGAGCATGGCGGCGATGATTAGGCCGAGGACGACCGGGACCGTGATCCCGACGACGCCGTAGACGAGAGTGTTCTGTGCCGCCTGCCAGAACACCGGGTCCGACAGCACGTTCTGGTAATTGGCCAGTCCAACCCACTCGTTGGACCCGCCCAAAGAGAAATTCTGGAAACTGAGCAAGAATAGTTCAGCCAGTGGGTAGAGCATGAAGACAGCGTACAGCAATAGTGCGGGGACGACGTACAGGTACAGCTTGAGGCTAATCCGTCCCGAATCGGTCAACACGTCGAGTACTCTCTCTCGTATTGTTGCTATCATGCTGGAACCAGTCCTCGTGGGCACGCCGAAACCGGTGCGGTCGATGGCACTGTTCTCAATCTCGAGTTAGAGGACATTATTGTTGATCCGGTCGACGACGTCGTCGAGGACCGACTGTGCGGACTCTTCGCCGTTGAGTGCCGGTGCCATCCCCGAGTACAGTGCCGAGGAGACGGCGCGGTAGTTCGGGTTGATCGGCGGGGCCGTCCCCTGTTCGAGGGCTGTCTCGAATGAACTGAAGATGTCCTCGTTTTCCTGGGCCGTCTCGAGGTCGAACCCGGACGACCGGGCCGGGAAGTACCCGTTGTCGAGCGTGACCTGCATCCCGGGGTCAGTGTTGGTCCACTCGACGAAATCCCGGGCTGCTTCGAGTGCCTCGCCCTCGGCCTGTTTGGTGATAACGATGGAGTTTCCACCGAGGAACGACGTGCGTTCGGCGTTCGAATCCGGAGCCGGCAGCAGTCCGACACCCAAATTGCCGTTCTCGATCATGTCGGGTTTGTTGTCCCTGGCGTACCCAAGCGCGTATCCACCACTAGTGACTATCGACGCGTCGCCCGAGATGAACATGTCGTGTGCGGCTTGCCACTCGGTCGACACGAGATCCGTCGAGTTTCCGCTCTGGTTAAGTTCGGCCCAGAACTCTAGGGTCTCGACACCAGCGTCGGAGTTGATGACACACTCGGAACCGTCTTCGCTGAACAGATTCGCGCCGTTCGACCACGCGGTCGGCAGGAAGAAGAACCCGCCGAAGGAACTCGCGGTGCCCACTCTGTCGGAAGTGCTGAGTTGCTCGTTGGCAGCGAGGAAATCGTCCCACGTCGCCGGCGGATTCTCGGGATCCAGTCCCGCCTCCTCGAAGTGTGCCTTGTTGTAGTAGTACACCGAGAGGTCGATCCAGAACGGCATCGCGTAGGTCGTGTCGTTGTAGGAAACGAAATCCTCCCGGAGCGGTTCGAACACGTCGTCTCGGTACTCCAGGTCCGACGTGAACGACCCGATGTCCCGGAGCGCACCGAGCTGGGCGAAGTTCGCGATCTGGACGACGTCGAGCCCGATCACCTCGGGCGCGTCACCCGCACTTATTTGCGAGATGGCAGACTGATAGGCCCCCCCCGAAGTCGTCGGGTTCACCTGCGTCTCGACGCTGTAGTCCTCGCTCTCGGCACTGTATTCAGTGGCGTAGTCCCCACACCACTCGTATCGGTCGTAGTAGGCTATCTGTGTGCTTCCGCTGGAGCCGTCTCCGGAGCCGTCGTTGCTGGTCCCGTCGCCATCGTTATCTGACTGCTGGGAACACCCTGCCGTCGCAGCGAGCGCTCCGCTGGTCAGAAGCAAGTACTTGCGCCTGCTCAACTCACTAAGACTCGCATCTTGTTGTCTTGGCATGACACTATCATGAATTCGAGAGTATATAATAATTTTTATCGCGGAAATGAAACCGATCTGTTCGAGTGCCTGATCGCGGCGACGTGTCAGTGCGTGCAGTCGCAGGCTCGCATCCACACCCGCATCTCGGTCTCGTCTCTGTTGGCCCAAGCGTAGTACGGGACGGCTGTAACGGTAACCGTCTCGTTTGCGGGTGAAGTCCGGGAGCGGTAGAGACTCTCGTCGTCGGCCGTCGCCGTCAGCGTCGCCTCACCGCGGACCACGACGGTCCCGCCTAGGAGGTCCGGGTTGTATTCTGTCGAAAACCTTGCGTCCGCCCGGAGACAGACGTTTTCCAGAGAGTGGTCGTTGTCGACGCCTTCGAGACAGTAGACGACCGGCCCGCGCTGGAGAACGACTCTGCCGGCTGCCGCCGTCATCTCTGGGTGGGCTTCGACCTGTCTCACCGGCATCGGGAGGTCCAGAGTCAGCTTGTCGCCGTCCCTCCACGTGCGCCGGAGTTCGACGTGTCCCCGTTCCACATCTGGTGTGACCGTCTCGCCCTCGACAGCAATCGTCGGATCCGAACACCACGCCGGGATCCGCGGACGGAGTGTCATCTCTACCGGGGTGTCGGTGTGTACGCTGATCTCAACGGTTCTGTCCCAGGGGTAATCGGTCGTCTGTTCGACCGTAACTGTCGACCCCGCGACCGTAGTCCGGACCGAACTTCCCGCGTAGAGTTCGACCGAGAGTTCATCCCCGTCGACCAAATAGAGATACTCGCCCAGCGAGGCGAGAAGTCGCGCAACGTTGGGCGGACAGCAGGGCGTGTCGTACCACTCCCCGCGTTGGAGGGGGAATCTGACCTTGGAGACGTGTTCGAGCGGGTGCTTCTCGCCGTCGCTCTCCAGCGGATTGGCGTAGAAAAACCGTGTCCCGTCCAGGGAGATACCGGCGAGCAAGGCATTATACAGCGTTCGTTCCATGAGGTCACCGTACTTCCCCTCACCCGTCAACTGCAACATCCTGTGGTTCCACATGACGCTCCCGACGGCGGCACACGTCTCGGCGTAGGCTGTGTCGTTGGGGAGGTCGTAGTCCGAAGTGAACCCCTCGTTCTCGTGGCTGCTCCCGAGGCCACCGGTCACGTACATCCGCCGTCTCACCGTGTTCGACCAGATCCGCTCGACCGTCGCCGCCAGGTCGTCGTCTCCGGTCTCCGTCGCCACGTCGGCCATCGCGGCGTACATGTACGTCGCCCGCACCGCGTGGCCGACCGCCGTGGACTGTTCCCGGACCGGCAGGTGGTCCTGGATGTACTTGCCGTCGTAGGTCCCGTCCTCGTCGAAGAGGAGATCCCGGTACTCCTCGTAGATCTCGTCCGTACACAGCCTCGCGTCCGGGTTTACCATCTCACGTGCGAACCGGGAGTCCTCGCGTCCTCGCTCGTCGAGGAACGTTCGCGCGAGGTCGAGGTATCGCTGCTGGCCGGTACACCGGTAGAGCCTGACCAGAGCGAGTTCAACTTCTTGGTGGCCGGGCGCGCCGCCACCCTCTGCGAAAATGTCGACGACGTGGTCCGCGAACTCCGTCGCCACGTCCAGTAACCGAGATTCCCCGGTTGCTTCGTGGTGAGCGACCGCGGCCTCAAAGAGATGGCCCGCGCTGTAGAGTTCGTGCATATACGTGAGCCTCGTCCACCTGTCTTCTGGAGCGTGTAGCGAGAAGTAGGAGTTGAGGTACCCGTCGTCGCGCTGAGCACCTTCCAGCAAGGAGATCACGTAGTTAACTCTGGATTCGAGGTCGGGATCAGAACGCCGCGACAGCGCGTAACTCGCAGCTTCCAGCCATTTGTACACGTCCGATTCGTCCCGGTACATCCGGTTTTCGAGCGCGACCTGCTCGTCGCCGGAGATTCCCTTGGCCGCACGCCGAAGATTCTCGAGGCGTCCCGATTCGACGAGCTGTCTGTAGACTGTATCGACCGTCGCGGTGTCCGTCCTCCGCACGCGCGGCGACCAGAACTCGTCGTCGACCGTCACGTGCTCCGGGTTCGGCGTCTTTTTGCCCGCCATGACTGCTAATCGGTCTCACCCTGATGATTTATTTCTGGGGATCGGCCAGTCGGTCTGTGTACCGGACAGGTCTGTTGCCGTCTGAGATGTCCCCAAACGGCGGGAAATCACCGAAGACAGTTCTCCACAGAGACGAGAGGTCGGATAGACACCTCATCCAAGTGACGGGAAAGAATTTGTACCAGTAGGTAGCAAACAGGGTCATATGCTTCGCGAAAGCCAGCGACTAGAACCTCGGTCATTTGAACGACTCCCGCTGGGAGCGGTCGAACCCCGCGGCTGGCTCCGGCGGCAACTGGCGATCCAAGCCGACGGGCTGAGCGGACACATCGACGAGCGGTGGGAAGACCTCGCCGACAACGCGTGGCTAGGGGGGGAGTACGACGGATGGGAGCGAGGGCCCTACTACGCCGACGGACTCGTCCCGCTCGCGCACCTGCTCGACGATGACGACCTCCTCGCGAAGGCCCAGCGGTGGGTCGACGGCTTTCTCGACGCACAGGACGAGGACGGCTGGTTCACGCCCGAGCAGGTGTGGGCACGAGCCGACCCCGACGACCCCTGGTCGCGGTACGTCATCTGCAAGGTCCTACGACAGCACTACGAGGCGACGGGCGACGAGCGGGTGTTCGATGCGATCGTCTCGTTCGCCGAATACCTGCTCGAACACCCCGACGACTGGGAGATCAACGACTGGGCCGAGATGCGGTGGATGGACCTCGCACTCGAACTCCACTGGCTTTACGAGGAGACTGGCGAGGACTGGGTGCTTGACGTCGTCGACCTCCTGATCGGGAGGGGATTCGACTGGATCGACCACTTCTCCGATTTCACATTCGACGGCAAACAGCTAGACGACCCCAAGATGAGTACTCACGTCGTCAACAACGCGATGGGAATAAAGGCCCCCGCGGTTCACTATCGCCAGCGCGGGGATAGTGCCTCCAGTCAGGCTGTCTACGACGGGATCCGGAACCTCGATCGCTTCCACGGACAGGTGACTGGTCTGTTCACCGGTGACGAGCACCTCTCCGGCAAGAACCCCTCCCAGGGAACCGAACTGTGCGCTGTCGTGGAGTACATGTACTCCCTGGAGTATCTCGTCTCGACGCTGGGTGACGCCGTTCTCGGCGATCGGCTCGAACGGATTACGTACAACGCACTCCCGGCGACATTCACCCCCGACATGTGGGCTCACCAGTACGACCAGCAGGCCAACCAGGTCCTGTGTAACGTCGCGGAACGCTCTTGGACGAACGGTCCGGACGCCAACATCTTCGGACAGGGGCCCAACTTCGGGTGCTGTCACGCCAACTTCCACCAAGGCTGGCCAAAGTTCGTCGCCAGCATGTGGATGCGCTCGGTCGACGACGGCCTGGCAGCCACCGCGTACGGTCCCAGCGAAGTAACAGTAGAACTGGACGACAATACGGATGTTACGGTCGTCGAGGAGACAGACTACCCTTTCGAGGACGCGATCACCTTTCGTGTCGAGGCCGACGAACCGGTCTCGTTCCCGCTCCACCTTCGGATACCATCGTGGGCCGACAGCGCACACGTCAGTCCCCCCGGCGAGGACGCTCACGAGACGACATCCGGGGAGTACCACGTCGTCGACCGCGAGTGGGAGCCTGGTGACGAGGTGGTCCTCTCGATGTCACCGGCGGTCACGACCGAACGCCGCCACCACGGGAGCGTCGTCGTGTTGCGGGGTCCCCTCGTCTACTCGTATCCTGTCGAGGCGGACGCGCAGGTGATCGAGGGGACCCCGCCGGCAGCCGACTGGGAGTACCACCCCGCGGAGCCCTGGAACTACGGACTGGCTATCGACACAGAGGACCTGGAGAGATCGGTCACGGTCGAGATGGGAGCTATCGACGACATCCCGTTTTCCCCCGCTGACCCCCCCGTCGAACTCACGGTTGAGGGAGGTCTCGTCCCCGAGTGGTGCCTTGAGGACAACTGGGCGGGCGAGATTCCACACAGTCCGACGCGAACCGAAGGAACCTTGACGGAACTCACGCTGGTGCCCTACGGAGCGACAAATCTACGGGTGACCGAATTCCCGCTTCTCATCTGAGCGTCGCGATTTCCTAGCCGGACAGCCGGAGCACCCGTCGGCCGGTCCGCCCGGTCGGGGCCCCGGCACTTATGTTCTGCCCTCCCCCACGTCCGGACATGGAGACGGACGACGCCCCGGTCATCGAAAGTTCACAAAAACTGTTCCAGGTCCTCGAACAAGTCATCGAGAAAGAGGGTGGCGGAGTAACCGAGATCGCTGACGAGACATCGCTGGCCAAGAGTACGACCCACCTCCACCTGCAGTCGCTGCTCGCGACCGGCTACGTTGTCAAGCGCGACGGCCAGTATTACCCGTCGCTACAGCTGTTCGAGTGGGGTGAGAAGGTCAGAAATGGGATCGAGGTGTACGTTAAGGGTCGCGGCGAGGTCGACGAACTGATCACGAACGTCCGAGGAGTCGCAAAACTCGGTGTCCTCGAGGGCGACAGCGTCAGGCTAGCGTACGTCAAGGAGCGCGCCGACGACGCCACCGAGTCCTCCGCACAGTCTATCTCGACCGAATTCAACGCGGACACCCCCACCGTGATGGATCACACCGGGGAGTACCGAAATCTGCTTGGTAAGGAGATGAACATTCACGCCACGGCTATCGGCAAAGCGGTGCTGGCCGAAATGTCCAGAGACACCGTCGAATCAATCGTCGACCATCACGGGCTCCCGCAGTACACCGAGAACACGATCACTGACGAGAGCGCGCTGTTCGACGAACTGGATCGCATTCGTGAGCGGGGCTACGCAATCGACTCCGAAGAGTGGGCCGCGGACATCTCCTGTATCGGCGCAGCGATCACGCGCAAAGACAGGCCTGTCGGCGGAGTGAGTATCAGCGGCCCAAATGGATACGTGGACGGCAACCTCGTCGACGAGATCGCACGACGGGTGATCAACACCACGAACATGATCGAGGTGAAGTTGACGCACGGTCGATAGCCAGATCAACAATTGGGACCGTGACGTGCTGTCGACGCGAGACTGACCGCTCGGAATATAATGGCTGGTTCGACGGCCTGATGCACGAATCTCGACGGCCTCTGCCACATCCGTTCAGCAAGGTTGAACACCAACTCCCCCTCAGGAATACGACCGCTTTACCGCCAGATCGAAATATTCCCAAGTCCGCAAATATTTTAATATTTTTATACTAATCTTGGCCACAATATAATATTTAATATAGAAACCCGAATGAAAAGTTAATATTCGAATTTGAGGGCCTAGTAGAGGCCCAACCTGCCACGGACCGTCGCGTGTTCTGGACACAACAATTACATTACTACAGCTGTAACAGTAAGATAATCTCGACGCGACAGCGGTCGACGCCGCCGACTTTTCCGCGAGTTCCTCTCCCGGAACCGTCGGCAGTTCGATTCGTGATCCTAATTAATATTCAGTCAGGCTGAACACGGCGATGTTAACTTAGAGAATGAGGCGTTCGGGTTTTACGTTCCTATGCCCGAAATCGAACGCCTCGGCGGTCTTAGCAACTGGATTGACTTAGGATTTATCGAGCGAGAACGGACGCCCCACGAGATCGTTAAAACTGGTATTCAACTCCATCTTGCTGAATTATAACTTTCGAATACAAGACAGTATATTGAAAGATTGGGAGTCCAACGAAGCCGAACAGCAATTCACAACTGGATTCAAAAAGCCGATCTACAGCCAGACGACGGTGTGACCCCGAATCGCGTTGCGGTCGATGAGACGGCGATTCAGGTCGATTCAGACCGATTCTGGCTGTACGCTGCTGTTGATCCTCGAACGAACGAATTTCTCTATGTTGACGTTTTTCCTGTCAAAAATCAACAATTCACGCTGGTTTTTCTCCGCGATCTTAAAGAGAAACACCACGTTGGCCATGCGCTCTTTCTTGTCGATGCTGCCGGACACCTCACAGCTGCGCTCTCACGAACCTCGCTCCGATTTCAAATCACGCGTCATGGAAATCGGAATGCTGTCGAACGTGTCTTCAGAGAAGTAAAACGCAGAATATCTCCGTTTTCAAATACGTTTAAAAATGCGGAGCCGACGGCGGCAGAATTATGGCTCCGAGCCTTCGCCGTCTGTTGGAACAGATGCTTAAGTTAACAAGGCCGCTGAACACTTGTCGGGCTGGACGACGTGGATCACGAGGATAGTTCCGAACTCGTACTCTGGTGTATTCGTGCATCTCTCGGCGCCCGATAGAACCCGGGGTTGCTCACTGGCCAGCACCACGAATTAATTAGGTTTGGATAATCAACGGTATACGCACCGGAATGTTCGAATGTTGGTTAAACAACTGGGGATTCAGACCTCATGGGGCTAGATGTGGACGGTCTGGAGTTTGAAGAATCCCTACCGCTTGGTTTCAGCAAGGTGATTCTGGATCAACTGTCACTGGTTTTAGCGAACATCGGCGGTACCTTCCCCGGTTTGTCGACGTTGTAGCGATCGCCGACTGACCCGATTTCGACAACCTTCGGATACGAGAATGTCGTCGCATGACGGGTTAAGCCACTGGGATCTGCTTCCAACCCCTTCCACATGTTCCAGTGGGTCGGAAACAGCCTAGTGAGTCGCAACTGGTTGGCGGCTTTAATGATGGCATTCTCGTCCATATACCAGTTCTCCGGTTTCGAGGAGTCCGTTTTCGCGTGATAAACGTGCCCGATGGAGCCGAACGCGAGAGCCCCAAGATCGATGTCGAACTCTCGGCCGATGTCGTCGAACGTGTGAGTCGGTCGACTGTCCCCTCCATGAAAGAATACCTCATCTTTGTGTTCAAACACGTACGACACCGGCTGGTGGGAATCGGGATCGGTAGCACCACGAACGTACACAGAAATGTCACCGATAGTCAATTTATCATCGGGAACCACACGTCGGTACTGCGTCTGGGGAGGACCTTCCGACTCTTCGGAGAGAGTATCAAGCGCTGCTGGAGGACCATAGAGGTTCGCGCCCGTGTCCAACAACGGCTCGAACGAAGGCGGATGGAGGTGGTCAGTGTGTTCGTGGGTGGCCAGGACGGCATCACATTTCGTCGCATCGGTTGGATCCATCGGAACCGGACACATCCGTATAGCGTAGCGACGATGCTCTCCAGTCCCGAAATAGGGATCGACATACAGCGTCGTCTCGGCTGTGCGGACAACGAACCCGTTGCAGCCGAGGAACCAGACAGACATTCCCGAGGGATCTGCGCCCTCGATCTCTTCTCGGACGAACCAGTCAGACCACGTCGAAGTGATCACAACAACAGGATGAAGACAAGAACACTTAAACAATCAGGTCAGTTCGTGCGCGGTCGTCGCTAACTAGAGTAGGATCTCGAGCAGCATAACAAGAAGCTATTTGCAATAGTTTATTGAACACAGTATATGCGGATCTCAACCATCGAAGCTATTCCGCTCAAACACTCACTTGAGGACGGTCGTGGATTCGGCGGAACGCGTGGCGTAACGACAACCCGAACTGCGACGCTGGTCAAGCTCACGACCACCGACGGAACCGTCGGTTGGGGAGAAGCGTTCGCGCCTCCACGGACGGTAGCGACGCTCGTTGAGGAAGTGTTCCGCGATGCCGTCGTCGGTACCGATCCGATGAACGCCGACACTCTCGCCGATGATGTCTATACTGGTGACATCGTCGGCTATCACTTCGGTAGAGAAGGGGTCGTCCAAGCTGCTCTGACTGGCGTGGAGGTAGCGATGTGGGACCTCCGTGGGAAACAGCTCGGAGAACCGGTCCGAAGACTACTGGGCGGCCAGAACCGCGAGCAGGTGACCCCGTACGCATCGACGATGTACATAACAGAATGGGGAGAGGATCCGGCCGAACCGATGTCTGCGGCGGCCGAAGAGGGATTTACCGCGGCGAAGATTAAGATAGGCCGTTCTGTCGACGATGACGTTCACCGCGTCGAGACTGCGCGTGAGATACTCGGCGACGACGCACACCTGATGGTGGATTACAACGGCAATTATACACCGAGTCAGGCGATCGAGTCGATCCATGCTATCGAGCAGTACGATCTCACTTGGGTAGAAGAGCCCGTTCCGCCGGAGAACCGTGAGGGATACGAGCGTATCCGAACTCGTGTCGACGTTCCACTCGCGGCCGGCGAAGCACACTTCGGACGGTTTGAGTTCACCGACCTCGTGACCGACGGGACGGTCGATATAATTCAGCCGAACCTCGGACGCTGTGGCGGGTTAGCCGAAGCACGCTACATCGCACAGGTTGCTACAACCGAAAACGTCCAGGTTCGTCCACACGTCTGGAATAGCGGGGTCGGCCTCGCAGCTGCCCTCCAGTTCGCGTCGACGGTACCTTCGTATCCGGAACCATCCGGCCGGGCAGGCCAACCCGTTCTCTTCGAATTCGATCGGAGCGAGAATCCGCTTCGACACAAGATTTTGACGGAGCCGTTCGATCCGACCGGCGGATCGCTCGACGTCCCCGACGAACCCGGTCTAGGAATCGATATCGACGAGGACGCTGTCGACGAGTACCGTGTCGACTAATGCTGCCCATTTGATATCCTTTCTTCGTTGAAATACAAAGATTCCAGCATGGGACAGCGAAGTCTTAGTCTCGTACTTCCGTGACGATCCGGGATTGCTCTCTCTTCGATACGTTTCGAAATACAATTTTACAGTAAAAAACTACTAGCCGACGTTCACCCAACGAATGGAGTGAGCTCTTCCTGTTCAGCGACGGGGTGTCGCAACGCGACGCCACTGTTGCCGTCGAAGAGATGGATGTGTTCCTCCGGGAACCTCATACCGACGGTATCTCCCGACTCGACACGTGTACGCCCGTTAACGGTCCCAATAACGGCCTCGTTCGACTCTCGATCTCTCGGGATGAGATAGAGGTTGTTCTCCTTACCAAACGGTTCGACCACGTCGACTTCAACGGCGATATCATTCGGTTCCGTAGGCTCTGGAACGACGACGACGTCTTCGGGTCGAATCCCAAGGACAATATTAGTCGCCGATTCGAGTTCCATCGCCGTCGATTCCGAGATCTCGTAATCGAAGTCGTCAGTGCTGAGTGTCTGCGCGTCACGCGAACAGTTGATGAAATTCATCGACGGTTCGCCGATGAATCCTCCGACGAAGATGTTGTTCGGTTCGTAGTAGCACTCCATCGGTGTCCCGATCTGTTGAAGTTTCCCATTATTCATGATGGCGATGCGGTCACTCATCGTCATTGCCTCGGTCTGATCGTGGGTAACGTAGATGGTTGTTACCCCTAGTTCTTCCTGTAACCGCTGGAGTTCGGTCCGCATATCGGCACGGAGTTTGGCGTCGAGGTTGCTGAGAGGCTCGTCCATCAAAAAGACATCAGGATCACGGACGATAGCCCGTCCCAACGCGACACGCTGCTGTTGACCTCCTGAGAGATCATCCGGTTTGCGGTCCAACAGTTCGGGGATATCGAGGACATCTCCGATCTCGTCGACCCGCTTGCGTATCTCATCCGAAGACAGGTCCGTCGACTGCTTAAGCCCGAAACTCATGTTCTCACGAACGCTCATATGTGGATACAGCGCGTACGACTGGAACACCATCGCGGCGTTTCGCTCCTGGGGGCTCCGGCCTTTTATTGACCTGCCTTCAATACGGAGGTCGCCTTCAGTGATCGTTTCGAGGCCAGCGACCATGCGGAGAGAAGTCGTCTTCCCGCAGCCGCTGGGACCGACGATGACGAGGAATTCGCCATCGTTGATTTCCATGCTCAATTCCTCTACCGCGACGATCTCGCTGTTACCGTCGCGGAACTTCTTCGTTACTTCGTCGAATGTAAGGTTTGCCATGTTGAACGTACCTCTCAGTATTCCACTCCTTTTGCGAACTGTTCACCGAACGCGATGTAGACGATGAGCGTCGGGATGGCCGTAATAAACGCCCCCGCCATCTGGTTGTTCCAGTTCTGTGAGAACCCGCTGTTGAGCTCAGCCAACGCGAGCGTGACCGGTGCCCCCGCGCTCGGATCGCTGCCTCCAATCAGAATGAGCGCATACAGAAATTCGTTGTATATCTGTGTGAACTGGAAAATAAACACGACCATGAACATTGGATAGGACAGCGGCAGAATGATGTGACGGTAAATCGCGTAAATACCAGCGCCGTCGATCCGCGCGGCCTCCACGATATCGTGGTTAAGGGTCAAATAGTAGCCTCTGAACAGAAGCGTCGCAATACTGATCCCATAAGCCGAATGGGTTATGATCAAGATGATCAGGTTCGTGTGACTGGGATCGGCGAATGGTAATGAAAAGTACCCCAGACTTGTCAATATGCCCTCTAGGTCGACGGTGTTCCAGAACCGGGACAGCGGGAGCAAGATACCCTGTTTTGGGAGGAAGATTGCGAGAATGAACGCCGTCATCAGTGCGACCTGTCCACGCCAGTTGACCATCGAGAGGCCGTATGCGGCGAAACTCCCGAGAACAGCCGAGAACACCATCGCAGGGATGGTGAAGATCAGACTGTTCCAGAGCGTGGGGCTGAGCGTTTCCCAAGCTACCGCCCACGCGTTGAGAGTGACTTGATCCACCGTTGGAGGCGTCAACGGGAGCGTGCTGATGAACGCGCTCTGGGTCTTGAACGCCGTCGTGATCCCGCCCCAGAGTGGGGAAACCCAGAAGACGGCCAACGCGACCGTAAGTATCGTTGCGATGACGTGCTTGCGTTGGACCTGCTCGAACCGCTCGTTCAGGTCTGTATCGTTCCATCCGACTGCGTTCTTCACTGTGGTTGTCAGTTTCATGCGAGTCCCTCCTCTCGTAGATCAGGTGACAGAGTCGTTCCTGTCTGCTCGTCGTACATTACAGTTCACCACGCTTGTACTGGTAGTAGAGGTACGGGGTCACGATCATGACCGTACCCACGAAGAGCACGGACCCGATCGCCGCACCGTATGCCCATTGATTCGCTGAGAAGGCGACCCGGTACATCATCACGCCGAGGATGTCGGCTGCCGGGCCCGGATTGCTCCCGAAGACGGTGTACAGCCACGCGAACGCTTTCAGTGAGAACACCATGATAACCACCGCAATACTCACCGAGGCGGAGCTCAACTGAGGAATGATAACCTTCCAGTAGGTCACGAAGAACCCCGCCCCGTCGACCTTCGCTGCTTCGTAGTGCTCTTGGGGGATCGTTCGGAGGCTAGCGAGGTAAATTATCATCGCGTAGCCGCCGTATTGCCATATGAGAGCGAACATGACCGCGCCCAGACGTAACGACGGGTTCCCCAACCAGTTGAGTGCCAGAGCGTCGAGTCCGAGCAGGTTGAACATCGTGTTTATCGTCCCGATCTCAGGATTGTACATCCACTGCCAGAAGACACCCGTCACGACGAACGACAGTGCGAAGGGGAGTAGAAACACGGTGCGGAGGATGCTTTGCCATTTCAGGAGGTTATCCACAAGGATCGCAAGCAAGAGACCGACTAATAGACACAATAATGTGAACACGACCAACAGAAGGATCGTATTCCGAGCTGCGGCGTGGAATGACGGATCCCCGAGCATCCGCGTGTACATCTCGAAATCGAAGTTCGAAAGGGCATACTCGGGTCGGACGACCCCCGAGAAGTCAGTCAGAGAGATAACGAAGTTCCAGAAGATTCCCCCATAGACGAACAATCCCATCAACAACGTCGGGGGCAACCAGAAGGGCATTGAACGGATAAAATCGCTCCGAAGATACGACCGTATCCTTCCCTCTTTGGAGTGTTCCTCCGGGCTAGACCCGTTCTCCAGTGTTGATTTGATTTTGTTGATTGCGCTCATCTATCGTTCATGATTAAATCAATTATAATAAACCCATCGGTAACAACTGACACGGCAGCTATACCCTCGAAGCTCGAACACGAGTAGCGCTTCATAGAACGTTCAGTTTTGTTTACGCAGGCTCCCTGCTGTGTGAGTCCGGACGGGCGGCCTTCCGACAAAAGTATGCACTGAACGAAACGGTAGTGGTAGAACCAGCGGATGGATCTACAGCGTCATCGCGTCCATTAATGATTGTGCCGTCGCTTGGACGTTGCCCTGATCCCGGAAGCGAGCCATCGCGTTCTTCAGTGACGTCCCCTGCTGTGGGGTGACACCATCACCGTGCGCGAGAGTAAGGATTCCGGTCCCACTCTGATAGTCGTCCGCCTGATTCTGGAGCAGTTCGCTGAATTCGCTCATGTCGACGTCGGTTCGACATGGGATCGCTCCCTTCGGCTGACAGAAACGACGCTGAGCTTCTGCGCTTCCGACCCACTCCATCCACTTGTCTGTCGCATCCGGCGTCGGATTCGGTTTCGGATAGGGGAACCCGTCAGTGTTGATGGTATAGACGCCGTCGGTGCCGGGATACGGGGCGTGACCCCAGTCGTCACCGTACTCGTAATTCTCGGCCGCGAAGAGGTTCCCTGCGGCCCAGTCACCTTCCATCAGGCTCACTGCATCACCCTGGGGAAGCTTGAGACGGGCAGCGTCGGACCCGACCGAACTCGCGTCCTCGGTGGCGAACCCCATCTGTGTCTGTGTGACTTCGAGAGCCTCCTCAACCTCCGACGTGACGTCGTCCCCGTTCTGGAAACCTTCGTAGGCCTCAACACCGTGCAACCCAACGAGATTCGCGTTCCAGAGCTGGAGGATTGTCCACGGGACGGCCATCGACAATCCAAGTGGAGCGATGTCCAATTCGCCATCGAGTTGTTCGAGGACTTCGACGTACTCGCGTGGGTCCCCGATACTCGTCATATCGACGCCTGCCTCCTCGACGGAAGCTATGTCCCAGAAGACATTATTGACGCGATGAATATTCAGCGGCATCGCTACATATGGGTTCTCCTCGTCGCCCGCTCTGGCCGAGAGAAGAGCACCATCTCCGTAGTTCTCCTCTATCTCACCCTCGAAAATATAGCTAATGTCCTTGAGCGCCCCCGCATCAACGTAGTCTTGGAGATTAGCACCGGGCCAGTCTTGCCAGGTGCTCGGCGGATCGCCTTCCAGAACTTTTTGCCGGATGACAGCTTGGAGGTTCGTCCCACCACCGCCCGCAACTGGGTTGTCGTTGATCTCGATGTTGGGATACTTCTCAGTGAACCCCTCTTGAAGCTCCTCCATTCCGATAGCTCCGCCACCGTCGGTCCACCAGTGCTGTAACTCGAGCGTGGTGGTACCGTCATCACCGTCGCTACTACCGTCATCACCGTCGCTACTACCGCCATCACCGCTACTACCGTCATTACCGTCGCTGCCGTCATCACCGCTACTGGTATTACTGTCGCCACCACAGCCAGCGATGGCGATCGAACCCGCTGTACTCCCGAATAGCTTCACGTAGCTCCGACGTGAAAAGTCAGAGTCACCCGTGTTATCTGTCATGATTTACCACAATAATGTGCGTCTTCCAGAGGCATATAAAGATTATGTTTCCATCAATAAGTCTGGTCGGCAGCAGTGGTCACATATCATACAAAACCCCCGAAGCCCTTGCCTATTACCGGGAGAGAGGATGCTCCGTCCCGACGAAACGTATCAGACTGACTCCGATGCATACGTATCTGACTCGCATGGCTGTGGAACCGTGTTAGGCGAACGAAACTCGAACCAGTCGAAGATTGACTTTGAATTTTCTCAGTCGACACGACCTTGTCTAGCGCATTTGCTCAGTCAGTGTCGGTGGTTTCTGTTGGAGGTGCGTCCCATTCTTCGCCGTTGTCCTGGGGACTGTAGCCGAGTCGCTCGCGAGCATGGTTGATACCAAACCAGCCGCGGTCGTTGTTACTTACCCCGTTGAAGATGCCGAAGGAGACGTCTTCGTCGCGGAGACAGCATTCGATCAGGTGGGCGAAGTCCCTACGGGACTGCCACATCCCTTTCATCCGAGCGACCTGTTCATCATACACGTCGCTGCCGCGCTCCGTTTCGCCCTCGTCGACCATCCGTTCAGCGTCCCCGTACGGGTGATCGTATGGCGCGTGCCGAACCGAACAAATACGAATCGCATAAAATTGGTCTATCCCATCGTTCTGCTCGGCGTACTGGCGACCGATTGCCTCGCCGAAAGCTTTGCTGCTCCCGTAGAAGGAGTCCGGTCGGATCGGATCCTCGTGGGTGAGTTCGAGGTCGAATCCCAGTTCGTAGATGTCGGGTGCGAACTCCTCCTCGTACATCCCCATGACGTGGTTGGTCGAACCAAAGACGACGGAGTCGACACCCGCATCACGCGCAGCCTCAAGGATATTATACGTTCCGATGACGTTTGGCTCCAAGATATCTGTCCACGTACCATCGACGTACGGATACGCTGCGAGATGAACCACGGCATCGATACCGTCGAATGCGGGACGGATCGCGTCGTAGTCCGCGACGTTAGCAACGAAAGTGTCATACTCTCCATATTTGTCATCTTTATCTCGGTCCGATCGGTTGAGATATGTGAACTCTAGATCGGCCTCGTCGTGAAGATGATCGATAATAGCCGTGCCACAGCGTCCATATGCTCCTGTCACTAAGACATCCATACAGGAAGGATATACCTTAGACATATAAATCTCCCCCTGAGGGGGCACAGTTGATCCGCTCATCTGTTACCCTACGGAGTTTCTGCACCTAGTATACCGACTTCCAACGGTCGTACAGAGGGCATAAAATGCCACAAGGACATGATGACGGTGGATCACAATCTTCGCAAAACGCGTGTTTCGTATCCCATGAACGTGATAGACAGAGACATACGAGAACGACGTGACAGGTCCAGGACAGAATCAGTGTGGATATGACGACCTGCGTCAGGGACTTCGCAGGCATCGGTAAATTCAACTCACAGTTTCAGATTGCTACGTGAGAAGATGCCGTTGAAGCCATCAAATTGGTGATGATTTGGGCCACGACATAATCTGTGTCGTCACAGTTGGCGTGGTTTGATACAGAGGGAACACGGTAGTCCAAGGAGGAGTTCACTACCAGCACCGACAAGAACGTGATTCAATATCCCGCATTTGAGTGCTGATCTGCTATCAACCCAATAACACTTTCTAGTATCAAAAATAGTCTTCCCCGGTTCTCTGGGCCGTTCATTCACTCCGGGGTAACGATCTGGTTTTCGAGGCCGTCGTACCTGTCCGTCTCTTCGATAGTCCTGACGTTGCGGGCGAGGATATCGGCCCGGCGTTCGTAGTACTTCGGCGTGTATCCAGCCATGTGAGGCGTAATGAGGGCATTTTCAAGATTCCAAAGTGGATGGGCCTCCGGCAACGGTTCGGGATCGGTCACATCGAGGGCGGCGCCGCGAATGCCGCCGCTCCCACGGAGAGCCCTCACCAGTGCGTCGGTGTCCACGACCCTACCACGGGCCACATTAATCAACACTGACTCTGGCTGCAGGCTGGTCAGTTCCGTGTCTCCGATCAGCCCGCGGGTCGATTCGGTGAGCGGACACGCGAGAACGAGGTAGTCCGTTTGCGCGAGCGCGGGTTCGAAATCCATAGAGTCGAACCCGACGACTGTGTCCGTCGGTCCCCCTTTCTCGGGACTGTATCGAACTCCGATGGTGTCGACCCCAAAGCCGTCGAGTCGCTCGATTACTGCCCGTCCGATCGCTCCGAGACCGACGACAGTCACGGTAGACCCTTGTAACTCGTTGACTTGGAAGTGGCGCCACTCGCGTTGTTGCTGGCGCCGCCACCCCTCGTGGAGACCACGCGCGAACGTGAGTATCCACCCAATAGTCTGTTCGGCCATGTTCGGTCCGTGAACGCCGGAGGCATTTGTGAAGGCGACGCCTGCCTCCCGAAGTTTGTCCAGAGGGACGTGGTCATAACCGGCCGAAAGGCCCGCAAAGAGGCGGAGATTCTCGGCCCGGTCGATCAATTCAGCGTCGATGGCTCGGTCGGTCGTGATCCAGGCGTCGGGAATTTGCTCTAATTCATCCCTGCGCGACTCTGCCACCGAGACATCGTACTCGGGGAGTCGCTCGCGAATGGCGTCCGCATAGTCCTGAACAGGCATTCCGTGGACTCCCTGTCGAAGGGCGAGTATCGTCTTTGCTGTCATCGTATCATGTCCTCATGTTCGCGTAGCGGTGCACTCTTATTAGATTCAGGGATCAAAAACATGTTCACAATTACCATATCGGTTTGTTGGGCAGCCATTGTTCGGTCGATACCTCAGACATGGCATCGGCGTACTCAGAGGCCATCGATCCGACCGTCGAGTAACCGAGGGTCTCGGAGTTCTCGTAGCGCTCGTTCATCCGCTCAAGCTCGTCTTCGTCTAGTTCGACTCCGAGGCCGGGGTCATCCGGTACAGCAACGTGCCCGTCTTCGAACTCGATTGGAGCGTCCTCAATAACATCCTCCGACATGTACGGATAGTGGGTGTCACAGGTGTAGCGGACCGTCGGCATCGCTGCCGCGACGTGTGTCATAGCTGCCATGCTGACGCCGAGGTGGGAGTTCGAATGCATTCCGACGCCCAAATCGAACGTGTTGGCGACGCAATCGAGTTCCAGATTTCCGGTGAGGCCGCCCCAGTAATGGTGATCGCTCAGGATCACGTCGACGGCATCCGATTCGATGGCTGGGGCGATATCGTCGAATTCGGTAACGAACATGTTGGTCGCGATGGGGTAGTCGATGTTGCGTTTAAGCCGCGAATGGGCGTGTAGAGATGGAACTGGGTCCTCTAGCCACTGCACCCGGAGGGGCATCTCTCGGAGTTCCCGTGCGAGGCGGGTCGCGGTCTCGACGCTCCAAGCACCGTTTGGGTCTATCCTGAGCGGCGTCTCCTGTCCAAATTCCTCGGCAAGCAAGCGGAGAGTCTCTAGTTCGGAGTCGGGTTTGAGGACACCGGCCTTTAGTTTGAGCACCCGGAAGCCGTGTTTATCGACGAATTCACGTGCCATATCGACCATAGCCTCCGAACTCATTACCTCTTGTGGCGCGATAGCTGCTGACTCGGGGTCAGAGTCGGCGTATTTATAGAATAAATACCCAGTGTACTCGACGCTGTCCCGGATCTTCCCCCCCAGCAGCGAATGGACGGGTTGCCCGGTGAGCTTGCCAAGCAGATCGTATATCGCCGTCTCAATAGCGCCAAACACCATCTCGTCTTGGAGTTGCAACCGGAGTGGTCGAGTTTCATACGGATTCATCCCCACGACCAGCGACCGCGCGTCCTCAAGCCCTTCGATAACTTCGGAATCACCGTAAGTCTCAGCGACGCCTTGCGTGCCGTCGGCCGCCGTGACCACGACAATAGTTCTCGCCGCAAGTTCGCTGTGTGCACCCCACGAGTTACGAAGCGGCGGTTCACGATGTGCTACTGGAACGACATCAACGTCGGCGATTCGCATGAGACTAGATTGAAGTAGAGTTGTATAATGATTGGGGTGGCACTAGTTAAGATCGGGCGTGCGTGAACCTCAGTGTGAAAGTTACTCGGATTGAGCTCTATAAATGACAATCTACCCCGACACAGACAAACCAAGGCAGCGAAGATCACCGAATAGTTGGTTGGTTGCTTAACTTAATGCTAATAGATCTGAATATTGCTAACTGAGCTAAGTAGACGTGATGAATTTGGAGAGTGAAAATCTGATAGTCGGGTGCTCGTGCAGGATAGCAAATACTGGATTAACTCAAATCGTCACGTATTGGATGACTACTCTTCTTAGTCGGTGGATTTATTTTTGTACCACTATAGATTCCATTCATGGTATTGTCAACCAATAAGGTGCAGGAGCACCTTCGAGGTGTAGCGGCCGGTCTCCTGTCGCCTTTCGATGACGACCTCGAAGTAGAGTACGACAAAATCGGAGCGAATGCGAAGAGTCTCTACAGTGATGGAATCAGAACCTTTCTTGCAACTGCAAACATCAGCGAATACCACTCCCTCTCACAGGAGGAACGAATCTCAGTTGCTGAATCGGCGATCACGAATCTTCCGGAAGATGCCTGCGTGCTCACTGGCGTTGGGGGCAGCACTTCGAACGCTCAAGAACTTATTCGTGGGTATGAATCAGTTGGAGCTGATGCGATGATGATTATGCCCCCAGATCATACGTACTTGCATGAGCAGGGCCTTCTGCGATACTACGAGAAACTTGATGCGATTACTGACCGCCCTCTTGTTCCATATGTACGTGGTTTCGACCCATCTGTAGAATATCTCAAACAACTCACACAAATTGACGGAGTAGCTGGCATCAAATATGCTCTGAAAGACCCTGTCAAGCTCGGTCATGCAGTAGATGCTGGTAATGACGATGTTGTCTGGGTGGATGGCCTGGCCGAACCGTTCGCGATTTCATTCTGGGCAGAAGGTGCCGAGGGATTCTCTGCTGGCGTCAGCAACTTTCGTCCTGAGGTCGGTCTAGAACTGTTCGATGCTCTCTCCGCGGGTAAATGGGAGCGAGCAAGAAAAATACGGAATGCCTGCCTTCCGTTCCAGAACTTCCGAGATGAGATTGGCAAAAATAATGAGATAGAAGGAGCAATTAGCGTCCCAGCAGTGAAAAAAGGCCTAGACCTATCCGGACTCCACGGTGGTCAGGTTCGCGAACCAATTCGGCCACTTTCTGCGGCTGATGAAGATCGAGCAGAAAAACTGTACAATCAGCTTGAGAAAGATATTGGACGCCTCAAAATCACCGGTGCGGTTCAGTGAGGACAATTCCCACCTACAAAATTGAAGCTAGAGTAGCTTCGATTTGGTTGCCACAGTAGATCAACTGATTGGGAATTTTGTCGAAATAAATCCGAACGATTGCCAATATGAGTTTACTTAGGAGAATTTTGTATTGAGCTCAATAATATTTGCAGCTCGCTGGACAGCCTCTGCCAGTTCGCCGTGGAGTCGTTCGTCGGTAACTCGGCTTGAAGGACCTGTGATGCTAATTGCCCCAAGTACCGTTTCACCGTCTCGAACCGGGGTTGCAATACACCGAAGTCCATTTATATTCTCTTCATCATCTATCGCGTAACCGTTCTCTTCGATTCGGTTGAGTTCCTCGTGTAATTCAGTAGGGGATGTGATTGTCTCGCTTGTTTTGGCCTCGAATTCCATCGATTGAATGATCTCTTCAGTCCGGTCTTCGGGTAAGTATGTGAGGATCGCCTTCCCAAGCGATGTAGAGTACATCGGCTGTCGCATACCGACTTGCGAAACTGTTTCGACAGACTGCTCGCCCATCGCTTTATGCAGGTATGAGACTTTTCCATATTCTTCGATACCAAACTGTACAATTTCGCCGGTTTCATCGACCAGTTCGTCTACT
The DNA here is from genome assembly GCF_002727125.1 of Halorubrum persicum. Lineage (GTDB taxonomy): Archaea > Halobacteriota > Halobacteria > Halobacteriales > Haloferacaceae > Halorubrum > Halorubrum persicum. The sequence goes on from NZ_NHOA01000016.1 coordinate 31,237, forward strand.
TGGCTCTTTATCACATCGTAATTCCCAACCTGATTTTTGACGTTCTCCGCCATACTAAGAATTTGGAGACTCAGGCGATACCCAGCGTCTTTTTTGACGATCAGCTTTCGGTCTTCCAAGGTTCGAAGATGGCTGTGAATAGTGCTTTTAGAGTGATCAAGGTTTCTCGCGAGATCTGTGACACCACTCTGCCCTTCCTCCTGTAGTACATCGATAATATTGAGAGCGATCTCGACTGATTGTATTCGTCGGCCGCCGTCGGTCTTGTGTGTGTTTGCCATATAGAATTGATTAAAGACCAACCGTATAAAATTGTTCCCGTCTTGGGAACCTTTAACGTTGGATTTGTATGTCTCATGATTATATTGATACTCGTATTGTCGATCGCTACCGAAATGAGAGGTGATATTGGTCTGAGATAAGCCAAGAATACTCTCCTACTCATTACTGTTCTGTTCTCGGGAATCTTCCTTAAACACTGTAATTAGCCTAGAGTAGTTCTATAACTGCATTCTATCAATCATCATATAAATATTTATATATAATAATTTCTAGGATTACATCAGTATGACTGTAATGACTACCGTGACACGTATTACAACTCTACACTTGTAATGGATCGGTAGAGGGGAATCTGACATTAGTGTTTTAAATTTCAGCTGGTAATGTGGCTACCGTGCTCGTTTGAATCAGCACAGGTGATAAGTAATGATAGAAATTTAACCAAATGGTTATATACCTTCGAACATCCGTCCGAGTATGCACATTACCGAGATACAGGCGTTCGCGCTCTCATCGCCTATTGATCCGCCACAGGAACGTCACTTCCACGGAGGAACTCGTCGTCTACTGAAACGAGATGTTGTACTTGTAGTTGTGGAAACTGCCAGTGGACTACGGGGTGCAGCCACCGCAGGTGCAACTAGTTCGTCGATGCGAGAGTATTTTGAGGGCGACTCTCAGGGAACGTTTGCTGATGTTCTGGAAAATGAAGTCGCTGATGCGTTGGAGGGGGCAGTGGTCGAGGATATTATCGATGCCCATGAATTAATTGAGGAGACAAGCTTATCAGATCGGTTGATTACAAAGGCTATCTCATCAATTAACGTGGCCCTCTACGATATTCGGGGGAAGGAACTAGGAACTCCCGTCTACGAACTTCTCCATGATCAATATGAGGACCCGCCAGAGCCGACGACAGAACTGCCACTCTATGCCAGTTCCGGGATGTACATGGATCCGGAAGGTTTCGCTGAGCAAGCGTGTCTTGTTGAGGAAGCGGGCTTTTTCGGTTATAAATATCGACCTGGGATCGGACCTGATGCGGATCGACAAACGATTGATCTCGTTTCTGATGCGCTCAATAAAACGGAGATGATGCTTGACTCTCATACATGGTGGAAATTAGAAGACAGTTACGAGGAGGACACAGTTGATGCCATCGTCACATACGCCCATGAGAACGGGGCCTATTGGGTCGAAGAACCGGTTGCACCTGATAACTACAGTGGGTACACGCGGTTAGCTGAAACCGGTGCGGCTTTGGCCGGGGGAGAAAGCGAACAATCCCCAGAGGGATTGCTTTCGCTTGGGAAGACTGGTGCTGTTGACTTTCTTCAAGGAGATGTTCGTCATCACCGGGGCTTTACCGGCTGTCAGAGGGCGGTTGAATTCTGTAGAGGGCGAGATATCAAATTTGTTCCACATAACTTCGGTACGTGGTTAGGCCTACTCGCAAACGCTCATCTCGTTGCGGCTGCTCCTGAAGTCAGCCTTGTAGAGTACCCAATCTTCGAAAATGACCCACTTGTGGACGCCTCTGGCGACCCCGGGATGTATCAATTCGATCTCGCATTCGATCTGGTGAAGGGCCAGCCGTCGATGCAAAACGGCCAACTCACTGTTCCTGATGACCCTGGACTTGGAGTCGAAATCGATCTGGACGTTGTTGAGGAATATCCCTTTATCGAAGGTCCATGGACTGAATTTCATTACAACAGACAATAGTCACTGACACCTCTGCGTTCACTCTCTCAATCAGGGTGGAAGATAGAAGTCTTAGAGGAAATGAATATATCTCCGCAAGGTGTGTAGAAATCCCACCTGCATTATTCAGTTCTAATAGGTAGGACAGATAGAGGAGGGATTATCTCTCAATTAGTTTAGTTCATACTCACCGACTTTCCGCTGACGGGACGTCCGAACAGTATCAATAACGCCACGAAGATATCCGACTGTAAAACCGCGTGCACGGTGTTGCCAATCATCATCTCCTTGCATTTTCGGCACATGGTCCGGAATGACCGGGCCATCATATCCGACATCATGAAGAGCCCTGATTACAGTAGTAGTTTCGAAGTTCCCCATGTCGACAAAGGTTTCATGAAATGTTGGGACCGTTCCAATTACATCTCGGAAGTGGATAAAGACAATTTCATCGCGCTCGCCAAACCGTCGGATTACCTCCGGGATATCTTCGCCCATTTGAGAGAAACACCCCAGACAGAGCTTCAATCCATGGTTATCGCTCGGAACGAGATCCATGGCTTTCTCGAAATTTTCGATGTTACGGAACAGTCTCGGGATTCCGCCAAGCGACTCTAATCCGGGTGGATCAGCGGGATGTAGTGCAAGATCTACGCTTGCTTCCTCTGCGACCGGAAGTGTCTCTTCAAGGAACCGTTGATAGTACTGCCAGAACTCCTCTTCCGTATACTCTCGATTGATACCGGGTGGGAGCTCATCCGGATTGTCGAGCTCATCATAATCGAAAGCCGTAGCTTCGGCGCCACCGCGCGTCTGCACAGGGTTGGTTCGCATCGGAACTACACTCCGAGGATTCCACTGATAGCCCAATATCGGAATATCAGCCTCTCCAAGATTCCTGATTAGAGTCTTGACCTGTTCAATCGCCTCAGTTGCGCCGTCCCGGTCGAACATAATATCGCCGTACATCGAATACGGCAACGATTGGATACCCGCAAACGAGAGTCCCGCATCCTCAATATGGCTTCTCGCAGCTTCGAGTTCCGACACGGACGGAATCTGATTTGGACCCACTGCAATAGTATCCGTCCCGTCACGATCGTTGAATTCGTCTGGTTCTTCTTCGGTGTCAGCATGGTCTACGAAGATGTCTGTCGCACCTAGTTGTTTGATGTACCGCAGTCTAGATTTTGCAAGTGATCGGGTTCGAACGCCTACTCGAACACTAGAATTGTTATTTTGACACACACTATCGTGGATCTGTTCTACCTACTAAATTATTTCGAACGATTGCCCGTTCAGCAATTCGATAAGTTGGTGTTCTAGATTAACGGAACTGGTATCCGAGAGTCATCAGTTAGAGCTCTCCCCCGGAAAGTCAGGTAACAGATGATGAAACCGTAAGAATGGTATAGGAGGATAAAGACCATGTTCATATGCCGGTTAGTAAGCAAAACTACGTTAACGGAGAGTGGGTCTCCTCAGACACAGGTGAGACCTTTGATGTCAAGAATCCTGCAAATCCCAGCGAGACAGTCGCGAAATACCAGCAGTCCAGCCGCGACGACGCGGCCGACGCCGTTGCCGCATCTGTTGCCGCTCAGGATGAGTGGGCGAATACGCCCGGTCCGGAGCGTGGCCGAATCCTCCACCAGGCGGGGACGACCCTTGCCGGGCGAAAAGACGAACTCACCACCATTCTCGTCGAGGAGGAGGGGAAGGCGCGCCCAGAGGCAGCCGGCGAGGTGCAGCGCGCCATCGACATCTTCCACTACTTCGCGGGGAAGGCGTCTGACCTTGGGGGCACCGTGAAAGGTGCCAGCGGTCGAGACACAACGCTCTACACACGCAAGGAACCGGTCGGTGTCGCGGCGCTGATCACCCCATGGAACTACCCCATCGCCATCCCGGCGTGGAAGCTTGCGCCTGCGCTTGCAGCGGGTAATTCGGCAGTTATCAAGCCAGCCAGCGCTGCTCCGGGCGTCGTCCTCGCAATCACAGAGGCGTTAGACGAAGCCGGGCTCCCGGACGGCGTGTTCAACGTCGTGACCGGTCCCGGAAGCTCGGTGGGCAACGAGTTCATCACGAGCGAGGGGACCGATGTGGTTTCCTTCACCGGCAGCGGGCAGGTCGGCGAGATGGTCTACGATCAGGCCACGGACGCCGGCAAGCGGGTCCAGACCGAGATGGGCGGCAAGAACCCCACGCTGGTCACCGACTCGGCTGACCCCGCGAAAGCCGCCGAGATTGTCGCAACCGGCGGCTTCGGGACTACCGGGCAGTCATGTACTGCGTGTTCCCGTGCCGTCGTTCACGAGGACGTATACGATGAGTTCGTCGATGAACTCGTCGACGCGGCCGAGGCTATTGACATCGGACCGGGGCTCGACCACGAGATGGGCCCGCAGGTCAGCGCCAACGAACTGGAGTCGACGCTGGAGTACATCGATATCGCTCGCGACGAGGGCGCGACGGTTGCGGCGGGCGGCGGGAAGCCTACCGGTGAGGCGGTTGAGACCGGCCACTTCGTCGAACCGACCGTCCTGACCGATGTTGATAACGACGACACGATCGCGTGCGAGGAGGTCTTCGGCCCGGTCGTCGCCGTCATCAAGGTCAGCGACTTCGACGAGGGGCTCCACGTCGCCAACGACGTCGAGTACGGACTCTCGGCCAGCGTCGTCACCGACGACCACACCGAGGCCAAGCAGTTCATCGACAAGGCCGAGGCCGGTGTCGTGAAGGTTAACGAGAAGACAACCGGATTGGAGCTTCACGTTCCCTTCGGTGGGTTCAAGCGCTCCTCCTCAGAAACGTGGCGCGAGCAAGGCGACGAGGGTTTGGAGTTCTATACCATCGAAAAGACAGTCTACGACAACTACTAACGGCGGTTGCGTGGCAGTTCAAATTGGGATTGAATGGTGAGATGTGGCGTTTTCTAATAGAGGAAGTCACCCATCAGTTCTGGTGGGGAATGCTCTCGCATTTGCCCCGTTTTCACCGTGCGGACACGTCGAACGTTTTGAGAAATTCGAAGGAAACTGCTTAAACAATACTGACATCTCGGTCACCGATAGTGACAAACGAATCTTCCGTACGATGATTTCACAAGGCCGCTGGGCACATACCACCTCAGCGTCCTATCTGCTCTTTGGTGTGACAATCGTTTCATCACACCTTTATCGAAATATGGAGCCACAGGATATTTATTAGTAGTCTTTGTTATTTACACACATGGCCCCTAGACTTATATCGGTGACAACATTTCGGATTGCGGACACCGACGCAGCGGTGGCCGGGTGCGAGAGTCTCACCTGTAAGCTCGTGGAGGTGGTGACCAATCCCAGCGTTGTTACAGGCCTCATGCTTACCGGACTGGCAGCGCTGATCGCGCTTTCGTACGTGCGTGATGCGACCGGAAAATGCCGCCGCGAGAAACGACGTGTACTGGACGAACGTGATGCATTCTCGGAGTTTGCTGATCGCGTGGCAGCGCTCGATCTTGGTTCGGTGCCATCCCTGACCCCGGACTCGGGCGGTCCGGTCAGAAGGTTCCATCGGACGACGGAATCAGGGAAACCGGTCAGTATCACGTTACAGCGGGTGATATCAATATACAGGGAGACGGTGATGTCGGTAACGCATTATGAAAGAGAATACGACGAGACGGTATCCGAGAGCCTTACGGCCGAGCTCGGTCCAGACACGGTAATGTCGCTAGCGGCGAACAAGAACCTCTCGCCACCCGCCCAGAACGCGCTCGTGTCTCGCAGCCGCGAGGCGGCGGATGCACGTGACTCGCTGGCAGACGCAATCGAGGTGGAATTGGACGCGTTGGCCGACGTTGAGTCGGAGCTGTCCACAATCGATCGGCGTCGTCGCCGTCTTATATCTCATCTTGATGAGGTCAACGTCGACGAGACTGGTGCAGCCCTCGACATCTGGCACCAGCTTAACGATCTTGAAATCGAGACGGAAAAGGTGGCTACAGAACGGCAGCGGTCCCTGCGCAACTCGCCGATGCAGATCGATACCGGAATCGTCGATACTGGTGAGATGGCATTTTATGACTATTTATACGGATCCACCGACGGCCCTAGCCACCCCGTCCTGGCACAGATCGCCGATCTGACTGCAGAGATTCGCGACAACCGCGATCACGTCGCCACCCAGATCGCTAACGGTGACTAATGGCACTAGAACCTGTAAAATTTCTTTTATTTGAAGGGTCCATCTCTCGAATGTCTTCCGTAGCGACATCGCCGATTTTATTAACCTTAATATATGGGTGCCGTTCCCACATCTCCCCCAAATTACCGAGATATTGAGCCGCGACGACACCCGAACGCGTGAACGAGGACCTCACTCATCCCACGGCAGCCGCCGTGTGGAGCAAGGTGATCGTGTTTCGGACGGCCGATGCCAATCTCTGCAGCCTCAAAGCAACGCTGAAGGATTGATCCTGCGCCGTCCGTCATGATCGACGGCGGCGAACATCCTTGTCGAGTGCCAACAGGAGGTCCCAAGCATACGCAGCACGTCGCTCGTCAATTGCATCCGACCGCTCTCTGCGGTCGGCTAGCTATTCCTGCACGAGCCCTGCAAGCGTGCGTTGGTCGAATGACGGGAATACCGGACGGTGTTCGGCCGGTGGTCCCATGAGCTGCTGGTAATCCGCAGCGGCGCAATTACCGGTTCGAGGAGATCTGCAGCGTCCTACTGTTGTTTTTTCCGATAGACATCGATACTCTCGTCGTCAAACGAGATATTCTCCCAGCGAACATCACGTCGGCGCGGGTCATCCGGGTTCCGAAGCAACACTTCAACTTGTCGTGTTAACTTAAGCATGATTCTACCAGACGGCGTAGGCTTGCAACCACCTCTCTGCGGTCGGTGGATCAACGTGGCTGAAACAGTTTGAAAACGAAGGGGTTCATCGTTCTACTTCACTAAATATACATTCGACGGGATTTCTAAAGCCGTGTTGTTCGACGCGGGAGCTGTAGTTTTCGCGGCGGAGCCCACCGATCAGATCGTCTGCGTCATCGACGAGGAACAGCGTGTCTTCGATATCGTGTTTCTCAGCCAATTCAGTGAGAAATTCTCGTGCGATCGGGATCGTATATGTCGGAAACAGCCGTGAATGAAGGATTCTATTCGTTTCTGGATCGACGGCAGCGTACAGCCAGTACTGTTCGTCGTTGATTCGGATCGCTTTCTGATCGACCGCAACGCGATCCGGGCTCTCACCGTCAGCTGGCTGTAGATCGGCTTTCTGTACCCAGTTGTGAACAGCGACCCGACTTCGATCGACACCCAATTCCTCAAGAAGAATAACTGTATTCGAGAGTGATAAACCAGCAAGATGGTGGCGAATACCCTTTTTATAAGCTTGCGGGGTGTCCGCTCCCTCGTGTTCAGATAAGCTGGTTCCATGCGAACGCGAACGATCTGAGCCACTTATTAGCAGTTTCTGCTCCGGCGTTGCTGAAACAGTTTAAGAAACTGGTAGTTCTCCGTTTTACCTCACGAAAGACACGTTCGACGCTATTCCGATTTCCATGTCGTTCGTATCTGAAATCGAGGTTGTGTTTGTCACAGGCTCGGTGAAGTGGAACCGCGCCATCAACGAGGAAGATCGCGTCATCTACGTCGTGTCTTTCACAGAGTTCCGCGAAAAACTGATCTGCGATCACGTTCGTTCTTGTCGGCTCAAGGTTTGTATGGAGTAAATCGTTTGAGTCGGGATCGACGGCGGCGTACAGCCAATATTGTTCATCGTCAAGCTGAATCACAGTCTCATCGACCGCAACGTGATTCGGACACCGACCAGATTCCGGCTGTAAATCGGCCTTGTGAACCCAGTTATGAACGGTAGATCGAACCCGATCAACACCGAATACCTCAAGAAACGAAACAGTATTCGAAAGAGATAATCCAGCCAGATGGAGCTGAATACTGAGCTTCATCAACAGTTTCGGTGTTGCTTCTCGCTCCACAAACTCTAAGTTGATCTCGTCTAAACAGCCGCTGAGGCGGTCGTTTTCGGGCATAGATCACTTTGAAAACGCACCGCCTCAGTTTTCAATCCTTATCTGAACACCGTCGTCCGCTCTCGCTCCACAAATTCCAAGTCGATCCACTCGGTAGACTCGCTGAGGCGGTTAGATTCGGACATGGAACATTCGAACCACCGACCGCCCCTTTCTTAACTTAACACCGCGCTGTTTGTCATAAACTAAGCGATTCGTGAGTCTCCTGTATTGACCACAACCGGGTTGAAATATATCAAGTTCTGATGATTTCAACGGAGTCACAGCAGCACACCTCATACGATTCCCAATCCGTTTGCCAGCGCAAGGCTAGCGATGGCTGCTAATCCGCCCGATATTACTCCAGCCTTGAGGCTCTGGCGGCGAAGATGACTGCCGAACTTATCGAATCCCTGATCGGAAAGCGTCAGCGGCGTCTCGTCACTTCCACCGAGCACGGGGGTGCCCTGCTCAAACGTGACTTCCCCACGGACGGCCAACTTTTCGCCGTCAAGGACAGCTCTCGCCTCGAAGTACCCATTGTCCGGACTTTCACCAACGGCGTCTGCATCGAAGACATCGTCCATATCGGCAATAGGGATGAAAGCCCGGTGTTCGTCTAACTGAATGTATTGCGACATCCAACTCAGCTTCGACAGCGGCGTCGATACCTGCCACTCCGGAGACACCGTCGTGACATCGCTGCTGTTGTGGGCCTTGGCCAACCAATCTGTGTCGATACGGATTTCGTCTCGCCCGTCGTCGACAGTGAACGTGCCCGACTCCACCCCAGAGGCGTACGTGATCAAATTCGATCTTTCGTCACCGTAATTATGACTCTCGTGCTCCGTAAGCCGCCACACGTACGCGCCAATCGGATGCTCCTCACCAATCGGCAGGGACTTGCCCAGTGGCGGTGATTTCTTTACCTTCACCGTCCCCTCAATAGCGACTGTCTCGCCGCCGACAAGCGTCGGTGGACGTTCCTCATCGGCTGTCGACACTGACCGGTAGAGCATGCTGGCAGTGAACGCTCGGGAACCAAACCACAAGCAGCCGGCAAGCAGAACTAATCCGATGGTAGTTCTCACCACCTCGACCATACTCTTAGCATCGCGCGAACGTCTTTATATACAACGAGAAGTCCACCAGAGTAAGTCTGTGTGGCTTGATTCTCAGTTGTTGTGGTCAATATAGTCGGCTTCCCATTCAGCCCGAGCCTTGATCTCTCTGGTACCTCGACGGGTAGTGGTGTACTCGTTGGTTCGTCGATCGCGCTGACTTTTTTCGACAAGTCCCTTCTCAACGAGTGTGTCGAGATTTGGATAGAGCCGACCATGGTGGATCTCCTTTTCATAGTAGTCCTCAAGCTCGTCTTTGATCGCGAGCCCATGTGGGTCATCAAGGCCGGCAATTACGTACAGCAGGTCCCGCTGAAAGCCAGTGAGGTCATACATATCACAATATTCGTATTCAAGTTTTGAAATACTACTGATCTGGCTTTGTTGAAATCATTCGCAATTGATAGTTTCGCACCCTCAATCGCTCAGTACAGGTGATGTACGTATCGTACAGTTCAGAGATATATTTCTCAGTCGTGGGTTTGTACCGAGTCTGATCTGTTCTTACCCCTTCTAAAGTGGCGAACTCCATACTCCGTTCCACCTGCGACAAGAGCCAGTGCGACCACGATGATCCATCCAGTCATATACCAACCGAACGGTGTGGGATCAACGGGAGTTGGAGTAACAGGTGGGGCAACATACACAGACCATGTTCCATACGCCGAGACAGTGAGTGCCCCTGCAACGATGAAAGACGGGGTGACGAGCCGCTTCGTAATCAGAAGCAGAGTCGGTATCGCTCCGAGCAACACAGCGCCGATACCGTTGTAGACGAGGAACAAATCAACGCGCGTCGTGAAACCGAACCGTATCCAAAGCATCCCTGCGATAGAGAGATGCAGAAGACCACCAAACAGAGCGAGGCCAAATAGGCGACCCCGGAAGGGCATACCCTAACAGACCACCTCAGCTATCAAGTAATCTCCCCTCAAGGAGCGTAATCGAGAACGCAAAAAGAGCGGCTCTAACTCTGGAGATCGTCCCGATCTCCGCCTGAGAACTTCGAACCTTTATATAGTGGACAGGAGAACTCTGCGATGGAATGTCTGACCTAATCGTCAAAGCAGCCGTGAAGGACGCACTCTCGGATCACAACGTCTCGGCGGATTTCTACGATGCCCTTAACGAGGAGGTCGCCGAACTGCTCGACGACGCTGCGGAGCGTGCTGAGACCAACGGCCGGAAGACGGTCCAGCCTCGCGACCTGTAGACCGGGGTATCACAGCAGATCCGTCTTTCGGACGTAGCTTTTTGAGGTTCTTGTCCAAAAGTTACCAGACGTGTATGGCAGAGGCACCGGATACTGAACGGCAGGCAGTCGAGCCTGAGTCAGGAGACGTCCTCAGTGTGTCACAGCTGAACGACCGGATCGCATCGGTCGTCCAGGACACGCCTGCTCTCAACGGCGTCCGCTGTATCGGGGAGGTCACCGACCTCCACCAGAACAGTACGGCGCTCTATTTCACTCTCACTGACGGTGACGCCGAGCTCCCCTGTATGATCTGGGCGAACCGCTACCGGGATATGGACGCCGATCTTGAAGACGGCACTGAGGTCATCCTTGAGGGAGATATTGATTACTGGGTCGAAGGTGGGAAAATCGATCTCAAACCATGGGAGGTGATCGTTGTCGGCGACGGTGACCAAGCAGCTGCCGTTGAGCGACTCCGAAGGGAACTCGACGAGCGTGGCTGGTTCGACGACGAGCAGAAACAGCGTCCGCCGGCGTTCCCGGAGCGGGTCGGTGTCGTAACTTCACTCCGGGGCGACGCTCGCTACGACATCCAGAGCGCGATCCACGAGCAGGACCCCACCGTCGACATCTTGGTGAAGGATGCGACCGTCCAGGGGTCAGAGGCACCGACGTCCATCGCGAACGGGATTCACCATCTCGACCGCTCGGAGGACGTCGACGCGATCATCGTCGGCCGTGGTGGCGGGAGCGATTCGAACCTTCAGGCGTTCAACACCGAGCGAGTCGCAGAAGCAATCTTCACCGCGAACACGCCGATTGTGACCGCTATCGGCCATACTGACGACCGGCTAATCGCGGATCGGGTAGCGGATATGGCCGCGATCACACCCACAGCGGCCGGCGAGTACATCGCGAAGTCTCGGAATGAGTTCCTCGCCAGCGAAATCGACCCACTTGAACAACAGCTTGAGGCCGCCTACGAGACCTTTGAGCAGGCGCACGAACACGAACAGGAACTGACCGAGGCCGTTGAGGAGGCGACCGCTCCTGAGGGGCTGTCGCCGGTCTACTACAAAGCCGCAATCGCCGTGCTACTGGTGCTGTTGCTGTTCATCACCGCACTTTGGCTAGGGGTGATCTAAATAATGGCGAAAGACCCAGAGATCAACCGTCGGGTCGACCAGGTCGAAGAGATCATCGACCAGCTCGATACGGGTGACGTATCACTCGAGAAGGGTGAGGAATTACACAAAGAAGGAAAAGCTCTGTTGAACAAAATCCGTGAACAGCTCAACGAGGATGAGGGAACGATACTGGAGATTGAGTAGTCACTGAGAGGGTCGGGGCAGTCACCTCAACTGATCAAAAGCCTAGCTTGGGTAATTCCGTCTAGACCCTCTAAGACCAGATGCTATTCTAGCGTTTATTGAAGTTTAAATTGGGATTATATCGGATTAATCCTAGTTAACTAACGATTTTCACTTAATTCCTCAGAAGTATCGACCACCGTGCGCCAACACACAGTGTCGGTGGCCAAATCCACACAAATATGATTACCAGATCGGTGACCATCGAAGAGATTGACGATCTATACTCAGTACCTCACAAAGCAC
>NZ_NHOA01000024.1 GCF_002727125.1 Halorubrum persicum
CACCGCGAGTCCCGCGTCGTGCGCGGCGTCGACCACGTCGGCATCGCCGAACCGCGACGCGTCGAAGCACGGTGCTCCCCGAATCGCGTCGATCGGGGGGTGCACGGCGGCCGCGTCGTGTCGGCGGGCGAACGACCTGCTGGTCTCCTCGTTTCACGAGGCCGCGCTCGCCGCGACCCGAGAGGTGTCGGAGTATCCGGTCGCACCGCTGTTCTCGGAGTCGATCGGCGACGCGCTGGCGATCGCCCGCCGACACGACGCGGCCGCCGTGCACCCCCCGATCGACGCGATTCGGGGAGCACCGTGCTTCGACGCGTCGCGGTTCGGCGATGCCGACGTGGTCGACGCCGCGCACGACGCGGGACTCGCGGTGAACGTCTGGACGGTGGAGACGTGGTACCAGACCGACCGGCTCGCGGCGGCCGGCGTCGACGGGGTGATCGCCGACTACTCGACCGTGCGAGAGCGGTGAACGGGGAGGCCGTGAACGCGGGAGGAGAAGTTTCCGAAATCGGGGAGGGTGATGGGTGTCGCAGTCCGCTTATCGCGCCGCCAGCCAGTCCGCGAAGCTCCCGGTGAGGAAGTCGGCGTAGTCGACGAGCCCGAGGTACAGCGAGACGATCACGACGATCACGATCGGGATCCGGACCGCCCAGAGCCACGCGTCGCCGAAGCCGCCGAGGCTGCCGATCCCCTTCTCCAGTTCGTCGCGGGCGAGATCGGGGATCACCCAGCCGACGAACAGGGCCAACAGCAGCGAGCCGAGCACGAGCAGGATGCCGTCGGCGAGCTTGTCGTACAGGTCGAGGAAGATCAGGTCGATAGTCACCGGCACGCCGAGCAGGAAGACGGCGACGCCGACCGCGACCGATGCCGGGATCCGGGCGACGCCGACCTCGTCGATCAGGTACGAGACGAGGACTTCGAGGATGCTGATCGCCGACGAGAGCGCCGCGATCCCGACCATGCCGAAGAAGACGACGCCGAGGATCCGGCCGCCGGGGATCCCGGCGAACGCCGACGTGAGGCTCACGAAGATCGCGCCGGGACCGCCCGTCCCGGGCTGGATACCGACGGAGAAGAGCACCGGGAAGACGACGAAGCCGACGAGGACGGCGACGAGCGTGTCAAGCGATGCGATGATGCCGGCGTCAGCAGCGAGGTTCCGGTCCTCGCCGAGGTAGGAGGCGTAGGTGATCATCACGCCCATCCCGAGCGACAGCGTGAAGAAGGCCTGCCCGGCGGCGGCCGGCAGGATCTCCGTCCAGTTGGCCGCGATCGTCCCGAAGTCGGGCGAGAGGTAGTAGCTGTACGCCGCGGTCGCGCCGTCGAGCGTGAACCCGTACGCGGCCAGCCCGAGGAGCAGCACCACGATCGCGGGGACCATGATCTTCACGCTCAGCTCGATTCCGCGCCTGACGCCGGCGGCGATGATGCCGATGACGAGCACCATGAACACGGCGTGGAACAGGAGCGTGTCGAGGCCCGTCGAGACCGTGCCGAACAGCGCGTTCGCCTCGGACGGATCGGTGAGCGTGAATCCCTCGGTGATGCCGATGAGGGTGTACCGGAGGAACCACCCCGCGACGACGCTGTAGTACGACAGGATGATGAAGCCGGTGACGACGAACAGCCAACCGGCGTACGACCAGACTCCGCTTCCCAGCTCCCGGAGCGCACCCACGGGATTCAGGTCGGTCCGGCGACCGATGACGAACTCGACGAGGATCGCCGGGAACCCGATCAGCGCGACGAACGCCAGATAGGTGATCAGAAACGACGACCCGCCGTACTGACCGGTGATGAACGGGAACCGCCAGATGTTCCCCAATCCGACTGCGCTACCGACCGCAGCGAGGATGAACCCCGCCCGTGTCGCCCATGTCTCGCGTGCCATGTGTGTACGAGACAAAATTCAGGACTGCTAAAAACGTGTCTCTCCGCCGCTCTAACCATTAACCATCGAATATGATCAATTGGTCACCTCTTCTCGAGCGAGCGGTTCGGCGTGTCGCGTCGGCTCCCGATCGGTTTCGCCGTCGCCCCGTCTGGGACCGTGAATTTAATAGCCGAACGGAAACCTCACGGGATATGGAACGCGTAGACGTCGCAATCGTGGGTGGCGGTCCGGCCGGGTCCTCCGCAGCGCACGCGGCCGCGACCGGCGGCGCCGACGCGCTCGTGCTCGAAAAGGGGGTTCCCCGCGCCGACCGCGACCGGCTCGGCCCCGACTCGACCGACGCCGCGGGCATCCTCGACTACTGGGTCGACATCATGGGGATCCACCCCGACGAGTTCGACGAGGGGGTCGTCCAGCGGGAGCTGACTCGCGCGGAGTTCCGCGGCCCGGACGAGTCGGCGACGCTCACGAGCACCGGGATCGACTCCTCGTACGACAACTTCGGCTACACCTTTCAGCGGGCCCGCTTCGACGACTGGCTCCGCGACCGCGCCGAGGACGCCGGCGCCGAGTACCGCACCGGCGTGTCGGTCCGCGGCGTCGACACCGACCCCGCCGTCTCGCCCGGGAGCGACGACCCCCGGCACGTCGTGGAGCTCGCCTCCGGCGACTCAGTCGGCGCCGACTTCGTCGTGCTCGCCGACGGCCCTCAGCGAACGGTGACGAACAGGGTGCTCGACGAGTACCTCCCCGCGGACGCCGCCGCCTCCGACCGCCTCGCGTCCCGGACGGCCAACCACATCGCGTATCAGGAGTACCGCCGCGTCCCCGAGGAGGTGTACGAGGAGGTGAACGACGCCATCGTCTTCTGGTGGGGCGTGATGCCCGGCGAGACCGCTTACCCGTGGATCTTCCCGAACGCCGACCGAGTCTGTCGGATCGGGCTCACGATGCCGATCGGCCTCGACATCGACGAATTCGACCGCGACGCATACGCGCTGCTCGACGCGGACGACGAGTCGATTCCGCAGGGCGGCGAGTACGTCCGCCGCCTCCTCGAGTGGCAGTACGGCGACGAGTACGACATCGACGAGGAGTTCCCCCTCGTCGATGAGGCTGGCAAGCGGAACGGCACCGAGACGTATCCGATCTCCTCGACGCGCCCCATCGACTCGCCGACCGGGGCCGGGATCGCCGTCGCCGGCGGCGCGATGGGCACCACCTCCGCCTTCCACGAGGGGGGCGACCACGTCGCGGTCCGAACCGGCGCGATCGCGGGCGAGCTCGCCGCCGCGGGCGACATGGCCCCCTACAACCGGCGGTGGAAGGAAGCGATCGGCGACGAGATCGTCCGGAACGTGACGATGGCGGACATGGTCGCGGAGTACGGTCCGGACGACTGGAACCGGATCATCGGCGCGGCCGACGCGATGCTCGCGGCGGAGGCCGGCGACGGACTGCTCTCGCACCCGTACCGCTCCGGCTGGGAGTCGGCGAAGCTCTTGGTGGGCTACAAGTGGAACAAACGGCGCGTGAAGAAGCACTACGTCGGCATCGACGAGAGCGAGTACGTCTACTGAGAGCGGGTCGCGCTCTGCGGTTCTCGGAGAGTCCTACCGAATGACCGGCGCGGAGAGCTCCCGCGGGTCGGTCGCGACCCCGTCGACATCGACCGGCTCGACCTCGTGTGTCGGCCACTGTCCCGTCTTGGTCAGCGTCTCGGTCAGATCGGGCGTCACGAGGTGGGTGTCCTCGCTTTTCGCTCCCCGGACGGTCG
This sequence comes from Halorubrum persicum, assembly GCF_002727125.1. Classification (GTDB taxonomy): domain Archaea; phylum Halobacteriota; class Halobacteria; order Halobacteriales; family Haloferacaceae; genus Halorubrum; species Halorubrum persicum. Next base: position 3,678 of record NZ_NHOA01000024.1, read on the forward strand.
GATTCCACGCGTAGCCCATCGGCCACCGGACCGGCCGGTCGCTCTCGGGGGTCGCGATCCACTCCCGGCCCGCGAAGCCCGCCGCGCCGCCCTGGTGGTGTTCGCGCCACTCCTCCGCGAAGCCGACGGCCTCGTACGCCTCGCAGATCGCGTCGAACACGTCGCCGGCGGCGTCCGGTCCGTCGGCGTCGGTGAGGTCTCCGGCCGCGGCGGCTTCGGTCGCGGCGATCGCGGTCGCCTCGACGCGGGCGGCCGCGCGGTGACGCTCCTCCAGCCAGTCGGGGGCGTCGAACGCGACGGTGCGTGTCAGGGACGCGTACAGCCCGGCGCGCTCGGCGGTGACGGAGACGAGGGCGTAGTCGCCGAGCGCCGCGTCGCTCGGCGTGAAGTGGCGGTACCGTTGGGCGCGCTCCGCGCCCCCGACGAGCACGACCGGAGTGTCGACGTCGCGGGACGCCAGCGAGATGTCGATGCCGGCGGCGACCTCGTACTCCGGGTCCTCCGGTTCGAGGTTGCGGCAGACGGTCTCGACGGCGGCGGCGGCCTCGCGTCCGAGCTCGCGGTAGCGCTCGACGTCGTCCTCGGTGAGCGGCTGGCGGAGGCGGCTCCCGTCGACGCGCTCGAACCCCGGCACGTCGAAGTCGGCGGCGGCGGGCGTCGGGGAGCGCTCCGCCACGGCCTCGGCCAGCGAGTTCGCGTGCCACGGGAACGACTCGACGGCGACGGCGTCGGGGAGCTCCTCGTCGGCGAGCCGACCCGCCTCGATGTTGTCGGTGATCGCTCTGATCTCGCCGTCGTAGCCGGCGGCGGCGATCCCGGTGTCGGCGTCGGCGTCGACGACGTTGTCGCCGCCGGTGAGCCACGCGAATCCGTTCGGCTTGGCGAACCAGACCGCTTCGAGCCCGCGCTCGGCGAGATACGCGTCGAGCCTCTCGGTGCGGGCGGCGAGATCGACCATACCTGACGACTCTGCCCGAACCAGTAAAACCGGTCGAAACCGCTCCGATCCGCGGGAAACCCCGGCCCGAAACCGGAGAATCGGCTGACTGCGAACCCGTGCAGGCGACCGAAACGAAAGGTTCAATTATGTCCCCCGGATACGAAGAGATGCGTCAGTAAGCCCCTGCGGGTTGGTAGTCTAGTCCGGTTATGACACCTCCTTGACATGGAGGAGGCCGGCAGTTCAAATCTGCCCCAACCCACTCGCGCTACGCGCGTTTCTCAAGGAGACTGTCCCCGCGCCGTACCGGGGTTTGTTCCTTCCAGCGTTCTCAATTGAACTGCGGAGCAACGCTTCACGTCTCACCACAGAGCCGTACAGCGATTCACTCTCAAGGAGAGACGGAAGTGATAATAAACTGCCGGTAACTGCGTATTGAGGGTGATTACCGACGATCTCCTCACAGCCAACTGACCACATTCAACAAGGCGTATCTGGGGTTCTTTCTTTTATATACCAGATCATCTCTGTATTTCATAACCCCACCGTCATACAGCGATTCTCGCAACATAACTTAGTTGGCCTTGTTGTTGTGTAGACGTGGGAAGAGTAGAGTCATACTGATAGTAGAGGTGAAGTTGAGAAGTGTGGGGATACTAACTTCGACTCAATGTGTTGGATCGTTGGGCAGGTATAGAGGTGGGAGTTTCGGAGTCTAAGTCTGGGGGTATCGTGACTGAATATGGATAGGAAGAACAAAATCGAGGACCCCCACGTTTAACAGTACTTCCGCATAGGATACCACCTATCCAGATTCCATGTCTTCCGACACTTCCTCCGTTCCCACCGAGTTCGTTGCCGACGCCTTCGAGACGACTGTCGCCGATGACGAAGCCGACCGTCTCATCAAGACAATTGACGCCGCCGTTTCGAATCTCCGTGATCAGATAGAGGACGAAAAGCTCGAAAAGATGCTTCGTGCCGGCGCAGGCTCCTACCAGCTCAAGAGTGGAATGACCCGGGACGGCCTCCAACCTGAGTCCTTCACGCAGGACGCCGTCATCAACCCCCTGCTCGATGCGCTGGGGCACGAGTATTCGACTGAGGCCGGCGGACTCTCCGGTGGACAAACGCAGGTCGCCGATTATACTATCTCCCTCCGCGATCATCCCGAAATCGATTCTACTCGGCTCCTCATCGAAGCTGAACCCATCAATAAAGACCTCGATAGCCGCAAGCACGGGGTTGGACAAGTCCGGGATTGGCTCAGCCAGCGAGAGTTCGAGTCAGACTTCGGCTTCGCCACAGATGGCCTCCGGTGGGTTTTCGTCCGATATGACCCCGACTCCTACACACTCAACGTCATCGAAGAGGTGGACTTACAGCCTGTCTTTCTCGCCCTCTTCGAGAACCAAGTCGGGAAACGAGACGACCCCACGGAAGCCCTCTTCGACGCTGACCGTGACCGCGTCATCCGGTTTATCCGTACCTTTGAGTTCAAGAATTTTGTCTCGATTGCGGGAGACGCCCGCCAAGTAATCAAGGAGAAGAAGGAGGAGATCACCGACGAGTTCTACGACGACTACATCCGGTACGTCTTCGGCATCGTCAGCGACGAGGAAGAAACTGCCCGTTCACTCGTCGGCGACGGCGTCGTAGTTCCTGAGGAAGCGACCGAGGACAACGCTCGACTATTCGCAGTTGAGCTGATGAACCGTCTCGTCTTCATCAAGTTCCTCGAAGACAAGACACTCGTCGAACCCGACCTCCTCAGCACACTCAAAGATACCTACGAGAACGGGATGTACGCCGGCTCGTTCTACGAAGAGTTCTGTCAACCGCTGTTCTACGACGTGATGAACAACAAGCCGGACGACCGCCCCGAAGAGGTTCAGAACATCGATCTCTTCCAGAACATCCCGTACCTCAACGGCGGTCTCTTCCGGCCCACAATCAGCGGGGACGACTTCGAGGAGGAGGACTTCGACGTTCGGAACTCGGTTCTGTTCTCGATTATCAAACTGCTGGAGCGATACAGCTTCTCGGCAGAAGGCGCACCGACTGATCTCGACCCAAGCGTTCTCGGGAACGTCTTCGAGAAGACGATCAACTACATCACGAGCGACAACGCCGACACCAACAAGGAACTCGGAGCGTACTACACGCCGAGCGAAATAACGCGGTTCTCTGCCGAGGAAACTGTCCGTCCAGCGCTACTCGACCGCTTCCAGACCTATCTGGTCGAAGAACGTGATTGGCACGAACCGGAGGTAGCGAAGCACGATTCTGTGTATGGACTGGTTGAGGATTTGCCGGGAATCGAGAACCTCATAAACTCCCTTCTCGCTGAAGTTGACGAGTTCCGCGTCGTTGACCCTGCCTGTGGGAGTGGTCACTTCCTTACCAGCGTCCTCGAAGAGATCGTCAACATCCGGAAGGCCCTCTACGCACGGATGGAGTTCTACCCTGACGAGTACCGCTTGAAGAAGACGACCGTCCTAAACAACATCTATGGCGTTGACCTGATGGGGCCGGCGGTGGAGATAGCGAAACTACGGTGCTGGCTCTCGGTAATCTCCGAACTCGAAACGGAGAACGTGGACGACCTCGCAAATGACGACGCGCTCGCGCTCCCCAATATCGCGTTCAATCTACGAGAGGGGAACAGCCTCATCGGATATACGGGATTCCCCGAGATGAATGACGACGATCAATACCGTCTCGGGAGTTTCACCGAGGACAGCGTCCGTGACCGGTATCAGGGCATTATTGACGAAATCGAGAAACACGAGAAAGCTATCGACAGCGAAATGGCGGAGAAACACCGCCGCCGCGCCTTTGAGAAGCTACGAAACGCCCGTGAGGAACTGATAGACGACATTCACGCAGATTTCGTAGAGGCGGGGATTGACGACCTCAAGCCCGAGAAGGTGGCCGAACTGGAACCGTTCAATTGGGTGCTTGAGTTCGCGGAAGTGTACGCAGATGGTGGCTTTGACGTGGTCGTTGGAAATCCGCCGTGGGACAGAATCAAACCCCTCCGAGATGACTTCTTCACCCGCTACGACCGGGAATTTCGGACGCGTCTCCCCGAGGCGAAGGACGCCAAGCAAGAGGAGCTACTGGATGACCCGGAGATTGCGGAGGCGTGGGAGGAGTACAAGCGGAAGATCAAGGTTCAGGCGGATTACTTCAATAACGCTGACGCCTACGAGCTACAACGTCCCACGGTCGCAGGACGCACCGAAGGAACCGAGAACGACTTGTCCGCTCTGTTCCTCGAACGGGTATTCCAAATCGCCCGAGGGGATGGTTATGTGGCACAGGTGCTTCCCGGTGCTATCTTCAACGGGTCGTCCGCGAAAGATCTCCGGATGCACCTCCTTGACGAGACGACCATTCAGTCTCTCGTTACCTTCGAGAACAAGGGTATCTTCCCCGAAATCGACAACCGATACAACTTCGGCGTATTGTCCTTCGAGAACGGTGGAGACACGGACGACCTCCGGGCGACATTCCTTCAACGAGATGTTGGGGTTCTGGACGAGTTTGACGAGAAGGCGTTGAATATCCCCCGTCTGGTGCTGGCTCGGTACTCACCCGAGGCCCGAATCTTTCCCTATGTCGATTCGCAGGAAGAAGTGGATGTACTGACGAACATGCTTAATCATCCCTCTATCGCCGACGAATCACGGGAAGGTTGGCACGCAAAACCCTACCGGGAACTTGACCGGACTAATGACGCCGACCGATTCGTAGAAGACTCCTCGATGGGAGACTATCCCGTCCTTGGGGGGAGTAACATCTTCCAGTTCGTTCACGATAGCACGTACTTCGAGACAGACCCGCCCAAGTTCTGGAGCGTCGATGAAGAGAAAGACCCCGAACTAAGTGCGAAGCGTCGTATTCGAGAGAAGCAGTTCCGGAAGCTCAAGCGAGCCGTGTACGACGCCTTCGACGGGAGTGGGTCGCAAGTCGGGTTCGTCAACGACCTGCTGGCGGAACACCGTGGGAGCGAGCTTAGTGAAGATGACGTACTACTCGATTGTACCGAGTATCGCATCGCATACCGGGATATTGCCCGGTCATCGGATGAGAGGACACTGATTGGAGCGGTCATTCCGGAGGGTATCGTGTGCCACAACAAGCTTCACACAGTACGCCCTTACTCGATCGAACCAACCGAAGCCGAGCTTGAAGAAGATACCCTACACTCCGCCTATTCGCGTGTCTTCACGGACAAAGAATTGTTCGTCGCGCTCGGTCTCATCAACAGCCTTCCCTTCGATTTCCTGATGCGGACAAAGGTAGATTCGACCGTTGTGATGTACAAGTTCGAGGAGTCACAGGCTCCGGCGCTAACCGAGGGAGATGAGTGGTTCGAATACATCTGGACACGGGCCGCCCGCCTCAACTGCTACGGCGACGACTTCGAGGAGATGCGTGATCGACTTGGCGGGATCGAGCCGGCGACGAATATGGACGAACGCCGGGAGGCACAAGCCGAACTTGACGCCGCCGTATTCCACGCCTACGGGCTTGACCGCGAACAAACGGCGTTTGTGCTTGAGGACTTCCACCGCGTACAAAATCCTCGCCTGATGAACGAGGATTACTTTGAGTCGGTACTGGAGAAGTACGACGACCTTGCGTAGGGCTTACTCAGGGAGTTCTTGCCTCCCGTCTCTCACGCACGGCCAACAGGGGAAGTCGTCGGATAGTTCCGCACAGTCGCACTCCCCTGATTCCTCCGCATTGAGCGGCAGGGAGTCGTCGGGAGTTTCGTCCGTGATAGCTCCCCCGTCGGCGCGGAGTCGTTCTTCCAACGTCTGCCGGGCGGTTTCACCACCGTCTACCGTGGGGGTTGGGCAGTCAACAGCGGCTTGAAGCACCACGGGGCCGGCGACGGTCGCCAGCGCGACCTTGTGCTTACAGTCGTACTATGGCACGACGCGCTCTGTTGACAGATCGAGAGCGGGAACTCATTGAGGGGGAGAGTGAGTCGGATGATGACCTTCGGTATCAGGCTATCTCTCGCGTTCGTCGGAAGATCGAGGACGAGATGACGACTGACATGGAGATACTACGGGAACATCGTCCCGATCTCTACGAGGAACTTCGAGAGGTCGTGTGTGATCCCGAGTGAACCACTACATCGAGACGGCGTGAAAGCAACACGACTCGGTGGACCGAACTACCAGTTGGAACATCGACCGAGTGCGCCCGCTACGTATGTAAGTAAGTCCCTCCGAGAAATTTCTCGTCTGAGGTCAGGAATTTGGGCTACTGACCGGGCGATATTCCCGGCATAGAGTTCTTGGAAACAGAGAGTATGGGGGGTCGTGACAGCTCCCTGCTTTCCTCTCACGTAGTTCTATGACGTACCACCGGGTAATCATCGCGGAGCCTTTAGACGGCGTGACCAGCTTGCTGTTAGCGTGTAGGGACTGCGTCATTCCTCCTTGAGGGAAGTTGGTTGCTGGAAGCCTCTCGTTCGTTTATAAGTGATATTAACAACCGGTAGAATTACCCCGTCGCAGTACAGCGATTTCGCAACATAACTTAGTGGTTGTTGGTGGTGTGTGTTATGTGTGCTCTGTTGAATCCGATGACGGCACGGGGATCACGATCTCTGGAGACGCGATTATCTCGCACCTCATCGTCGAAGAGTTGGATCGATCCACCCTGTGATCTCAATTCTTCCACTCTCTGCCAAGATTCCATCTCTGAATTCTCTCGACAGCGCTCCTGAACTGAGGACAGAGTGACCCTAATCCCGACGCCTTCTGCGGATTCAACAGAGCAGTTATGTGTATATGAGAGTTAGATGGGGTTGTCTGGAACGTCAACATCTTCGTATTCGTTGAACTTCGGTTCCTCGACTATCCCTCGAAGGAACTTCGATGTAACATCCGGTTTGAAGTCTGATCCAAACTGTTCGTTGAACCAGTCCCACGTTGGTTTCCAGCCGTACTGTAGATGGCGGCACGCAACACGCATTCGCTCCTTGTGTGAGAGCGTGTCAATACCTTCCTGTTCAGCTTTCCGCTGAAGCGCTTCCGCTTCAGTTTGTGGGTTCTCTCGGGCAGGCCAGATTGTCCGCGATTCCTCGTCAGAGGTCGCCGTCCTCGATGTAGTTGTCTCCTGCGAGCTGGACATACCGGAACCAGATGAGCCTACATCATACCCCTCCTCGGAGAGACAGTCGAGTGCGGTGTCACGACCGCCCTCCTCGCTCAAAAGCGCATGGCCGACAACGGTGGCTTCCCACGAGGAGACGCTGAAGATTCGAGAACTCCCACTCTTTCCGCCGATAATGACGATCTTCTCGCCGACTTCGTAGTCCCACTTTCGGTAGTCCTTCTTCGACAACTGGAGCGGCGCGTGTACGTCCTGCTTGGTGAACTCACCGTCACCCCCAACAGCACCATAGAAGTACGCTGGCACCATCGTCGCGCCTCCACGCTTGTCTCTGCGAGCGAATGGCCCGCCTTTGACACGCACTGCGGCGACACTCCGAGGATTTCCGGAGGCGAGAGCATACGGGGAGAACTCCTGCGTGTTGTACATCGACCACTCCGGCACGTCAGCGGAGTCTTCGGGATACGCCACCTGCTCGATGAGTGGAGTCTCGATCTCGTTCTCCAGCTCATCGTGCGCGAACTCCAAGAGCGTCTTCTCGGGATCAAGCACCTGAAACAGATTCTGCGGTTGATTCACTTCAGGTCCAACTGTCCCGACAGTCAGGCTCTCCTGTCCGAACATATCCCACAGCACATCTGCATACGTTGCAGGCGTGTTTGGATTCGTACCGTTTGCCTCACGGAAGATGCGAGTTCTGTCCCACGTTGGTTCGATCTCGACCTTTGGTATGCCGGAGTTGGAATGTTCGACACCGGGGAGTCGGAATAGGCGCTTCCGCGAGTACAGCCCCAAATCGAGGTCTGCGTCTGCGTCCTCGCAGAAGGCTTCAGCCAATTCTTTCAGCCGTTCCCGATCCGCTTCTCCTGAGACGAACCGGGGAACGTGAACGTGGATGGATCGATTTCCCGAGAAGTAGAGCGTACACGTGTTAAACGGGACTTCGAGGTAATCATCGACGAACTCCTGAAACCACGTGATGAGCGTGTCCGGACCCACCTCGTGGTATGCGTCGGATTCGATATGAACGGGACAGAGTACGCGGTCATCCTCCTCACACTCGTCCTGAATCTCCTTCGCTATCGAGGAACCACCCTTGATTTCGTAACCTGTCTCGAACTCGTCTTGCCGCTCGTACTGCTCTCTCGGAACCTTGTAGATGGGGCTGGCAGTATTGGCACCCTCGGGAATGGGATCGAAGATCGTTCGGAGTTTCGGTTCCCGCTTTGGCCCCTTTTCTTCAGGGAAACCGTACTGGACGCACGCGCGATAATTATTCGACGTTTTCGCTGTACTGGATGACGTTGTCGACGTAGATGTATCTGTACTCATATGTTAGAGGCTAAAGAAGGCTCTCAGCAATTCGCGATCCTCTTCGCCTCAATGAACTGACACTCAGAGAGGCATCGATAGTTGCGACTCGTAAGTTGGGAGTCCCGCGAGAATCTGCCTTCATTGTAATAACAACGTCCAAGCGTAAATAGATACCGAAATCCGCAGACGGCGTCGTCATTCCAGCAAATAAATCAAGGAGATTGAGGACAGTCTTGGGCGCTCGAACCCCCAGAGTTGCGGGCGAGATGCAGTTGAAGAAACGGAGTTGCTACTCCATCCCAAACTCTTCGCGGCGAAGTTCTCGCTTTTCACTCTCCGTCCGAGCATCGTAGTGCTTCTCCAGCGTCTTTACGGAGACGTTCATCCTATCGGAGAGGAGTTCCTTCGTGTGGCCGTCGTTGAGCCATGCCGTGATCGCAGAACGACGAATTGCGTGAGGGGGAACTGAACCGGGACACCGTGCCGCCGCGTCCCGTCGCTGTGCGGCTTCGCAACTATCTGGATCTCTACCGTGAGGACAGTTGTCCGCGTGCACGCAGGGTCGCGTCATCGAGTTGATGTGGCCGCGTATGTTCGACCGAACCGGACGACCTTGTTCCGTAGTGATTAGCGGTTTTCGTCCGTGGTCATCGGTTACGTCGTGCCTGTACATCTCGACGTAGTCGTCGATCACGTCGCACACCCACTCGTGGAGGTTCACTTCACGTTCGGCTCCGTACTTGTTCTTGAGCGGTGTACCAGTCTCCGCACGGTGTTCCACCTCAATGAACTGTTCCCCTGAGTGGTAGTCTTCGAGATCGATCGCTCGGAGAGTTCCTACACGGAACCCCGTGTCCCACAGGAGCGAGAACACCGTATGTTTCAACGTCCCGTGTTCGTACTTCTGGAGGTACTGGAGGATCTGTGCCGCCGTCTCCGAGTCGATCATCGTGTCCCGAGAGTCGTCTTCGGGAACCGGCATTAGGATGTTCTCCGCGAGGCCTTCCACCAGACTGCGTGATTCACACCATCGGAGAAAGACGCGAAGGACAGTCATCTGGTTATAGAGGGTGACTTTGTTGATGCCGTCCTCGTCCCGACGGTGGATCTTGAAGTCGGAGATATGGAATCCGTCGAGTTCGTTGACGTAGTCCAGACCTTCGTTGTCGCACCACTCTATGAACTGTGACAGCAGGGAGGAGTGGTTGTAATAGGTGGACTCGGAAATGTCTGCCCGGCGTTCGTTTAGATACCGTTCTACTGCGCGTTGGGGTTCGATTTGTCGGGTCATCTGTGTTTCCGAATCGCCCGACCCTGTGTGGTACGCGCGCGGCGTTATACCGCAGATCTTGACTTGGCTGGAGCGCCGAATCCGCCGCAGGCGGGCACGAGAGGCGCTGAGGAGGCCGGCAGTTCAAATCTGCCCCAACCCACTTCTACTTCATTCCAGTTCGGTAGCGACCGATGTTCGACCAGGTTGTCGGAGGAGTGACCCTTTTCCCGAGTCGATCCGCGGAAGGTACAAGCCGCTCGTCGTGTAACGGTATGGCATGTCATCACCACTTGCGGACGAGCCGGTCGAGCCCGCAGACGAGGGAGCCGAACCGCTGACCGACGACGAGTACGCTGACCACCTCGCCGAGCTCGGTCCGGACTGGGAGGTCGTCGACGACCACCACCTCGAAGCGACCTACGAGTTCGACGATTTCGCCGGCGCGCTGGCGTTCACGAACGAGGTCGGCGAACTCGCCGAGGAGGAGTGGCACCACCCCGACATCCACCTCTCGTGGGGCGAGGTGGGGATCGAGATGTGGAGCCACGACATCGGCGGGCTCCACGAGTCCGACTTCGTGATGGCCGCGCGGATGGACCGGATCTACGACGCGTACGACGACTGAGTCGTGGGCAGTCGGGAGGGAGACGCCGAGTCGCCGCGGGCGGTCACCGTGTCGCCGTCGAATGGTTACCGAACCGCTCCGGCTGGCCGGCGAGGCAACGAACGGCTTTAAACCCCTCCCGACGGAAATGGGAGTAATGAGCGCGAACGTCTTCCTGGTCCCGATTGACCCGGAGAACTTCGATCGAACGGTCCGGTCTGCGGTCGACCTCACCGAGTACGACGACCGGCCGGATGACCTCGCCGACCTCGACGAGGCCCGCCTGTGGGCCGTCGACGACGACAGCGGAAACGGCTCGACGTTCGAGCGGATGAGCGAGGGGGACCTCCTCCTCTTCTACCACGACGGCGAGTACCTCGCCACCGGTCGGGTGGGAACCACCTTCGAGGACGAGGACCGCTGGGTCTCCAGCACGTTCTGGACCGCGTTCCCGACGACGCGCGTGTACACCGTCACCGACTTCGCGGCCGTCTCCGCCCCGAAACGTGCGGTCAACGCCATCTTCGACTACTCCAAGTCGTACACCCCCGGCTTCATGCGCGTCGCCGACAGCCGAGTGAACGCCGATCTCTCCTCGATCGAGTCCGCCATCGACCACTACTCGAAGCGGAACGCCTGATCCGACCGTCGGCGTTCGGCTCCGACCGCCTTCCCGCGCGGATCGGGGACCGACTTCGCTTCGATTCCCCGCTAAACCGCTTCCAACAGCGTCTCGTAGGCGTGCCCGTAGCGCTCCGCGACGCGGGCCGGGTCGCCGCGCTCGTCGCTCGAGAGCGCCGGTAGATCGACGGTCGCCAGCGGCTCGATCATCTCGGTGACGGTTCCGGTGTGCTCCTCCATCGTCCCCTCGCGCGGGCTGCCGGACGCGACCGTCCGCGCCTTCGCGTATCGGTCGCCGGCGTAGACGCGCGCACGACCGGGATCGACGACCGCCACCGCGTCGGGCGCGACCGGCCCCTCTCGCGGGAGCGCCCCGGCGATGTCCGCGTACGACTCGACGACGACGGGCACCGTCGCGGCCGCGACCCGCGCCGCGATCCGGTCGAACGCCGGGAGGTAGTCGGCCGCCATCACGTCGTTGAACGCCGCCACGTCGTCGACTCTGGTGGCCGCCGCGAGCGGGAGTCGGTCGGTGAGGCCGTCGGGGAGGAGTCCCGCCGCCTCCGCCGCCCCGTTGACGACGAACCGGGACCCGTCCTCGGTCGTCACCCGATCGCAGAGAAACGTCCGGTCCGTGTCGCCGAGCATCCCGGTCCGGCCGGGTGTCGGCCGCCAGAGGCGGTGGACCGGATTGATCGACTCCGGGGTGACCGCCTCGGGCCGGCGCCGCTCGTCGGGCACCGGCAGCGAGCGCGTGCTCGCTGCCGCGAGTCGTCGCGCGTCTTTCCCGTAGAGCCGGCCCGCATCGCTCGCGATCCGGTAGTCGTCGTGGTCGTACCAGTAGTCGTTGCCGGCGCGGGGTTTGACGCCGATCGCGTCGCCGGCCCGGTCGGCGAGGCTCGCCACCAACCCGGTCGAGAACGTCGTCTTGCCGGCGTCGACGCGGGCGCCGCCGGCGACGAGGACCACCGTCGCGTCGGATCGCTCCCGGCTCACGCTCCGTCTCGTAGGTCAGCGTTTTCGGCCTCTCCGTCGCTCTCTCCGCCGTCGACGGCGTGGGGCGCGACCCCGTAGTAGCCGGGACCGTCCTCAGCCAGCGGCTCCGCGATCACGAGATCGTCCGCGTGGGTCATCACCCACGGGATCGCCCAGTCGATCAGCACGGCCTCGGTGTCGGGGTCGATCTCGGCGTCGGGCTCCAACTCCTGTAGCAGCCGGGCGATCTCCGGGACCGTGTACATCTGATCGGGCTCGAACAGCTCCGCCGGCTCGTAGAAGTCACACGGATACGTCGCGTCGAACGTCGACTTCGGCTCGGGCATGGGCGCCGCTACGGCGTCGCGTCCGTAAACGCTGCCGATACGGGCGGCGACGAACCACTCTGCGGTCCGGGAGACGGCGCTAACGCTCTGTGGGTCGGGTGCGAAAAAATTCGGGGTTCGACGCGCGTCCGGGCGCGGTCCGGTGGAACGTTACTCGAAGAGTTCGACGGCCTGCTCGTATCGGGTCGACGGCTCTTCCCA
>NZ_NHOA01000075.1 GCF_002727125.1 Halorubrum persicum
GTGCTACACAAGAGCGTACCACGTGATAAACCGCATAGATATGTGCCGTCACTGGATGGTGCTTTCCACTGACAATGGTATTGCCGGGTCTCCAACCCGACCGTTCAGATTCCACGAATCCGATACAGAAGCAGGGCAAAGCGTCAGAGACTCCCTACTGGCAAAAACAACAGATGGGGTCAACGACACAGAGGATAGGACTGACATCCTCCCCGCGGTAAAAAACGAGGCTTTCTCCTCGATTCTCCGTAACGGCGGGTTGGCATCGTCAGTTAGCCACCGACCACGACGACTGGGTCAAACACGTTCCCGCAAAGTGGCGGAGTCACATTACAAAACTGAAACTCTCACCGCTTAGGATTCCTGCGTCTTCAAGCGCAGGAGGTTGTCACCCAGTCACAACTGACTCCATTCCGTTCCAGACACCGTCATAGCGCTCCCACAAGATGACCGCAGGGGGAAGTGCAACGATCGTGAACACGAACGAGTACACCACGCTAATTGCCATCAAGAGACCGAAGTCTCCCAAGACAGGAGTGATGGCAAGCGCGAGTGCGCCCGTTCCGAGCGAGGTCGTCAACATACTCCCAAGCAACGCACCGCCGGTTCCTGAAAGCGTGATGATCATCGCCTCGTGTGCACCTGCACCGTCGTTGAACTCGTCGATGAATCGGTGGGTGGCATGCACCGAGTACGCGATCCCCAGTCCAATCGAAATGGAGAGGATCGTCCCAGTCAGCGCATTCAGCGAGATCCCGAGATATCGCATCGTCCCGAGCAGGAACGCGATTGCGATCAGAATTGGGAAGAGGTTCACAATACCCAGAAGCGGCTTCCCTTCCAAGACGGCGTACGCAATGACGAGGAACAGTCCTGTCAGCCCCATTGCGAGGATCAACCCTTGAATCGAAGAGTTGAAAATGATATCCGTTACCGCGTCGAAGACGACGAGCTGGCCAGTCGCGGTCGTCTGGTAGCGGAACTCCTCCGCAAATGCTCGAGCGTCGGCGGCGGCTTCGCTCTGTGAGGCGCTCGAGTCGATCGCGTAGTCGACCTGTGCATTCCGCCGGTCAGGAGTGAGGTACTGTTCTGCGCGGTCGCCCGATTGCGAGGCGAACAGTTCGTCGTAGATCCGGTCGAGATTCTGATCGGGGATCCCGTTCCCGTCGATATCATTGCGGGCGACCAACGCGGCGAATTCAGGGTCCCGTTCGGCCTGAGACTGTATCACGGTCAGGATGCTGGTCGGCTGTGCAGCTCCGCCGTCACCAACAGCAAGCGAGCCCACTGCGTCGTCGTTCGGGTCGTCAAGCGCCTCGAGCGCATGACCCTCTTCGAAGTTTCCTTCGATGTACAACGTCACAGATTGGTCTTGGTTGGTCGAAAACCGGTCTTCAAGCAGATTTATCGTCTCCGTGACCGTGTACTCACTCGGTGCGAACGGTTCAGGCAACCCGGTCACGTAGTCGGGTTGCTCTTCGGGAGGCAGAAAGTCCTCAGTCTCGAACGACGTATCAACACCGCTCCCGTACGCTGCTGCCATTCCGCCCGTCACAAGCAACACGACGACGAACGCGATCGGCGCGTACTGACTCGCCTGCGCCGGGAACGACAAGAACTTGCCAAGCGTGGAGTCTTCTGAGGAGATCGGCGCCGAGTTGAACTCAGGGACGTTGTAGGCGTCTCGCAATTTATCCACCTCCAACTTTGCGGCCGGAAGAAACAGCCCGAAAATCAGGAACGTGAAGATGATCCCGATTGCGGAGACAATCCCGATGTTCCGGATCGGTGTGAGATCTGAAATGACGTTTGCACCGAACCCGAACACGCTCGTGACTGTCACGATAATGAAGGCGATCATCAGCTGGTTGTTCGCCTCTCGCATCGCCTCGATGGCATCGTATCCTGCGACTGCTTCCTCGCGGTAGCGGTTGATAATGTGAATCCCGAAGTCGACGCCCACTGCTAGCAACAGCACAGGGACGGTGATCATCTGCTGGTTAAACGGAATCCCAGAGAACCCAAGGAAGCCGAAGGTCCAAATGACAGTCATCAGAAGCGACAGCAGCCCCAACGACAGGTCGATCGGGTCCCGGTAGGCAACGACGAGGAACAACAGCAGCAACAACACGACGACCGGCATCACGATCGTCAACGAGTCCCCGATAACGCTTGCCGTTTCAGCATTTGTCACACCGCTCCCAAACGCAGTGAGCTCACCCGGTTGGTCCGCTGCAATCGACCGAATTGTCGTCTGAACCTCTTGGAGGTCGCCACTGGTGAATCCCGCAGGGACATCGTGTGAGATAACCGTGATCGAGGCCGATGCGCTTGCGCTCGTCGGGTTGAAGTCAGTCGCAAGGGTCCCTGTGAACCGCGGATTCTCAGAGAGCCTGCGGACGACCTGACGGACGCGGGTTTCACTTGTCGATTCGATAACGCGCCGCTGTTCAGCCGCCGTACTCGCCGACGGATCAAGCGTCTGGGCGACGACAGTTGCCGGGCCGTTCGACGAGGCGACGCGGAGGTTATCGCGCGATTCGACCTCCTCTAGCACCCGGAGGTCTCGCAGCAACGCCTCTTTTGTGAGGACATTACTTCCAGAGTGGATGAGCTGCGTTGATTCACCCTCCGGTTCAAACGGGTCTTCGAACTCTTGATTGACGGCGTCAAGCGCTTCCTGTTCTTCGAGCCCCTCCGTGAACGAATCAGTTGCTTCGGTGTCTGTGCTGACGAGGCCTATCCCACCGGCGAACACAAGCGTGAGGACAAGGAATACGACGATGACTCGGCGTGGGCTATCGACAATACTGTCGTTGAGCCGCCGCGTCCACGCCTCGATCTGCTCGCCGAGCGACATCGGCTATTGCCGCCTCCGGTAGACGACAAGCCCGCCCGTGCCGACAACGAGAAGTGCGACGATGATTACGGGGAGCGGGAGCCCACCATCCTCGCTTTCAACGACATCGATCGGGACACGGAACGTGTCGGTGAGCTGGCTGTCGCCGTCGGCGTCATCGTACCGGAAGTCAAGCGAAATAGGGTAGGTACTGCCCGGCGTTGCCGAGCCCGTGGTGGTCAACTCGAGTGTCATCGTCGTGGTCTCGCCGGGCTCAAGTGACTGAACGTATCCAGTGTCGGTATCACCGGTATCGAGCGGATCGTCGGCAAACAGCCGCGCTTCGACGTCGCTTGCGGTCTCGTTCAGGTTGTTTGTCACCGCGACATCGACGGTACGAGTCCCGCCGGACTGAATCGTACGGTTTTCGATGGTGACATCGAAGCGGTCACGCTCGGGCGCAACTTCGGCATTCGCAACGATATCTTCGAACGCCCGGAGTTCGGACTCGTCGTTGCGGTACTGAACTGCCATATCAAGCGACCGCAGACCTGCCTCTGCCTCACCACTGATCGAGATTGGCAGCGAAAAGTTCGCAGATTCACCGGGCGCAAGTGTTCCGACTGCAGTCGACTGCTCCGCTGGGATGACACTTGGATCACTGCCAGTGTACTGCACCACAACACTGCGTGCCGGGACAGGGCCGTCGTTACGGATCGTCCCGATCAGGTCCCCGTCTTCGGCAACACGAAGCTGTGACTCAACGTTCGTGAGTGCAAACGTCTGTTCGGCACGTGGAAGGACCCCAAGTGAGAGGCCACTATCCGTGCGAGAGATACCGTCAGGGTCCTCGAATGCGACAGATCCCGACAGCGTGTACTGTTGAACGGGAAGGTCCGACGCAACGCCAACATCGTAGGCGACAGTTGCCGTTTCACCGGGGTCAACCTCAGCCACGCGAACTGTGCCGGACTGACCACCGCTTACACTGACGCTGTTACTTTGGGTACTAAACGTCACATCAGCGTTGTGGGCGGTCTCAGAACCGACGTTCTCGATCGTCGCCTCAACAGTACCAGAGTCGCCGATCTGAGTGTTGCTCTCAACATCGACGACTTGGAACCGTGCATCATCACGAACGCGGAGGTCAATCTGCCGAGAGACCGTCACAGTCCGGTCCTCACCAGAGGAAATGTATGAGTAGGTAATGTCAAGATCGAGCGTGTAGGTTCCCGGGTCGACATTATTGGGGACGTTGATGCTTACCGGGACCGACCTCGGTGTCGTTGTCGTCACGCCGCCGATCGCGGTCTCACCGGACTCGACGGAGAGCGCTCCCGGCGCTTCGGCGTCCACGCGAACGTTCCGCGCGGTCAGTGCCGTCTCGGCCACTGATGGGTCACCAAACCGTAGGTTCCCGTCGTTTGCGATTGTCAGCTCTACTTGATTCGTCTGTCCCGGAACGAGGTTCGGGTTCGACGCATAGACATCAAGATCAGGCGAGCCCCCGACATTCGATGTCTGTGCCGAACCGATTCCACCGGAAACAGCGGCAGTTCCAGTAGTACTTGCCGTAGAGTCGCCGCCCATGGCAGCACCAACAGCACCGACACCGACACCACTGGTGAGAAGGAGGACACTCACAAGGACGACCGATAGCGGACGAGTTCGCATGTGCTACCTCGCCTCCGTGCATGTGGGGTTCCCCGATTGCAGGTGAAGCGAAGTCGGATCGAGACTACTCGGCGGGAAAAATCTGGGTTGCTGCACGTGAATTACTTCGCCCATGAATGAATAAACCTTTCTTTCTTGAGGTCTTGTATCCGGCATGGGAAAGACAAATATGACTGCTGTGGTGAAGGTGGGGCAACGACTGTGACACAGTTTACTGATAAAGATCGTGAGCGAATTCGCGAGGCGATGGTTGAAGCAGGTCATGAGCTATTCGCACGGTTTGGCTTCGATCGCACGCGTGTGAGCGATGTAACAAATGAAGTAAACATCGGCACGAGTACATTCTATCAGTTCTTCGATTCAAAAGAAGAACTGTATCTCGCGGTGTTAATTGCCGAACGCGAGCGTCTGTTTGCGCGACTCGAAACGGCAATCGCTGACGCGGAGTCACCGCAGGCAGAAGCCGAACTGATTCTACGAACCACGCTTGAGCAAGTCCGGTCGAATCCACTCGTCCGGCGCCTCTTCGTTGACGGTGAAATCCGGCGGATCGACGAACAACTGGATGGAACACAGTATGATAATTCCGATAAGAATGGAGGTAGCGGAGGTGACGACACTGTCTGTTCCGACGACACCAACAGCGACACTAGCTCAGCTATGGAGGCAGATCTCACTCGGGTATTACCGCAGCCAGAAGAGTGGATCACACGCGATGAGGTTCGCATAGACGACCCGGAAATCGTCCGTGGACTCTTGCAGTCGTTGCTGTTTGTCACGCAGGCGCGTGAAACACCTGTGGTCGCTGATGACAGCTACGATGAAATTGAAGAGGCACTGATCGACACCGTTGTTACGGGATTGTTTGCTGATGAGTCGCTGATCTCGCACTCTTGAACAGCTAGGGAGTCAACGACCTCACCCTACTTTTCTCATAGAGATACAAGGCGGAAACCCGCGACTTCAGTCGTGGGTTCCTGACTCTGGCAGGTTCACTCGTGGAGAATGTCTCAGAAATTCACCGAGTTCCGGCGGCGCTATTGTCTCTCAATCCTCGTTGAGCGCGGTGTCGACAGGTGGTGTCTCGAGATCTGAGTCGCTGACGGTCAGCTTCCTGTACACCCGCCTGAGAAGGATGGAGGTGGTGCTATTCCGGCGGACAAGCCGGTGCCGATGATGTGGAGTCAGCTCACGCATCGTCGTCACCGGCAGCCGTGGTGGCGAAATCGTCTGAGAGCTGAGCTGATGAACCAACATGTCTGAGAGAACCAGAGACGAAGCCGCTCCAAGCCTGTTGCGTCGTTGTCCGCGGGTCGGTTGTCTCGTTTGGTCGGGGTTGTTCAGTAGTCCGAGAGATTCGATTGTTGGTGTGGATGTCTGCCAGTGAGCACGTACGGGGCAATCGTTCTACAGAACTGTGCGACAAAGACGAGCAGTATCGGGCCGAGAAAGATGCCGTAGAATCCGAACGCGATCATGAATCAACCTGCCCCGCAAGCGCTTCCGGTCCGATTCGCTGACTCAGCGGTCGTTCTTGAACTTCGGTTCTGGATTGATTCTCCAATGCCTCAGCGGAAATGGCGTGCTATCCAAAATGTCATTCATAACGTGAAATCTGCGTTTCGTGAGGAAGGTATTAAAATTCTGTTCCCACAGCAAGACGTTATTAATTTTATGATTGAAACTTGGTTAGGTACACGGTCAGTACGCACTCTCGATCCAGCGGAAGACCCGTAACAGTAGGTGTAAATTAAAACTGATTATTACTAAAAAAATCACTCGTATTCAATATAGCACAGGAATTTGCCGTATCTTGAGGATTTTGAAGAGAAC
>NZ_NHOA01000046.1 GCF_002727125.1 Halorubrum persicum
TCTTGAAACCGTAGGGTTGGACGAACGCTCAGCCTGAAATCCCGTGGTGGGATTCCCGCGTCTTCAGGCGCGGGAGGAGGTCAATAGCTACATCCGCTCTTACGCACCCTGTCCATCGTTCCCGTTCCACTGGCCCAGCGCGGCGTTCGATCTCGGTCATAAGCACTCTGAAGTCGAACGCCTCATTCCCTAACTCAACGCGACCCGATTTGGGTCGGGTCTTTTGATGGGCGAAAGGGAAAGCACACGATATGACCGCTGATCCAGCGGCTGTCGGGGAGACGCCACTGCTAGAACTCGATATCGATGTCTCCCCAACCGTGTACGCAAAAGCCGAGTGGTTCAACCAGATTGGGGCCGGGTACGGTGGTGGCTCGATCAAGACTCGTATCGGGAAGGCCATGGTCGACGCGGCGGTCGCGGCGCCCGAACCGGTCGCGGACCGGACGCTCCTTGAGGCATCGAGCGGCAACACCGGGACCGCAGTTGCTCGATTCGGTGCGGAACGGGGGTTCGACGTCGAGATCGTCGTTCCCGACGATGCTGGCGCTGGGAAGATCGCGGCGATCGAGGCCGCCGGTGCCGAGACGACGTTCGTCGACAGCGATCGGGGCTACGACGCCTACGTCGAGGACTGTCGAGATCTGGTCCGCGAAGCACCCGACGCGTATTGCTACTTGAACCAGTACGAGAACGCTGCGAATCCGGCGGTCCACGCGGCAACGACCGGCGTCGAGATCTGGGACCAGACAGACGGCGCCGTGACACACTTCGTGGCTGGTGCCGGAACCGGCGGTACGCTCGTCGGTGTCAGCAACGCACTCGATGACCGCGGCGTCGACGTCTACGGGTTCGAGCCGGCGACCGACGAACACGACATCGCGGGGTTGAAACACAGTCACTCGACCGACCACTACGTGCCGGGAACCTACGAGCCGGCGGCCGTCGAGACGTTGTCCTTTCTTCCCACTGACCGTGCGTACGAGTACGCCCGCTGGTTACACGCTCGCTACGCCGACCGATCCCCCACCATCGCCGATCCCGGACAATGGGATCGACAGTTCGTCCGCGAGCATCTCCGAGTCGACGGTGAGTTCCTCGTCGGTCCGTCGAGCGGGGCCTGTGTGGCGATGGTCGACCGGCTGGCGTCGATGGGCGTCCTCGACAGCGAGGACGTGGTCGTCATCCCGTTCCCGGACAGGGGTGACCGGTATCCCGAACGGGATCTGCGCGGGGCGTCCAGCGAGACCCATTCGGCGACGAAGCCGACACCAGCAGCTTCGTCGGCACGGCCCAACAGCGGGTGAATGGTCCCGAGCGGGCGGCGAACTGGCTGGTACTCGTGGGACGGCGCGGTCGGTTCCAGCGTTGCCATCACGCTCAAGACGAATGAGCAGTTCGTCCTCGGCGTCGAGACCGGCCATCGGTTTTACTGACCCCAGCCGAACTCGTCTGAAGAACGCCCCCTAATTCGTCACAGATCGCCCCTGCGCTGAGCCGACTCACTCGACTGACCGCGGTTCGAGGTGATCGCTGAACCACGCCGCCGCCTCGACGACGCTGGTCAGTGGTTCCGGAGCCAAGACACGACGAAGGACACGACCAGCAGGGAACCGCCGAGCGCCGCCGGGAGCGGCGACGAGAGGGGTTCGGGGTCACGTGGACCGCCGACGGCGTAGGCGTGCCTGTTTACCGACTGGACGGCACGGTCGATCTCCGCGGGATTGCGAACGGATCCGCGTGAGTCGAGTTGTGACATCGATTACCCCTCCCGGCGCGTGGGGTACTTGTGGTCCGGGTCCGCGAGACACTCCGTTTCCGCGAGGATCGTCTCGACGTGCTCGGAACGGGGCTTCTCGTGGTCGACGGGGACGGTGTCGTCTAGTTGCTGTCGGACAAGAGCCCGATTGTCCGCGAAACGCTTGTTGGGCGCTCGGGCACCTCTGTGCGGAAGACGCGGTCCCACCGTTGCAAGACCGAGCACGCTCTGACGGCAACGCCGATGTCCGCACGAGGGCATCGTGGGCGCTCGCCGAGATTAACGGGTGACCTTACGAGTTCACGCGGTGGCCACCCGTTTGACATCCTCCACGAGCTGTTCGATGTCCGTCTTCGGGCCACGTGGGTACGCGCGCTCGACGATCCCCTGCTTGTTTGCGAGAAGAATCAATCCGTAGTGCGGGAACTGGTACTCAAGATTGTCGTACTGATCGGCCGGCGCCTTCTCGATCAGGAGTCCAAAGTTCTCGTCTAACAGTTCCTGTCCCCGTTCGTAGCTGTCCGGGCGAAGAAAGTGCCAGTTGCCCGCATCGAGGTTCACTCCCTGCTGGTTCGCGTATTCACGAAGCACAGCAGCCGTGTCACGCTCGGGGTCGAACGTAAGAGCGAGGAACGAGACGTCGTCGCCGTATCCGTCTTCGGCGGCAGCCTCCTGTGCGCGCCGGAGTCTGAGAATCAGCGCCGGACACACTCCATCCGGGCAGTTCGTGTAGAACGATGTCCACACAACGGCTTGTTCTCCCTCGTGCTCCTCGATCGATACTGTCTCATCGGTAATCGGATCCGGAGCAGTGAACGCTGGCATTTCATCACCGTAACTCGGATGAGCGGCCTCACTCAAGTCCTGGTCGGGAGGATTGAGGACGGTCTTTTCGGACCCACCGGAACCAAGTGTGCCCATACAACCCGCGGTTCCAATGGTCGCTCCAAGCGCCCCGACTGAGCTACAAAAGCGTCGGCGATCCATACCTCATGATACCGATTTTGATCGCTTGAAGTATCTGGTGCGGTTCTCGAACGCGCGCGGGAGCGGACGCCGTCTGTCGAGGATCGCACCAGACGACACAAGCCGGGGAGCAACGAACTCCACGTATGATCGAGTCGCTCCTCCGACTTGATGTCGCACTGTTCGTTCTCATCGGCGTGTTCGGTGGCGCACACTGCATCGGGATGTGCGGTCCGCTCGTGACGATGTACTCGAAACAGATGACGCCGCATCCAGACGGTGGCACAACGACCGTCGGCGACGGACGGTCGGGGCATCTCACGACCTACGAGGTCCGACAACACGTCCTGTTCAACGCCGGGCGGGCGACGACGTATGCCGCTCTTGGAGCACTCTTCGGTGCGCTCGGGAGCGTCGTGTTCGTTACCGCCGATCAGCTGACGCCGATCGCCGATGTCTTGCGAGGGACTGTCGGCCTCGCGGTCGGCGGGTTCATCGTGCTGACTGGGGTTCGGTACGTGATCGGCGGCAGCGGCGGCGATATTCGAATCCCTGGCGTTCAACGCGTCACGTCGTGGCTCGCGGCGCGAGTCCATCGCCACGTGAACAGCCCGAGTATCGTCGGCCTCGGCGCCGTTCACGCGTTCCTGCCGTGTCCAATGCTGTATCCCGCGTACCTGTTCGCCTTTGCGAGCGGCTCCCCGACGACCGGCGCGATCGCCCTCGGTGCGCTCGGCCTCGGCACGATTCCGGCCGTCTTCCTCTATGGGACCATCATCCAGTCGATCGATGTTGCGCACCGGCGTCGCGTCCACCGGCTGCTCGGCGTCGTGTTCGTCGTACTGGGGTACATGCTCTTCGCGCACGGACTGATGGCGCTCGGCGTCCACCTCCCCCACCCGATGCTCCCGCACTATCAGCCACTCGGCGGCATGGGTCACTGACGCGTTCAGCGAAACGCGTGCCTCAGTTGAAACTCCATTCTTCGGACAGATTCTCACCTGAAACAGCCGGTCGCTGAGCGGTTCGAATAGGCCGCTGTCGGTCCTCTCCGATCTCGCTGCCATTCAGAAGGGCGTGCTGAATACCGTGCGCACAGTCAGCAACGTCCCCATCACTGTTTCAATCGACGCTGAGATTTATGACCATTCTCGATGTAGTGTGTCGTATGGTCGCTCTCTTGGCACGAAGCCGCTCCTCCACTCCCGCTGCAGCGCTCAGCGGTATTCTCGTTGGTCTCGCCGTGGTCTCTCTGTACTTCGGTGCCGGCTTACTCATCGCAGGCTGGAGCGTTAGTGAGTTCCTCGCTCATCTCTCGATCGACGCTCTCGGGTATCTTCTGGCCATGATTGCCCTCGCCATCGCCTTCGTCGTACTCCCCATCGCCATCTTCCTCCGATTTGACCTACTCACACCTCTCGTGGTTCTCGTGGTCGTGATTCTCGGGTGGCTCACCGTCGGTGCCGTACAGGGTATCCTCTCACTCCAGACAATTTTCGGCCTCGCCCTCTACGCAGTTTACCTTTCGCCAATCCCTCTCGTTCTCTACGCCATCCTTGGCGGGGGCGAGTATCTATTCCGAATCAGGACAAACGGTCGGTAGGGTCCATCTGAACTCGCTTCAGTATACACTCTCTGTATCCCGCACGGCACTACTGACAGACTATGGGAATCTCATCGTCTGGGACTGTTATCTGAGTCTTCTGTACTGAGCGATTCGTGGGCCTCCTGCAGTGACCGCAACCGGGTCATGACTGTCTCCTTAAGAAGATTTCAACAGCGCCTCCTCGTCTGCACACTCCCCCACCAGAAGGGCTAACTATTGAGTTTGAGTATCCCGACCCATGGCCCTCCATGCAGTCGAAAACGTTGAGGAAGCGTTCGACGTTACCCGGGAGTTTCTGACTCCCGTTACCGTGCGTCGCTGGCTGAAGCTTGCGATCGTTGTGTTTTTCGTCGGGAGCGGCGTGAATTTCCCGACGGCACAGTCCAACACGTCGACGCCGCCGGGAGACGTCTCTCCCGGTGAGATCCCGTTCAATCTCCCGGTCGACGCGGTAACGCTTGCTGTCGCGGTCGTCGCCGTCGGACTCCTCTTCGTCGGGATATTCGCGTTGATCGGAGCGATCATGGAGTTCGTGCTGATCGAGTCGCTTCGCACCGGTGAGGTGTCGCTCCGACGCTACTGGCGTCAGCGTTGGCGGCAGGGGCTCCGCCTGTTCGGGTTCCGACTCGCAATCGGGCTCCCGATGATCGCGCTGTTCGCCGGCTGGCTTGCACTGCTCATCGTTCCGATCCTGACCGGACGCGATCCCACAATCCCCGCCACGGCGTTCCTTGTCGGGATCCCGGTGGTGTTTCTCATCGGCGTCGTGTACGCGTTAGTGTCGGGGCTCACGACCGTGTTCGTCGTGCCGCTTATGATTCAGGCAGACTCGGGTGTCCTTGCGGCATGGCGTCGCCTCTGGCGGTCGATCAAGACCGCGTGGAAACAGTATCTGGCGTACATCGTGATCGCATTCCTGCTGACGATCGCGGCCGGGATCATCACCGCGATCGTGGTCGGGGTCGTCGCAATCGTCCTTCTCATCCCTATCCTCATCGCGGCCGCGATCACGCACGTGACGGTCTCGTTGACGTCGACGGTCGGGGTTGTCGTCATCGTTGCACTCGCGATTCTGTTCGGACTGTCCATGCTCATTGTCGGGACGCTCTCACAGGTTCCCGTCGTGACGTATTTTCGGTACTATGCGTTGCTCGTGCTCGGCGATATCGAGGAGTCGTTCGACATCCTCGGCGATCGACGACCGCCGATAGAAGACCCGTGAACGATCCCCCTACGTGTGAGTTGGCCACTACCGTGCCGTGACGATGTCCACCTCACCTCGGATTACTGTTTAACGGCTCTGTTGAAATACCATTCTTCAGACATAAGTTGGAATGAAACAGCCAGTCGATGAGAGCTGCGAATCACTCGCCTTGGGGCGCATTCTCAATCGCCTCTCCAGCAAGACCGTATATCAGACCAACAAGACCGATAAGGAGTCCGAGATGGAGTGAACCAGGTGAGGCATACATATCAGGGGAGAGCATCGCAATCCC
>NZ_NHOA01000126.1 GCF_002727125.1 Halorubrum persicum
GGGATTGCGATGCTCTCCCCCGATATGTATGCCTCACCGGGTTCACTCCATCTCGGACTCCTCATCGGTCTTGTTGGTCTGATATACGGTCTTGCTGGAGAGGCGATCGAGAATGCGCCCCAAGGCGAGTGATCCGCATCGCTCAGCGACCGGCTGTTTCAGACAACACTGCGTCTGAAGAATAGGGGTTCAACAGAGCCAACTGCATGTTAATCGATCGGCGGTGAACACGTCCAAAGCCCCAGTCGTGAGGCGTACTCACGCTCGCTGTGCTCCTCACTCGCTCGCTTTCGCTCCCTCGTTGCGGTGTCGCCGTCGGCGGTCACTCTCGCTTACCGTTCCCGTTATCGCCGCCGCTCCCCTCCGCCTCGTCGGGTCCCTCGATCGCGTGGTGGGGGCCAACCGGCCCGTGCGTCGGGCAGACGCCGGCGATGGGGGTCGCGTTGAGACAGCAGGCGCGCTGTCGGCTCGCGATGGCGCCGCGCGAGAGGGGCTCGCCGCAGCGCCGGCAGTACGAGTCGGCGTCGCCCGCCATCCCGGTCAGCGCTCGCGGATTCGCATCGGCACCGGGTGGTCGGGGTGCATCGTCAGCGAGCCGCGCAGCGAGAGGTCGGGACCCTCGTACGCCAGGTCGTACTGCGAGCAGACCTCGGCCAGGATGAGTTTGGCCTCCAGCAGGGAGAACGCCTTCCCGATGCAGTGGCGCGGGCCGCCCCCGAACGGGAAGTAGGCGAAGCGGGGGCGCTGGCTCCGGCGCTTCGGCTTCCACCGGCTCGGATCGAACGCCTCCGGGTCGTCGTACCAGCGCGGCGAGCGGTGGACCACCCACTGCGACAGCATGAGCGCGGAGCCCTCGGGGATCCGATACCCCCCCAGTTTCACGTCGAGCTTCGGCTCGCGGAAGAGAGTGTACACCGGCGGATACAGCCGCATCGCCTCGTTGAGGACGCGCTCGGTGAACGCCATGTCGCGGGCGTCGGCGGCGGTCGGGGGACCGTCGGCGGTCGCCGCCGCGGCCTCGGCCGCCACGCGCTCGCGGGCCTCGGGGTGGTTCGAGAGCAGGTAGAACGTGTACGTCAGCGTGAGCGCGGTCGTGTCGTGGCCCGCCAGCAGCATCGTCACCAGCTCGTCGCGGAGGTTCTCGTCGGTCTGCTCGCCCCGGTCGCGGGCGCGCAGCAGGACGGAGAGCAGGTCCATCGGCAGGTCGCCGTCGCCGTCGCCGGCGGGGCCGCGCACCGCGACGCCCTCCGGGCCGGCGGGGTCGACGCCGGGGTCGCGCTCGGTCCCCCGACGCCGGTCGACGATGCCGTCGATCACGGATTCGAGGGTGTCGATCGCGGCGTCGAACTCCCGGTTCTCGCGGGTCGGCACCCAGTTGGGAATCAGGAAGCGGCGCGGATCGGGCTCGAACCGGGCCCCGAGCGGCTCCAGCTTCTCCTGGACCGTCTTCACCTCCTCGTCGGTGATGTCGGCGCCGAACATCGCCGAGACGATGATCTTGACGGTGAGGCGGGCGACCTCCAGCTGGATGTCGACGACGTCGCCGTCGCTCCAGTCCGCGAGCTGGGACTCGGTGTGGTCGACCATCGTCCCGTCGAGCGCCCCGATCCGACGGTTGTGGAACGAGGGGTTCGCCAGCTTCCGCTGGCGCTGCCACGTCTCCCCCTCACTCATGAGGAGGCCGTCCCCGAGCAGGGTGTCCATGGCGTCGTCGCCGA
>NZ_NHOA01000124.1 GCF_002727125.1 Halorubrum persicum
TGCGGATTCAACAGAGCACTGGATTCGGAATCTTCGTGACTGCACTGGCAATTCTTGGATTCGTTCGTGCGGTGCTGCACGATTAAAACCTTTGTCAGAATGAATACCGTTTGTTAATTATAGCAGTTGATGTGGAATATCCAGACTTGCCATCAAACGGGGGATGGTGCAAAGTAGTGTCGGACTCATCTGTGCTTAAACGAGCACGAATAGTGCAACGCCAAGCAACACCAACACCACGTATAGTCCAAGCATTACTTCTCGTTTTAGTGGGCTCCCGAGCGGTTTCGCAGTTAGTCGACGAATGGGCGGTAAGATTGCAATCCCGCCAAGGATAAGGAAGAACGAAGCAACCTGTGGGACCAAGGTAAAGGCGCCAACGATCGTGCCATACCCGAAAACGTAACAAGTACGCCGCCAGAGTTGCTCGCGATCGCTAAGTTGGTCTGTCAGAGTATGTTCGGGCCCAGCGCCGCCACCTGCGTTCCCGGACTCTGCAGCCACCTTCTGGGCCTGTTGTTGCACACGTTTGTCAAATTCTTCCGCAGCGGCTTCGGTTTGGGGGGCACCGCACTCGACACAGTATCGGGCCTCTTGTTCAATCGACGAGTCACACCGGGGACAAGTCTTCATCCTCATCGGAACGGTACCGTGGTCGGACTTAACTCTTCGGAGCCGTATCAGAGGACAAACTCAGCTGCAGTCTGGCGATTTCCACAAAACCGCTCCGTTGCAGTTCATTCAAAAATCGATTGTAATAATTAGAAGAATTCAATTTGATCACATAGCAACGGCCAATCCTGCCGTTTTTTGATAATTAATTTATTACTCAATAAACTAATAAATAATGTGATCAATGCACGGCTGCTCAAGACGAACGAGGACAATGTTCAGCGCTAGAGCGTCAGGTTTACTGAGACTTTGTGACCAGCATGAGGACGCAAATATGACCAAACATTCATTACGCCTGAATGCGCCACGATCAATTCTCATCGCTGAGAAGCGCGGGGGAGTCGTTAAGTGAACGCTGTCCCCCCTTCCAGATAACCATGGCTACGCGCGTACTTATCGCGGACGACTCGGAGTTCATGCGGAACCTGCTCCGGGAGATCCTCGAAGGGGAGTTCGAGATCGTCGGCGAGGCCGAAAACGGCGTGGAAGCGGTCAACATGTACGATGAACACGGGCCCGACCTCGTGATGATGGACATCGTGATGCCGATCCGGGACGGTATCGAGGCGACGACGGAGATCCTCGAGGAGAACCCGGAGGCGACGGTGATCATGTGCACCAGCGTCGGGCAGGAGGAGAAGATGAAGGCGGCGATCAAGGCCGGCGCTGAGGGGTACATCACGAAGCCGTTCCAGAAGCCGAACGTGCTCGACGCCATCGGATCGGCGGTATAATGCGCGTCGACGTTCGGGCGCTCGGCGCCTGCAACCGGTTGGCGGAGCGGGGGGCCGGACAGGCCGCCGGCGCGCTCACCGACCTGACGGGCACGGACCTCTCCGTGGAGGTCACGGGTGCCAGCGTCGCCAGCGGCGAGGACCTCGCCGAGGCGTTCGCCGGCCGCGAGTCGATCGGCGTGAGCGTCGGGCTTCGCGGCGGGTTGGAAGGCGAGGCGGTGCTCGCGTTCGACGCGGACAACGTCGACGCCCTGCTCTCGCTGTTACCGGGCGGGTCGTCGATGGGGCGGAGCGCGGTGACGGAGGTCGGGAACATCGCGCTCGGCGGCTTCCTCGACGGGTGGGCGAACTACCTCGGGAAGGCGATCGACATGACGCCGCCCCGGTACTTCGAGGCCGACGGCGCCGCCGTCCTCCCCGACGGAGCGCTCGCCGGCGACGGCGTGTTCCTCTTCGAGAGCCGGCTGGACGCGACGACGACGGATCTCGACTTCTCGATCTACATGCTCCCCGACTCCGGGCAGTTCCGCGACCTCGTCGTGGGCAAGACCGCGCCGGCCGCGGCGCCGGGCGCCGACGGCGGGGCGGGGAACGACGGCACCGACAGCACCGCGGTCCCGTACGAGTCGCTGTCGACGTTCGCGTCGCTGGCGAAGCGGGGCTCCGCGAACGCCGCCGACAACATCGCGATGATGACCGGGCTCGACACGAACGTCGACGTGAGCCGGCTGCGGTTCGTCCCGCTGGCGGACGTGCCAGCCGAGGTCGGCGTCGAGCCGCACGCGGGGACCGTCTTCGAGCTTCAGGGGGAGCCGAGCGGCTACCTCGCGATCCTCTTCGAGGAGGAGTCCGCGGCGAAGATCGCGGCCTCGATGCTCCCCAGCGAGCCGGACGAGCCGCTCGGCGGGATGGCCGAGAACGCGCTCTGCGAGCTCGGGAACGTGATGACGAGCGGGTTCATCGACGGCTGGGCGAACGTGCTCGGCACCTCGATCAGCCACTCGCCGCCGGAGTTCGTCCACGACATCGGCTCGGCCACGATCAGCCCGCTGGTCGCCAAGCTGAGTCGGCGGCAGGACTACGGGTTCGTGATCGACGCCGCGATCCAGACGGAGGGTGTCCAGTCCCGGTGTGACGTGTACGCCCTCCCGGACGAGCGCGAACTGGCGCGGGCGCTCGACCGTCTCTCCGAGTCGTGAGCCACCACCGGTCGTCCCGCGGGGGAGAGCTCTCTCGGGAACGTGACTCGGGGCGGATCAAGGTCGGCGTCAGCGACCTGTCAGTCGCGACCGACGGGGAAACGCTGACGACGAGCGGCCTCGGCTCGTGCGTCGCCGTGGCGCTCGTCGACGAGTCGACCGGCGTTCGGGGGCTGTTACACGCGATGCTGCCGAACGGCACCGAGTCCGAGACCGGCATCGAGCGGCCGGGCAAGTACGTCGACACCGGCATCAAGAGGCTGATCGGGGAGCTGGAGGCCGCGGGCGCGTCGCCCCGTCGGCTCGAGGCGCGCGTCGCCGGCGGCGCGGAGATGCTCGATCTGACGGACGCGATCGGGCCACGGAACGTCGCGCGCGCAGAGCAGTGCCTCGACGCGGCCGGGATTCCGGTGGTCGAACGCGCCGTTGGCGACGACGTCGGGCGGACCGTCCGGTTCAGGGCCGACGGGCGGCTGGTGGTCCGGGCGGCCGACGGGTTCGAACGGACGCTTTGAGGAGTCCATCCGGAAACCGCCGGGAAAGCGTCGCCGGAGCTTCGTTGTGGCGGTGTCTTCTCACAGCTGATATTTTGAGGGGTGAATTGAAGTGTGTTCTGGGGGTGGTATTCGGTAATGGGCCTCGAACTACCGGTGTGGGGAGCTCCGGCCGCCGCATGGATAGTCGCCACGCTGGGGCTCGTCGGTGCGAGCGTCCTCGACAGATTTCTCGACGATGACGGCTCCGACGACGACGATTCCGGAGGCATGGGCGGCGACGACGATCCCTTCGGCGGCGGGATGGGCGGTGGCGGCGGAATGGGTGGAATGGGCGGCGGCGGTGGCGGCGGAATGGGCGGCGACGACTTCGACGAGTTCGACGGGATGGACGAGTGGGACGACGAGTTCGACGACGGCGGCGGTGGCGGCGCCGGCGCCGACACCGACGAACTGGAGAAGCGGCTCGACGACCTGGAGAACGAAGTCGCCTCGCTCTCGTCGACCGTCTCGACGGTCCGCTCGGAGAACGAAGAGATATCGACCGCCGTCGACGACATCGAGGAGGNNCGTCGACGGCGGCGGTGAGGGCTCGTTCGGCCTCTTCGACGACGAGGAGGGCGAGGACGCGGGCGACGACGACCTCGACGACGACGTCGCGAACGCGGACGCAGACGGGTTCTTCGACGACGACCTGCTCGACGACGATTTCGAGGACGACGACGAGTTCGCCGAGCTGGACGAGGAACCGGGCGACGAGCATACGGACGACGGCGACCCCGCCGACGCCGCGTCCGAGACCGCGGCGGCGGACGACGGTGACGACATGAACGACGATGGAAAGAGCTTCAGCGAGCTGAAAGAGGAGTACGACGCCGGGGAGGCCGACTGGGCCGACGAGGACGGCGCCGAAACGGACGCGGGCGCGGACGACGACCCGTTCGACGACGGGGGCGACTCGTTCGACGAGGAGCTCGGCGACGAGGCGGATCCCTTCGACGACGAGCCCGACGACGGCGTCGACGCCTTCGACGACGGGATGGACTCGTTCGACGACGAGCCCGTCGACGACGGCCCGGCGACGAACGGACACGAGCCGGAGCCAGAGCCGGAACCCGAGCCCGAGCCCGATCGCTCGCGCGGTCGGCAGCCCGGCGGCGACCCCGCCGAGGCGAACGGCGGCGGCTTCGAGTACGTCCAGCAGGACGACCTCTCGGGAACCCGCGGCAAGCCGTACCTCACGGAGCTCCCCGGCGACTACGTCGGCGACCTCCTCGTGATGGAGTGGCTGGAGTTCCTCGTCTCCGAGAGCGACGTCACCGACGCGGTACGCGCGATCAACTACTACGAGCGCATCGAGTGGGTCGGCCCCGACGCGGCCGCGCGCCTCCGCGACTTCCTCTCCGGCTTCGGCACGATCGACCGCAACCTCGTCGACCGACCGGGGACCGACCGACTGGTCCGCGAACACCACACGCGCAGCCTCCGATACGTGACCCAGCTCAACGGGACGAGCGGTCACCTGCTGCTGCTCGACCGCTGGGACGACCTCGCCGGCGGCTCGCTGGTCGGCGGCGGTCCGCCGCGGGCCGGTTCGGGCCGCGGGGGACGCGGAGGGCACGGTCGGCGCGAGGGCGGACGCGACCGCCGCGCGCCCGACCGCCGCAACGGTCGACGCGAGGAGCGCGGCGGCGACCGCGATCAGCGCGTGAGCGAGAACGGCCACGGGGACGAAGCGGGGCGGCGGGACGACCAGCCGGCCGGCCGAGACGGCCACGACGACCGTCGCGGCTCCGAGGGGCGCGAACGCAACGGGAGCTCACCGCGCCCGATGAACGACCCGAACCCGCGTTCCGACCGCGCCGACCCGGCCGACGGAGGGTGGGGCGATGGGCGTTAGCGTCTCGGCGTCGACGGCTATCATCGTCGCGGGGTTGTTCTTCGCGTTCACGACGTTCTACCCCGTCGCGGCCAACGGATTCGACCGCGTCAGCGACGCGCAACACGGCATGAACGAGCGCGCGCTCGAGCGGCAGAACACGGCGTTTTCGGTGTCGAACGCGACGTACGACAACACGAATCTCACCGTCACCGCCACCAACGACGGCTCCCTCGGCCTCGTCGCGGGCGACGCGACGCTGCTCGTCGACAACGAGTACGTCGACGTAGGGGGAGCGAACGCGACCACGAGCGTCGAGGGCGACGGCGATACGGAGCTGTGGCTCGGCGGGGAAACGCTGACCATCACGGTCAACAAGGCCGACCTCTCGACCGACGTGGTCGCCGGCGAGACCCGCGTCGTCCTCGTCGTCGAATCGGGCGTCCGCGACAGCGCGGAGGTGAGCGCGTAGATGGCGAGCGTCCCCGTCTCTCACCTCATCCTGTTCATCGCGAGCCTCGTGATCGCCGCCGGCGTGGTCGGGACGATCACCACGGGGGTCGACCGCGTGAGCGCGGCGGTCGACGACGCCGGGTTGGACGCGACCGAGACGCTCCGGACCGACGTGACGATCATCTCCGACGCGAGCGCAGGGGTGTACAACGTCAACGATCAGCACAACGTGACGCTTCTGATAAAGAACACCGGGACCTATCGGCTCGCACCCGACGGATCGGACCTCGACGTCGTCTTCGACGGTCGGTACGTCCCGCCGAGCGCGATCGACGGCAAACTCGTGTCCGCCGACGCGGGGGCGGCGTGGAGGCGGGGCGACGTGTTGCGGCTCACGATCAACACGAACGCGCTCGAGGGGACGAGCGGCGGCCTCGACGACGGCGATCACCGGGTGTACGTCACGGCCAACGGTGACGAGGAGCTGTTCCAGTTCCGCGTGGGTGGAGGCAACTGAGATGCCACACGACAATCTGCTCTCGCTCGGACTCGGGGAGCGCGACCGGCTGAACAAGGAGCTCGGCGGGGGGATCCCCCGCGGCAGCATCGTCCTGATGGAGGGCGACTACGGGGCCGGCAAAAGCGCCATCTCCCAGCGGTTCGCCTACGGGCTCGTCGAGGAGGGCGCGTCGGTGACGATGATGTCGACGGAGCTCACCGTCCGCGGGTTCATCGACCAGATGCACTCGCTGGAGTACGACATGGTGAAGCCGCTCCTCCAGGAGGAGCTGCTCTTTCTCCACGCCGACTTCGACTCCGGCGGGGCGTTCTCCGACACCGACGGCGAGCGCAAGGAGCTGCTCAAGCGCCTGATGAACGCGGAGGCGATGTGGAACTCCGACGTCGTCTTCCTCGACACGTTCGACGCCATCTTCCGGAACGACCCGACCTTCGAGGCGTTGGTCCGGAAAAACGAGGAGCGGCAGGCGGCCCTGGAGATCATCTCCTTCTTCCGGGAGATCATCTCGCAGGGGAAGGTGGTGGTGCTCACCGTCGACCCCTCGGCCGTCGACGACGACGCGATCGGCCCGTTCCGGTCGATCGCCGACGTGTTCCTCGAGCTGGAGATGATCGAGGTCGGCAGCGACATCCGCCGCCAGATCAACGTGAAGCGCTTCGCGGGGATGGGCGAACAGGTCGGCGACACGATCGGCTTCTCGGTCCGGTCGGGAACCGGAATCGTCATCGAGAGCCGGAGCGTCGCCTAGACATATGGGCGAGCCGACGCACAGTCGTCCCGACGGCCGGGACGCGACCGATCCGACAGGAGACACGGAGTAGACCATGACCGAACACGGCACAGCGAAACCGTCGGAAGAGCTCCGGAAGGCCGCCATGCGACGACCTCACCTCCGCGAGCACCTGCGGGAGTTCAAACAGATCACCGGGGAGTTCCCGCAGTTCATCGAGGAGCCGAAAGACGAGTACGAGTCGAACCGCCCGAACGTCATCTATCCGGTCGGCGGACCGATCTACAGCCACATCTACGGCGACCTCGGGCAGGACACCAAGTACTACGCCATCGAGCCGGAGGTCTCGGGGCCGCAGGCGGAGGTCCTCAACGAGGTGAAAAACCGCCTGCTCGCGGTGAGCGGCCAGCACAGCGCCCCCGGCAGCGAGGCCGAGTACGACGACCTCATCGAGGAGCTGTTGGAGGAGGTCACCCACATCGACGAGCAGAATCAGGGGTTCCGCGGCAGCCTCTCGAAGGTGCTCAACATGGGGAAGCTGTCGGTCACCGAGGAGACGTACGATAACATCCGCTACCGCCTCAACCGCGACATCGTCGGTCTCGGCCCGCTCGAGCCGGTGATGCGCGACCCGGCCAACGAGGACATTCACGTCATCGGGCCCAAGGAGTGCCACGTCGACCACGGGACGTACGGGATGCTGGAGACGACCGTCGACTTCGGCACGCCACAGGAGTTCGACAACTGGCTGCGCAACATGGGTGAGCGGATCGGCGACCCGCTCTCCGACTCCGACCCCATCGTCGACTCCACGCTGCCCGACGGGTCGCGTATCAACATCATCTACTCCGACGACGTGTCGCTGAAGGGCTCCTCGCTCACGATCCGGCAGGGCGAGGAGGTGCCGCTGTCGATCAACCAGATCACCAACTGGGGGACGCTCTCGCCGGAGCTGGCGGCGTACCTCTGGCTCTGTCTGGAGAACGAGCAGACGGTGTTCGTGGTCGGGGAGACGGCGTCCGGAAAGACGACGACGCTGAACGCCATCCTCTCGTACATCCCGGACGACTCGAAGATCTACACCGCGGAGGACACCGCCGAGGTCATCCCGCCGCACAGCACCTGGCAGCAGCTGTTGACCCGCGAGGGCGGCGGCGAGGGCTCCTCGGACGTGGACATGTTCGACCTCGTCGCCGCCGCGCTGCGCTCGCGCCCCGACTACATCATCGTGGGCGAGGTGCGTGGCGCCGAGGGGCGCATGGCGTTCCAGGCTGCCCAGACCGGCCACCCCGTGATGCTGACGTTCCACGCGTCCGACATCGTCTCGATGATCCAGCGGTTCACCTCCGAGCCGATCAACGTCCCGGAGACGTTCATGGACAACGCCGACGTGGCGCTGTTCCAGAACCGGGTGAAGCAGGGGGACGACGTGCTCCGTCGGGTGACGAGCGTCCAGGAGATCGAGGGGTACTCCAAGGAGATGGAGGGGGTCGTCACCCGCGAGGTGTTCAGCTGGGACCCCGTCGAGGACGAGATCGTCTTCCAAGGGATGAACAACTCCTACGTGCTCGAGGAACAGATCGCGACGCTGCTGGGGTACGCCGACACCCGTGACATCTACGACGACCTGGAGTTCCGCGCGGAGCTGATAAACCGGATGATCCAGGAGGGGATCTTGGGCTACCACGAGGTGAACGACGCGATCAACTCCTTCCAGCGCGACGGCGTCGAGGGGCTTCCCTTCGACATGCACCGGAACGTCAGATAGCCATGGCGGTGAAGGAGGTCGGCAACGGACTCGCGACGGCCGCGGAGCTGACCTCGGCCGTGATGGAGTCGTACGACAAGCTCGACATCTCGAAGCGGAAGTACGTCGGGCTCGTGTTGATCCCGGCGGTGCTCGTGTTCGCCGCGAGCGTCGTCGGGCTGTTCGTCCTCCCGCTGCCGTTGGCCGCGCGGGTTCCGATCCCGATGTTCGGCGGGCTCGTCGTGGTGTCGGCGGTGATCTACCCGAAGATCTACCTCTCCAGTCTGGAGACGCAGATCGACAACCAGCTCCACCTCGTGATGACGCATATGACCGTGCTGTCGACGACGAACATCGACCGCATGGAGGTGTTTCGGACGCTGGCGAAAGAGGAGGAGTACGGCGTCGCGGCCGAGGAGATCGGCCGCGTCGTCCACCTCGTCGACACCTGGAACCAGAGCCTCGACGACGCGTGTCGCCGGCGGGCCGAGGAGGTCCCCTCCGACGCGATGGCCGACTTCTTCGACCGGCTCGGCTACACGATGGGGGCGGGCCAGTCGTTAGAGGAGTTCCTCGTCTCCGAGCAGGACGTCATGTTAGCCAAGTACGAGACGGTGTACGAGTCCTCGCTGGCGAACCTGGAGGTGATGAAGGACCTGTACATGTCGATGATCCTCTCGATGACGTTCGCCCTCGTCTTCGCGATCGTGCTCCCGATCCTCACCGGGAACGACCCGACCGCGACGGTGGCGGCGGTCATCGTCCTCTTCGTCTTCGTCCAGCTCGGCTTCTACGCGATGATCCGGGCGACCTCCCCGTACGACCCGATCTGGTTCCACCCCGACGAGCGCGCCCCCGGCGACCTGAAGCTCTGGGCGTCGCTCGGGATCGGCGGCGGGCTCTCCTTCCTCATCATCGGGATCACGGCCGCCGGGATGTTCGGATACGGCCCGGGGCTCCCGGGGCTGCTCTTCTTCCTCGACGACGTGCGGCTCCCGCTGTACCTCGCGGTGCCGATATCGCCCCTCATTATCACCGGCGTCGTCCTCCGCACCGAGGAACAGGCGATCACGGCCCGCGACGGGGAGTTCCCCTCCTTCGTCCGCGCGCTCGGCGCGACCGAGAGCGCCAAGCAGTCGACGACGACGGACGTGTTGACCACGCTGCGCGACAAGAACTTCGGCGCCCTCTCGCCGTCGATCGAGCGGCTCTACCGCCGGCTCAACATGCGTATCAGCACCGAGGGCGCGTGGGAGCAGTTCACCTACGACACCCGGTCGTACCTCATCCAGAAGTTCTCCGAGATGTACCTCGTCGGGCGGCAGATGGGCGGGGACCCGAAGATGCTCGGCGAGCTGATCTCGAAGAACATGAACGCCGTCAACCAGCTCCGCGAGCAGCGTCGGCAGGCGGCGATGACCTTCATCGGCCTGCTGTACGGGATCACGGCGGCGGCGACGTTCGCCTTCTTCATCGGGCTGGAGGTCGTCGCGATCTTGGCGGACCTGACCGCCGACTTCGGCCTCGACCAAATGGATATGGCCCAGATCGTCTACCCCGGGGCGTACGACATCCCCCTCATCGAGTACCTGCTGCTCACGGTCGTCCTCTTCAACGCCGCGCTCTCCTCGCAGATGATCCGGCGGATCGACGGCGGGAACCCCGCGAACGGCTACATCCACTTCGTGCTGCTGACGTGGCTCGGCGCGGGGACGGCGATCGCGACCCGGACGCTGGTGAACGCGATCTTGACGATTTAGGCGGTGATTCGTTTATAAATGGTCGCTGATGACGTTGCGGTGAACATCTCCAAAGCCCCAGTCGCGACGACTCGCGCGGCTCGCTGCGCGCTTCAGTCGCTCACTTCGTTCGCTCCCTGCAGTGCTTACGTCGCCGTGCTTCGCCCTCGCG
>NZ_NHOA01000122.1 GCF_002727125.1 Halorubrum persicum
CCGTAACAGTAGGTGTAAATTAAAACTGATTATTACTAAATAAATCACTCGTATTCAATATAGCACAGGAAGGTGCCGTAGCTTGAGGATTTTGAACAGAACAGCGGATCTGTGTCGTGCTGATGTATTCGGTGTATTCCATTTATGAGTAGGATACATGTCTGTCTTCTTTCTGTACCTTAGACATCTATCTTAGATATATAAGATATACTTCTCACATTGATAACTCAATTAGACAATTACTACAGATGTGTGTCTGACGTACGTTTATGTGGTTAGTGTCTGATCATACCGTATGCTCTCGTACACAGTTTACAGCGAGGCTGGCGGCGTTGGGAAAACGTCGTTGACAGCGAATATCGCCTGTGCGCACGCCCGGGCTGGGCTCGATGTGCTGGTGATCCCGCTAGACCCCCAAGACGGGAACCTCAGCCGACTGTTCGACGTCGACGACGACCGGAGTGACTCATCTGCAGATAGTCTTGTCAGACACCTCGTCGATAACCCAGGTGGTGACTTCGACGATCTGATTCGAACGGCAGAGGGAATCGACATCATTCCGGAACACAACACCCTCTCGGATCTCTCCGACCACTTAGCCCGCGAGAAAAGCCGGGCAGAAGACTTCGGCGATGCGTACAACATCTACGCGCAGCTCCGCCGTGTTCTCGTTGAAAATGATGTGCCAGACCGGTATGACGTCCTCATCTGTGATCCCCCGGCGACGGAGTCAGATCACCTCTATAACGCGATTTATGCGACGAGAAACCTCCTCATTCCGTTTGAGCCGTCAGCGAAGGGAGAGGCGTCCGTTGAAGGCTTAGAGGAACTCGCGACGAACTTTGCGGACGAGTTGAATATCGAAGTCGGCGTCCTCGGAGCGGTCCCAATCGAGTTCAAGGGAACGAAAGATCAAAACGAGATCGTCGAGGACGTGCCCTTCGAAGTTCCCGAGGTGATCGGCGATCGGACGTCGATGATGGAAGGCTGCTGGCGACACCAGTGTAGCGCGTTCGAGTTCGTGCGAACCCACCGGAGTCGACGCCGGGACTACGAGGTTGATACGCTGGCAAAGTTCGATCGAATCGCTCGCTTCCTTGAGACCCAAGGCGGAATTACTGCCCCCGCTCCGCCTGAACCAGGCGCGCTGGAAGATCCTGAGGAGGTGACCGTCTGATGGGGGGATTCAAAGAGGGTACCGTCAACGGGTGGGACGACGAGGAAGCGGACAGCGGTGAGCCGGAAGTCGAAGCAGCTGCTTCGTCTGATGCAGACGCGAACAGCGACGAAGGGCAAACAGCCGAGGTGGCGACAGAGACTGGAGCTGGAAGCGCCGACGAAAGTGGCGGAAACGACACAGCAAGGAGTGAGATCCCCTGGGTGTTACGCCGGAATAGCATCACTGACGGGCGCGAACAGACAGTCCAGCTTCACCTCCAAGAGGAGACGCTGAACGTCCAGCGGACACAGAAGTCGATTATTGAGAGCCGGCTCGGAGAAAGTGTCCGGAAGGCCGATCTCCGCGAGGCAGCGTTACTCGTCGGCCTTCAACACACGGACGATGTCGTCGACGTGCTTGAAGAATGGGGGTACGCTCTCGACTAAGGCGCGACCAGTAGCGTAGTGACGCGCTCACGGAGGAACAGAGCGTTCAACGACGCCGGAAGGGTCGTGTTCACGCGGTACGTTCGGATCAGGTATTCGTTTCAGGAGAATCAGTCAGCGGAAGCACCCCGACGTCTTCAAGGAATCCCACCCAGTGTGGATAGGTACACGTTTCCACGAGCCGGCCGTCCTCGAATTTGTTGAGCTCGAGACCTTCCATCTCAATGGTCTGGTTAGTCGGTTCGACGCCCTTGTATCCGCCTTCGTGGGTTGCCGTCACCGTCCAGCGGACCGTGACAGCGTCACCGCCGTCGCCGACGATGACGTCGTCTACTCTGTACTCCATGTCGGGGAACATCTCTCGTGTAGTGCGAATGAGACTCTTGTAGAGTTCTGGGCCACCCGTCTGGATCTCTCCGCCGCGAGTAAAGACGAACCCATCAGCGACGATCTCATCGACCACATCGAGATCGCCGTCTGTCCATGCCTCCTCGAAGAGCTGACGCATCCGCCTAGCGTTTGACGAGTCAGTCATCGTCGTATGGTGGTCCCGTGTGTGCGATTGTTAGTATTTGTTCCGCTGAACGCTCAGCAGTTGGTAGGACTACCGCGTTGCATACGGTGAATGGACTGAGAAAATACCGCTGCCGACGTTGGAGGGCTCGCTCGGCTCCTTGTAGGCGTACTCTTCGACATCGTCGACGGCGGCCACCTTGTGTTCATCACCGTGGCCCGTCCAGTCCGAGTGGACGTTCATCATCAGCACGTGGATCACCGCTGGAGCGAACGCCAAGGCATCGGCAACAGGCTCACCGACGGCGATCGTCGGCTGGACACCAGTACCGAACCGTTTTGTGCCGTCGTATCCGTTCGCACCAGAGAGCCACGTCTCCAGTGATAGATCCTTGTTGAGTCAGTACGTCGACGACGTATGGTCGGACACGACACGCCTTCGATCGAGCCGCGTTGATGGTTCCCTCTCGGCGATCTATCACTGACTTTCCCGCTTCGCAAAGACATCAACTCTGTCCGCTCCCACGGAGACGGCGGTTTTCCTCGTCGCCTTACTGCTGTTCACGCTGGGCGCGACCTTGTTCTCGCTTACCTGCCTCGCTGTCGGAACGGGAATCGGACTACTGCGCTATTGGAAAGTGGGTCTGCGGCGGTGGACAGTAGTGCTGTCGTTTCCATCGTTGTACCGGTGTTCCCGCTCCTCGTCGTCGGTATCTGTGCCTCCTCGTTTCAGTGGGGCAGTCGCACGTACGTGTGGCGAAGCAAACTCGACGTAACCGTATCCTCGTGATCCGGACAGTTGCACACACGAAGTCGTTCAGAGAGGGTAAAATGCGGGTTTTACTTTCCAGACAGGATATAACCGTCCAATTCAGAATTTCACAGACAGCGTATGTCCTCCAGTAACCGCAGAGGATTCCTTGCAACGGTGAGTACCGGACTCGCAGTAAGCCTGACGGGGTGTGGGAGTCGTGGGTCCCCCACGACAACAACGTCACAGTCTCCACCCGACACAACAGCCGAGAACAGCGAGACAGACGCGAATTCTAAGTTAGCTCTCCCGTCTGTCGTCACGCATGATGAGTTTCCCGATGGTGAGGTCACACTCAAACCAGACGGGAAAATCGTACTGTTGAACTTCTTTGCGACGTGGTGTCGCCCGTGTCAGGAAGAGATGCCGGATTTCCGCAAGTTGCGGGCCGCATACGACACTGAGACACTTCATATGATCTCGATCACACCGGAAGTGGACGAGACGCTCATCAAGCAGTTTTGGGACGAATACGAAGGCACGTGGCCAGTAGTGAAGGATCCAGGGTTAGTTGCGACTGACCGATGGAACGCGAATAGCTATCCGACGAATCTCGTATTCGACAGTGATGGAACTCCTGCAATTGGGGACGAACCAGCAGTCAGCGCACGGACATTCGAGGAGTTCAACTCCGTGGTTGAGTCGCTACTGGAGGCGTGAGGATGGCTGGACTTGCACTTTCGTCCCTGTTTGGTCTTTCCTTTTCGGCTGGAGCAGCGACCTTCTTCGCCCCGTGTGCCTTTCCGCTACTCCCCGGATACCTCTCGTATTTTCTGAGTGATACTGTATCTGCTGTTGATGGTGGCTCCCCGGCTTCTGCAACAGGGACAAGTACAGTGGTCGCACGGATCCGCCGCCCGCTCACTCGTGCGGTGCTCTTCAGTGCGTTCGCTGGGGCCGGGATGACGGTCGTGTACGGTAGTCTAGCAGGCACAACAGCGTTTCTCGGTGCACAAGCGCTGGCTGAAATCGCACTGATGGAACTCATCGTTGGAAGTTTCTTCGTTGTCGCCGGGAGCCTGATGGTGGCTGACTGGAAGCCGTCTCAGTCGATCGTTCGACTTCCAGAGCGAAAACGCTCACTCAGCGGGTTCTTCGCCTTCGGTGCGCTGTACGCTGGTGCTGCGGCGGGATGTACTGCGCCGTTGTTCATCGCCATCATCCTTCAGGGGATGTCTGCTGGTCCGCTACTCGGCGCTGCCAGTGCACTCACCTACGCGGTCGGAATGAACTCGATGCTTGCCGTATTCACGTGCGTAACGTCCCTCGGTGGCTCGTCGATCACGGCCACGCTCAGATCTCACACCCGGACGATCTATCGGATCGCCGGCGGGCTTCTCGTCTGTTCTGGTGCCGCAGAAATCTACTATTACTTCTACGGTTTCCCGGAGGTGTTGCCACAGTGAAACGG
Organism: Halorubrum persicum; assembly: GCF_002727125.1. GTDB lineage: Archaea > Halobacteriota > Halobacteria > Halobacteriales > Haloferacaceae > Halorubrum > Halorubrum persicum. Next base: position 4,341 of record NZ_NHOA01000122.1, read on the forward strand.
TCTATCCAGTTGGTGACAGTCTGTGTCGTCTGTCTGCTGCTCGTTGCAGGATGTACTGCACCAACCAACATCTCACAGTCCGCCCCTGAATTGACCGCGGATGATGTGACGGACACGAGCACGTTGACTCAAGCGCATACTGCAACACTTCGATCGCAACCGTTCACCGTCCGATCGACAACAACAATTCGAGATGCTAACAACACATTTACCGCTACGGTCAACCGGTCGTGGCACGTTGATCCGCGACGGCCAGTACGGGCGCTCGCAACTCGGAATACAACAGCCACCGGCGATGCGCCGAGAAGCTATCGGCAGGCTCCAGAACGAATCTCATCGTGGCGACACGGAAACGAGACGACCGTTCGCGTCGAATCAGGTACGGAGGTCCAAATCCGGCAAGTCCAGCTACTCAACACCTCGGTTAGACTCAACAGGGCGCTCCATCGGCAACTCATCTACAGATACAGTACCCGGCAGAACACAACAGTCGAGTCGTTCACCCGAGACGGGACCCAATTCTACCGTGTGACGGCGGATCTGAACGACACGCACGTCGCTTCAAATGCGTCGATGACACTACTTGTGAATCAGCGGGGATACGTCCAGCAGATCAAGACGAAACAAACGGTCGCGTACCGCTCTGGACCACGGGTAATCACGGAAAGAGTCCGGTTCAGCCGGACCGGTAACACCAGTGTGGAGTCACCACCGTGGGTTGAGGCCGGTGTCTAAACGCCTGACGGTAAGCTAACCCACCGGCTACAGCCGTGGGCTTTCAGCGTGGACTCCCGCTCTGACCAATTTCCCGGCAGGAGTGTCATATTCTCCGTTCGCGTTCAGCGTCCCGCTGTTCAAGCGCACGCCTGCGGAAACCTCAGCGGGTTTGCTGCATACAGAGGATAAGCTCACCGGCTCTGTTGGAATCCTCATCAAGTGATATTTCCTGACCCAGTTGTGGTCAGTATAGACAAACTATTTATCACCTGAGTAACGGGGGCGTAATATGCCCGGTCGCCCTTCACAGTCAAAACCGCTACAGTACGTCGGCGCACTTGTCGCTCTCATCGCTATCGTTGGATACGTCGTCTTTGACTGGAGATTCGGAGAAAGCGACGAGATCGCTCCCTTTGTTATCGGGGTTGTCTGCGCTATCCTCGCAGTGGGGTGGACGCTTTATCAGCGTCGCTGATGCCATCTCCCCGTCCAATAGATACAGAGCTCTAATCGACTGGCTGTTTCAGTCGATAATGTGTCTGAATGATGGGATTTCAACAGAGCCAGTTCACCAGAACAGACTGGACCTATCAACCGGCTCACTCCATGGATTCGACACCGAGAATCTCGAAGCGAGCACCACCCGTCTCGCTCTCGGCCACCTGAATCGTCCATCCATGCGCAGTGACCATCTCAGCGACGATAGCGAGCCCAAACCCGGTACCCTCCTTGCGAGTTGTATATTCTGGCTCGAACACGGAATCCCGGTCTTCTTCGGGGATACCAGGCCCGTCGTCGGACACGTAGAATCCCGGTCGGTCAGGAAGCGCTCCAACGGTGACCGTCACGTCCGGGGCGCCGTGGTCGAGTGCGTTCCGAAACAGATTTTCCAACAGTCGTTGGACTCGCACCGGGTCGGCTTTGAATGTCATGTCGTCATCAACCCGCAATTCGGCAGTATCCGTTTCGACCATCTCCCAGCTCTTATTTGCGATCGACGAGAGTAACACGGCGTCCCACTGCTCGACCGGTTGTCCCTCACGGGCAAGCGTGAGAATCTGGTCGATCAGATCGTCCATCCGGTCCAATGCTCGCTCGACGGCCGCTACGTTGTCATTCTCCTCCGACAATGCCATCTCTTCGCGAAGTAAGTCGAACCGCCCTGTGGCCACGCTGAGTGGATTGCGGAGGTCGTGGCTCACTAAACTGGCGAACTGTTCGAGGCGTTCATTCTGCCGCTCTAACTCCTCGCGGTATCGCTCACGGTCGGTCACATCCGTGAGAACGATAGTTCGACCGAGACCCGATGTGACCGTCCCATAGGGAGTCTCCGTCACACGGTAATACCGCGTAGAGCCCTCCTGCTGGATCTTCAGAATGGTCGTATCGCTGTCGAGGCAGTCGGCTATCCGCGGCAGTGTTGTTTCCAGAGAGAGACGCTCTGCTCCGTCGAGCTCGGGGAACAGGGTCCGCGCAGCACGATTCGTGTCCCGGATGTAATTGTCCGCGTCAAGTGCGATGACTGGTGTGTCCCGTTCGGCGGCCAGTTGGAGGGCCTCGAACTGGTCGATGTAGATGAACGCAACACCAACGGCGAAGACGGCGACCCCCAGCGGCTCGTATGTGATGTCGATGAGGTAGGGCGTGATGTACCCGACAAGATCCAACACGACGGGGAGGCCAGTGATTCCGACGAGACCGAAGAGCGCCCGTGTGTCGAGGTCGATCTGCGTGAACAGTTCCAGGAGCATGAAGTAGCCAACAAAGGCGAGGGCGTACGAGAGCCCCATCGCGGTCCAGTGGAGTGCCCCCGTGTACACGGATAGATGGGGAAACGGGGTAGCGACGGCTGTCGTTGTGAAGTATTCGTGGTGGAGGGGGTTGGTGATCTTCACCGCGACGAGTGCGACGTAGACGGCGATAGCGAGGCGACGATATGTTGGGTTTCGGTGGTAGGTACGGCCGGTGTATGCAGAACAGAAGTAGAGCCATGCCCCGACTGCCGCGAGACCTAGCACCAGTCCGAGGGTATACCACCCGAGTTTGAGTGCTGTTGTCGGGGAGACCAGAAAACCGACGTGAGCAGCCGCCCACCCGCCACTCGTCAATAGGAGGGCCCACAAGCCTCGTCGCGTGTCTGCGTCAGTGATATGATGAAGTCGTGTGACGCTCACAAAACAGGCGAGTGCGGCCAGCAAAAACACACCAACATAGAGCAAGAAGAGCGAAGATGCTGGTAAGACCGCCATAGCGGATGTATTAGAGCCGTGAATATCACTCTGGCGTCATCGATGTGCTTGGTCTTGATACCCTGCGAGAGACGCACCCTGTATGCAGCACGGGACTTCTGGCAGTTGCAGCGGAGTCGTCGACGAGAAGAGGGTGCCGCCGATCTCAATCCGCTTTCGGAAGTGTAACGGTGAACACTGCGCCCTCCGGCTCGTTGTCCTTGACCTGAACCTCACCGCCGTACTGATCGACGAGCGTCTGCACCAGATAGAGACCGATGCCCGTACCACTGCTTTCGAGACTCCGCTCGCCTTTCCCGAAGATCTGCTCGCGTTGGTCTTCAGGAATCCCCGGTCCGTTATCGGCGACTTCCATGTACACGTCGTCGTCTCGTTCCTCGGCAGTGACCTCGACTATCGGCGTGTCCTTGTCGTTGTGCTGGACGGCGTTGTTCAAGAGGTTCCGAAACACCGATGAGAGCATCTCATTCGCCCGAACGTCGACATCTGGAATCGGTTCGTCGATGCTGATCTCTGCATCCGCGTGGGCCTCTCGACGAAGGGCTATTTCGGTCGTTAGTACCTGCTGTAACCCCATTGGCTTGATGTCGACCTCCTCGTCGCTCGTCAGCGTCTCGACGTAGTCACGGGCGATCTCTGTGAGCTCGACAATGTGTTCACCGCTCGTGAGAATCTTCTCGAGGTGCTCCGCTCCCGCGTCGTCGACGTGGTCTTCGAGCAGTTCGCCCCACCCGAGCATGACCGCCATGCCGTTGCGGATGTCGTGGCGAACGACGCGGTTCAGCATCTCCAGTTCCTCGTTGATCTGCTCCAACTCGTCTTCGTACCGCTGCCGCTCGGTTACGTCCCGGACCGACGCGAGGTCGGCCGACGCGCCCTCATACCGGATGGCGGCGGCACTGACTTCCGCGACTCGCTCGCGTCCGTCCTTGGTCTCGAAGGTCACAGTGTACCGCGAGGGGGGCGAGTCGGCGTCCGGATCAAGTCGTCGTTCGTATCGGTCCCGGAGGAGTTGTCGGTCCTCCGGCGCGATGATATCAGTGAACGTCATCCCCAGGAGTTCTGCTTCGTCGTAGCCGGTGATGTCCGCCAGCCGAGAGTTGACGAAGACGAACTCGTGGTTCTGCATGATCACGACGCCGTCGTGGCTCTGCTCGACCAGAGTCGCGTATTTTTCGCGCTCCTCTTCGAGTTCCTGTTCGTGTCGCTTTCGCTCGGTGATATCGACGAACGACGACATCAGGGCGATCGGTTCGCCCTCCTCATCGGTCACATAGCTTGCCGAACAGTAGGCTTCAAACGTGGTGCCGTCGTCGCGAACTGCTCGGAGTTCGCCTTCCCAACTCCCCGTCTCTTGAATCGGCTGGGCAACGTTCGCAGCGGCCTCGGGGTCGGCCCAGAAGTCAGTGACTGATCGCCCGATGACATCCGCTGCCTCTTCGTATCCCCACATCTCACAGAGGGCGGGGTTCACGGAACGCAACTCGCCATCTAAATTCGCGATCGCGATGCCGCTCAGGGCGGATTTGCAGGCGTACTCGTAGATCTGGAGTTCCCGCTCGCGTTCCTTACGTTCGGTGATGTCCTGGAAGACGCCTCGAACGAGTTCCGTCTCCCCGTGTTTGTCCAGGCCGACTTCGCCCCATGTATGGATGGCCCGGATCGTGCCGTCGGGACGGACGATGCGCAATTCGAGGTCGAACTCTTCTCCGGCCTCGATTGCACGGGTGACTGCAGCGGAGATCTCGTCGCGATCGTCGGGGTGATAGAAGTCGATCGCGTCCGCTAAGGTCGGTTCGTAGTCATCATCAACCCCGTGGATGCGACGGATGCCGTCGGACCAAGTGAGATCATCCGTCTGGGGATCGTACTCCCAGACACCGACGTCGGCGATGTCTTGGACACGGCCGAACAGGAACTCCTGTCGTTCGAGTTCCCGCTCGCGCTCTTTGCGCTCGGTGATGTCGCGGAATGCCCACAGGCGACCGTAGTTGGTGCCGGCGTCACCGATGACGGGAGCCGAATAGCGGTCGAAGATCCGACCGTCCGTGAGCTTGACTTCATCGCGACTCGTTTCTTCGGGGCGTTCGTAGAGGTCTTCGACCAACTCCATGAACGCGTCCGAGTCTGCGAGTTTGTGCTCGACGACCCAGTCCAACAACGCTTCGTCCGATTCCGTCTCGACCACCTCTTCGGGAATCTCCCACATCTCCCCGAACCGATCGTTGTAGGAGACGATCGAGCGGTCCTCGTCGACGACGAGTAGCCCGTCGATCGTCGTCTCCATCTGGGCCTCCAGCAGCGAGGACTGGTACTCGAGTTGTTCCTGGGACTCCTTTCGCTGCGTTATGTCTGTGATGAACCCCTCGAGTGCGACGGCCTCGCCGTCTTCGAACACGCCCTGGCCCTGCTCCCAGACCCACCGCTCCGCGCCATCAGCAGTCCGGATACGATATTCGACGCGGAACGGCTCTCTCGCCTCCAGAGCATCTTGGATAGAGTCCCAGACTCGGTCATGGTCGTCCGGATGCATGATGTCTCGACCGTAATTGACGTTGCCGTCGACGAGGTCCGACGGCTCGTATCCCGTGAGTTCGTCACAGCCATCGCTGACGAAGAGCATCGGCCAGCTACGCTCGTTTCGACAGCGATAGGCTATCCCCGGAACGTTGCTGAGCAGCGTCCGGAAGCGTCGCTGACTTTCCTCGAGGCGGTATTCCGCTCTGGTCTGGTTGACTGCGTTTTCGACACGGTTGGCCAGGACCGTGTACTGGTCAGCGCCGGACTTCTTTTGGAGGTAATCGGTGACGCCGGCCGAAATGGCGTCACCCGCGACTTCCTCGCTGCCCTTCCCGGTGAATAGGATGAACGGCAGGTCGGGGTGCGTTTCGCGCACCGCTTTCAGAAATTCCAGGCCATCCATGCCGGGCATCTCGTAATCGCTGACGATGCAATCAACCTCCGCTTCGGAAAGTCGCTCAAGCCCTTCACTCGCACTGGGTGCCGTTTCAACATCGAACCGCTCATTATCCCTTTCGAGGAACTGGGCAGCCATCTCGGCGAAGTCAACGTGGTCATCAACGTGAAGAATAGAAATAGACTCTTTGTTACCCGGCGGTCTCGAGGAAGTAGTATTCCCGCCATCGGGGGCGACCATGCTCGAATAATAATTCGAAGTGGCATATAAATCTGGAGGGCGATCGAGCGGTAGTGTTCAGATAAGCTGATTCCATGCGAACGCGAACGATCTAAGCCACTTATCAGCAGTTTCTGCTTTGGCGTTGCTGAAACAGTTTGAGAAACTGGTTGTTCTGCGTTTTACCTCACGAAAAATACGTTCGATGCTGTTCCGATTTCCATGTCGTTCGTATCTAAAATCGAGGTCGTGTTTGTCACAAGCTCGGTGAAGTGGAACCGCTCCATCAACGAAAAAGATCGCGTCATCTACATCGTGTTTTTCGCGGAGTTCCGCGAAAATCTGACCTGCGATCATATTCGTTCTTGTCGGTTCAAGCTTTGTATGGAGCAAATCGTTTGAATTAGGATCGACAGCGGCGTACAGCCAATATTGTTCATCCTCAAGTTGAATCACTGTTTCATCGACCGCAACGTGATTCGGGCACCGACCAGATTCCGGCTGCAAATCGGTCTTGTGAACCCAGTTATGAACGGTAGATCGAACCCGATCAACACCAAATACCTCAAGAAACAAAACAGTATTCGAAAGCGACAATCCTGCTAAATGAAGCTGAATACTGAGCTTCATCAACAGCTTCGGTGTTGCCTCTCGCTCCACAAACTATAAGTTGATCTTGTCTAAACAGCCGCTGAGGCGGTCGTTTTCGGGCATAAATCACTTTGAAAACGCACCGCCTCACTTTTCAATTCTTATCTGAACACCGCCTTCACAGCCGAGCTCACGGTTTTACCCATCGAGCGCTGATTGTAGCGGGTATCATCGATTCTGGCGTTGTGTGCGTGGTCGTACGGAGCGAAGATACGGTGCTTGGCCAGCGGTCTGATGCCGAGATCGCGTAATCCTTTGCGGAGCGATTGTTTGTCATAGCCTTTATCGGCCGCGAGAGACCGCAGATCGACCGCGTTCCGGCGGGCAATCTGCTCAGCAAGGTCTGCGTCGCTTCCTTCCCGGTTCGTTGAGCAGTGTTCGTCAAGGACGGCTTGAGACGCTGTATCGACGAGCTTCGTGACTTTCAGCTTCTGAACGCGGTAGCTGATTCGCTGGCAGTAGTGGCGGCTGGCTGGTGAGCGGTCGTAGAACGTGGCGTCGATCGCGGCGTGTTCAGAGAGATCGTGCAGCTGCGTCGACTGGCGCAGCTGCACTCGACAGACGCTCATGCGGATCCGGTCGAACGCCTTACACAACATGGGCGGCGCAGGAAGATCGGCCGCGTTGAGGCCGGAATCTCCGGTTATTTGCGGCATCTCTTTTAGTAAGTCGATTGTCATGCGGTAGGGTGAATCGAGGTAAATCCGCAGACAATGGAGGGAAACAAGCGCACAGTCGGCGAATCCGACGCCACCTCTCAACACTGTCTTCGAGTCCACGACGGTCACGCTCGCGTTCGGCGAACGCTGTTGCCATCTGACTGCGACCAGCATTCTGTACACAAACGAATCCTAGAGTAACCGGCAAACTATCACTCATAAACAGCAGAATCGATGCCGTCGACTTGAGAACATATAGTGATGTATATACGTCCCAATAGCTCAACACGGGTCTGAGAGTACTTCTCAGATAGCCTATCAAGAGCCGTTGTGCCTGAAGTAACAGCTATACCGATCCCACTCGCTTGTGGAGGTGTGACTGAATCCGATGAGCGGACGGACCACCAGGTCGCGTTCGTGTGCGTCCAAAACGCAGGACGGAGCCAAATGGCGGCGGCGTTCGCTGAGCGCGAGCGCGACCGTCGCGGTGTGGGCGATCAGATTACGATCGTGACCGGTGGCACACAGCCCGCGGACTACGTCCACGAGATTGTCGTCGAAGCAATGAGAGGGCGAGACATCGATCTCAGCGACCGAACGCCGCGAGAGGTGACGCCGGACGAGCTACAGGCGGTCGATCTCGTCGTCACGATGGGGTGTTCGGCATCGGACGTGTGCCCGGCGACGTGGAACGGCGAAAATCGCGATTGGGGGCTCGACAATCCCCACGAGCGTCCGATCGAGCAGGTTCGTGAGATCCGTGACGAGATCAAAGAACGTGTCGTCTCGCTGTTCGACGAACTCCTGTCGCAGACGCTGTCCGCGGAGTGACGATTGGCAGGGTCGTCAGCCGGAACGACCTCTGTGACCTCCGCTAACAGCAGCCGTCGTCGTCGGCGCCGCAGACGCTCCCGTAGTCGACACCGGTCTCGTCGCCGACCGCCTCGTTACACTGCATCACTATGGTAGTGAACGCGAACTCCGAGGAGGACTCTTGCTGTATATCTCCCCTGATGTACATTTTAGCAACGCGGGTTCACTCTCTCTGCTCCGAGAAATGTAACACTTTCAAGCGCTAGTCCCATTATCGAGGCGGTCAATTCGGTCCCCGAGCGCGACGTTCACCGAGAGCGGGTTCGGTATACGCCGCCGTGACGGCTCCATCGCATGAATCTCGGCGTATCTTTCGAGCGCTTCGGCAACCGTGGATGCGCCGACTCGCTTGGCTGCATACTCGTCTGCCATCCGGATCCCACGACGGGAGGCCCAGAACCCGACGAGTAGCACCACGAACGATGTGCCGAGAAGGAGCCATCGTGGACCCATACCGGTAACTGAGGCGATCAACGCGATCCCGGCGATGAGGACTGTACTCACTCGGATTTCGAATACGTGCGATCGCAGCTGGCCAGCCTCGATCGCCAGCAGGGCCGTCGCAATCTTGTCATCAAAGGCGTTCAGGAACGTGCTTGTGACGAATAGACGTCGGTACCCGGGAGGACCACGGGCGAGGGTGTTGGCTGTCTCCTCGTCATCGGTGTCGAGAACGAGAACATCTCGAACGTCGAGACCAGCGTGGGTGCGAAGCGTCGAGAGTCGCTCGGCCGACTCACCAGTCGGTTCACTCGTCTCACGCAGGAGGGGAACGATCCACGGGGAAACGTAGAGGACGATGACTCCCATGAGAGCTAGACCGATCGTAAACCCGAGCGGTGAGGCGCCAAATGAGACGACCTTCAGGGGTGCGATTATCACCGCAACGAACCCACTCAATCCGATGGTATAGTGGGCCATTTTCATAAGTGTAGACCGTGTCGACAGTTCGATGTCGCGAACGTCGCGAACACCACGCACTGTGGGTGCATAAGCGGCGATCCAGACGAATCCCGCAGCGAGGAATTCAACGAAGCTGGTGAGGATCGGTTCGAGGATATCTGGAACGCTCGGGACGCTCCCCACGAGCGCGGGGCCGAACCCGAGTAGTGTCAGAAGACCATAGGCGAGGAGCGTCACCGGAAACAGCACCCCGGCATACAGGAGACGATACTTCCCGACGGGATTTGACAGTCGACGCACGATAGCACTTCCCACTGCCCCGGCGATCACTCCGAGCAGGACGAGTCCGAAGAGCGCAGCGACGGCTGGCCCGAGCTGGGGCGGGGACGCTTGGAGGGAGACCATACGAACACGATTCTTTGAAACTAACAAAATCGTGTCGAACTCTAGGGAGGTGAGAACGGCTCTCCGAGGCATCCGCTTTTTTATTTGGATCGAAGGGCGGGAGTTCCTGTTCCCAGCCCTTCTCGGCGTAGTTGTCGTCAGGTACTGACTCGAAGAATTGAACGAGTGAATCGAGCGATTCGAGCCGTCGCTTGAGTTCACTGGCTCGGCTTGGGTCGACGTAATAGACGTTGTCTGCTCGTTCGATAAGCCCGTGCTCAAAGAGACGAGCCATCGTGCTCGAGGTGGCGGTCTCGCTGAGGGCTGTTCGATCTGCGATTTCGCGTGGGGTGAAGCCGTATTCGCGGTGTGCGACAAGGAAGCTGAGAGCGCAGTGCTCGTTCGTGTCCGGCTTGATCGGGAACTGATCGTCACTCGTGAGTTCGTCAACCGGCACGGGCATCCGTACCATTACGTGTCACTAGATGACAGTACGGTCGGGACGCTCTTTGTTCTCGACCCTGGCCGAAGTTCCTCACGGACCCTCCGCATCCTCTAGTGGGATTCCCGCGTCTTTAGGCGCGGGAGGAGGTCAATAACGCTAGCTCTGTTGAAACGGATAATGAGACCAAGTCAGCCACCGGCCGGCGGTGTCCGGCCGGAACAGTGAAGGGATCGAGGAGAGTTATCCCGCGTATCCGATTCTCGAGCTAAAACCGTCGTTCGCCGTGCTAGAACGGATGCATAGCGCTCCCTGATCAGCTACTCGTGGCTTTCGTGTACCGAACCATCGACCTCTGAGAGCGCTTCGGTGGCAACATCGCCGAGTTCGCCGGCCTCGATGTGAGAGTACCGCTCACGCACCATCTCTTCGGAGTTATCGAGATACCGGGCCGCCACCGTGTACCCAAAGGCTCGAACAAGAACTTCTCCCATCCCACGACGACCACCGTGCGGGGCGAGATAGTCGTGTTTCGGATGTTCGATGTTGATCTCGGCGGCCTCGGAGAGCCGTTGAAGAATCGACCGCGCGCCGTCCGTCGTGATCGACGGCGGCCGAAGGTCCTCATCGAGCGCTAGCAGCAGGTCGCGAGCGTACTCCTCACGGCGTTCACCGATTGCTTCTGGGCGTTCCCCTCGTTCAGCTAACTCTTCCTGGACGAGCCCTGCGAGCGTTCGCTGGTCGAACGTCGGAAATACGGGCCAGCGTTCCGTCGGTGGATCCATCAGCTTTCGGTAGCTTCGCAGCGGAGAAATCACTGGATCGGGGAGACTGGCGGCGTCCCACTGCTGTTTCTTCCGATAGACATCCATACTCCCGTCCTCAAGGGAGAGGTCCTCCCAGCGAACGCCACGCCGGCGCGGGTCATTTGGATCTCGGAGTAGTTCGCCAACACGCACGGCAGTGTACGCGAGGACAAAGACGAGTGCTCGGTCACGAGCCGCCTTCAGCGCCGCGTAGCGCGCTCGCTGTTTATCGAGGGGAGTCAGTTCCTCCGGGAGTGTCGTGTACGCCTCGACGGCGTCGCGGGCCTGTTCGTCGACGTAACGGGTGAGGGCGTGGCGCTGTTCGGACGTCCACGCCTGCTGGTCGCCGGGCTTGCGGCCGTCGTCTGCCGGCAGCGGCGCCATCGCACTCGCCCGCTGCGCGTAGTGGGCCTCGAGATAGCCCTCGTTGACACACCACCCGCACCACGCAGAGATATAGCGGTAATAGGTTTGTACCGTGTTTTGCTTGAGTCCCCGGTCTCCAGCGAGATGCCGGGCGTATTCGCGGAACACGCGTTCGTTGAGGTCCTCGAAGGTCGGCTCCCGGTCGGCGTCGTCGGGGACGATCCCGGTCCAGTCGTCGTCGCCGCGGTCGCCGGCGGTCCACTCAGCGAACCGCTCGAGCTCGCGGGCTGCGTTTCGTCGATAGTTTCCGCCGTCGCCGCCGCGGCCTTTCCCCTTGTCCTGGAGGTAGCGCTCGAAGCTGTCGTCGAGCGGCGTGAAAAGCGCTCGATCAGGCATCTACCGGCCCTCCACCCTCCTGCGGGCCCGCTCTCGGTGCCTCTACCCCGGGGGAAGCGACGTCGTGAGGCGGTTGCAGCATTCGTGCTTCACTGACGGCGTCGGGGTACTTCAAAGTGGTCCTGATTATGCCAATAATCAGGACCACTTGTTGTATTCGGCCCATCGAGAGATATTGGACATCTGGGGCCTCTTACCACCGAAATTCAGAATTAGAGGATATTGTATATCGTATATCGCTATACGAAATTCCAGGCCCGCGGAAGATCACGGTTTCGGAGGATGTTTTCGATGACATCGCGTTCCGGGAATCACGTGACTTCGAACACGCAGCGGGCCCGACAAAGTTCGCGATCACCAGACGGCGTCGCACTCACGGGGATGACACGGGCGGCGTGGGGACCCCTGTGTCCAGCGAAGAGTTGGCCCTCTCGGAGGCACTAACAGTGGTGTCGTCTGCAGGACGCACGAGGCCGCCACCGAGGTCGTAGTGGACGAGACAGAGAACGAGGTCAGCGAGCCACGACGCCCGCGGGCGGCAGTCGGAATCCGTGAACGCGACGACGCCGACGAAAAAGGCCCCGATGAAGAGAGACAGGTTGTTCACCACGTGCTTGCCATTGACCCCGGTCCTCTCGTTCTGCTTTCACAGCAATCTGTTCTCTATACCGGAACGTTTATTCAGGACATACACGATCGATCGATATGGATGCGAAAAATCCCGTGCGGACCACCGAGAAGACCCTAACGCTGATCGAGGAGCTGATGACCAAGGAGCCCTGCGGCGTGAGCGAACTGGCGAACGATCTCGAGATGGGAAAGAGCGCGGTTCATAACCACTTGAACACGCTGCGAACGCACGGCTACGTCCTGAAGGAGGGAGATGTCTACCGCCTCGGGCTGAAGTTCCTCGAAGTTGGGGGACACAGCCGGAAGTCGATGGAAATCTACCAGATTGCAGAGCCCGAGGTGAAGTCGCTCGCGGCCGAGACCGGCGAACTCGCGAACCTCCTCGTCGAAGAGCAAGGAATGGGCGTCTATCTGATGCGAGCCAAAGGCGACGAAGCCGTCGATCTGGACACGCACGCAGGGCTTCGAACGAGCTTACACACGACGGCGCTCGGGAAGGCGATCCTCGCAAACCTTTCCGAGGAACGCGTTGAGACGATACTCGACAGACACGGACTCGAACGGAAGACGTCGCGGACCGTCGGCACCCGCGAGGAGTTGTTCGACGTACTGGCGGAGATCCGCGAGCGGGGCTACGCGGTCGACGACGGCGAACGTCTCGAAGGGCTCCGATGTGTCGCCTCAGCAATTACTTCTTCCAGCGGCGAGGTCCTCGGCGCGATCAGCGTCTCTGCACCCGCCAACCGCGTCAGCGATGAGGCCCTTCACGGTGCCCTCCCAGAACGCGTTCTCAGCGCGGCGAACGTGATCGAGTTGAACATCAACTACTGACGCGTTCTGAGAGTCGGAACGACGTTTCGACGCGGCTGTGGCGGCGTCGGATCGACGTGTACAGCTGGTTTATTGGTATTCTCGTCTACCAATTACGTTCGTAGTAGTGTAATGTTATAACAGCGCCCCGCCAACAAGGTGTTCCAAAATAGGGAACGAATATCCGCAGCGAGAGTCAGACGGCCACAACACCTCGGTCGCCCAACCCGTAGTGAGCGTTCGTGCTTCAGTAGCCGTCGTATACCGTCTTCTCGATGGTGTAGAACCGGAGGCCGGCGTCGCCCTGCTCGCGCCACGTCTCCGAGGAGGAGCGCTTGAAGCCGCCGAAAGGAACGTGAAGTTCGAGCCCGGTCGTCTTCTCGTTGACCTTCACCACGCCGGCGTCGATCGCATCGACGAAGCGATTCGCCTCCCCGTGGTCGTCGGTGACCACGCTCGCCGAGAGGCCGTACTCCACGTCGTTGGCGACCGCGATCCCCTCCTCGAAGTCGCTGACCTCGATGACGCCGACGACGGGCCCGAACACCTCTTCTTGGGCGATCCGCATGTCGGGCTCCACCTCGGTGAACACCGTCGGCTCGACGAAGTGACCGGTCTCGACCGCGTCGCCGTCTGGGACGCCGCCGCCCGCTGCGAGCGTCGCGCCCTCGTTCGAGGCGACATCGATGTAGTCGAGAGTGGACGACAGCTCCGCCTCGCTGACCTGCGGACCCATCTCGTGGTCGTGTCCTGGACCGACGTCGATCGACTCTGCGCGCTTGACCAACTCCGCGACGAACTCGTCGTGGACGGCCTCGTGGACCACGGCCCGCGAGCATGCGGTACACGATTGGCCAGTCGTGCCAAATCCGCCGGACGCGACGATGTCGGCTGCCTCGGCGGGGTCCGCCGACGACGTGACAAGGGTGGGGTTCTTCCCACCCATCTCGGTCTGGACGCGCTTGCCTTCGCCGGTGGCCTGCTCGTACACCATCTCGCCGACCTCACTGCTGCCGGTGAAGGAGACCAGGTCCGTCCCCTCACTCGTGATGAACTCGTCACCGACGGTGCTTCCCGGCCCGGTGACGACGTTGAGGACGCCGTCGGGGAGCCCCGCCTCATCGAGCGCCCGCGCGACCTCGATCACGACGCCTGGTGCGAGCGAAGCCGGCTTGAGGACTACCGTGTTTCCCGAAACGAGAGCCGGCGCGAGCTTCCAGGCGGGGATCGCGATCGGGTAATTCCATGGTGTGACGAGCGCTGCGACGCCGACCGGCTCCCGGCGAGTGTAGAGGTTCGTGTCGCGGCCGCTGGACGCCTTCCGGGTCCCCGCGAGGTCCGACGCCTTCCCGGCGAAGTAGTGGAAGATATCGATCGTACGCTGGACCTCGCCGGCCGCTTCTGGGCGGGCCTTCCCCTCCTCGGCCACGAGGATATCCGTGAGTTCCTCTTTCCGTCCGTCGAGTATCGTTCCCGCCTCCCGCAGGATCCGACCACGCTCCGGACCGGGAGTGTCCCGCCATGCCGCCTCGGCCGTGGCGGCGGCATCGACAGCCGCCGCGGCGTCCCGCTTGTCGGACCGCGGATACGTCGCGACGACCTCGTCCGGGTTCGCCGGGTTCCGGACCTCGATTGTCTCTCCCGTCTCCGAGCCTCGCCATTCGCCGTCCACGTAGTTCGTTGTGGGCTTCGACATCGATTCGCACTTTGACGGTCGCACACTCATGTCTTTTGGTCATCGGCCTGGGCTCGACCGCGACGTGATCCGTCGAGGGTACGCTAAGTTCCCATAGGCTTTTGTAGCGGGTCACCGGACATTTGGCCGTCATGGTCGATCACGCGAAGCTTCGCGACCCGAACGCGGAGTATACGATGCGGGACCTGTCGAGCAAGACGATGGATCTCACGAAGCCACGGGGCGGCGTCCGCGACGCGGAGATCACGGACGTCCAGACCACGATGGTCGACGGGAACTATCCGTGGATACTCGTACGCGTCTACACCGACGCGGGCGTCGTGGGCACCGGCGAGGCCTACTGGGGCGGCGGCGACACGGCGATAATCGAGCGGATGAAACCCTTCCTCGTTGGCGAGAACCCGCTCGACATCGACCGCCTCTACGAACACCTCATTCAGAAGATGTCTGGAGAGGGGTCGATCTCGGGAAAGGTGGTTTCGGCCATCTCGGGGATCGAGATCGCGCTCCACGACGCTGCCGGGAAGCTCCTTGACGTTCCAGCTTACCAGCTCGTCGGCGGAAAATATCGCGATGACGTCCGGATCTACTGCGATCTCCATACGGAGAACGAAGCAGACCCGGAGGCCTGTGCCGCCGAGGGCATCCGCGTCGTCGAAGAACTTGGCTACGACGCGATCAAGTTCGACCTCGACGTGCCCTCCGGCCACGAGAAAGACCGGGCGAACCGACATCTCCGCGAGCCCGAGATCGACCACAAAGTTGAGATCGTCGAGGCGGTCACGCAAGCTGTCGGCGACCGGGCCGACGTCGCCTTCGACTGCCACTGGTCGTACGCGGCCGGCAGCGCGAAGCGGCTCGCAGCGGCGGTCGAGGAGTACGACGTATGGTGGCTCGAAGACCCTGTCCCGCCGGAGAACCACGACGTCCAGCGGCGGGTCACGGAGTCGACGACGACCCCCATCGCGGTCGGCGAGAACGTTTATCGGACGGCCGGCCAGCGGACCCTTCTCGAACCGGGGGCAGTCGACATCATCGCCCCGGACCTTCCACGGGTCGGCGGCATGCGCGAGACCCGCAAAATCGCCGACCTTGCGGACCTGTTCTACATTCCCGTGGCGATGCATAACGTCTCCTCGCCGATCGGGACAATGGCGTCCGCGCAGGTGGCCGCGGCCATTCCGAACTCCCTGGCCGTCGAGTACCACAGCTACGAGCTCGGCTGGTGGGAAGACCTCGTCGAGGAGGACGACCTGATCCGGAACGGACGGATGGAGATCCCCGAGAAGCCTGGGCTCGGACTCACGCTGAACCTCGACGCCGTCGAGGAGCATATGGTCAGCGGAGAGGAGTTGTTCGACGAGGCGTAAGTCGAAGTCAAGCGCGGAGATCTCCGAGGTCCGCCCATAGTTTTATTTTCTGACGGGGCGAGCGGGATAGCATGGACGTAGGAGTCCTAACAGTCGTACTCGGTGACGAACCGCTCGACGAAGCGCTCGAATATCTCTCCGGACTCGGCGTCGGTACGGTCGAACTCGGCTGCGGCGGATTCGTTGGGGATGACCACCTCGACCGGAAGGCGTATCTCGACGACGAGGCGGCACAGCGCGAGCTGCTGGAGCTGGTCGACGACCACGATCTCTCGATCAGCGCGCTCTCGACACACAACAACCCGCTCCATCCCGACGACGAGCGGGCCAAGCGCGCGACGACGGAGATCCGAGAAACGATCCGGCTCGCCGATCAGTTGGGCGTGGACACCGTCAACACCTTCTCCGGGCTGCCGGCGGGGGGGCCAAATGGAGAGGTCCCCAACTGGGTCACGGCCCCGTGGCCGCCCGAGCACGCCGAGGCGCTGGAATACCAGTGGGAAGAGGTCGCAATACCGACGTGGACCGCGCTGGCGGAGCACGCCGCCGAGCACGGCATCGACATCGGCATCGAGATGCACCCGAACATGCTCGTGTACGAGCCAACCGGCATGATGCGTCTTCGAGAGGCGACGAACAAGCATGTCGGCGCGAACTTCGACCCTTCACACCTCTACTGGCAGGGGATCGATGTAGCCGAGGCGATACGCTTCCTCGGTGAGCAGGACGCCATCCATCACGTCCACGCAAAGGACACGAAGGTGTACGAGTCGAACGCTCGCGTCAAGGGTGTCCTCGACACTGAACCGTATACGGCCGAGCCGGACCGCTCGTGGCTGTTCCGCTCGATCGGGTACGGCCACGGCGAGGCCCATTGGAAGGACATCGTCTCCACGCTCCGGATGGTCGGCTACGAAGGAGCGCTCTCGATCGAACACGAGGACTCGCTCACGTCGGGTCGAGAAGGGCTGGAAAAGGCCGTGGACGTGCTCTCGCGGGCTGTCTTCGAGACGCAGCCGGGCGACACCTACTGGGCCTGAACCATGAGCCTGACCGTTG
The DNA here is from genome assembly GCF_002727125.1 of Halorubrum persicum. Lineage (GTDB taxonomy): Archaea > Halobacteriota > Halobacteria > Halobacteriales > Haloferacaceae > Halorubrum > Halorubrum persicum. The sequence goes on from NZ_NHOA01000122.1 coordinate 21,488, forward strand.
GATTTCTCGGATACCGGTTCATGGGAAAGGCACACGCGAACGCGCTCGCGCGGCTCCCGATGTTCTTCCCCGACGCGCCGGATGTCGAGCGTGACGTCTTGATCGGGCGCGACGAAGAGGCGCTCTCGGCGGCGATCGACCAGCTTGGATTCGATCGATACGCGACCGATTGGCGGGACACCGTCGACGACGTCGACGTGTTCTACAACCTTGGTCCGAACAATCTCCACCCGGATCCGTCGATCGCGGCGCTCAATGCGGGTACCCACGTGTTCTGTGAGAAGCCGCTCGCCCACGACCTCGACGCGGCCAAGCGGATGGCGAGCGCAGCCCGCGAGAGCGACATGTCCACCGCCACGGCGTTCAACTACCGCTTCGTCCCGGCGATCCAGTACGCCAGAGAGCTCGTCGAGAGCGGTGCGATCGGCGAAGTGTACCACGTTCGCGCACGGTACCTTCAGGACTGGCTAGTCGACCCGCAGGCCCCGTGGAGCTGGCGGAACTCGGCGGACATCGCGGGTTCGGGCGCGCTTGGTGATCTGGGCGCGCACTCGATCGACCTCGCGCAGTTCCTCCTCGGGTCACGGGTCGAGCGCGTCTCGGGGCACCTGCGGACGTTCGTCAATGACCGACCCGTTCCCGGAGCGGACGACAGCGATGCCCTCTCCGCAGCCGGGTCCGACAGCCGGGAGACCCGGCCGGTCACGGTTGACGACGCGTACTCCGCCCAGGCAGCGTTCGCGAACGGGGCCATGGGCGTCTTCGAGGCCTCGCGGTTCGCCACGGGACACAAGAACGGGAACACGATCGAGCTCAACGGGTCGGAGGGGGCGATCCGGTTCGATCTGGAGCGGCTCAACGAGCTGGAGGTCCTTCGAGGAGACGGTCGAGGCTTCGAGACGATCCACGTCACGGACGACGCGGATCCGTATGTGGATCGATGGTGGCCGGCGGGTCACAACATCGGCTGGGAGCACGCGCTCGTCCACGAGAACTACGAGTTCCTCTCCGCAATCGGGAACGGAGAACCGTACGAGCCCGACTTCGAGACCGGGCTCGCCGTCCAGCGGGTCCTGGATGCGATCGAGCGGTCAGACGAGCGCGGCGAGTGGGCTGACGTGCGGGCCTGATCCGGCCGCGGACGGGATTGTCCGAAATGGCCGGCAGGCGACTGGCCCTTAGACGGCTTCGACCGCGACGTCACCGCCGCGCTCAGCCGCGGCGTAGATGGCCTTCATCGTCCGCATGTCGACGAGCGCGTGGTCGCCGTCGGGGTAGGGGTCGGTCCCGGTCAACAGGCAGTATGCGAAGTAGTCGAACTCCTCGGTCATCTGGTTGACCCGATCGAAGTCGTAGTCCACGGACTGCGAGCCGATCGACAGGCGAAATCTCCGCTCCTGTCGGTTGTAGAACGCCGGATCAAGCGCGACCTCGCCCTCGGTTCCCGTCACGCGGAGGAAGCTCGACTGAGCGGCCGACTGGCTGGCGGTACACGCTGCGAGCGTTCCGTCATCGAAGTCGACGCCGAAACTGACGTGTTCGTCGCCGACCGCATCGAACGGTTCAGACTCGACAGTCGCCCGGGCCCGGACCTGGACTGGATCGGCGTCAAGGACGAATCGGGCGGTGTTCAGCGGATACAAGCCGATGTCCATGACCGTCGCGCCGCCCGACAGCTCGGGGTCGAGTCGCCACTGGTTCGGGTCGGGAACGACCTCGTCGAGGAGCCGTTGTGACATGTGCCCGTGGACCAGGACAGGATCGCCGATCGCGCCCGCATCGACGAGCTCTCTGGCCCGACGCACAGCCGGTTCGGTCTGCATCCGGTAGGCGACCATCAGGGGAACGGCTACGTCGTCGCACGCAGCGACGAGCCGTTCGGCCCGCTCGACCGATGCTTCGAGGGGCTTCTCACAGAGGACCGCCTTCCCGAGGTCGGCGGCCGTCTCGACGTACGGGAGGTGAGCCCCGTTCGGCGTGACGACGTACACGGCGTCATAGGCGTCCTCCGCGACCCCGTCGTGGAACTCCTCGTAAGTGATCCCGTGTTCGATCGAGTCCGCGAGGTCAGTCGCTGCTGCGACCTTTTGCGCGGAGCCGCTGACGACGGTAGTTGTCTCACAGAAGTCGGACGCCTCGACAGCGGGGATGGCCTGCTCGCGCGTCCACCAACCCATCCCGACCATCGCGAACCTAACCGTCCCGTTCGTCTCCTCTGACTGCCAGTCGCGGCGGGTGAACCCGTCGAGCGAGGGGACGACATCGTCGGTCATACCGAGACCACGCCGTTCGAGAGCGTCCCGATCTCCTCAATGGTGATGTCGATCTGGTCACCCTCACGCAGGTCGAACGGCTCTTCGGGGACGAGCGAGGTGCCGGTCAGAAGCACCGACAGCTCCGGGACGGCGTTGTGTCGAGTGAAGTACGAGACGAGTTCCTCACAGGATCGGACCATCTGGTTCGTGTTCGTTGCGTCCTCGTACACGACTTCCCCGTCGCGCTCGATGGTCATCTCCATTTCGAGGTCGCGAGGGTCGTCCACGTGGTCCTGCGTGACAACGCACGGACCGAGCGAACAGCTCCGGTCATACACCTTCGCCTGCGGCAGGTACAGCGGGTTATCGCCCTCGATCGATCGGCTGCTCACATCGTTGCCGATCGTGAAACCGACGATCTCGCCGCGGTATAGGACAATCCCCAGTTCCGGCTCGGGGACGTTCCACGCTGAATCCCCCCTGATCCCGACGGCCTCTCGATGACCGACCGTCCGCGACGGCGTGGACTTAAAGAATAGCTCCGGGCGTTCCGCGTCGTAGACATCAAGGTAGATGTCCGGCATCGAGCTTTCCTCCTCTCGAGCCTGTTCGCTGATCTCGTAGGTCACGCCAGCCGCCCAGACCTCTGAGGCGTTCACCGGAACCGTCGCATGTTCGTCCACCGTCGACCGTTCAATGGTCTCGGCCTCATCGAGCAGGCTGGTGGCGATCTGATCGATCGAATCTCCGTCAACACTCGCCACTCTCGCCACGTCCCCAAACGATCGGAGATCCGAATTAGCGCTCGTGAGATCGTACGTTTCGGATCGTCGAGTTACCGCTATACGTCTGTTTCCCGATAGGTTTAGCTGACTGTATCGCATCCGTCTACATCTCACTGTGGCCTGATATAAAAGTACGGCTCAAGAAACCCGTCACGTTAACTTAGTGAATGAGGCGTTCGACTTCAGAGTGCTGAGACCAAAATCAAACGTCTCAGCGAACGTATCGTGTGTATCGGGTTGTCGTTTGTGGAGCGAGATCGTACGCTGCGCCGGGTGATTGAAAAGGGAATTCGCGGTCACTTATGCGGCATGTCGATCCGTGAGATAAGTAACTGTCTCGAAATGTTTTGGAGCGGACGGAGACACGTCGCTATTCACAACTGGACTCAGAAAGTCGACCTCGACTGTCCCCGAGGATCAACTCGCGGTTGGCGAAAAGATGCTCCGCCTTTACCGTCAGAAATTCTGGCTGTACGGTGCGGTTGATCCATATATCAACGAGATCCTCCATATGGGCTTCTATCCAACCGCAAATAAGCAGGCAACGGGATGATTCATCATCAAACTTCATCGATGCTATCAGCTCGATAATGTCAAAATCATGGCCAATGACGCAGACTCTGTCGGACCAGTTCTTGCTGAAGATGGGTATCGATTGCGAGTGATTCGATCTGCAATGTCGCGCTTGAGACAGCTCAAAGCTAGCTCGAAGCGCCCGCAGTCTGCCATAATTCACGCCAAAGGTAACGCGATCGAAGCTTGGTATAATCTCAACACCCCTGACTGGCGACAGCACACACGTTCCGTTTCACCATCGGCCTGAATTGCTCGGTTCGGGTTCACATGTATTGACATCCTCCCCGCGCTGAAGCGCGAGGATTCCCACGGCACCGTACCGCTGGATTGGGATATTGTGGTTTACGATGTGGCCTGTTCTTGAGGCGCGAAT
>NZ_NHOA01000056.1 GCF_002727125.1 Halorubrum persicum
TCGCGCGCTCGCGCCACGCCGGGAGGATCCGGTCCATCCGGTCCGGCGCCCCCGCGAGCGCCGCGAAGCGTTCGAGGAGCGTCGCGGCGAACCGGCGCCTGTCGACGGGGTCGCCGAGCTCCTCCCGCAGGGAGGTCGCGCCCGGCGGGAGAGCGTCGGAGCCGATGTTCGCGTTGACGCCGATCCCCGCGACGAGCCACGAGACGCGGTCGGCCTCGCCCTGCATCTCCGTGAGGATGCCCGCGAGCTTGCGACCGCCGCGACCTTCGGTGTCGGCGTCGCGATCGGGCTCTCCGTCGAGACCGCCCACGAGCACGTCGTTCGGCCATTTGATGTGGGCGTCGACGCCCGCCTCCCGACAGGCGTCCGCGGTCGCGACCGCAGCCGCGAGCGTGAACAGCGGGGCGCGGGCGGGCGGCACGTCGGGTCGGGTCACGAGCGAGAGCCAGACCCCGCCGCTCGGCGCGACCCACTCGCGGTCGAGCCGCCCCCGTCCCCCGCTCTGCTCGTCGGCGACGACCGCGACGCCGTCGGCCCCCTCGGTCGCCAGGTCGCGGGCGCGGTCGTTGGTCGACGGGAGCCGGTCGTGGTACTCGATCGCGTAGGGGGCGTCGAGCCCGAACTCGATGCCGGCGGCGGAGTAGCCGGGGTCATCGGGAGCGACGTACCCCTCGGGCGTCGACTCGACCGCGAACCCCTCCTCCCGGAGAGACTCGACCGCCTTCCACACCGCCGCTCGCGACACGTCGAGGTCGGCGGCGAGCGCGGGGCCGGAGACTGGGCCGTCGCCGAGGGCGTCGAGCAGCGCGCGACGCGTGTCCATGTCGTCCGGGTCGACGCGGACCCGCAAAGCCGTTCCGGGTCCCGCTTCGCGTCACGCCGGCGAACCGACCGGCTTGTCGGCGCGAGGGCGGAGCGAGCACAGTCCTATCCGTTCGGAGCCCGAATCCCGATCGCATGACCGGCTCCGGCGACGACACCGTTCCGCTGACCGTCCTCGACGGCGACGAGCGCACCGAACTCGCGGTCGCCCCCGGACGGAACCTCCGTCGGGTGCTGTTGGAGGCGGGGCTGTCGCCGTACGCCGCCGCGACGCACCGACTCAACTGCCGGGGCCGGGGGCTCTGTGCGACCTGCGGCGTCCGGATCCGCGAGGGGCCCGCACCCGAACACTGGCACGACAGCGTGGCGGACCGGTTCGGCTACCCGCGGCTCTCCTGTCAGGTGGCCGTCGACGAGGCGATGACCGTCGAACTCGTCGACAAGCTGGTGTGGGGCTCTCGGGAACCCTCGCCCGCTTCGGAGTGAGCCGTACTCGCGCGCGGCTACCGCGGTGGAACCGGTCGCGGTCCGATCCGGGGACACCGGGTTTCCGGTGAAACGGCGAGCGGTATCGTATCGCATGGACCCGCTGCAGAACCGCCGATCGGCGCTTCGATTCGGGCTCGGCGCAAGACACAAGGTCTCACGGGCGAATTCTCGGGCATGCAACCCTCCAAGGAGCGCGAGGCGTCCGACGGCGACCCGATGGACGACCTCGACGACCTCCTCGACGACGACCTCGCGAACGGCGGGGGTGACGGCGACACCGGGGACGGTTCGGACACCGGGAGCGACTCGGGGTCGAGCGAGGGGCGCGGACCCGCCGGTCGCGTCGGGATGGACGGACGCTGGTTCTCCGCGAAGTCGTTCGCCGTCGCGCTCGCCGCCGTCGCGCTCGGCGTGTTCGCCGGCGGCGCGATCCCGCTCATCGGAGGGACGATCGGCTCGGCCGCCGGGGTGTTTCTCGCGGCGTTCCTGGTCGGGTTGGTCTTCTCAGCGGGGAAATACGTCGAAACCGGCCTCGCCGGGGTCGCGGCCGGCGCGGGCACCGCGGTGACCAGCGTCCTCGGGATCGGCTTCCTCCCGATCGGGATCGACTACCTCTCGCAGTGGGGACTCCCGCTGCTCGCGGTCGGCGGCGGGGCGGGGCTGGTGCTGGCGCTGCTCGGCCACTACTTCGGTCGAGACCTCCGGGCGGGGCTGACGGCGGATGTCGGCGGTTGAGGACAGGGCCCGGAAAAACGCCGGTGACGCTCGGTGCTCTACACGCTCGGTGCGATGGGTCGCTTCTGCCGTCCGTTAGCGCGCACCGAGCGCGTCTTCGATGCCGACGTAGGCGGCGATCTCGTGGCGTTCGAGGACGACGAAGCCGACGAGGATCGCCACGAACCCGATGATCGCCTCGCCGTCGATCAGGCTGCCGAGCAGGACCCAGCTCCCGACCGCGGCGACGACGGGCTCCGCGTAGCCGACGAGGTGGAGCTGGGCCGGGCCCACCTCGTCGAGCAGCGCGAAGTAGATCAGGAACGCGACGACGCCCGACAACAGGGTGAGATACGACAGCGACACGATCGACGTGGTGTTCCAGACGATCTCCCCGGGCGACTCACCCAGCAGGGCGGCCCCGACGAACAGCATCCCGGCGCCGGACACCATCGCCCACCCCTGCAGCGCGGCGATCGGGAGGTCGGTGCGGAGCGGGCGGAGCAGCACCGCGCCGAGCGAGAAGGCGACCGCACCGGCGAACGCGAGGCCGGCGCCGAGCAGGGCGGAGCTTCCGAGTCCCGCCTGCATCGGGTCGGCGATCACTATCACGCCGAGGATCCCGAGCGCGAACCCGCCGATTTCGAGGGGGCCGAGCCGTTCGTTCGGGAGGAGGAGCGCCGCGAACGTCGCGGTCAACACGGGTGCGAGGCTCACGATCACGGCGGCGACCGCGCCCGTGATGTGGAGTTCGGCGACGTACAGCAGGCCGTGGTACGCGGCGATCACGAAGGCCCCGGCGACCGCGACGCCGAGCCACTCGTCGCGGCCGCGGGGAAGCGTCCTGTCGGACACGAACGCGGCGAAACCCAGCACAACTGCGCCGGCGACGGCGTAGCGCACGCCGGCGAACAGGAGCGGCGGGAAGTAGTGCAGTCCGGCCTCGATGGCGACGAAGGAGGTGCCCCACAGGGTCGCGAGGAGAACGAACGCGGCGACGATCGATTCGGGAGTGGAAATGAGGTTCCGCAGATCCATTGGCTGTCTATTCGAAATCGGCAGAGATAGTTAAACTATTCTCCCGAATCATCCCATATTGGAAATGAACAATCACACATACGAATCTAATGCGACTTGCCTTCGAAAGGGGCGGCTATTTTGAATTTGGATACAAGTATATCGGTCGTAATATATAACAGACCATCACGCGAACGGGAGGTATGGACGAGCGCGACGTGCGGCTGTTGAAGGCGATCTCGGACCTCGGCACCGGGAGCCCCGAGCGGCTCCACGAGGAGACCGACATTCCGGTGTCGACGATCCACTACCGGCTGAACAACCTCCGCGAGGACGGCGTGATCGAGAACGACCTGTACGACCTCGACCACGAGGCGCTCGGGCTCGGCGTCACCGTGATCGTCGAGGTGCTCGCGGACTACGAGGGCCCCTACGAGGAGTTCGCGGAAGAGTTGCTCGCGGTGGAGGGCGTGACCGAGGCGTTCTTCACGATGGGCGAGACCGACTTCGTCGTCCTCGCGCGGCTCTCCTCGTCGGACACCGTCGAACGGCTCATCAGCGACTTCGAAGCGATCCCCCAAGTCGAGCGCACGAACTCGACGTTCACGATCGCCACCCTGCGCGACGAGCCCCGCGCGCCGGCGACGTACGACCTCGACACCCTGATCGCGGAGCTAACCGACTGAGAGAACAGCGTGCGGCCGGCGCGACGCCCCGCGTTCGGACTCGAACGCAGCGCCTTACGACCGCTTCCCGATCTCTTCGCGGAGCACGTCGGAGACGACCTCGCCGTCGGCCTTCCCGCGGAGCGCGCCCATCGCTTCGCCCATGAGCCCGGAGAACGCGCCCATCCCCTCCTCTTCGATCTGGTCCGCGTTCCGCTCGACGACTTCCACCACGGCCTCCCGAACTTCGGCCTCGCTCACGCCTGACAGGCCCGCCTCCTCGACCGCCTCGGCCGCCGACAGCGACGGGTCCTCCGCGAGCGTCGTCAGCACTTCGGGAACCCCTTCCTTCGCGAGGTCGTCGTCCTCGACGAGCGCGAACAGGTCGAGGAAGTGGTCGTCGGTCAGGTTCTCGACGGGCGCCCCGTCGCGGCGGATCTCCGTCGTCGTCGACTCCAGCGTCGACGCGGCGAAGGTGGGGTCGACGCCGCGGTCGACCGCGGTCTC
>NZ_NHOA01000100.1 GCF_002727125.1 Halorubrum persicum
CCAACGCTTGTTTGACTAGGCGACGACACTGCTCAACGAAGTCGAGGAGATCGACTTCCATGGACAGAATCGATTTCCTCGGCTTCGTCCTTCTACTCCGCGATATTAGCCGATTAGATCGCTATTCAACACAGCAATTCAGACTACTACTGTATTTCACAATTTACTGATACGGACGAATGTAGGTGCTGTAGCGACCACGGAATCTCTACACGAAACCATACGTACTTTTTAATCGAAACACTTCTACCGTACGATGGCAACCTGTGACGATTGCCGACTTCCTATTGAACGCTCACTGAGTACAGAAAAAAAACGTGTTCTCTGTGACCCCTGCTCGTCTCTCCATGATCTCGACTCCTCGATTCGGATGCGCCCGGTCGAACGTGGCGATCTAGAACTATTACTCGCGTGGAGATCGAACCCTGAGATATATCGACACTTCCGTGTACAGGACGAACCACTCAACTGGGATGAACACGTGGAGTGGTACGAATCACGGTCCGACAATCGCTACGATTTCTTGATACGGTACGAGAAACGCCGTATCGGTGTCGTCAGCATCGATGCTGATGACGAAGTTGGAATTTATCTTGGAGATTTCTCCGCACACGGCCACGGAGTCGCAACGGCTGCGCTTGAGTGGATCTGTAACCGCTTCGCGGATCGTACCCCGTTGACCGCGGAAATTCATGAAAACAACGAACCATCAAAAAACCTCTTCAAACGCTGTGGATTCGAAAAGAGTGCTACAGATGGTGATTGGGTACAGTACATCTACGAATCATAGTTTGCGATATCCTCCCAACCTATGCCATCTCCTTCCCGAACGTCCTGATCGGCCGTCGTGCCAACTATCTCATCGTAGAATTTGGGATCGAGACCGGGTGTACGCCCTCCTGGACGTAGCACCTTCAGGTTCTCCTCGGTTAACTCCTCGCCCGCCTTGATGTCTTCGACCGCGTGAATCGCGCGGCGCGCTTTCTCGTGGAGTTCGCGTTCGACCTCCAGTACGCGTTTTTCGCCCGAGCCGAGCGCGGCTTCCGTATCGCGAATCGCCGTCACCATCTGGTCTAATTCGTCGGGTTCAAGCGCGAACTCGTGGTCGGGTCCCTCCATCGATTTATCTAGAGTGAAGTGCTTCTCGATAACGCAAGCGCCGAGGGCGACAGCGGTCGATGGGGCGGTTACGGGATCGAGCGTGTGATCCGAGAGACCCGTTAGAACGTCGAACTCCTCGTGAAGCGTCTCAATGACGCCGACGTTGATCTCGGAGATCGGCGTCGGATACGCGGCGACACACTGTAACAGGACGAGCTCGGAGGCCCCTGCCTCGCGGAGTGCCATCACCGATTCCGCAACCTCATCCAACTCGTGAGCGCCCGTCGACATGATGATCGGTTTGTCGGTCTCCGCGAGGTGTTCGAGAAACGGGATGTGGCTGCTCGTGTACGAAGCGACCTTCCACGCGGGAACGTACTCGGCGAGTTCCGCCGCGGATCGCTCGTCGAACGGCGTCGACATGAACTGGATCCCACGCTTGAGACAGTAGTCGTGTAGCTCGGGGATCCACTCGTAGGGCATCTCCATCGACTCGATAATCTCGTAGATGCTCCGGTCGTCGTCGAGATACTCGACCTCGCCGCTCGCTTCGACGTACAGGTCCTCGGCGCGGAACGTCTGGAACTTCACCGCGTCGGCCCCGGCATCGGCGGCGACGTCGATGAGTTCTTTCGCGGTATCGAGGTCCCCGTTATGATTCGACCCCGCCTCCGCGATCACGAACGCCGGCTCGTCCGGCCCTACAGGACGGTCCCCGATGTGAAACTCGGCCATACCGTTTCTCCTGCGAGCGAACGAATAAAATCATCCGATCGGATTCTAGCGTCTCGATTTGTACTCTCGAACGTTGGCGGGCTGCCGAGAAACCGCTCCGTAGAACCGTTACGTGTGATATTCGCGTAACCTGCGCACGGCCGTAATCACATCCTCAACATCGTTATCGTCCATCTCCGCGTGAAGCGGAAGGCTCACCAGACCATCGTACACCATCTCTGTCTCAGGGAACGCTCCTCGTTCATACCCGAACTCCTCTTGGAAGTACGGGTGATAGTGAAGGGGGACATAATGGACCTGTACGCCGACGTTCTCTGCGTGCATTGCGTTAACGAACTCTCTCCGGCCACACCCGAACTCCTCGCCGATCTCCACGGCGTATAAGTGGTACATCGGATCAGCGTTTGTCGGTTCCGGCGGCGTCCGAACTCCGGATACGTCGTTGAACGCCTCGTCGTACCGTGCGATGATCTCGTCTCGTCGTGTCTTGAACTCCGCTAACCGATCGAGTTGAGCGAGTCCGAGCGCCGCCTGGAGATCCGTCACGTTGTAGTTGTACCCAACGCCTTCCGAGACCTGATACCAAGGCTCGTTGTCGTGACCGTCCGGATCATAATCCATATCGAACGATCGGAGCCGACGCAGCCGCGTCGCGAGATTGTCGTCGTCTGTGACGACCATTCCACCTTCGCCGGTCGTGATGTTCTTGACTGGGTGGAAACTGAACATCGCCATATCGCGCTGCGCGCCGATCGATTCGCCGTCCCACGTTCCGCCGAAGGCGTGACACGCGTCCCAGATCACGGTCAGGTCGTACTCGTCGGCGACTTCCAGAAGACCTTCGATATCTGCGGGATGACCCCCGTAGTGCATCGGAACGATTCCCTCCGTTGCCGGCGTGATCTGCTCGCGAACCGCGTCCGGATCGAGGGTTCGTCGGTACGGATCGATGTCGGCGAACACGGGCGTCGCTCCGCAGTACGTCGCCGCATGCGCTGTCGACACGAACGTGAGGGGTGTGGTGATGACCTCATCACCGGGTTCGAAGCCGGCCGCACGCCCCGCCAGGTGAAGCGCCGTCGTTCCGGAGGTCGTCGCAATCGCGTGGTCGACGCCAACGACCTCGGCGACACGCTCTTCGAACGCCTCAACCGTCGGTCCGCGGGTGATGTAGTCTCCCTCAAGCGCCTCCACAATCGCCTGTTTTTCGTCGTCGCCGATACTCTGTGAACCGTATCCCAAAACCTCCTCGCGGATCGGTTCGCCGCCGTAGTGTGCCGGCATATCCCCCGTCATTTCGCGACCTCCTCGGACTCATGAAGCCACGTCCGTAGCCGAGAGATACCCTCTTCGAGCGTGACCTCCGCTTCCCAGTCGAGTACGTCGTTTGCCTTCGTTGGGTCACAGAGCAGTTTCCGGACTTCGCTTTGCGGATGGTGGTGTTCCACGTGCGTGATATCCGTCCCGTCTGTTGCGATCAGCTCTGCGAGTTCGTTGATCGACACGTCGGCTCCCGTTCCCGCGTTGATGACCTCACCGACGGTCTCGTCACTGAATGTTCCTTCGACGATGAACTGAGCGCAGTCGGTCGCGTACAACAGATCTCGTGTCTGGGCCCCATCACCGAAGATCTTCAGCGGCTCCCCTCGAATATCGCGGCTCGTGAAGATCGACACCACGCCGCCCGCCATCCCGGTCTTCTGATACGGCCCGTATGTGTTGAACGGGCGCAGGATCGTGATCGGGAGATCGTACCCGTGGTAGTAGCCCTCGGCCATGTCTTCGGCGGCTAACTTCGACCCGGCGTACGGCGACGCCGGCTTCGTCGAATGTTCCTCGCTGATCCCGGTCTCCGAGTCAACCATGTCGTACACCATACAGGTGCCGACGAGGCCAAGTCGCGTATTGTCCTCCCGACACGCTTCGAGAACGTTCTGGGTACCGACGACGTTCGCTTCGAAGTGCGCTTCCGGGTCCTCAAGACTCTCTTGGACATCGATCTCGGCCGCGAGGTGAATACACGCGTCAACATCGTGACCGAAGAGTCGACTCACATCCTCCCGAGATCGGACGTCCCCCTCGTAGATGTGGAACCTGTCGTTGTCTCGGAACTCCTTGATGTTTCGTTCGGAACCGTTCGAGAAGTTATCGAGTCCGTAAACCGTGTGCCTCCGGTCGAGAAGCTCCGCAACGACCCAGCGACCGATGAATCCAGCGGCACCGGTGACGGCAACTGTTTCACTCATTACTTGTTCTGATTGAACAGTTCGTCTCTAGGAGTGAGACGATTTCGCTTTTCGATAGCTTCTCTGCGTCCTTCGAGGACAGCACGATATCGTCGACCGGTTCGAATCCTTCCGGCGGATCCGGTGTCCGAGTTTCGGTCGCCTCCGGAAGAATGGCGTACATCGAGTCGTTCTCGTAGGCACGCCGAGACTCACGCTCGGTCATGATCTCCTCGTGGAACGTCTCACCCGGCCGAGGACCGATGACCTCGATATCGATGTCGTTCGGCGCGTATCCGTACTCAGGTGCGAGCGTCTCGATCATCGCATCCGCCAAGTCCGGGATCCGGATTGCAGGCATTTTGTAGACGAACACCTCACCGCCGGTCGTTTTTCTGGCGCCCCCAGTGACGAGATCAAACACGTCGTCGTACGTGAGGAAAAATCGAGTCATCCGATTATCTGTCAGGGTGATCGGTCCACCCTCAGCAATCTGTTCGGTAAAGAGCGGGATTACAGATTGTGAGGACTTGATCACGTTCCCGAACCGGACAGATGCGAGGTCGATGTCGCTCCCTCCGCTATAGGTGTTTCCAGCCGTGACAAGTTTTTCTCCGAGTAGTTTCGTGGTTCCCATCGTGTTGGCTGGATGGACTGCTTTGTCGCTACTCGTGAAGACGAAGCGATCGACGTTCGCGTCGATAGCCGCGTCGACGACGTTTTGGAGCCCAAGCGCGTTCGTCTTCACCGCCTCAAAGGGGTTGTACTCGCAGATGTCGACGTGTTTCATCGCGGCCGTATGGATGACGACGTTTACGCCGGACATCGCACGCGCGAGTCGGTCACTATCTCGGACGTTTCCGGCGAAGAACCGGCAGCGGCCGTCGGAAATTTCTGATTTCAACGATGCCAATCCCGGTTCGCTGTTGTCAAGAATACGGAGAGTCTGCGGATCCCGATCAAGTAACCGTGGAATGAGGGAGTGGCCGACCGATCCCGCTCCACCGGTCAAGAGTACGGTGTTGCCGTTAATCATCTCTTTCACGTTTTCTGGACGGCACCAATCAAGCTACTGAATCCGATCGGCGCCTTGAGTAAAATCAGACTCCAGGTTAAACGATGGACTACTACGTTCGACTGGGCTTCGTACGGCTCCGCGTACTTTCCGCCCTCCACAACGAGTTGGTCATGTTGTCCTGTCTCAGTGACTCGGTCCTCCTCAACCGCGTAAATCTGATCGACGTTTTTCACCGTCGACAGCCGGTTGGCGTTCGTCACAGTAGCGTAGGCTCGACCCACCCCTTCAATCGCTTGTTGAACCTATTTTTTGATTCGAGAGTGTGTCATAGAAAACCTCCTAAGGGAGTCGCAGGGCTTAGAAACTACGTCTACCAGTTCCGACGCTCTACAAACGTAGCTTCGGTCAACGACTTCTTGAATACAGCGGCGACAGAGATCGTACCGCTGTTCGAGCACCTTCCGGTTCCCGAGTTTCTGGTTGTACCGCAACTCGGTTTAGAGCAGACAAACAGCAGTCTTTTGATTGTTACCCGACCACATCGGATAACCAGCAATGTCTACGAACAGTAAGGAACTCTTGAATCGAGAAAAGCTCCGTGCTCTCCGCCGAGTGGCAGAATATCGTCCGCTATTTACCTTCGGGCTCGTCTGCTTCGGCGCATTCGTCGCGCTCCTCGAAGGAGTCGGCCTCAGTTTCATTTACCCTATTCTTGAAACGGCACAGAGCAATGACCCTACTACCGCTGGCGGCCCAGTAATGGAGCTGTTTATTTCCACCTATCAGTTCTTCAATATTCCGTTCTCACTCGGATATCTCATCACCGGTGTTGCGCTGGTAATGACGGTTCGATACACAATGTCTTTCCTCGCGCAGTGGTTCGCCTCAATACTCGCAAAACAGTACGAAAAACATCTACGTACGCGAGCATTCGAAGGTGCTCTTGATGCTGAAGTGAGTTACTACGATGAGGCGGGATCCGACGATATCCTCAATGCAATCATCACAGAGACGCGGTACTCCGCATTGGTGATACGGAAGGGCGTCCAGATGCTCCAGATGTTTTTTTTGGTGTTAATGTACGTTGGCGTGATGTTCTACATCACCCCGTCAATGACTATTTTTGCCATGTTACTGCTCGGAGGGATCACTGTTCTACTCCGAGTCGTAATCGAACCGGCGGTTACCGTCGGCTCGCGGGTAGCAGAAGCGAACGAGCGCGTTCAGGAGACAGTACAGGCTGGAACACAAGGCATTCGGGACGTCAAACTGTTTGGCCTACGCTCCGAAGTATTCTCCGCGTTTTCGGAATGGATCGATCAGTATGCGGTCTCAGAAGTCGATATCAAGCGGAACGAAGCTGCGATCAAAAACCTCTTTGAACTGTCTGCCGCGGTCACAATCTTCGCGTTGATTTATATTGGATTTACCTTCACAGGCCTCGCACTCGGTGAACTCGGTATCTTCCTGATTGCGATGTTCCAACTGGCACCGCGTGTGAGTTCGCTGAACCGGCTGGTTTATTCAGTTGAAGGATATCTCTCACACCTCGGACGGACACATATATTCTTGGACGAATTTGACGAAAGACAAGAACAAAGTGGCGATCGATCTGTGGACTGCGTTTCTCATATCGAATTTGATGACGTGGAGTTTTCGTACACAGAAGATGAGCAAGTACTCCGCGGTCTTTCTTTCGACGTGACTAAAGAGGATTTTGTGGCGTTCGTCGGACAATCTGGTGCTGGGAAGTCGACGATTGTCTCATTGCTCGCACGGATGTACGATCCCGATACCGGAGAGATACGCGCCGACGGCGTACCAATTCAAGAGTACGACATTGAGCAGTGGCGGGAGCGAATCGCAGTCGTCCGACAACAGCCGTACATATTCACCGACACGTTGGAGGACAACGTGACGATTGGGAACCGAGACGCGACGCGCCAAGATGTCAAACGTGTCTGTGAGATCGCGAAGGTTGACGAGTTCGTCGATGAACTTCCGAACGGATATGACTCGCAGTTAGGTGACGACGGGGTACGACTGTCCGGTGGACAGCGTCAGCGTGTGGCACTCGCACGAGCGTTATTGAAAGACGCGGATTTCCTCGTGTTAGACGAAGCGACTAGTGACTTAGATTCATCATTGGAAAGCGAAGTACAAGCAGCAATTGAGTCAATGGATCGAGAGTACGGAATTATTGCGATTGCCCATCGGTTGTCGACAATTCAAAACGCAGATCGAATCTATACAGTTGAGAATGGGCAAATCGTTGAATCTGGATCACATGAAGATTTGCTTGAGGATAATGGGGAGTACGCTAAATTACACGATATCCAGTCGGGTGAGTAGGTTTAGGTATCATATTACTCATTCGCTAATGAGAAGTTCATTTTTGATTAACACATTATTGATTTCAAACTGAGTTGGAACGCGCGGAAATTCTGCGCAAGGTAATCTTTGAGATACCTCTGTGTGGCAAGAGCCTCGCGTCGAGTGGCTCTCGCAGGTGTTCGCATGAGACTATATCATCGGTGTGTTTACCACCTCGTTGAATAACAACTCTAGTGAATCGCCACACTACGGCGAGATAAATCATCAGTTCAAGAGGGTTAAAGCGGGAGACTGACGAAACTTATGTTGGGATCTCCGCCTCACGAACAAAAGCGGTACAGTTAGCTAAAAATACAGTTAGTGGATGAGGTGAAGCCGCCGCCTCCAAAGAGAGTGAGACTTCGCCGACTACACTGTTGACAATTAAATATAAAATATGATAGATAGTACATTATTATTTAAGAAATAATATAATTAAAATTAGTATTCGCGTTCCATTATGTTATCAAAAGCCTTTGATATGTTCCTTATTGGATTCGGTTCAAAAAAGTATTTTAAGTCATAATTGTCAGTGCGATCTCTTTCGCCGTTAAGTATTCCTATGAATTCCTCAGGCGAGGATACAACTGAAGCAACATTCTGTTCAATAAGATACTCCATTCGAGTAATTCCGGGTGCATTTAATAAGTAAGTATCTAAATCAAAATTAAGCCCTTCCCATATAACTGTAGAGTTCACACCAACTTGGATTTCGGACTCAGCAAGAAGTTTGTATAGAGGAACAGAATCATTATCAAGTACTTTTATCGGAGCACGATCAAGCCATGGATACTCATCTTTCCAGCGAGCATATTCTCCCGGATGAAGCTTATATATTATACTATACTCGACATCGTATACAGCTAGTTCCGCTGCGAATTTGGAGATGACCTTACCAAAGGGTCCTTGAGATATAAACAATATCTGTTGTTTATTTTGGATATCCTCATATTTTTTCTTTTCTTCCTCCAAGTATTGATAACCAACAGGATATACATTTTCATCACGTATCGGGAAGTTAATATTTTCCTTCCAAAATTCACCAAATACAAAAAGATAATCTGGAAACGTTGTGCTACTTTTATTTCCTGTAAAAGAGTAACCAAGATGATCTGGACCGAACCCACCATGTTGTAATTCCACTACCGGCAAATCCCGATTCTTACAGACTTCTATAAATGTGTGTTTGAACGCACTCGCCACGATAACCGCTATTTTCGGCTGTATTCGATCTAAAAGACGTTCATAGAGCCACTTTTTTGATTTGCGCTCTCTCATTTTTTCTCGTACTAAATCACATAGGCAGACTGAAATATCAAAGGCATCGGATAGCCCCCTCTCAATCGCTAAAAGCTTTCTTTCTTCGTCTTCTGTTAACTCATAATTAGCGAAACCGAGCTCACGTTGTACCACGCTTGTGTACGTTATGACATCTAAATACTTGATATTCTCTGTCTTCGCTGGTTTCTTGTGCGAAAATTCATATGGTGGCTCGGAATATACATAATCAAGGTCTAGATTGTTAAGTATAGGGTCACAAAACAAATCCCATTGGAAACCGTCTTCACGAGGCTTACGTCGGGAACTACCCATAAAAAAGAAATCAGACTTCGAAGCAAAAAACGGGTTTTTTAAAAATAGAGATCTTCCCCACTTATATACTCCTTTTATATGATTAAATATATTGCTTTTATCTACACTTGAATGGGGTTGATTTATTATATCTAGTTTTCTTAATATCTTTCTGAATAGGTTTTGACGAATTCGCTCCCAAACAGGTGTGCCATTTATTTTTATAGAAAAAGTATTATACTCTTGTTCGAGGTCTAAAAACAGTCTTAAAGCCTTGTCATATTCGAGATTATAGCTGTTCATATGGTTCATACTATAATGAGAATCGTTATTTATAAGAATTTTTCTTCATCTGGCTTTCATGAATCGCAACACTGCGGCGGGATAAGCCACCAGTCTGAGGGGAGTTGAACTAGGAGACTGTCGACACTCATATTGAAGATCTTCAGCCTCACGAGCAAAGCGGTGCAGTTATAGTAGCCGTTAGAACT
>NZ_NHOA01000138.1 GCF_002727125.1 Halorubrum persicum
ATCTCCGAGCGTTCCAACTCAGGTGAGAACTTCTAACCCCAACCCCGGACGAGAAGCGCTTAAACGTGCCGCCGGCCTTGTTTAGACGCTAAGAATATTGCCTGAACGGCGGGATCTCGAGGAAGTGAAGCGAGCAAAGTTCGATGTGCCTTCGAAACTCGCCCGCTTCACCGACCGATGTATGGCTTTGTCTCAAAAAGCTGTCGGGAGTGACGGAAATCAGCCTGTCAAGAAAGGGGAAGGTGGCTACGCTGACTGGGTGATCATCACTCTCCACGGACTCCGCGAATACCTCGACCTTCCGTACCGGCGACTCCTCGATCTCCTCCGTGAAATGCCTGATATCGTGGAGAAACTCGGGCTGTCGGTCGAAGAGTTGCCGGATTTCACCACGGTTTGTGCTCGGAAGCAAGCGCTGAAGATGCGCGTCTGGCGAGTGCTGTTGCGGCTGTCGGTGAATCTATTTGATACTGGAGAGATTCAGGCCATCGACTCCACCAGCCTCGCTCATCGTTCGTCCAGCCACAACTACGCGAAGCGTGTCAAAGGCACGTTTGAGTCGGTTAAAACCACGCTTCTCGTGGATTGTTCGACGAGAGCAATCCTCGACGTTCACTGCTCAAAGAACCTTCCACACGACACACAGATTGCGTGGCAGATCCTCACGAGAAATCTCGAACAGCTAGGAACTGTAGTCGCCGACAAAGGCTTTGACTGGGACGAACTCCGTCATATGCTGCGTAAAGAAGGCATCAGACCGGTGATCAAGCACCGTGAATTCTACTCGCTTGATGCCGCTCACAATGCTCGAATTGATGATGAAACGTACCATCGACGGTCTATTGTCGAATCGATATTTTTCGCGCTGCGCAAGCGATTCGGCTCGACGATTAAAGCCAGAACGTGGTTTGGTCAGTTTCGAGAGATCGTCCTAAAGGCCGCCATCAGAAACATCGAGCAGTCTCTCACCACCTGAACCACGTGAATTCGAGCGTCTAAAAAAGGCCCGTGCCGCCAAAGCAACTCTCTGGAATTAACAATGTGCTACACAAAAGCGCACACAGGATACTGATTCACTCCTTTGGAGAGTTCTCAAATCTATTTTTTCAGGGTGGATTTCTCATACTAGCCCGAAGCGAAACCCGACTAATCACGGTTTGACCGACAACTACACTTTCTTCGGGTTGAAATAGCTATCTAATGGCCCCACAGGCTACCCCCCCCAACGAGCGGTTGAACAACGACAAGGTCAAACAAATCCTGAAAAAACACCTGGATGAAACCGACTACCGAATTTATAAAGCTCTCAACGAAGACGGGCGAATGTCCGACACCGAGCTCGGTGAACGCGTTGGACTTTCCAGAACTGCAGCACGCCGACGTCGGAAGAACCTAGAAGAGAAAGGACTCATCGATGTCCTCGGCGTTCTCGTCCTTCAAGAAGCAGATCTCGCGTACGCCGACGTGTTCGTTACACTGAATTCCGATGTCGACACTGAAACGCTCGAAGAATTCCTAGAGGAGATTAAACACGAAGAGCTCATCTACGAGATTGGAGAGTACATGGGCCAATACGACCTCCTTCTTCGCGTCTGGCACGCCTCACTTTCCGACATCAATACCTTCCTTCGTTCGCTGCTCCAAGACCACGACGCGGTCGGCCAATACGAGACTATTCCTGTAACGAAGACACACAAGGCCTGGCACAAGACACTCAGCGGGGGAACTGAATAGCTCACGGCGAAGGCCGTCCCGATAGCGGCCAGTTTGTGGATGCTCTGCCGGCGAAAACCGGCGGTTACTTCTCAGAGCCCCCAATCACAGTATACACTAACTTCGTCGGAGAATCAGTTTCGTTGATGCTGTAATGTTCAACATCGGCCGGGATTACGGACAATGTCTCTTCCGAGACGGTGTACTCTGTATCTCGAGTAACCAGCGTAACGTCTCCTTCGAGAATCACGGACAGTTCATCCCCATCGTGGCTCGTCCACCCCTCTTCAGGGACACGCTCACCTGACTGGATGACATACGATCCCGTCTCTGCTTCAGGATCAGATGCCTCAAACAGCGTTAGCGGGCTACCCGCGCTGTTCTCCCATACTGATTTAAGATCCGTTAATCCGACATCATCGGCCGTCATTGAGAGTCACCTCGGCTCGAACCGTTGCTCGTTGCACCCGCTGTGTCCAGTTGGCAATCACGGAGCGTCTCGGTCTTAGTCACATCCAATTCCCCCGACTGCATAATAGCGACTCCATACTGTTCCCGGGCAATTTCCCTGGTAATGTAGCCATCGCGATAATCCTCGAGAACTCGGTCAGGGTCGCGGTCGTAGGGATCTCCCCATCCACCACCGGCACTTGTGACGAGCCGTGCGACATCACCTTCGTCGAGTTCGTGGTTTGTGAGATTACTGTATTGTTCGATGCTTCCGTCGTCGTCACGGATGATCTCGATGTGATTCCCGTCTCCGTCTTGGCCGCCTTCGATACCCCATGGTGGGAACTTCGACCGTCCGAAGCCAGCAGTAATGAATCCGTCAGACGCGTTGTACATCCGATAATCCTGGACCAGCCCGGTTCCACCCCGGAACTCGCCATGGCCTGCCTCCTGTGGCGTATCAAGAGCGAAGGTGTCGAAGAGCAATGGGAAGCGAGTTTCCATCACTTCCACGGGCATCTCGAGCGTATCACCGTCTCCTGAACACACCAAGACGTCGGCGGCGTCCTTGCCAGGACTGGCACCCCAGCCACCCGGCTGTGGCTCCACAACGAGGAAATCCTCATCGCGACGGTCGTCATGGCCACCGACGATTGTCGCACAGACGCTCAAGAAGTGGCCAGCGGACAAGCGGTCAGGAAGGTGGGGAGCGAGCGCCTTCCAGGGGAGGTCTGCAGCCATCGCGGACCCTTCCCAGTCAGTCCCGATTGCCGCTGGTTTCGTCGCGTTCAGAACTGTCCCTTCAGGGATGGTAATCTCGAGTGGCCGGAAGAACCCCTCGTTGGTCTCTGCCTGTGGGAGCGTGACTGCTTGGAAGAACGCTCGAATATCGCTGACGGACGCAGCGTACGGCGAATTAATTGGCCCCTCCGTCTCGGGGTCGGTACCCGTGTAGTCAAGTTCGATCGTCTCATCGCGAATTGTGACCTCAACCTCGACATGAACCGGGTCGTCTGAGATGCCGTCGTCATCTAGGTAATCTTCTGCAGTATACGTCCCGTTCGGGAGAGTTCGGATTTCCTCGCGGACAAGCTGTTCGCCGGCGTCGAACTCGTCTTCGATCGCCTGTTGGACGGCGTCGGTGCCGTAGCGGTTGAAGACATCAACGACGCGTTTCGCACCGACGTCCATCGACGACTTCTGAGCTTGCATGTCTCCCCGGGTGATGTCCGGCATTCGAGTGTTAGCCACGACGATGTCGTAGACAGCGTCGTTACATTCACCGTTCTCATAGAGTTTGACCATCGGATATTGGACGCCTTCCTGAAAAACACTGGTAGCGTCCGTTGTCCATGATCCAGGGTCTTTTCCCCCAACGTCCGTCCAGTGTGCTTTCGACGCCGCAAAGCCAATGAGTTCGTCATGGACGAAGATCGGTGCGACCATCGCGACATCGTTGAGATGAGTCCCACCGTGGTAATCGTTCAACAACACGACATCTCCGGGTTCGAAGCCGTCTCTTCCGAATTTCTCGACAGAATCTGCGACACAGAATTTGAGCGTGCCGAGGAACCCGGGAACTCCGTTTGCTTGCGCGACTACGTTCGCATCCGGATCAGTGATGCCACAAGCATAGTCGAGCGTCTCGTAGATGACGCTCGACTTTGCGGTGCGACCGAGATTCAAGAACATCTCCTCGGCCGCGCTCTGGAGGGCATTCGTGATGACTTCGCGAGTGAACGGATCGACGCTATCAGTCTGCTCTTGGGTGTCAGTTTCAGATTGCATTGGTGGTTTTACGAGATGTGGAGGTTGCCGAACGCGTCGATGTCAACGGTCTGGTCGGGGTGGACGAGCGTCGTACAGGCCGGTTCCTCGATGACCGCTGGTCCCTCAATTGGCTCCGTCGTCGGCAGAGCATCCCGTTCGAAGACGCGAGCATCGTGGATTCCCTCACTCCCGAAGTCTACCTCTCGCGAGCGCTTAATCGCCGCTTCGAGAGGGGCATCATTGGTGAGGGTGTCAACATCCGGTTTCGGCATCGGTGCGTATGCAGTCAGGCGGAGGTTCACGACTTCGACCGGGTCGTCCATGCGGAAGTTGAATGTCTGTTCGTGTCTGTCATGGAACCGCTCGATCGTCGCCTCAATCGCCGCTGTGTCGACATCACCTGTTTCGACTGATGTGCTCACCGTGTGTTCCTGTCCGGCGTAGCGGAGATCAACAGTCCGCTCAAGTTCGATCTCGTCGCGAGTAACGTCCTCCGAAGCGTACGCATCGTAGGCTTCGGCCTCCATTTCCGCGAAGATGGCGTCGATGTCAGCTGCGGCATCGCGATCGAAGTTCCGAACGTTCGTCCGCGCGAAATCCTTCCGCAGGTCGGTCATCAACATCCCCCACGCGGAGAACTGCCCGGGCGCCCGTGGGATCACCGTCTTCTTGACTCCGAGCTCTCGACCAAGTGTCGCGGCATGAAGCGGACCTGCGCCGCCACTCGCGATCATCACGAAGTCCCGTGGATCGTGGCCACGGCGGATACTGACTTGTTTGAGGGCGTTGGCCATATTCGAGTTGACGATCTGGAGAATTCCGTGTGCG
This sequence comes from Halorubrum persicum, assembly GCF_002727125.1. Taxonomy (GTDB): domain Archaea; phylum Halobacteriota; class Halobacteria; order Halobacteriales; family Haloferacaceae; genus Halorubrum; species Halorubrum persicum. The sequence continues at coordinate 4,762 of NZ_NHOA01000138.1, forward strand.
GCTTCGCGAACACTGGTCCCGAACTCATCCGCAAGCGGTTCGAGCGCGTTGTGGGCAGCGTCGACATCAAGGGTCATCTCGCCGCCGAGGAAGTAGTCCGGATTGAGCCGACCAGTCAAGAGGTTTGCGTCCGTGACCGTCGATTCCGTGCCACCACGGCCGTAACATGCGGGTCCCGGATCTGCACCGGAGGATTGTGGGCCAACATTGATTGACCCGCCCTGGTCGACCCACGCTATTGAGCCGCCACCGGCACCGATTTCGACGATGTCCACAACGGGGATCTTGAGCGGGTATCCCTCCTCGCGTTGCGACGATTCCAGCCAATAGTCGGTGTCAATAGTGACGTTGCCATCCTGAACAAGCGAGGTTTTCGCGGTGGTGCCGCCCATGTCGAAGCTGACGACATCCGGTTCACCGATCTGTTCGCCGACACGTGCAGCACCGTACACGCCGCCAACGGGGCCACTTTCGACCATCTCAACGGGGCGGCGGCGTGCTTGATCGAAGCTCGCGGTTCCGGCGTTCGATTTCATCGCGTACGTGTTGCCGTCGAAGGAACGTTTACTGAGCCGCCCAGCAAGGGTGTCTAGGTACTTGTCGGCGATCGGTCGAACGTAGGAGTTCAACACCGCCGTATTGGTGCGTTCGTACTCACGGTATTCTTTCGTGAGATCATGAGAGAGGGTAACGTAGGCATCGGGGTGAACGTCAGCGATGAGGTCACGGACTTGTTGCTCGTGCGTTGGGTTCTGATAACTGTGGAGAAGGCTGACTGCGATGGTATCAAGGCCATCAGCCTTGATTTCACGGACTGCATCCCGGACGGCACTCTCATCGAGTGGGGAGACAGTATCGCCTGCTTGGTCTATCCGCTCGGGGACCTCCCAGCGATGGCGTCGTGGGACGAAGGGCTCCGGTTTCTGATACTGGAAGTTGAACATGTCCGGGCGATTTGAGCGGGTGATATCGAGAACATCCTGGAATCCTTCTGTCGTGAGGAGTGCTGTGTCTTCGCCGTTTCGTTCGGTAATGGCGTTGATGACGACGGTGGTACCGTGAACGAATTGCCCGATTGCGCTGGGGCCGAGGTCACTTTTCTCAAGTGCGTCAAGGACGCCGTCAGCGAAGTTCGATGGTGTCGTGGACGCTTTCTCGAGGGACATGGAACCGTCGTCGACAGCGACGAAGTCGGTGAATGTCCCGCCGATGTCGACCGCGGCTCGAGTGGTATTCCCTGCCATACTACACATCGAATCGTGCAATTCTATAAACTTATCGTATTGTATACTTGGTATTTACACCCAAAAAGGTCTTTACTAGATACGTATCGTCTACGAACACCTAGGTGGTGACACAACAGGGCGAACAACACGTGCGTGAAATGTTTCAAGAACTGGTGTGACAGCACGGGATGACAGACACTGAATGCTGTCACACCGACCAGATACTCCTGTCAGTCTTGGCGACTTCCCTTCCGGTCCTCAAACGCTACATCCTTGGGCATAGCCTGTATCACCTCCTTGCGCTTCTCGCCCGGATCGTGGAGACACCGAGTCAAATGGCCGGGTTCCACTTCAACCAACTCAGGCTCCACAGAATCACAGGCATCAAACCGATGATGACACCGTGGATTGAACGGACACCCACTCGGTGGGTTCTGGGGATCCGGCGTCTCACCCTGTACTTCGACAGCCGACGGCTTCAATGACCGCTCGTGACTTTCGATCACGGGAACGGCTGACAACAACTGCTCCGTGTATGGATTCAGCGGATTCTCGAACAACTCCCGACTGTCCGCGACCTCCATGAAGTTCCCAAGATACATTACACCGATCCGGTCGGCAACGTTCTTCACCAGACTCAGATCGTGACTGATTAGCAAGTATGTCAACCCGAGTTCGTCTTGCAGGTCATCGAGCAACGAGATGACCTTCGCCTGCACGGAAACGTCCAGCGCGCTCGTCGGTTCGTCCAACACGACGAACTTCGGCTCGACGGCAATTGCTCGAGCAATCGCGACGCGCTGTTTCTGCCCACCAGACAGAGCGCTCGGGTGCCGGTGCCGGAACTCGACGGGCAGATCCACCATCTCCAGCAGGTCCGCGACTCGCTCGCGGCGCTCTGACTTCGTCCCGACATTATGGACATCTAACGGCTCGCGAATGATGTTCCCGATCCGCCGGCGCGGGTTCAATGACGATGACGGATCCTGGTACACCACTTGAATGTCACGGCGCAGCTGCCGCAACTGCTTCCCGTCAACGTCGGTGATGTCGCGTTCGTCGAACTTGATCGTGCCACCCGTCGCCTCGTACAGTCGAGCGACCGTTTTCCCAAGCGTCGTCTTCCCACACCCGGACTCACCGACGATAGCAAACGTCTCTCCGGGGAAAATGTCGAAGCTCACTCTGTCGACAGCCTTCACGTTGGACTTCGACCGACTGAACACCCCCCCACTGACCGGATAGTACTTCTTGAGATTACGAACGGACACCAGTGGTGCTCCAGATTTCTCCATCGCACGATGGGTCGGCCTCCGGTCTCCGGCCGACGAACTACTAGTTTCTGCTAGGTCCGACGAGTCAGTGCTCATTGCTTACTCCTCACACCAGCTTCAGCCGGTTGTGGTTCTTCGTTGTCGTACGTTGCTTCGTCAGCCGCGATGGCTGCTGCTTCTTCGAACTCCATTCCATCCTCGTAGAGGTGGCAAGCGACGGTCCGATCCTCACCAACAGCGTAATGTTCGACCGGTTCCATATCGCACGTGCCCCTCATCACAGCGGGACACCGCGGGTGGAACCGACAGCCAGATGGCGGGTTAGTGTAATCGGGGATCTGGCCGTCGATTCCAGATCCCTCGAATCCTGTCAGCTTCGGAATGCTATCCAGTAAGCCACGCGTGTACGGGTGTAGTGGCGCGTCGAATATCTCTTCTGTCCGACCGACCTCGACGATTTCGCCGGCGTACATGATGCAAATGCGGTCGGCTATTTCACGCGCAACACCGAGGTTGTGCGTGATGTACAGCATCGAGAGGTTCTGCTCGGTCACGCGTTCACGGAGCAAGTCTAGGATCTGGTCCTGGACAGTGACATCGAGTGCGGTTGTCGGTTCGTCCGCGATGAGGAACTCAGGTTCGTTGATGAGTGCCATCGCGATGATTACGCGCTGCCGCATGCCACCGGAGAGTTCGACTGGATACCGGTCTAATGTTCCTTCCGGGTCTGGAATACGCATGCGGTCCAACAACTCGATGCTGCGTTCGCGGATCTCCTCGGCGTTCTCGCGGTGACCAAGGAAGCTCTTGAGGATTTCCCACGAAGATACGTCCTTTCTACCGCTGTACGTAGCGACGTCGGCCATCATGGAGCCAACTGGGTACACTGGCGAGAGGTACGTCATTGGATCTTGGAATATCATACTCATCTGGTCGCCTTTGACCTGCTCGTGAGCGTCCTCGTCGGCAAGAAGGTTGTCGCCGTGGTACCGGATTTTGCCGCTCGTGATGTCGCCTGGTGGGCGAGGAAGTGTCCCCATAACCGAGCGGGCAGTGACGGATTTGCCGCAGCCGGTTTCACCGACGAGCGCGACGGTCTCACCTTCATTGATCGTGAAGTTGACGCCATTGAGGACATCGTGGCGGCCTTCGTAGGTGTCGAACGATACGGAGAGGTCGTGAACGTCTAGTATTGGGTCTGTCATTATTGCACCTCCACGTCGAACATGTCCCGGAGCCCGTCACCAAGGAAGTTGAACCCGAGGACGATGAGGAAGATGGCTAGCCCGGGGAACGTCGAATACCACCATTGGGCGGGCAGGTAATCTCGGCCCTGGCTGACCATCGTCCCCCACTCGGGAGTCGGCGGCTGGGCACCCAGCCCGAGGAAACCGAGCGCGGACGCTACGAGGATCGCGTAACCCATGTCGAGGCTCATTTTCACCGTGATGGGCGCGAGCACGTTCGGGAGGATGTCCCGGAAGATGGTTCGAACCGACGACGCGCCGACGCCGCGGCTAGCTTCTACGTATGTCTCTTTCTTCACGGAGAGCACTTCGCCGTACGTCAACCGGGCGTACCACGGCCACCAGACAGCTCCAATGGCAAGCATCGCGTTGGTTAAGCTCGGTTCCAACGCGACGCTCACAGAGAGTGCGAGGACGAGCGGTGGTACTGATAAGAACACGTCGGTGATACGCATGAGCACCATACCGATCCTGCCACCGAAGTAGCCAGCTGCCAGACCGATTGGCACGCCGATCGAGACCGCTGCAGCGAGTACGACCGCCCCAATTTTTAGCGACAGTTGTGTCCCGAAGAGGACACGACTGAAGACATCTCGGCCAGCTTGGTCAGTACCGAAGAGGTGCTCTGCGCTCGGTGGTTCGAACTTTTGGTCGTAGTGGACGGCAGGCTCGCCCGCATATCCCGCATCACTTGGATAGGGTGCAATCCATGGAGCGAATATCGCGATGAGGATGAATGCGAGGATGATTCCAAGGCCGATGACTGACATCGGATTCTGCCGGAATCGATAGACCACGCGGTCGAGATCTTCAAGCTGGCGAGCGAGCGTGCTTGTCGAGGCGTCACTTGTAGTGGGTTCTGTGTCACTCATTCGCTTTCACCCTCGTGCCAAACTCGTGGGTCGAAGAATCCGTAAAGGATGTCGACGACGAAGTTTACGATGAGGAACGCAGCACCGACGACAAGAGTGACACCGACCATCGCGTTGATGTCCTTCTGGAGGATAGCTTCGACGCCGTAGGATGCCATCCCTGGCCAAGAGAACACGATCTCGACGACGAAGGCGGAGCCGAGCAGGAAGCCGTAGTCCAGCCCGATGATGGTGAGCGTGGACGCGAATGACTTCCTTAGCACGTACTTGTACGCGATGAGACGGTTCGGAATGCCGTGCGTCCGCAGCCCCTCGACATAATCTTTGTCGTACTCTTCGATGAAGCTCGACCGCGTCATCCGTGCGATGTCTGCCACCGGGGCCAGCGAGAGGGTAATCGCTGGAAGGATGAGATGTTGTGCGGCGCTGATGAATGCTGCACTGTTTGCTGCGAGGGTGCTATCCACCAGTAACAGACCCGTTGTTTCGACTGGCACTGGGCTTACGTCACCGATCCGCCCGGTCGCGGGTAACCAGCCCAGTTGGAACGCGATGAACAACTGGAGCAGGATGCCCGCCCAGAACGGGGGAAGGGAGACGTTGAAGAACGAGAACAGCCTGCTCGCGTTGTCTGGCCATTTGTCTTTGTGTTGTCCGGCGATGACCCCCAGCGGAACGCCGACGACGATAGCGATGAGCATCGCAAGGGTGGTCAGCTCGAAGGTCGCTGGGAAGTATTCGAGGAGGTCGGTTGCAACATTCCGTCCAGAGATGAGTGACTGCCCGAGGTCACCCTGCAGGAGACCCCTCATGTACTCGATATACTGCTGCCAAATCGGGTCGTTCAGCCCCATCTGTTCGCGCAATTGTTGGACAGCTTCGTCGGTCGCACGCGGGCCGAGTGCCAGGCGTGCTGGTCGTCCAGGGATAACACGGGCGAGCGTGAAGATGAGCACCGACAACCCCAAGAACATCGGAATCGTCGACAGTCCGCGTTTGATCAGGTAGTCTCTGTATCCCATTGTTAGTAGTTTAGCCCTGGTAGTAGCGGTGGTACGTCTGCCGATACCCAGTGATGCCGTTGTCTTTGAACCCTCTCATGTCCGTGGAGATTGCATTCCTTTTCGCCTGGTTCATGATGAACAGCGCAGGCGCCTCCTCAGCAATAACCTGTTGAGCTTCTTCGTAGATGGGGATTCGGTCCTCTTGAGTGATAGTTCTCCGAGCGTCTTCAAGAAGTTGATCAACCTGATCGTTCTGGTACCAAGATGCGCTCGTCCAGGAGCCGTGGGAGCTACTGTGCCAGGCTGGATAGAGGAATGTGTCTGGGTCCGCATAACTGAACGAGAGGTAGACGGCGAGCATGTCTGGTGTGGACTCCTTGCTCGTGGCCATCTCCGTGATATTCGACCATGGTGCCTTGTTGACGGAGACAGTACCCCCGAGTTCTTGGAGGTTCGACTGGAGTAGCAGACCCATGTTCTGCTCGACCGTCAGGCCAGAAACATAGGTGTAGTTCAGGTCGATGTCGCTGGCAGTGTAATCTGATTTGTCGAGTTCGGCCTGTGCTTGGTCGAGGTTCTGGCTATAGGTTTCGAGGTTGTCGGTGTGACTCCACATTGCGCTCGGGAGCGGGCCATTGAGGTGGTCGGAGTCACCAGACATGATATCGTTGAGAGCCGCCTCGTAGTCGAATGCGTACGAAATGGCGCGACGGACATGGATGTCGCTGAGTGGCTCGCGCTGCGTGTGCATGTAGATGTAGAACGGGTTGAACGTCGCTTTGGCGTGCACACGGACTCCGTCCTCGCTGGCGAGGTCCTTATATGTCTGGAGGGGAAGCCACTGGTCGGCCATTTCCGCGCCTTCGCGCATGCGTCCCGCGGCGGTTGCAGTCTCTTGAACCATATCGATGGTTACGGCCTCGTAGCCGCTCTGGCCGTGCGGGAATTCGCTCCACCAGTCGTTGTTCTTCTCGAGGCTAATATCTCGTTTCCGTTCGCGCGAGGAGAATTTGTAGGGGCCGCTACCGGCGTCGTTCTCTTCGAGCCATGCACTTCCGTAGTCACCGTGGTCGCCGTACTGGCCGTCACTCGTGGCGTTCGCTTTGACTTGTTCTTCGTTGACAATGAAGAGGAAAGGAAGCGTATAGAGGAACGGCGCGAATACCTCATTAGTTGTCATTTCGACGGTCGTTTCGTTCACAACCTCAACGTTCTCAGGGGACAGGATGCCTTCCCACATCCATGAGAACCCCTGCTGCATGTCCATCATTCGTTGGACTGAGTATTTCACGTCGGACGCTGTGACGGGATCGTCATTATGGAAGACGGCATCAGGTTGGAGTTGGAACGTGTAGGTCTGACCGTCTTCGGAGATAGAGTAGTCTTCGGCGAGCCAGTTTTTGAGTTCGGGTGGAGTGGTATCTGTATAGTATAGGAGGGGGTCGTAGACGTTATGGAGGAAAATGGTTTCGAGATTGTCTGACCCTTTCATTGGATCTATAGAACTCGGTGTCTGGGTCGTGACGTAGTTGAATTCGGTATCCGTATTGTCACCAGTTCCCGATCCACCACCCGTCGATTCGGTCGAACCAGTAGTCGTTTCGTTTCTGGATTGGTTACCGGTACATCCTGCAAAGATTGTGCCGATGCTCGCTGCTCCGCTGTATTTCAAGAATGTGCGACGGTCGACGCGGGTATTGTTACTTTTACCCATGGCACCAACGTCCATTATGTGGGGTATTAATATTACCGGTAGATAACACGAAATGCATTCTGAAAGCTACTAGTCGGGGGGAAATATCATATATTCCATACAAATCGGATGCTTGAGACTGCGAAATAGAACCATCCGGGGGAAAGCAATATATAGGAATACACGAAACGGCTATGACGTGCGACAGAACAACACACAACGAGTTGCGGTCGACATCGGTGGCACCTTTGTCGACGCAATTGCGTTCAACCGCGATACCGGCGAAGTCAACCTCGAGAAAGCAGAAACGACCCCCGAACAACCTAGTAATGGCGTCCTCAATTCAATCGACAAAGTCAACGTCAACCTTTCCGATACCGAGGCTTTCGTCCACGGCACTACTCTCGGCCTTAATGCCGTCCTTGAACGCGACGGCGCTCGCACAGGAATTATTACCAACGAAGGCTTCTCCGATGTCTACGAGATTGCGCGCACCAACCTTGAGCGCGACTCGATGTACGACATCAACTACCAGAAGCCCGAATCGATGGTCCCCCGGAGACGCCGACTTGGGGTTCCCGGTCGGCTCAACTCGGACGGATCCGTCGTCGAAGAAATCGATGAGGGAGCTGTCGAAGATGCCGCCACGGAACTTGTCGAAGACCATGGCGTCGACTCCATCGCCATTTGTTTCCTTCACTCCTATCAGAACGATCAACACGAACAAACCGCCGCTGATGTCGTCCGAGACGCCTACCCGGACGTCAGCGTCTCCGTCTCCAGTGACATTACCGGCGAATACCGCGAATACGAACGCACCAGTACCGCCGTCCTGGACGGCTATATCAAGCCAATCTTCGAGAACTACGTCGACACTCTCGACGCCGCGCTCGCCGACGAAGGTTTCGACGAATCGTTCTTTATAACCCGATCCGGTGGTGGCACACTAACCGCCGAAAGTGCCAAAGCCGCGCCCGTCAACACTATTCTCTCCGGTCCAGCCGGCGGACTCATCGGCGCCTCTCATGTCGGTGATGTCACTGGTCGTAACGACCTCATCACCGTCGACATGGGCGGTACCAGCCTCGACGCAGCTGTCATCGAAGACGGCTCCCCAGTCGTGAAATATGACTCCACGCTGGAACACCAGCCGATGCTCATCCCCGTCTACGACATCCGCACCATCGGTGCAGGTGGCGGATCCATCGCCTGGCTGGACGGCGATCTCCTCAAGGTCGGCCCAGAGAGCGCCGGCGCCGATCCTGGCCCGATCTGTTACAACAACGGAGGCACCGAGCCAACCGTCACCGATGCAGCCCTCGCACTCGGCTTCCTCGACCCTGCGGACTTTCTCGGTGGTGAGATGGACACAGCCGAACAGGCCGCCATCGACGGCATCAAGTCCCAACTCGCCAATCCCCTCGACACGACCGTTGAGGGCGCGAGTAGCGGCGTTCTCGACGTCGCTCTCGCGAACACTGTCGGCGCAATCCGCGAAATCACTGTCGAGAAAGGCCTCGACCCCCGCGACTTCTCGATGGTCGCCTATGGCGGTGCTGGACCAATGTTCGTCCCGCTCGTCGCGCGCGAACTCGGCGTCGATGAAGTGCTTGTTCCACAGGCCCCCTCCGTATTCTCCGCGTGGGGCATGTTGATGGCCGACGTCGTCTATGACTTCTCCCAGACGCACATTGCCGTCCTCAGCGATGTCGACCTCGACATGCTCAACGAGGCATTCACCGACTTAGAAGCAGACGGCCGAGACACGCTCTCTTCGGAAGGCATCAGTGAAGATCGCCAGACGCTCGAACGAACTGTCGAAATGCGGTACCACGGACAAGAGCACACTGTCGAAGTTAACGCGGACGGCATTGAAGACCTTGACGAACTCGCAGATCGATTCGAAACCCAGCACAAAACACGGCACGGACACACAATGGACGATCCTGTACAAGTCGTCCACCTTCGAGTCCGGGCCATCGGTGAGAATGACAAACCAAGTCTCGATCGTCAGGAAGCTAGCGACGGCACCCTCCAGCCATCTGACACCCGCGAGGCGTACTGTTTCGCCGAGGACGGGTTCCGAGAGTTCGATGTCTACGAGCGCGCCATCCTCGCGCCTGGCGACGAACTCGAGGGCCCGGCAGTTGTCACCGAACCCACGACCTCGCTGGTCTTCCACTCTGACCAATCTGCGACCATCGATGAATACGGCCACATCATCATCACCACGGAGGACGAACAATGAGCACTCAAGACATTGACGCGGCGACGGTTGAAGTCGTCCGAAACTACCTCACGTCCGCCGCGACCGAGATGCAACGCACACTCATCAGGACAGCGTACAACACCATCATCTACGAGATTCTCGACTTCGGAATCTCGATTTTCGACCGCGACCTGAACCTCATCGCAGACTCCCCAGGACTGGCGCTATTCCTGGGTGCCAACGACTACGGCATCGAGAAAGCCGTCGAACATGTCGGCGAAGAGAACATGAACCCCGGCGACGTGTTCATCATGAACTACCCGTACTGGAGCGGCACGCACACTCTCGACGTGCTGCTGTTCGCGCCCGTCTTTCACAATGACGAACTCATCGGGTACACGACGTGTCGTGCCCACTGGCTCGACCTCGGTGCGAAAGACTCCGGGTACGTGCTTGACTCCACCGATGTCCACCAGGAGGGCGTCCTCTTCCCTGGAACGAAAGTGTACAAGGAAGGTGAGCCGGACGAAGAAATCATGGACATCATCCGGTTCAACTCTCGGATGCCGGAGAAAGTCGAGGGCGATCTGAACGCCCAGGTTGCAGCCGTCCGCACGGGCGAACAACGTCTCCAAGAGCTCTACGAGAAATACGGCGACGATACCGTCGAATCAGCTGTAGACAAGATTCTCGACCACGGCGAACAAACCGCACGCGAAGCTGTGGAGGGTCTCCCTGATGGATCTTGGTCTGCAACGGGGTATGCGGACGGCGTCGGTCGCAACGACGACGATCTCATCAAACTCAGCGCGGAGGTCACTATCGACGGCGACGAGTTTGCTGTCGACTTCTCTGGATCCTCTGGCGAAGTTGACGAACCCCTGAATATTCCACCAGGGATGTCTGAAACGATCTGTAAACTCACGTTCAAGACTCTGACGACACCCGAAGGGGACTCCAACGGCGGCCAGTATGAGCCGCTCACGATGCACGCACCCGAGGACAACATATTCAACGCGAGCTACCCCGCGCCGACGTTCACTGTGTGGGCCGGTATCGTTGCCATCGACGTCGTCTACAAGGCGCTCGCAAAGGGCATGCCCGACCGCGTCCCTGCGAGCACCGGCGGCGACCTTGCGGACATCATGCTGTTCGGGGAGAATCCGGACACCGGTCGGCCGTTCGTCGAAGCGAACAACGAGGGCGTCGGCTGGGGCGCCGGCATCGACCACGACGGCGAGAATGCGCTCATGCACATCAGTGAGACGATGGTCCGAAACATTCCCATTGAAGTCTTCGAGAACAAGGCCCCGATCCGGTTTGACCAGCTCTCGCTGCGTGAGGATTCTGGCGGCCCCGGTCAACACCGTGGTGGCCTCGGCATCCAGCGTGACTTCCGCGTGCTCGAGCCGGTCGGTGCACTCTCGATTGTCCAGAAAACTCGCACCGAGAACTGGGGACTCAACGGCGGTGAACCTGGAAAGAAAAACGTCGTCGTCCTTGACTCTAATGAGGACGACTTCGATGACCGCGTCGAGACACTCGTCGACAACGACCATCTCTACGAGGGCGAAGACGGCAAGCACGTCGGGATGTTCCGTGGGAACTTCGTGCCCGACGAAGTCATCTCGAACCGGACCGCGGGTGGCGCCGGTTACGGTGACCCGGTCGATCGAGATCCGGTGCGTGTCCTTGAGGACTTCCGTGACGGCTACGTCTCTCGGGAGGGCGCCCGTGAACAGTACGGGGTCGTAATCACTGAAGATGGACAGATCGACGAAGAAGCTACCGCGGTTCTGCGAACAGACCAATGACGGACATTCTCTGGATCGACCCGGTAGCCCACGCCGACTTTTCAGGGGATATCCAGAACATCCTCCGGTCTGTCGGTCGACCCAACACGAACGTCGATGTCGCAGCGCTCGATCGTGGCCCTCACCACCTCGAGTACCATTACTATGAATCTCTCGTCACACCGGATGTCTTGCACAAGGTCAAACACGCCGAAAATGAGGGGTACGACGCTAGCATCATCGGATGTTTCTATGACCTCGCACTGGAGGAAGCCAGAGAAGTCAGTGACATGATGCCAATTGCGGCGCCAGCCGAGGCAACGACCCACCTAGCGACGACGCTTGGAGACTCGTTCTCGGTCGTGGTCGGTAGACAGAAATGGGTTCCCCAGATGCGTGACCGCGTCCGAAAATACGGGTTCGGCGAGCACCTCACATCGTTCCGAACAGCTGACCTCGGCATCCTGGATTTCCAAGCCAATCCGGAGACGACCGAGCGGCGCCTCCGTGAGGCCGCCACCGCGGCCGTTGAAGAAGACAACGCCGAGGTCGTCATCCTTGGTTGTACCGCTGAGTACGGGTTCTACGAGGATCTCCAGGCGGATCTCGGGGTCCCAGTTCTGGATGCAGTGACGGCACCATTCAAGTTCGCCGAACTGCTTGCCGACCTCGCCACGTTCGGCTGGACACAAAGCAAGGCGGGCGAGTACGAGTCACCCCCGCTATCCGAGATCTCCGACTGGGGAATCAAGGACGACTACGAGAACGCCAATGTCTGGACGCAGGGTGAGAACCCATGAACTACGAAGATCGCTTGGCAGCCTGCCAGAAACAGCTGTCCGTCAAAGACGCGGAAGCGCTCATGCTGTTCCCAAGCGTCGATATGCAGTACCTTTCCGGGTTCACAGACGAGCCGATGGAACGACATCTGTTCCTGATCCTCGGAGAAAACAGGGAGCCTGCGTTCGTCGCACCCGAACTCTACAAATCTCACATCAAGGACGACTCCTGGGTCGACGATGTCCGGACGTACAGCGACGGTGGTGACCCACTCGCGTTGGTCGCGGAGGTCGCAGACGATCTGGGCATCGGTGAGGGACGTCTTCTTGTCGACGACCGAATGTGGGCGCAATTCACCATAGATCTCCATGAAACGTTCCCTGAAGCTGATTTCGGGCTCGCCAGTGAAGTCATCGGTGAGCTGCGCGTTCAAAAATCCGATGCAGAAATCGGTGCGATTCGGCGCGCTGGTGCGGCTGCAGACGCAGCTATCGCGGATGTCCGAAACCTCGGGTCAGACGCTGTTGGTATGACAGAAGCGGAACTTGGAGCGTACATCGAGGACCGGCTCACTACACATGGTGGCGAAGAAAATTCGTTTGCGCCGATCGTTGGTAGCGGGCCGAATGGCGCGAAACCACACCACCGACACGGGAACCGGGAGATCGATTTTGGTGACCCCGTTGTCTTAGACTTCGGTACTCGAATCGGAGGGTATCCGAGCGACCAGACACGGACTGTCGTATTCGGTGGTGATCCGCCTGCTGAATTCGAGGTGGTCCACGAAGTTGTTCGGGAGGCCCAACAGGTGGCTGTCGAGGCGGTTCAGCCTGGGGTACCGGTTGAAGCCGTCGACGCTGCAGCACGCGAGGTTATCGTAGATGCGGGCTACGGTGACGCGTTCATTCACCGAACGGGGCATGGGCTTGGCCTCGAGGTCCACGAAGATCCGTATATCGTGGGTGGAAACGATGAACAACTCCAGGAAGGCATGGTCTTTTCTGTAGAGCCTGGAGTCTATCTCGAAGGTAAATTCGGTGTTCGTATCGAGGATATTGTGGTCGTCACTACGGACGGATGTGAGCGCTTGAACAATTCCAGTCGCGATTGGCAAGTGTAGAGGCTGTCGGCGAAGCAGTGCCGACACCGCTCACTGTAATCGAAGTGGGGGCCGTCGGCGATAACCCTAGCAGTAGTTTCGCATTTGGGAGATATAGTAGTCGTTAGAAATAATCACTCACCTTCGGGACCGAGAGTTGTTCAAGAGCGGTGTCGATCGCTGTTGTAAGCCTGCTGAGTGAGTCGAAGAAGCGGTTGTTGAGTGCAGCTTGAAGCTGTCTCCTGCATTCTTCGACAGGGTTCAACTCCGGCGAATATGACGGGAGCGTCACAAAGGCGAGGTCATCACGGGCCGCTAGATCCGTGACGGCCGATACCTGAAAATGTGGTTTGCCATCGAGCACGACGATTAGATTATCTTCGAATTCGCCACATAGTTCTAAAATGAAATGTCTTGCGTGATCAACGGTGATATACTCTGTGATCCGAGAGAAAAAGCGCTCCTCGTCCTCGGTGATCGCACCTAATAAGCACGTCCAGTCCCGTTGGCCGGATAATTCGACCGAGGGCCACGCGGAAACCACGCGGCACGCAGCTCGACTTGGACAGATTTCTTGGTTTGATCGATACAGACTACTGTGGCGTCCATTCCCCGCCGCTTTTTTTGATCTCGTCGTGAAACGCTTCTTGGTCGTCTTCGTCGGGTTCCGCGGCTGAGCGGCGTGGTTTTTGATAACTCAATCCCGCCTCTTTCAGTAACCGCCGGCAACTTGGGATCGAGTACCCGATGTCGTACGTTTCTTCCAGAAACTCTTGGGCAAGCGCCGGCGTCCACGCCGGCGCGTCAAAGCCGATCTCTTCGGGTGGCTCGTGGACTGTCTCTTCGAACTCTTGTTGCTGTTTTTCTGAGAGCTTTCGCTTTCGACCAGATCGATGAGCATCAGTAACGGCCTGTTCAAGCGGCTCGTCAGTATCGAGTCGGTTGAGCCAGCTGTAGATCGTTCGTCGGCCGGTGTCATGCCACTCGGCAAGTTCAGTCTGCGTAACGCCGTTTTTGTACGCGATCGCAGCTAACAACCGTTGCGTCGGCTTTTTTCCGTCGACGTTGTCAAGCGCGTCTTGGAGTTCTTCGACGGAAATCTCGTCGAGATGATCCATTAGGTACTGTACAAGCTGCCGTGCGGAAAGTTCTAACGGCTACTATAGTTCTTATTCGATTGTCGAACACATACTACGGAGAATTGTGGACTAGGTTGGCTCTATCCGATAGATACATTCCTGTATTGAATAATCCGAGAGGAAAAAGAGGGGTACGCTAACTATTCTATGACGTCCTGATACAAAAGTGTGAGATTTGGTAACTAAGAGCTGTCAGAAGTCATCGAGAACAGAGTCACTCTTCCTCGTACGCGAGGTTCATCAGCCACTGAGAGAAGGCGTCTGACAGCGGATCGATGTCTTCCTCACCAATAAATGGCGAGAGCATGTCACCCGCCATCAACAGTGAAAAGTCAAGATCAGATGCTGTTGGTTTGAGATAGTAGGTCCGTTGACCTTCGTACACCGCTTCTTCACGCTGAATCAGCTCGGCACTCTCAAGCGCTTCGACTATTCGGCTTCCTTTTCGCGAAGAGACATTCAGCTCTTTCCAAAAGTCGCTCTGGTGAATCCCACCCGTCTCACGGACCAGTTCAAGACCCGCACGCTCGTCCGCCGATAGATCGGTTTTACCCTGTGACGCACTCATATTCCAACAGCTAACGTGTATCCATTATAATCGTTTTTTCTGTCGCTAACACTCCTTATGAGATTGGCAAAATCTATGAGCAACGAACCTACTGACACCGAACCAACGCACGACGAATTCACGCCCGACCCGGGCGAGGTCGAATACCCGTCGACCCTCCGCATCACCTCGCTCCCGGCGGAGCAGGCGCAGGCGGCAGCCATCGAGCGCGCCGGACAGTGGGAGGACGGCAGGGGGGTTCCACACGTCGTCAACTTCGAAGACCGCGCGCGCCTCCGCCAGCTGCTGACCGACCGGCGGATGGAGCTGCTCGAAGCAGTGATGGAGCACCCTCCAGAGAGTATCCGCGGGTTGGTCGACCGTCTCGATCGTGACGTGCACGACGTCCACGACGATCTTCACCTGCTGGCCGAGTACGACATCATCTACTTCGAAGAAGACGGCCGCGCGAAGAAGCCATACGTCCCCTACGACACGGTCCGGATCGAAGTCGAGTTCGGTCTCCCCCGCCGTGAGGGGTCAGAGTCGGCCGCATCGGCCTAACCGACGTTGTGGAAGGGCATTTTTCCGGCACACAGAACCGCCGCTGGCGGCGACCCGCCCCGGCCGCACTGATCGAATACCGACACACGACACCCCGACCATGACCACACTCCACATCACCGTCGTCGACCGAGAACAACTCCGTGAGGACGCGCTCCAGTTCGTCCAAGACGTTGAGGCCGACGATCTCGACGAACAGGACGGAAAGGCAACACTTCAGTTCGGCACCTACGACGACTTTGTCGACAGTCTCACGTCGCTGCGCCTTGAGCTCATCCGGGCGATCGCAGAAGAGGCGCCTGAGAGCATTCGCGAGGCAGCGCGCCTCGTCGAGCGTGACGTGTCCGACGTCCACTCAGACCTGAAGCAGCCGGAAGTGCTGGGCATCCTCACGCTCGAAGAGGGCGGGCCCAGCGGTTCGATTCAACCCGTCGTTCCGTTCGACCGCATCGAGGTCCACATCGACTACCCGCTTATCGATAGCGGCGACGCCGATGGTACTCCCGCAGGCGCGTAGTCACCACTCACCTCTCTCCGAGTGTACTATGGGACTCTCGTGCGATGGTTATCCACGACTCGCAATCACGCTGTTGGCCCAGAACAGTACTTTCGCCCCGCTCGCCCGAAGCATAAGTCACAGAGTCTCAAATATTGAGGAGAGGGAGCACCGCTGAGTCGGTTTCAACAACCAGATCAGCTTCAAAACAGTGTCACACGCTCCCTCTCCCCTCGAAGTGCCCCGTAAACTCGTGAGAATGACTCCTAATGACCCAGAGACAGTCCGTGGCGACTGCTCATTCTGCGGCGAGACGGTAACGGGTCGGCACGCAATTATCCACTATGAGACCGCTGACGGCGACACAGGCGTGTGGGCCGAATGCCATAGCTGTGGCGAGATCGTTGACCCCACCGATGCTCAGTAAACAGTTCATCCAGCAAATTGTGAGGCTCGAGCCCTCATCGACAACGCACCACGAGTGCTGTCACTGTGGGTACAGCGTGGAGAAAGACGTCGATGAATGTCCACAGTGTGGCTCTCACGAGATTGCGGCCGACGATCTCGAGTCATTGCTGAAGTGGTCACGGTAGGTAGAGAAGGCCTAGTACCTTATGTATCATCCGAACGCTAATATGGCTCCGGTTGTTACATAAGGTATGGAGCAGCCGTCACCACCCACCTCCCTTCCGAAGTATCTCGCAGAGGGTCTCCCGAAACAGGATACGGAGACACTCCATGAGATACAGAACTACGTTGAGGCGCTTATTGAGTATCGCAACCAATCGGTCGACACCGACGAGCTTCCCGAGACTGCCGAGCCCGTCGAGGAGTCCGATAGCGCAGGAAGCGGGACCGTCGTCAAAGAGAAAGTTACCTGTGGCGACGACAGTTGTAAGTGCGCTAGCGGGGATCCCACAGATATGCACGGCCCGTATCTCTATCGCTACTATCGTGAGAACGGGACGACGAAATCGGAGTACGTTGGGAAAACCGGAGGTGAGTAGTGTGGATCGAGACAGTCCGGATCTCGACGACGCCGATTAAATAGACGACTGCCAGTAAAACGGCGTTAGAGCGCTTGTGAGTCGTGTTCGACGATGGTGGCAAACGCGACGTTCTCTTGGACTTGCTCGATCTCGACAGTCGGCTCATCACCTGGTTGTCCGCCGGGGACGATCACGACATAGCCCCGATCAACCTTCGCGATGCCGTCGCCTTGATCACCCGTCGTCTCGATCGTCACGTCGCGGACTTCACCCTCATCTACGGGAGGACCGTCCGACGTCGGAGTTGGTTCTTGAGCAGCCGATTGGGGTTGCTCTTCCTGAGTCTCCTGGCTTGTCGAGGATGCTGATGTCAAGAGCGCGACGCGATACGTTTCGTCGGCAGCAAGCGCGTCGTGTTCGATTTCACTCGCGGGGACATCCACAATATATGACCCGTCACGTTCTTCGATTTGAGCGGTGAACACAGAGCGAAGCGAATCAGAAATTTCGACCATCAGGTATCACGAGTTTAGCTACTCAACGTATCTAAATCTCATGTTTTGCGCTACTTTGAGATGGTAATCTAATCCAGTGCATACCGGATAGAGAGCACAGGTACAGGCGGAGAAATTCCTCTAGATCGAGTCACTACGGCGAAACCGGACAGAAGAATTTTATTACGGTCGGCGGTACGCCCCCTATGACGCCCTCCCAGTACTCTCGCCGAACCGCTCTCGCCGGTCTCTCGACAGCTGTCCTCGGTTCGCTCGCCGGCTGTAGCGCGCTTCCCGGGTTCGGCGACGAGAACGACACGTCCCCACGAAGCTGGCTGTACGACCCGACCACACACACGGCGGAAAAAATCACCGGCTTCTTAAGGTTCGACTTTCCTGCCGGACTGGCCGAACTCGACGACCACCTCCACCCGGACGCACTGGCTGACCGGACGACACCGCTGGAGGAGGTTACCATCGACGACGAGTCAATCGAGTGGGCGATTACCTACGGGGATGTCCTCTTTCGAACCCCATACCTCCGCGCCTGTGGCGGGAGCTTCGACGCAAAGACGGCCCGGGCCGAAACGGCGACCACCCTCGATTCTAACATAAATGATAGCACGAGGCTTGCGGCCGCTGGCCCGTTCGACTGTCTCCAGTACGACGACTCCCAGTACGGTCTCGTCCGGGACGGCGAACTGGCCTGTCTCGGGGAGGTCGAAGACGAAGACACCGTTCGCAATATCGTCCAGGAACGGAGCGAATCCTCGCCCGGACTCGCTGCGGTCGGCGACGTGATGGACCTCATCGATGCGGTCGGGCTCGACACGAGCGCGTCTGTCGACTTTCAGGTCGACGACGCCGGCAAGGTGACCGGAAACGGATACGGCTACACGGCGGACGGCGAGACAACGACGGTCCGGTTCGTGCGACTGTACAGTGACCAGCCCCTCAGCCGGCTCAAAGAACTCGAACAACTCATCGACGCGCTCACCGACGTGAAAGTCGAGGAAAAAGGCAATATCGACCTGCTCGAAGCGACCGTCGACACGAACCGACTCGCCTTCGACGGCTCGCTGTTCGACCTGCTCGAAGCACCGTACAAGTAGCCGACTCGCTGCCGTTTTAGGGACGTGACAATGGACCGAGTGTGCTCTGTTGAATCCGATGGCGGCACGTGGATCACGATCTCTGGAGACGCGATTATCTCGCTCCTCATCGTCGAAGAGTTGGATCGATCCACCCTGTGATCTCAACCCTTCCACTCTCTGCCAAGATTCCATCTCTGAATTCTCTCGACAGCGCTCCTGAACTGAGGACAGAGTGACCCAATCCCGGCGCCTTCTGCGGATTCAACAGAGCATTCATAACCCATCACGTCGGCGACGTGCGGAACTTCCGGACCTGGTGGGAGGAGCTCCTCGCACAGGTCGAACTCGTCGCCGACGACCTCTTCGAGTTCATCCGGGACGCACAGGACATCGACCTCGACTTCTCGGAGCTCCCGTTCACCGTCACGGAGTTTTACACCCTGTTGGGCTTCCCGGACTACCTGGCCGAGCGTGCCGCCGACGATGCAAAAGCCAATACGGCGTCCCCCTTCGAAATCGATATGTGGACGCTGCATTCCGGTGCGACGTACGCGCTCACCCACTTCTTCCAGGGGAAAGAGGGGGCATCCCTCGATCAGTACGTCCGCATCGCCAAAGACATCCTGCTCAACCCTGAAGGCACGATCGAGCGCGTCGAACAGGCGTACGAGCAGGAGTTAGCGGCGGACGGGGACGACGGATCGCAGGCCTCGCTGGCCGGCGAACGAGCGCTGGCGAGTATCGAGCGCGTCAGCGACGACCTTCAGGAGAAAGTCGAGCAGTTCAAAGAACACGAGGACGCGCTGCGTGAGCGATTCCAAGAGGCGATGGGGTGACGTCCCATCGGTGACATAGTCGGGCTATTTCTATCCCCTGAACAGGTGGAGCGCTATAGAGATGGAGTAGGCTACGATTAGCGAAGGCAGCCCACCGTCAAACGAGTCTCATACGCGTCACTCCTGCCCGTTCCGGCTGCTATCTCCCCGTTGTAACACCTCCGTCTCACCCGTTTGGCTCGGATGGTTCGCATCGATCGGATTTAAGGGGACCATCACGGGACCGTGTTCGGTCTCAATAACCTTCGCGTCGATATCGAAGACGTCTGCGAGGAGGTCTTCGGTCACAACCACCTCGGGCGGACCACTAGCGTGGATCGAGCCCTGCTTAAGTGCGACCACGCTGTCGGCGTAGCGTGCCGCCTGCGAGATGTCGTGGAGGACGAGCACGACAGTTGTCTCGCTTTCGTCGCGGAGCGTCTCCACGACTCGCATCACCTCCAGTTGGTGGCGGGGATCGAGGAACGTCGTCGGCTCGTCGAGCAGCAGGACATCGGTGTCTTGGGCGAGCGCCATTGCGATCCAGACGAGTTGCGTCTGCCCGCCGCTGAGCGTCCCGACTTCGCGGTCGCGGAGATGTTTGACGCCGGCCATCGCGATCGCCTCGTCGACGGCGTCCCCGTCACCGTCAGCCTGTGACTCGAAGAACCCTCGGTGGGGGTAGCGGCCGCGTTTGACGAGTTCCTCCACGGTGATTGTGTCCGGCGCGGTGTTCTGCTGGGAGAGTCGGCCGAGCTTCCGCGCAAGTTCCTTTGATTCGAACGAGTCGACGCGCTGGCCGTCCAGCAGTACGCGGCCGTCGTCGGGCTCTAGTCGGTTCGCGAGTCCCTTCAACAGCGTCGACTTTCCGCTACCGTTTGGGCCGATAAGCGCCGTCACCTCACCCGCGGGGACAGCGAGCGTCTGCCCGTCGATGACTGGCTCGTCGATACTCGGATAGCCGACGACAAGTTCGTCTGCGTTGAGGATCGGCTGCGACCTCAGCTCGTCTGCCCCATCACCCATCGATTCGTTGCTCGATCCGGACTCACCTGACATCCTATTTTCCCCCATCAGACTTCACCCAGGTTCTCGGTTTTTCGCATCAGGTAGAGGAAGTACGGCCCACCGACCAGCCCTGTGATGATGCCGACCGGGAGTTGGATAGGGCTGAGTGCGAGGCGTGCACCGACATCCGCGCCGACCAACAGAGCTGGCCCGAGGAACAGACACCCGAGCAGGAGCCGTCGCGAGTCACCACCGACAATGTTCCGCACCATATGTGGAACAATGAGCCCGACGAAGCCGATGAGGCCCGCGACCGAGATGGCGGCCGCTGTCGACAGTACGGCGATACCGGCGACCGCGAACCGCATCTTCTCGACGGGCATCCCAAGCGAGTCTGCGGTCTCTTCGCCGAGTGCTAGCACGTCCAGTTCCTTGGTCACCACAAACGCGAGCGTGAGCGCCAGTACTGTGAACGGAAGCGCGATACGGACCTCTCCCCAGTCGGTGTTCAACAGCGACCCGGAGAGCCACGCCTGTGCGGACATCACAGTGCTGAGGTCGTCGATGAAGAAGAACAGTGCGCGCTGCACCGAGCCAAAGACTGTGCCGACGATAACACCCGCCAACACGAGTCTAACGGGGCTGGTGCCGTTCTTCCACGCGATAACGTACACCAGCAGGAAGGCAGCCCCACCGCCGATCGCCGCGAGCACTGGTATGAAGGGGAGGAACTCGGAAAACGCCGTCAGGACGACCAGCACGACGAGCCCGGCGCCGTCACTGACACCGAGGATGTAGGGGCTGGCGAGCTCGTTCCGGGTGATAATCTGGAAGATGGCGCCGGAGACGGCGAGGTTCGCACCGACGAGTACGCCGACGAGGATGCGCGGCAGGCGAATGTTCCAGACGATGTGCTGTTGCTGGGTGAACCACTCGGGGTTGTCAGCGCCGAGCAGGAACGCCCGCCACGCTTCGAAGCTGAACAGGATTCTGGGATCGAAGACTGCCCCCCACGCGTCTCCTAGCGTCAGCGGGAACGCGCCAAAGCTCACCTGTAGGAGTGTCGCCCCGACCAATACTGCGATGCTCCCAAGCGTGACGCCCGCCAGCGTCGAACTGGCGTACCAGTGACTGGCTGCCGCTCTACGGTCCGCGAGCCGGTCGAACAGTTCCACCATTGATCCTACAGGTCCTCGTTGACGATGTCGACGAGGCGCTGGCGGTCAAAGAGTTGCTCACTCTCCGGAATGTCACCGACAGCACCGAACCACTCGCCAAACTCCCCGGGGTAGACCTGCTTCGCGACGGCCTCGGTGGAGAACATGTCGACGATCGGGCCCATGTACTGACCGCCACTCCGGATGACGTTGCCGTTCTGGACGGCACTGAGCTGTTGGCCGTTCTCGTTGTTCTCGAAGGGTTCGATGACGGTGTTCACGAACTCCTCGTGCGTCAGGGAAGTGAGCCCACCGACGGCGCCGATGTAGTCAGGGTCGGCGCGAAGGAGTTCCTCGTAGCCGACCGGACCGTCCGGGTACTGGCCCTCGAAGGCGTCCTGCATGCCGAGACGGGAGTAGGACTTGGTGTTGTTGCCGAGACGATGTAGCGGCGCGATGCGGAACCGGCCGGAGTCGGGAGCCACGCCGCGCCAGATGGCGGCGACCGTAGGGCGGTCGTCCTGGGCCGGGAGCCCCTCCTCGATGGTACTCATGAGGTCGTCGTGCAGCGACTGCCACGCCTCGAACTGCTGTGGGCGCTGGAAGATCTTCGCGACCTTCTCGAAAGCCTCGTACATCGTGTACGGGTTCGGTTCGTCTTGAACCGCGGACTGGGGAGCGAAACGCAGAGTCGTCCCGAGGAACGGACCGGTCTGGGATTCGACGTTCTCGAAGTCGGAGTCGTCCCAGCTGACGTAGCGACCGATGTTGTTCTGCGAGATGAGCCAGACATCGGCGTCAGCGGCGTAGAAGTTCTCCTTGTCGTAGCCGGACTCGGCATCGCTGGCGATCTTGGTGATCTGGCTCTCGTCGAAGCCAAGATTAAGCAGGTCGTAGAACTTCAATGGGGCGCGTTCGAGGCCGGTGGTCGCCGTCGGCTGGATACCGAGCGCCATCCCCATATCGATGAAGGGACTGGTGCCGACGCCGTACGTTTCGGGAACCTCTTCGAACGTGTATGGATCGTTGGGTTCCATCTGGAGCGTGTACGGCGTCGGGTCCGACGCCGTCGTTTCGTGGTTCTCCGTCTCGGTGGTGGTACCAGCGTCAGTCTCCGTACTCGTTGATTGGTCTGTGCCGTTCGTTCCGTCGGTAGAGTTTCCAGCACAGCCGGCGAGACCGGCGGCGATGAAACTAGCACTACTCGCGAGCAACTGGCGTCTACGTGCCATACTTTTTAGGTAGACCTAAAACAACTTATTGATTATCGCTGTTCGATTCGACGCAGTACGAACGATGTTCACAGCATGTTACGGAGGACACGACGTGTTCACCCTCATCAGTCTACGTCGTTCGTCCGTTCAACGAGCGGCACCGCACGATCACGGTGTTCACCGATTACCCGATCGGCCCACGCTACTACGTCAGGATGGGAACACGAGATGATGTCGAACCCGGTCTCCTGATCCCGATCGACAGTGAAGAACACCGTTTCGCCGTCGATGAGATCGACGGTACAGGGAACACGTTCGTCGAGACTGAAATACACAGTCGAGTCAATCTGGGACTGGATTTCCCGCCACTTCGCGCGTAGCGACGAGTCCTCCACCATCGTTTCAGTCACGTTTGAATCAAAGACCACACGCACTTCGGGTTCGGTCCCATTCTGGATCGCCTGTTCGTACCCGTACATCGGGAGTGAGGTGAACGTCCCGACGAGTGATTCACACGAGGACCCACCTCTGATGGCGTTTGCGATGACGCGTGCGGCTGCAAGCGGGTCCTCGCTCTTTCTGTGGACGTGTTCGCCGTTGGCAAGGCAACGGAGGTCGAAGTCGAACCAGTCGGTTGGGAGTCGCGAAATCAGCTTGGGATAGGTCTGTCCCGCCGTTATCGTTCCCTGTAGTCTAACGAGATCGCGGTGAACAGCTTCGCCGAAGGAAGATAGTTCGTACCCTCTATCGGAAGTTCTTCGCTGGATGAGGTCCCGGTCCTCGAGGTCACCAAGAATTCGGCTCAAGGTGACCCGAGTCGCGTCTAACTGGTCGCGTAGCTCCTCCCGTGAGCCGGCGCCGTCGGCTAATAGATCGAGCACGTGAAATCGGTGTTCCGAGCGAGTGAGGAACGCTACGTATTCGACTGTGTTCTCGGCCAGTTGGTCCACCTCCTTACACGTCGTCTGCTTCTCTGAGAACTCGGCCGTCATAAGATACCATCATTTAGGTTGGCCTAAAATGTTCTTATCTGGTTTCTCATGTCTGCTCTGTTGAATCCGC
>NZ_NHOA01000132.1 GCF_002727125.1 Halorubrum persicum
TATAGTAGACGTTAGAAATAATTACTCACTTTTGGGATAGTGATTTGATCAAGAGCGGTATCAATTGCTGTTGTAAGTTCGTCGAGTGAGTCGAAGAAGCGGTTGCTGAGCGCTGCTTGGAGTTGTCTCCAGCATTCCTCGACAGGGTTCAGCTCCGGCGAATACGACGGGAGTGTCACAAATGCGAGGTCGTCACGGGCCGCGAGGTCCGTGACGGCCGATGCTTGAAAATACGGTGCGCCATCAAGAACGACTATTAGATCATCTTCGAATTCATTACATAGTGCTAAAATGAAATGTTTTGCGTGATCAGCAGTGATATACTCCGTGATCCGAGAGAAAAAGCGCTCACCGTCCTCGGTGATCGCGCCTAACAAGCACGTCCAGTCCCGTTGACCGGATAATTCGACGGAAGGCCGCGTGCCGCGCGGAAACCACGCGGCACGCGGCTCGACTTGGACAGATTTCTTGGTTTGATCGATACAAACTACTGTGGCGTCCATTTCCCGCCGCTTTTTTTGATCTCGTCGTGAAACGCTTCTTGATCGTTTTCGTCGGATTCAGCGGCTGAACGGCGTGGTTTTTGATAACTCAATCCCGCCTCTTTCAGTAACCGCCGACAACTTGGGATTGAGTACTCGACACCGTACGTTTCTTCAAGATATTCTTTGACAAGCGCCGGCATCCACGCCGGCGCGTCAAAGCCGATCTCTTCGGGTGGCTCGTGGACTGTCTCTTCGAACGCTTGTTGCTGTTTTTCTGAGAGCTTTCGCTTTCGACCAGATCGATGAGCATCAGTAACGGCCCGTTCAAGCGGCTCGTCAGTATCAAGTCGGTTGAGCCAACTGTAGATTGTTCGTCGACCGGTGTCGTGCCACTCGGCAAGTTCAGTCTGCGTGACGCCGTTTTTGTACGCGATCGCGGCTAACAACCGTTGCGTGGGCTTGTTTCCCTCGACGTTGTCAAGCGCGTCTTGGAGTTCTTCGACGGAGATCTCGTCGAGATGATCCATTAGGTACTGTCCAACTCGCCGTGCCAAAAGTTCTAACGGCTACTATA
>NZ_NHOA01000103.1 GCF_002727125.1 Halorubrum persicum
ATCTCCTACAGAAGAGCGTTTTGAGATGACTCGATGCGACGAGAGCCACAGTCGTGCCGGCAACGCGTGGCTCTCGCCGGTGTTCACGTGGACCGTCTTGTCGGCGTACTCACCGTCTCTGTGACCAACGTATTCGTGGTGAGATTGTTTGTCTTCCGCAAGCGGACCGTACGCACGAAATTCGGGTCGTGTTAACTTGAAAAATGAAGTGGTTAACTTCTTTGTATACTATCTCAATAATACATCAGAAAAATAGAACAAAAGATTCATTTACAACCGACATGTCGACCATTATGGTCGAGTAACATCTTCCCAACGTTGTATTCTACATGACTTCCGAACAGTCTAACACAGAACGACATTTGAACGGTTGTGACGACACTACCGACCCTGAGGCTGATCCTGACTGTATCCGGAGACGATTGCTACACCAAGCAGCACGCATCGAACGACGTGAGGTTGAGGAGGCTCTCTCTAAACTCGAGGCACGCGACAATCTTACTGACGAACAACGGCGAACTATCCGGGTCCTCGGGGATACTCTCGCTTGGCGACTAATGGCTAATTTCGAGCTGTCACTGAAACAACGTTCCCAAGATTCAAAAGAAGGTGCCCGCGCTGTCGCTCGTCTGTTCAATCTCGTTCCAGAGAGTCATTCTAATGACGGGAAGTCGTGACATGTCTGTCTCTGTGTCACCGGGGATCCGTTCCTAGATCCCGGCTTGAACTTGATAGTTTAAATTTCGAACGTGTCACTGACGAGTGGTTTATCAAGAGGTCCTTTGAGAAGTGCGAGCAAGACTAATGAGTGTATTCATATTTCATTTCTTTTCGATAAGTTAATATATAAGACAATAAGTTTTGGAATATATTAAATTCGTAACTTGTGCTAGTGTTTTTCTATATCACCAGAATATATAAAAAACTCGCACTAAATTTAGTTGGTTGGTATGATCGTTGGGAACGCCGTCGTTTACCCTTACTTCCACCAACGTGGCGGTCTAAACTCGATCAGTGGACGTATTCAAAAATTTCATGGCCAGAGACCACGTGTAGACTTTGCAGTTCCGACGCGGTCAAGTGCAACCACGTACGCTGCTTCACGCCATGTTACATCTTTCTCTTCGTAGACCGTGTTTACCTCTTCCCACGAAGAAAGCATGTGAGTTTCAAGTTCTTCATGAACACGGTCAATACTCCACTCACGCCGATTTATATCTTGAAGCCATTCAAAGTAAGACACAGTGACACCGCCAGCGTTCGCAAGAATATCAGGGATAACTGAGACATTTCGCTCATTAAAGATCTTGTCAGCGGCTGTTGTGGTTGGACCATTAGCCCCCTCAACGATAATATCTGCCTGTACCATATCAGCATTATCTGACGTGAGGACGCCACCGATTGCGGCAGGGATCAGCACGTCGACATCAAGCTGAAGGATCTCGTTGGCAGGAAGCTGCGTAGGTGCACCATAGGTTGTAACCGCGTTTGGGTTTTCATTGTAAGACGGTACGGAATATGTATCAAGCCCGTCAGAATCGACAATTGTACCGTTGACATCAGAGACACCAACAATATTCGCACCCCAATCGTCAAGCACCCGTGCTGCATTTGCACCCACGCTCCCATATCCTTGTACCGCGACAGTCGTTTCTTCAAGTTCTCGATCTAGATAATTAACTATCTCGCGCGTGATGATCGCTACGGAACGCCCTGGTGCTTCCTCCCGACCCTTACTCCCACCAATAACTGGAGGCTTGCCAGTGACAACTCCAGGTATTGTCTCGCCTTGCTGCATCGAGTACGCGTCCATAATCCACGCCATTGTCTGAGCATCAGTACCCATATCTGGGGCAGGAATATCTTTCTTTGGACCAATAACGTTTCGCAACTCTTCAGTAAACCGCCGAGTTAACCGCTCTCGCTCGTCTTGTGATAGATCACTCGGATCAACAACAATTCCACCTTTTGCCCCACCAAATGGGATATCCATTACTGCACACTTCCAAGTCATCCACATAGCGAGCCCCTGCGACTCTTTGGCTGAAACTTCTGGATGGTATCGAATTCCACCTTTATAAGGTCCCCTGACATCGTCATGCTGTGCTCGATAGCCAGTGAACGTTTCGATGGAACCGTCATCACGCTCGAGTGGAATTGTTACCTGTACAACTCGAGTTGGGTTTTTCAGCCTTTCTACCACACCCGGTTCGATATCTACATGTTGGGATGCTTTCTCTACTTGATGTCGGGCAGTTAATAGTGCAGAACCGTTCGGATCTTCTTCCCCGCCGTTCGTGTCACTCTCACCCAAGTTTTCCATGCTCATTTTCAGCTACAGTTCTACATCTCTGATGGTGAATAATATATATTATCATTATGGCCTTAACCACAGCGCAAAAGCTTGCCTACCGTGCCAGATTAAATATCTATGCACCCCTATACAATAATCCTAGTTGTTAAGTAATTCCCGCCCAGATCATAATTTATGCCATGGGGAGTCAACACGGAATTCACTGCTGATAAGGCTCTAAAAGTTGAAATTCAGGAAGATCAAGAATCGGTTGATAGGACTGATTCTGGTACTGAGACTACGGAAGATTATGATATTGACGAGGTAATATCTGATTTAGAGTAGAAATGTAGCGTACCTCTCTGTTAATCCTAGTGGTAATAGAGGGGTAGCGGCTTTTATAATTAGCAAAGTGGAGCAGATTTCCAAAGAAACAGCGAGGATCACACGGCCAGCTGATATAGGGGTGAATTCTGTATGTTCGTTTAGCGCTCTTCTGTAGGAGAT
>NZ_NHOA01000035.1 GCF_002727125.1 Halorubrum persicum
GCGCGATCCGGTTCGCGCCGGGCGGGGATGAGGGCGGGTCGAACGGTGCCCGCGACATCACGGAGGCGCCCCCGCACGCGACGGCGCTCGCGGGGATCCACCGGTCGTACCAGATCACGAACCTCTTCCCGACGCTCACGGTGCTGGAGAACGTCCGGATCGCGGCACAGGCGGCTCGCGGCAGGGACGCCTGGAAGCTGTGGCGGAACGTGCGCTCGTTCGACGCCCACTACGAGGAGGCGTCCGCGATCCTGGAGCGGATCGGGCTCGCATCGGAGGCCGAGACCGTCGCGGAGAACCTCAGCCACGGCGAGAAGCGCAGCCTGGAGGTCGGCGTCGCGCTCGCCGGCGACCCCGACCTCCTCCTGTTGGACGAGCCGACGGCCGGCGTCTCCAGCGAGGGCGTCGACGACGTGGTCGCGCTGATCGAGGACGTGGCCGCCGATCACTCCGTAATGTTGATCGAGCACAACATGGAGGTCGTGATGGGGATCTCCGACCGGATCGCCGTGCTCCACCGCGGCGAGCTCATCGCCGACGGCCCGCCCGAGTCGGTCCGCGGCGACGAGGCGGTCCAGGAGGCGTACCTCGGTGGGTACGGTCGCGAGGGCGACGCGACCGACGGCGGCGACGGAGGCAGCGCCTCCCCGGCCGCGACCGACGGCGGCTTCCCGCCGGGCGCACCTCATCGCGGAGGTGGTCGGCGGTGAGCCTGCTTGAGCTCGACGATGTCCACACCTACTACGGCGAGAGCCACATCCTCCAGGGGCTCGACCTGTCGGTCGAAGACGGTGAGATCGTCGCGCTCGTCGGGCGCAACGGGGTCGGGAAGACGACGACGCTCCGGACCGCGCTCGGGCTGACGCCGCCGCGGCGAGGGACGGTGCGGTTCAAGGGCGAGGACGTGACCGGCACCGAGCCGCACACGATCGCCGACAGCGGGATGGGGTGGGTGCCGGAGGACCGCCGAGTGTTTGCACACCTCACGGTCGCCGAGAACCTGCGGGTCGCGGCGCACGCCGCGGTCGACCCCGACGCCCGGCTCGACGAGGCGTACGACCTGTTCCCGGCCTTAGAGCGGTTCGCCGACAAGGAGGCCGGCGACCTGAGCGGCGGCCAACAGCAGATGCTCGCGATCGCCCGCGGGATGTTGGGCGACAACGACCTCCTGCTCGTCGACGAACCCAGCGAGGGGCTCGCGCCGCAAATCGTCTCGGACGTGGTCGAGGCGCTGCGAGCCGCCTCCGCCGACACCACCATGGTGCTCGTCGAACAGAACTTCCGGCTCGCGATGGATCTGGCCGACCGGTTTTACCTCGTCGACCACGGCGTCGTCGTCGAGGAGGGCGACACCGCCGGCGTGACGAGCGACGACGAACGCATCCGGAGGTATCTCACCGCATGACTGGGGCGACATCGGTCGCGATCGGGGTGGCCGACCCCGCACCGTTGCTCGCGACGGGCGGCGCCCTCGACGGGGCTCGGACCGCCGTGCGCGTGCTGGTCGAGGGGCTCGGCAAGGCCGCGGTGTACTTCACCATCGCCGTGGGTCTCACCCTCGTGTTCGGCCTGATGGGCGTGCTCAACTTCGCGCACGGCGCGGTCACGATGGTCGGGGCGTACCTCGGCGGCCTCGTGCTCGTGTTGGTCGTCGGCTCCGGGACGGGGACGCTCGCGACGATCGGGCTCTTCTTCGTCGCGATGGCGATCGTGTTCGCGGTCGCGACCGCGGCCGGCAGCGCCATCGAGTTGAAGCTCATCCGGCCGATCTACGACCGGACGCCGACCTACCAGATCCTCCTCACGTTCGGCGTCTCGCTCATCATCGAGGAGGTCGTCCGGATCGTGTTGACGCTGCGGGGCATCCAACCGGACCCGCAGTGGCAGGCGCCGATGGGAACCATCCCGGACGTGCTGTTGGGCCGGACGGATCTCTTCGGGATCGCGGTTCGCCGGCTCTACCTCTTCGAGGTCCTGATCGGCGGCATCGTTCTCGTCGCCGTCTGGCTGTTCCTCACCCGGACGCTGTACGGGCTCTACATCCGGGCGGGCAGCGAGGACACGGAGATGGTTCAGGCGCTCGGGATCGACGTGCGGCGGGCCTTCACCGTCGTCTTCGGCGTCGGCACCGGCCTCGCCGCCGTCGGCGGGGTCCTGCTGATGTGGGATCCGATCTGGGGGCCGAGCGTCCTGTTGAGCATCGACGTGTTGCTGTACGCGTTCGTCGTCGTGATCATCGGGGGGCTCGGCAGCTTCCGGGGGACCGTCGTCGCCGCGGGGATCGTCGGGATCGCCGACTCCGTGACGACGTGGCTGTTCACCACCGGCATCGTCACCTTCTCGGGCCTCTCCGAGGTGACGATCTTCCTGCTCCTGGTCGGCATGCTGGTCGTCCGTCCGCAGGGTCTCTACGGCGTCGAGGAGGTGGGCGGCCATTAGCGATCCTGGTCCCTCCGACGACGGCGGGACGGACGCCGCCGCGCCCGACGAGACCGAGGGTGAACGGGGCGAGCGTCACAGCGCGGAGAGCGAAGGCGATCGCAGCGTGAGCCTCTCCGAGTACGCCCGCGACCACGCCGTTCACCTCGCGGTCGCGCTGGCGTTCCTGCTGTATCCGCCGGTGAACGGCGCGCTGTTAGCGTCGCCGCTGGCCGACGAGACGACGGCGTTCCTGCCGGGAATCACGTTCATGATCGTCGTGTTGTACCTCGGGCTGTTCGCGATGAGCTTCGACTTCATCAGCGGGTACACCGGGTACCTCTCGTTCGGTCACGCCGCCTTCTACGGCACCGGCGCCTACTTCGTCGCCCTCGCCGCCAACGGACAGATCCCGGGCGTCCCGGGAGGCACGCCGTTCATGATCACGCTCCTGCTCGGCGCGGTGCTCGCGGGCGGGGTGGCGTTGGTGATCGGCTCCGTCTCGTTCCGGCTCACCGGGGTCTACTTCGCGATGATCACGCTCGGGTTCGCGCAGGTGATCTACGAGCTGATCCGGTCGTGGGGGTACGTGTCCTCGAATCCGACAGAGGGGACGACGATCGGCGGCGACGGCCTCGCGATCGGCGTCCCGTACGTCGACGCCCTGAGCCTCAAGGTCGGCCGCCTCACCGGCGACAGCATCCAGAACCTGCTCGGGCTCGGGATCGACGTGTCGGCGACCGTCGTCTCCTACTACGCGCTCGGGGCGGTCGTCCTGGTCTCGTACTTCGCCATGCAGCGGATCCTCCACTCGCCGTTCGGGCGGGTGATGGTCGCGATCCGCGAAAACGAGGAGCGCGCCCGGGCGGTCGGCTACTCGACCTACTGGTTCAAGATGGCCGCGTTCGCCATCAGCGGGTTCTTCGGGGCGATCGCCGGCGGCATCTTCGCGGCGTACTCCCGGTCGGTGTCCCCGGACAACTCGTACTTCTTCCTCGTCACCGCCGACGCGCTGATCACCACGATCATCGGCGGGTTCGGCACGCTGGCCGGGCCGCTGTACGGCACGGCGTTCCACCAGTGGCTCGAGGACGTCCTCTCGACCGAAAGCGGCGGGCTCGCGACGTACCTCCGGGAAGGGCTGCCGGAGGCGGTCCTCGGCGCCGACCTGTTCGGCGTCAGCCTCGAACTGTTCGTCAACACCGCCGTCGACGGGCGAGCGCCCCTCTACCTCGGGATCGTCTTCGTGCTGTTCGTGCTGTTCGTCCCCAACGGTATCCTCGGGACGGTCCGGGACCGGCTCGACGGCGCCGTCGGAAAGCGGCTTCCGGAGCGACTGCGGAGGTACCGACGATGACGGTCGGAATCACCGGACTCGACACGTACGTCCCCTCGGAACGGATCACCGGGGCGGAGATCGCGGAGATCAGCGGGATCCCGGAGACGGTCGTCGTCGAGAAGATGGGCGTCGCCGAGAAGCGGGTCTGCCCGCCCGACGACGACCACGCGACGGACATGGCTGCCACGGCCGCTCGCGGGGCGCTCGCCGACGCTGGGGTGGCGCCCGACGCCGTCGATCTCGTCCTCTACCACGGCTCGGAGTTCAAAGACCACGTCGTGTGGTCGGCCGCGGCCGCGATCGCCGAGGAGATCGGCGCCGAGAACGCCTACGCCACCGAGAGCTACACGCTCTGTGCCGGCGCGCCGATCGCGCTCCGGCAGGTGACAGCCCAACTGCAGGTCGAAGAGACCGACACCGCCCTGCTCGTCTCCGCGAGCCGCGAGGAGGACCTCGTCGACTACGGGGACGAGGACGCGTCGTTCATGTTCAACTTCGGGAGCGGCGCGAGCGCGTTCGTGGTCGAGTCGGACCCCGGCGACCGCGCCCGGGCGACCGTCCACGCGAGCGCCGCCGAGACCGACGGCTCCTTCGCCGACGACGTGGTGATGCCCGCCGGCGGATCGAAGCGCCCGCCGAGCGAGGAGACCGTTCGCGAGGGGCTCCACACGCTCACCGTTCCCGACCCGGACGGGATGAAAGAACGGCTGGCTCCGGTCTCGCTCCCGGCGTTCTGCTCGGTCGCGGATGCGGCGCTGGAGCGGTCCGGCTTCGAACGCGACGACCTCGACTTCGTCGCGCTCACCCACATGAAGCGGTCGTTCCACGAGCGCGTGCTTTCCGAGCTCGGGCTCGACCCGGAGCGCGACGGCTACTACCTCGACGAGTACGGCCACGTCCAGAGCGTCGATCAGGCGCTTGCCGTGGAGGAGGGCGCGGCGGCCGACCGGCTCACCCCCGGCGATCTCGTCTGCTTCCTCGCCGCCGGGACCGGATACACGTGGGCGGCGACGGTGCTCCGGTGGCACGGCTGACCTGAGTGGCGGCCGACACGTCGTTTCGTCTCCCGCTTGCCCGGCGTCACCTCACCGACCGGCGCCGTCCTGCCTCGGTTACCCGTCGTCGTGCGGGAGCGACAGGACGATCGCCTCGCCGTCGAGGACGCGCTCCTCGCGCGCGTCGACGAACGCCTCCGTCCGCACGCGGAGCCGGTCGCTCTCCAGTTCCTCGATGACCTCGACCGCGGCCCTGACCATCTCGCCCGGCCGAACCGGGTCCTCGAAGGTGAGGTCCTGCTGAAGGTAGACGATGTCTCCCGGCAGCGACGCGAGCGCCGCCGAGACGGCCGCGGCCGCGATCATTCCGTGAGCGACCCGGCCGCCGAACATCGTCTCCGCGGCGTACGACTCGTCGAGGTGGATCGGGTTCTCGTCGCCGGAGAGTGCCGCGAACGCGTCGATCGTCTCCGTCGTGACCTGTACGTCGTGGGACGCCGACTCGCCGACGGTCGCAATTGGCATGGGTACCGGATCGACCGGGGGCCGCCTCAATCCCGGGGTTCACCCTCGAACCTCTGCGGGGCCATCGTGCACCATATGACTATATATCACTATATATCTTACTTATTTTTGGGCCGGTGAACACGTTGTACGACGAGAGGTCTCCCGATAGTTTGTTTGTACAGTAGTATATCGGCGCCTAGAGGAGTTCAAACGGCAATATATATTTCGGATAGGTTTAAGGGAGACGGAGTGTGACTGCTACGTATGGAGACGAGGAAGGTGCAAGTCACCGGCGGTTCGACGTACACGGTCTCGATTCCGAAGACGTGGGCGACGGACAACGGCGTCGAGGCGGGAACCGAGATCGAGTTCCACCCCGACGGTGACTCGCTGTTTCTCACCCCGCTTTCCGAAGAAGACCGCACCCGCGGGACCCTCGACATCTCGGACCTGTCCGGGCAGGCGCTCACCCGCGCGGTGACGACGATGTACGTCAGCGGGTTCGACGTGATCGAACTCGAAGGCCCCGAGATAACCACCGAGCAGCGGTCGACGGTTCGCGAGGCCGTCCAGGGGCTCGTCGGGCTGGAGGTGTTAGAGGAGACTCGCGATCGGGTGGTCGTACAGGATCTGCTCGACTCCTCCGAGCTGTCGATCCACAACGCCGTCACCCGGATGCGACTGATCTCGCTGTCGATGCTCGAAGACGCCATCGCGGCGCTCTCCGAGCGCGACCACGACCTCGCGCGCGACGTGATCGGGCGGGACGACGACCTCGACCGGCTCTGGCTCGTCGTCTCGCGGATCTTCCGGGCGACGCTCCGGACGCCGAAGGCGGCCGAGGAGCTCGGGCTCCCGCGCGAGGAGTGTTTCGACTACCACTCCAGCGCTCGCCAACTCGAACGGATCGGCGACCACGCGACGAAGATCGCCCATCTGACGCTGAGCATCGAAGAGCCGCTGCCCGACGACGTGATCGAGGCCGTCAACGAGCTCTACGGCGACGCGGTCGAGGTGATCGACACCGCGATGGACGCGCTGTTCGCGGACGAGAGCGAGGATGCGACGCGCCTCGCGAACGAGGCGCGCACCCGCGTCCGGGCGATCGACGAGCGGGTGCGGGCGATCGACGAGCTGCTCCGGGATCTGGACCCCGCCCGCGCGCAGCTGCTCGGGCTGGTGGTCGACTCGGTGCTCCGCTCGGCCGATTACGGCGGCAACGTCGCGGAGACGGCGCTTCAGAAGGCCGCGCCGACGCCGTGACTCTCGGCCTCGAAACGCGGCGGCCGGGCAAGCGGGTTTTTTGGGCGTCGCCGCCGGATCGATCAGCATGCCTGAGATCGAACTCGGCGTGCCGAAAGGGGTCGTCGAGTCGCTGCCAGAAGAGGACGGTACCGCCGAGCAGGACATGCGACGCGCGATCGCCGGGATCCAGTCCCGACTGAACGACGAAATCGCGGACGCGGAGCCGGGTGAGGCGGCCGAAATCGTCGCCGACGCGGTCGAGCGCATGGAAGCGCAGGCGAGCACGTACCACGAGTTCGTGCCGGAGCTGCGCGCGTGGGGACAGTCGCCGATATACGCCATCGCGTGGCGGAACCTCTACGTGGAGCTCATCGGGCAGCTGTATGAGCACGAGTGGCTCGGCGACGATCTCGGTCGCGAGCGTAATTTCCGGCTCGTGGAGGACGGGATCCGCCTGTCCGATCTGTAGGCGACGCCGACCGAGCCGCGGTGTCGCCCGTTTTTAAGCCGCCGCGGCCCGATGGGTACCCATGGAACTCGAACTGCGGTTCTTCGCGACGTTCCGCGAGGCCGCTGGGGGGAAGACCGTCACCGCGGAGTTCGCGGACGGCTCGACCGTCGGCGACGTGCTGCGGGAGCTGGAGGCGGAGTACGAGGGGATGGACGGTCGACTGATCGTCGACGGCGACCTCGCCCCGCAGATCAACGTCCTGAAGAACGGCCGCGAGGTGCTCCACCTCGACGGGCTCGAAACCCCGCTCGGCGACGGCGACCGGCTCTCCGTGTTCCCGCCGGTCGCTGGCGGGTGCGAGGCATGAGCGACGCCGGCGGCCAGAGCGACGCCGAGAGCCGCCCGCCCGCAGAGGAGGGTTGGACGCGCGAGGAGGTCGCGTACCGCGGGATCTCGCGGCGGCTCGCGGCGCACTACCTCGTCAACCTCGGCGGCGAACTCGTGGGCACCGACGATCCCGCGGAGGCGACCCGCGTGGACGGCGACGGGTGGCGCGCCGCGCTCAGCGCGGAGACGGTGACGGCCGCCGGCGCCATCTCGCTCACGG
Organism: Halorubrum persicum; assembly: GCF_002727125.1. GTDB lineage: Archaea > Halobacteriota > Halobacteria > Halobacteriales > Haloferacaceae > Halorubrum > Halorubrum persicum. The sequence continues at coordinate 7,563 of NZ_NHOA01000035.1, forward strand.
AAGTGACCGCGTCGTTCGCGGGCGACCCCGACGCGCTCGCGGCGCTGCTCCCGAAATACCGGCAGAAGGCGATGCGAGCGGGTGGGTGATGAGCGACGGGAGTTCGCCGACTGACGGCGCTCGGGACGCCGACCCCGCCGACGGTGACTCCGGTTTGCCCGGCCCGTACCCGATCGAGGGGACGGCGCTCGTGAAGACGGCGGCGCTCGCGAGCGTCCCCGCCGAGCGCCTCCCCGAGCTACTCGCGCGGGTGCAGGCCCACCTCGGGCCGAACGTCGACGAATATCGGCGGCGGTACGAACGGATCGCGGCGGAGCCCGACCGCGAGACGTTCCTCGTCGAGCCCGACCACTGGGAGCGGGTCGCCGACCGGCTCGGGCTCACGGACCGGGAGCGCGACGCCGTCGCCCGCGCCCACGAGACAGCGGTCGAGCGCGCCGGCGACGACGACCGGCGGGCCGAGTTCGAGACCGCGCTGGAGATCCGATCCGGCGTCGTGATCGGCGTCTCCGAAGCCCGCGACGAAGCGTGACGCCCCGGTTGCGGCCATCGACGCCTTTTCGCCTCTCCGCGCAGACGTGCCGCCATGCGACTCGCACGCCTGCTTACGCCTGACGGCCCGGTTTCGGGACGCTACGAGGACGGCGCAGTCATCGCCGCGGACGGTCGGTACGAGGTCGGGCGGGACGGGCGGCTCCTCCCGCCCTGCGATCCGAGCGCGCTCTACTGCGTCGGTCGGAACTACGCGGAGACCCTCGACCAGATGGAGTACGAACGCCCCGAGGAGCCGGACTTCTTCATCAAGCCGCCAGCGAGCCTGCTCGCGCACGGCGAACCGATCCGATACCCCGAGTGGACCGACGAGCTGACGTACGCCGGCGAGCTGGTCGCCGTCATCGACGAGCGGTGCCGCGACGTCGAGCCCGCGGACGTGCCCGACGTGGTCCGCGGGTACACCGTGATGAACGACGTGGACGCGTTAGACCAACAGGGTCGGACCGCGCGCAAGGCGTTCGACGGCTCCGCGCCGCTCGGCCCGTGGATCGAGACCGACGTGGACCCGACGAGCACCGATATCTCGACGACCGTCGGCGGGGAGCAGCGACAGGACGCCAACACGGAGCTGATGCTGTTCGGCCCACACGAGATCGTCTCGTACCTCTCGAAGCGGTTCACCTTCGAGCCCGGCGACTGCATCGCCTTCGGGAGTCCGGCGAACCCCGGGCTCGTCGAGCCCGGCGAGCGCGTCGAGATCACCTACGAGGGCGTCGGGACGCTGTCGAACCCGGTCGTCGAGGAGGCGTGAGCGAATCCGCCGCGCCCGTCGTCACGTCGGGGGTCGCTTCGGGACCGACAGGGCGGTTCACTGACGGGCGGCGAAACGGCGGTGGCTGGTGCGCTTATACCCGCTGACGCCGTTGCGAGCGGATGGCAACGTCACAAACACCGTCTCCGAACCCGGAGACGGGACGCAGTCTCGCCCGCTGAACGAGCCTGAGCGTCGGCGTCGCGGTGATCGCCGTCCTCGCCGCAGGGCGCTCGTCGGGCGAGCGTCACCGCGGGAGTCGGCGCCGCCGTGGTCTACGCCCTCCTCATCCGGTTCACCGACACCCCGGTCCGGAACTTCGTCGCCGTGGCCGGGGTCGTTTTCGTCCTCCAACTCCTGCCCGTGTTCGCGATCGCGCCGTCGCTCGGCGTGACGCCCGTCGGCCAGACGGTCCTGGTTGTCCACCACGCCATCGTCGCGGTCCCGATCGTCGCGTTCCTGATCGGTCTCGTCCCGCGATAGCCCTCCGACCCGTCTCGCCGGACTCCGATCCGTGCCGCGTCGTCTCCCGAACCGGAGTCAGGGGACGCCGTTCGACACGCCGACGGTTCCGGGTCTCCGTCTACTCGGTGGTCCGCATCGGTTGTCGTTCCCCGTAGGTGAGCGTCCGCCACACCCACTCGACGGGACCGAACCGGTAGCGTCGCAGCCACAGCACCGAGAGGACGATCTGCGCCGCCCAGACGGCGGCGACGAACCCGAGCTGTTCGACCCGGCTCACCGAGCCGAACAGCCCGAATCCGTGGCCGTAGAAGACGGTGGTGGCGATCACCGTCTGGAGCAGGTAGTTCGTGAACGCCGTCCGGCCGACCGCGGCGAGCCCGCGAGTCACTGGCCCGTTGGGTCGCCGCCGGGCGTACAGCATCACGAGCCCGAGGTAGCCTCCGGCGAGGGGGAAGCTGCCGACGTAGATGAACTGTCGCCAGTACAGCGCGGCCCCGGCGCTCCACTCGTTGGCCTCGATGTAGACGACGCCGGCGACGGTGATCGCGAGGCCGACGACGCCGAGCGCGACGAGTTTGCGGTACAGGGCCGTCGACCGCTCGCCGGTCAACACGCCCCAGCGGTACAGCGCCATCCCGATGAGCATGGTGCCGCCGACCTGCCAGAAGCTCTGGTTGATGTAGCCGGTCGTCTGCCGATCGAGCGACGAGGGGACGCGGTGGTCGAGCTGTTCGAACCACCCGCTGCGGTACGTCGCGACCTGCTGTTCGATCGCGGCTCGCGCCGGCTCCCACTGCGACGCGATCGCGTCGCCGCCGATAGTGGCCGCGACGAGCAGCTCGACGACGGGGAGGAACAGCAGGAACACCACGCCGACGCCGGCGAGCGTCCGGGGTTCGAGGTCGCGGAACGCGACCACCACCAGCGCGGTCACCCCGTACGCGACGAGGATGTCGCCGTACCACAGCAGGTACGCGTGCATGAGTCCGATCGCGATGAGGATCGCGGTCCGTCGGTAGTGGAGCCGCAGCGCGTCCTGTCCCTTCTCCTCTTTGCTCTCGATGAACAGCAGGATCCCCGCGCCGAACAGCGCCGAGAACAGCGTGATGAACTTGTTCTGACCGAACACGTGGCTGACGGCCCACGCCCAGTAGTTCGCTCCCGTGAAGTCGCCGTACACCGTCGGATTCAGGAGCGTCTGCTCGGGCATCGCGAACACCCAGACGTTGATGAGGAGGATGCCGAGGAGGGCGATCCCCCTGAGCGCGTCGAGGCTGACGATGCGTTCGGAGGGCGGCGTCGGGCCGGCGTCGCGAGTCACGAGTTGGTTCCCAAGAGGGAACGGAGGACCGAATAGGTTCGGATAGCGAGCGTGTCGCGTTAGCCGAGGCGGACGGCTTCGCCGCGCTCCGAGGACCGGTAGATCGCGTCGATGACGCGCTGGACGGAGAGCGCCTCCTCGACCGTGTTGATATCGGGAGCCTCACCCGCGGCGACGGCTTCGAGGAACGTCGCCTGTTCGGCGGCGTGGCTGTCGCCCTCCCGCGTCTCGATCTCGGTGTCGGCGAAGTGGTGGTGGTCCCCGTCGAAGGCGGTCGCCTCGTGGAACGTGAGCTCGTCGCTCCCGCGGTCGAACGTCGCGCCGGCCTCCGTCCCGCGGACCACGAACTCGTCGTTCGTCGGCCGGTTCGTCGCCCACGCGACCTCCAGCGAAACGGTGTCGCCGCTTGCGTCCCGGATGAACGCCGACGCCGAGTCCTCGACGTCGAACCCGTCGGCGCCGTTGTCGTCTCCCCACATGTGGACGAACGTGTAGTCGTCGCGGTCGCCGAACTCCGAGCGCGTCTGCCCGGACACCTCGACGACCTCGGGGTGATCGAGGAAGTAGAGGGACAGGTCGATCGCGTGGACGCCGATGTCGATGAGCGCCCCGCCGCCGGCGACGTCCTTGGACGTGAACCACGAGCCGCGGCCCGGGACGCCGCGCCGGCGGACGTAGTTCGCCTCGACGTGCGTCGTCTCGCCGAACCGGCCCGCCGCCTGATACCCCTTCAGCACCTGGACCGGCTCCGCGAAGCGGTTGTTGAACCCGACCATGCAGAACCCAGCTGCGTCGCGGGCGGCCTCGGCGATCCGCTCCGCGCTCTCGACGGTGTGCGCCAGCGGCTTCTCCAACAGCACGTCGAGCCCCGCTTCGAGCGCCGAGGTCGCGTACGTCTCGTGGAACCGGTTCGGCGTCGTGATCAGGACGGCGTCGCAGGCCTCGTACAAGTCGTGCTCGTCCTCGTAGGCGTGCACGCCGAACTCCTCGTGGAACCGCCGGCGCGCGTCCGGGTCGATATCCATCCCCCCGACGAGGTTCGCGCCGCGATCGGACAGCTTCGTCGCGTGGTGATTGCCGATCCCCCCGAGGCCGACGATCCCGACGGCCACGTCGTTCGCGTGAGTCATAGGGAGAATTCACAACGAATGTCGTTAAGGCTCACGCTCCGGGCAGCGGGGAGCGAGGCGGTTAGAGGCCGCGTTAGGGCGTAGCGGAGCGGACGGAACGAGTCACAGCGCCGCTGCGAGCGCGGCGAGGAGCACGTCGAGCAGTTCGATCAGCTGTTCGACCGCCCCCGAACCGGCACCGAGCCGCTCGCCGTCGGTCAGGAGCCGTTCGATCCGCGCTGCCTCCCGGTCCCACACGAACCGACCGAGGAGCCAGCTGCTCCCGAGGAACGCCAGCGTCGCCAGGAGCCGCGAGACGAGGAGCAGCCGCAGGAGAAGCGGTAACAGCAGCACCGCGGCCACCGCGCCCACGACGAACGTGACGACCGACGCCATCGACTCGCCGAGCCCCGGTTCGACGATCCCCGTCCCCGTGAGGAAGACGAACCCCCCGACGGCGGCGGCGAGCGCGCTCCAGACGACCGTCGCGAGGAGCCGCACGTGGCCGTCGTACCCGGCGCCGGCGTCCGCCGGCACGTCGTCGTGAACCCAGGGGTTCCGCATGGTCTACGTGGCGTTTCCGCCGGCATATACCTCGCTTCAAATACCCGAAACCCGACGGGTGAGATAAATCCCGACCGGGCCGAGCCGGGCGCGGCTCACCGGTCTCGCGTCATCCACTCGCTCGCCTGCGGCTCGTCCGGATCGGTGACGACCTCGATCAGCGCGGGTCCGTCGTGGTCCAACGCGGACGCCACCGCGCCGCCGATCTCGTCCCGGGCGGTGACTCGCTCGGCGCGGACGCCCATGCCGGACGCGACGGCGACGAGATCCAGTCCCGCGTCGGTCCAGCCGTACGCGCCCGCCGGGAGGTCGTACGACCGCGACGCCTCCTCGCTGATGATCGCGTAGTCGTCGTTGTTGAACGCGACGACGGTCACGTCGAGTTCGGCGGCGGCCAGCGTGTGCAGCTCGTGTACACACATCATGAGTCCGCCGTCGCCGGTAAGCGCTACCACGTCGCGGTCGGGGTTCGCGAGCGTCGCGCCGATCGCCGAGGGGAGCCCCGTCCCCATCGTCGCCCACGACCCGGGGTTCACGTACCGCGAGGGGCCGCCCGCGGGGAACGCGACGAGCGTCCACAGCCGGAACCCGCCGGCGTCGGCGGTGACGACGGCGTCCGACGGGAGCGCCCCTCGGACCTCGCGGAGGACCTCGACGGATCGGAGGGGGTCGTCGGGACCGCGATCGTCGGCGACCGCCGCGAACCGCTCCCGATCCGCGGTCCGAACCGCCTCGGCCCGCGCCGCGCCGGATGTGAGGGGAGACGACTCAGCCAACCGGTCCGCGAGCGCCCGGAGACACCGGTCGGCGTCGGCGACGATCCCGATGTCGGCCTCGTAGCCAAACCCGATGTCGTCGCCGTCGAGCGTGACGTGAACGAGCGTCTCGGGCAATGACACCGACCACGAGGCGGTCGCGACCGCGTCGAGGTCGGAGCCGACGACGAGCCCGCGGTCGGCGTCGGCGAGCAGCTCGCGGAGCTCGCTGCTCGCCCCGCCACAGAGCACGCCCGCGGAGAGGGGGTGGGTCTCGGCGAGCGTTCCCTTCCCTTTGTACGTCGTGACGACGGGAGCGTCGAGACGCTCGGCGACCGCGCGGAGCGACTCGCTCGCACCCGCGCGCCTGACGCCGCCGCCCGCGAGGATCACCGGCGCGTCGGCCCCGGCCAGCAGGTCGGCCGCGCGATCGGCCGCCTCCGCGGGAGGTACGGGCGGCGCGGCCGGTTCGCGCTCTCCGACCGCCGGCTGCGGCGTCCGGCTCGCGAGCACGTCCTTCGGGATTCCGACGCGGACGGGGCCCTGCGGGTGTTCGCGGGCGACGCGGATCGCCTCGGCCACCGCGGGGACAGCGCCGGCGGGCGAGTCGACGAGGACGTTCTCCTTGACCACCGTGTCGTACGTCTCGGGCGGCGTCTCGTGGATCCCGTCCCCGCCGCGGACCTCGCGCTCGGTCTCGACCGCGAGGTGGAGGAGCGGGACGCAGTCGTTCAAGGCGTTCTTCAGCCCGTTCATCGCGTTCATGTCGCCCGGACCGGGGACGACGATCGACGCCGCCATCGCGCCGGGGTCGCTCGTCTCCGCGTAGCCCCACGCCTGGTGAGTCACGGCGGTCTCGTGGCGCGCGACGACGAACCGGGCGTCTCGCTCACCGAGCGCCCGGTTCAGCGGGAGCGTCTGTTTGCCGGGAATCCCGAACGCAGTGTCGATCCCGCGGTCGAGCATGCAGTCGACGACCGCCTCGGCGACGGTGGGGGCGTCGACCGCGTCGGGGCCCGTACCGGTCGGGGACTCGTCGGTGTCCATACCGCGAGGTCGACGGAGCGGGTGTTGAAACCTTCGGCGGCGCGGCGGTCACCGGCGTCACGACCGCGGAGCCACCCGAACGGATACGGTGCTAGCAACGAGAACGCAGGCATGGTCGACATCGCGGTCCAGCTGTACACGTTGCGCTCGCTCGACGCGCCGATCACGGACCTGCTCGACCGAGTCGGGGAGGCCGGCTACGACGGCGTGGAGTTCGCCTACCGGGTGGACGACGCGCCGGTCGAGGACGTGCTCGCGGCCCTCGATCGGAACGGGCTGGAGGCGGCGTCCGCGCACGTTCCCATCGAGGCGTTGGAGGAGACTCCGGTCGAGGCGTTGGAAGCCGCGTTCGACGACACCGTCGACCTGTACGGCCGACTCGGCGTCGATACCCTCGTCGTGCCCTGGCTCGACCCGGACCACTTCGAACGTGCCGCCGCGGTCGACGCGGTCGCGGCGCGGCTCGACGACCTCGCGGACGCCCTCGACGTAGAGCGCGTCCAGCTCGCGTACCACAACCACGATCAGGAGTTCGCGACCGTCGACGGCGCGCCCGCGTTAGAGCGGCTGATCGACCGCACCGACGCCCGCATCGGGTTCGAGATCGACGTGGGGTGGGCGCTCGTCGGCGGGTCGGACCCCGCGGCCCTGATCGACCGCTACCCCGATCGCATTACGCACGTCCACGCGTCGGACGCCGACGTCGACCGCGGCGAGCTGGTCGAACTCGGATCGGGCGACGTGGAGCTCGACGCGGTCGTCGCGAGCGCCCAGCGCGCCGACTGCGAGTGGCTCGTCTACGAGCACGACGACCCCGCGGAGCCGCTCGCGTCGATGGAGTGGGGAGCGACGGCGCTGCGGGACGCGCTGGACTGATTCGACCCGGACAGTCGCCTCCGGCGGTCAGACGGTCGCCGAGTGCCGGTCAGGCAGTCGCCGAGCGTCCGACCGAGGCCTCGCCTACTCCGCGACGTTCGTCTCCCGCACGCGGATCCCCTTGCGCGCGAGGTGTCGCATCTGCCGCTGGGCGAACTCCTCCTCGCTCGACCCGCGGGTCGCGAGGACGTAGACGAGCGCGGAGCCGGTCGGGCGCATGGTGCGACCCGCGCGCTGCGACCCCTGCCGGCGCGAGCCGCCGAGGCCGCTGGCGACGACCGCGAGCTCGGCGTTCGGGAGGTCGATCCCCTCGTCGCCGACGCGGGAGACGACGAGGGTGTCGAGGTCGTCGAGGTCGTCGTCGGCTCCGCCGGCCTCATCGCGGTTTCCGCCCGCTTCGCGGAACCGTCGGAACAGCTCCGCGCGTTCGTGATGGGGCGTCTCGCCGCTGATGAAGGGGACGCCGAGCGCGTCGGCGATCGCTTCGCCCTGATCGAGGTACTCGATGAACACGAGCGCCTTCTTGTCGCGGTGGGCGGCCAGCAGGTACCGGATCTCCTCGATCTTCGCGGGGTTCTCCGCCGCGAGCCGGCGCCGATCGCGGCCGTCGGCGCTGGCGTACTCGTTCCGGGCCATCTCGTCGCGCCACGGGACGTACCGGATCTCTACCTCCGGCTCCTGCACGAAGCCGGCGTCGAACAGCTCGTCCCAGTCGGCGCCGATCGGCCGACCGATCAGGGTGTAGATCTCCTCCTCGCTGCCCGTCTCGCGGACCGGAGTCGCCGAGAGGCCGAGTCGGTGTTTTGCTTGCAGCTCTGCAGATCGTGAAAATATAGGGGCGGTGATGTGATGGGCCTCATCGAAACAGATCAGCCCCCATTTCCGGGAGTCGAACAGGGCGCGGTGGCGGTCCATGCCGGCGGTTTGGTAGGTCGCGATCGTCACCGGCCGGATCTCCTTCTGTCCGCCGTGGTACTCGCCGATGTCGGCGGGATCGATCGTGGAGTGTTCGAGCAGCCCCTCGCGCCACTGGCCGGCGAGTTCGCGAGAGGGGACCAGGATCAGCGTCTCGCCGCCGACGGCCGCGATGGTCGCGATGGCGGCGACGGTCTTCCCGGAGCCGGGCGGGCCGACGTACACGCCGGAGCGCGCGTCGAGGAACGTCTCGACCCACGTCTCCTGATACGCCCGGAGGTCGGTCGTCAGATCGACGTCGACCGGGTCGCCCACGTCGAGGTCGCGGTCGTCGTCGACCGGGTAGCCGGCGTCGTAGAGGGCGCGTTTCACCTCGGCGACCGCGTCCTCGTTCACCCACGCCTCGGTCTCGGAGATGGGCGCTCGGAGGTGGGATTCGTCGAGGTGTTGGTCGGCGACGTTGCCCATCAGGCTCTCGGACGCGGCCTGTAACACCACGTAGCCGTCCTCGTGCGTGTACAGCCGGAAGCGATGCGCCCGGCGCCACTGGTCGCGGACCCACTCTTCGAGGTGGTCGAACCGGCGGGGGAGCACGGAGCGGAGGCTCGCGATGAGGCCGTCGGCGTCCTCGAACGGTGCGGCCCACACGTCCACCTGTCTGATCCGGTAGAGGTACCCCCGCGTGCCGGGGTCGGTGCCGGTGGTGTCGACCAGGTGCGCGAACTGCGAGAGCCGCGCGCGGGTGAACTGCGTCGGGCGGTCGACCACGATCTCGCGGCGGTCCGGGAACGCGACGACGCGCTCGCGGGTCGCCAGCCGCCCCCAGTCAGTCGGGTAGAAGACGACGGGGTCGCTCTCGACGTCGAGTCGGTCCACGTCGCCGCGGTCGACGAGCGCCGCGAGGGCGTCGCGCGCGGCCGCCTGCGAGGTGCCGAGCCGCCGCGCGACCTCGCTCGCGGTCGCCACCGGTCGCTCTTCGGCCTCCAGCGCCTCGTGAAACCGATCGAGCGAGAGCGCTTCGGAGGCGTCGTCGTCCGGAGAATCGGGGTCCGTACCGGGATCGCTGACGACGGGGTCGCCAGCGGCGGGATCACCGGAGTCGTCGGTCATTGCCTCCGGTTCGGTCGCGAAGCGGAAATGGATAGCGTCCGCGACCGGCCCGATCTCTGTCGGCTCGGGGCCGGCCACTGACGCGATCCTGGCTACTGATTCGGCCACGCCTGCTGACTCGGGTCCGACTACTGACCCGACCGCCCGCGACAGCCGCGGCCCGTGATCGCGTCTTTCGACCGGAACCGACAGCCGCAGGCCGTACAGCGGACGAACGGGTCGCCCGGCTCGGTCTCCAGGCGGTGTTCGCCGACGACGAAGGGGCGGGTCACGGCACAGGGGCGGATTCGGTCGGGGATCGGCGTCGAGGCGGACTCGCTCAGCGCCGCCCGCACGGCGATGGTGTCGACGTCGACGGGGTCCCAGCGCCGGGCGTCGAGTGCCGCCTCGCGGTCGGCCACCTCGGTCCAGCCGGTGACGACGACCGGAGAGTTCGTCTCCGTGTCGCTCACGACCACGACGAAGCGGATCCCGCCGTCGACGAGGGCGAACCGCCACCCGTCGGTCCGGTTCCAGCGCAGCTGGCCGTTCCGGATGGCGTCGCTGACGGTCCGGGTCGAGACGTATCTGCCGGGCTGTTCCAGCCGCTCACGGAAGTGGTCTGTGAGGGCGTAGAGCCCGGGATCGCGGACGGGAGGGTCCTCGGGCGTTCGACCGGCCGAGGGACGCTTCCCCGCCGTCGGGTTCTGACTTCGGGGCGCGTTCGCGTCGGCCCCGTGCGGGAGGGAGTTCGATCTCGTTGTCGCCCGCCGGCGAGACCCCGCCGGCG
>NZ_NHOA01000006.1 GCF_002727125.1 Halorubrum persicum
TTACGGCCCTCGCCGGAGGCCGACGCCACCGCCTCCGGCGAGGGCCGTAACGGGACGGGGTCCGGGTCGACGGCGGACGGCGACGGTGAGACCGCGGAGGCCGAAAGAGCCGGAGAGGCCGTGGGAACCGCGAAAAACGCCGGAGCCACTGAAACCGCGGAGATCGATCGGGTCGATCCCGAGACCCGCGCCGTGATCGAGGAGCTGAGCGACGTCGACCTCGCGGAGACGGCGCCGGTGGAGCTGTTGTCGCGGGTCCAAGCGTGGCAAGAGCGGCTCGACGAGAACCGCTGACGACCGGCGCGACGTCGCGTCTGACGTAAGAACTAATGTCTAACCTCGTCGTGTAGTGCGTATGGGTATTATGAGCAAGATCCTCGGCGGGGGCGGGAACCGCTCCGTCGACGACTACGTCGAGCTCGACCTCGACGACTTCGCCGAGGCGCACGCGGACACAGGGATGCAGGTACACATCGCGGAGATCGGCGACCAGGGCGACGTGATCCCGATCAAAGACGCCGTCTACGACGGCGACTTCGTCATCGCGGACATCACCCGTCACTCCACGTCCGACCGGACGATCGAGCACATCATCGACGAACTGCGGCAGGTCGCACAGGAGGTCGACGGCGACATCGTCCAGAAGGGCGACGACCAGATCGTCGTCACGCCGACCGGCGTGAGCATCTCGCGAGAGAAGCTGTAACGGGGACAACAGATCGGCGATCCAGCGCGTCGCGGGCGAACCGTGTCTTATATGCCCGTCTCGCGCCCACGTACGACCGAATGGACGAGCCGGTCCTGCTGACGGGCGCCGGCGGACGGGTGGGACAAGCCATCCTCCGCGGCATCGGCGACGACTACGAGTGGCGACTCCTCGACAGGGAGCCGCTCCCGGCGGTGAAGGTGCCCGACGGGGTCACCGACGCCGACCGGTACGTCGCCGACATCACCGACCCGGACGCCGTCCGGGAGGCGATGGACGGCGTCGGCGCGGTGATTCACCTCGCGGGCGACCCGCGGAAGACGGCGCCGTGGGACTCCGTGCTCCGGAACAACATCGACGGGACGCAGGTCGTGATGCGCGCGGCCGTCGACACGGGCGTCGAGAAGTTCGCGTTCGCCTCCTCGAACCACGCCGTCGGCGGCTACGAGACCGACGATCGCACGCCGGACCTCTACCGCCCCGACGACGGCTACCGGCTCGACGGCACCGAGCTCCCCCGGCCGGGGAACCTCTACGGCGTGTCGAAGGCGGCCGGGGAGTCGCTCGGGCGCTTCCACCACGACGAACACGGGATGAGCGTCGTCTGCGTCCGCATCGGGAACCTCACGAAGGACCACCCACCGCGGGAGTACGAGCGCGGGCAGGCGATGTGGCTCTCGCACCGCGACTGCGCGCACCTCTTCGACCGCTGTCTGCAGGCCGACTACGGCTACGAGATCGTGTACGGCATCTCGAACAACGACCGACGCTATTACTCGATCGAACGCGCCCGCGAGGCGCTCGGCTACGACCCGGCCGACAACTCCGCCGACTACACGTTCGAAGGGGAGCCGAAGGGTGACGACGGTGAGACCACCGAGGGTGACGAACCGGCCGGTGACGGCGGGTTCCCGAACCGAGACGACGCTCCCGCCGAGCCCAACTTCCCGACGGATCCCGACACGCCCACCGACGGCGCCTGATCGAGGGGGTTCAGAAGAGGCCGTCGACGTCGCGGCGCTTCCGCTCCGCCAGTTCCACGTGATCCGCGAGCCGCGCGGCCACCTGTCGGCGGGTGTCGGGCGTACGGAGGAACGCCAGCAGCAGCTCCGCGAACGTCGTTCGGCCCGTGCCGCGCTCCTCGCGCGCGAGCGCCGCCGCGGTCTCGAACGTGTCCTCGTCGCCGGGAGCGACCGCGCCGGCCAGCGCCGGCGCCGCGAGCAGCGCGGCCGGGAGGTCGAGGTCGCCGAACCGCGGCGGCGACCCCTCGACCCGGAGCGTCGGCGGAGCCGCGCGCTCGATCGTCACCGGGTCGGCCGCGATCCGGCGACACCAGTCGCGGACGGGCTCGACGGCGACTCCCCTGGATGCCGACCCGACCTCGGTGAGGTACTCGACCGCGTTGGCCGCACAGCCGACGGCGCCGGACCAGTTGTGGCCATCGGCGTGGTGAGTCGCCGCCGCAGCCGCGATCAGACCGTGGAGCAGCCGCTCGTCGGGACCGTCTTCGAGCGGGAGCCACGCCGCCTCCCACGGGTCGTGCGCCGCGAGGACGTACCCCTCGTTGAAGAGGGCGGCCCCGGCGCGGAGCGCGTCGGGAACGGGTGGGCCGGCGTCGGCGGCGTCGGAGCCGAAATCGTAATCGGTCATACCGATCCGTCGGAGTCTCCGACTGATAAGCGATGAGGACGAAGGTGGAGGGGCGAACCGTCAGCGGAGCGTCGGTGGCCCGACGCGATCAGCCGTCGGCGGTGCCGACCCCCTCGTCACCGGGCGCCGAGGGCGAGCGGTCGAACACGCGATCGAACGCGTCCGGGTACCGGCGGTGGAGGGCCGCGCCGGCGACCCCGCCGGAGACCGCGGCCGCGACGAACGCGGACGCGGTCGGGAACGCGGCGATCGCGAGCGCCAGAACCGGCAGCGCGGCGAGCGCCGCGGTCGCGCGCCACGAGGGCACGCGATGGGGCGGGACCGGACCGGTGTAGCGGTCGGGGCGTCTCGTGCGTCTGGAGGGTGAGTCTCGTGACATCGTGGTGTGGTGGGGTGGCGCGAGACCTCGCGCCGCGGTCGGAGTCGGTTCGTCGGTCGGGGACCGCGCGGGCCGGGGTCGCCCGGCGTCACCGGGGACGCGCCTCGTGGACCCCGACGAGCTCGGTGAGGTCGTCGACCTCGGCATCCGGCGCGAGCCGGAGCGAGGCGTCGACCTCGACCGTGAGGTCGTTGAGGCGCGGCCGGAGGGCGACCACGTCGACGCGTTCGACGTCGACGCCGTCGCAGCCGGCGAGCTTGGCGCGGACCCCGGCGTGGAGATCGCCCGCGGCGTCGCGGGGGACCGCCAGCCGGAGCGCGACATCGGTCGCGCGGTGGCAGGAGTGGACTGCCATACGGACCCGGGAGGGAGTCGATTCCTCACCCCGGAGGCTCTGCCGCTTGAGCTACCGGGTCCAACTGTCGGAAAGGGGGAGAGAGAAGGCGGCGCTCGCTCCGACGGGCGAAGCCGACCGCCCCCGCGTCGGGGTTACGCGGCGACGGCGTCGGAGCAATCGACGACCGTTCCGCGACCCCGTTTCCCGACGCTCCAGAGGGGGGCGAACGTCGGGATGGTGTCGCGGATGGTCATGATGGGGTCGCCCAGCGGGGGATTCCGCTCGGGCGTATATTCGTTGACAGGAGGAACTGAGTTAATAGTTGCTCGAGAGTGTGAACCAATAGCGTTATTCATCGCAATGGTTGTATTCCCAACAATAATCAGATGGGCCGACGGCACGGACGGGCGCAACTCCTCGGCCCACCAGTACACTAAGAAGGGCGGCGGTTGTAGGCCCCGTAGACGTGTCTAGCCTGTTGCCGGTCATCGCGGCGATCCTCGTGTCGGGACTCGTCGTCCAGCTGATCGCTCACCACCTGAAGGTGCCGAGCGTCATCTTCTATCTCCTCATCGGCGTCGCGTTGGGACCGGAGGTGTTGGGGCTCGTGACCCTCGAGACGTTCGGGGAGGGACTCGAGATCATCGTGGGACTCAGCGTCGCGATCATCGTCTTCGAGGGGGCGTTCGCCCTGCGGATCGAGCGGATCCGAGGCGCCTCCACGGTGTCGCTCCGGCTGGTGACGATCAGCGCCCTCGTGATGTTTCTCGGGACGGCGGCCGCGGTCCGGTTCCTCGAGGGGGCGAACTGGGAGATCGCGCTGCTCATCGGGGCGCTGCTCGTGGCGACGGGGCCGACCGTGATCACGCCGATACTCAACGTCGTCCGCGTTCGGGACCACGTCGCGACCGCGCTGGAGACCGAGGGGATCGTCAACGACGTGACGGCCGCGATCGTCGCCGTGGTGATCTTCGAGACGCTGCTGCTCGACGACCTCGGGGTGCCCGCGACGCTCTTCTCGTTCGTCGAACGGTTCGGCGTCGGCGTGGGCGCCGGGGTGCTCGCGACGGTGATCATCTACTACCTCCTAGACAGCGAGCTCGTCCCCGAACGCGACGTGCAGGCGTCCCAGTTCCTCGTGCTTGCGGCGGCGGTGGGGGCGTTCGCGGCCGCCGAGGCCGTCGCCGCCGAGGCGGGCATCGCGGCGGCGGCGACGAGCGGCATCCTGCTCGGGAACCTCGACATCGACAACAGGGAGGAGATCGAGCGGTTCGCGGAGAACACGACGCTCGTGGTCCTCTCGTTCGTGTTCATCTCGCTGGCCGCGCTGATCGACGTCGAGGCGATCGCGGCGCTCGGCCTCGGCGCCGTCGGGCTCGTGCTGGTGATCATGCTCGTGCTCCGGCCGCTCGGGGCGATCATCGCCACCGCCGGCGTCGAGCGGTTCACGTGGCCGGAGCGGCTGTTCATCGCCGGAGTGGGCCCGCGGGGGATCATCCCGGCGAGCGTGGCCACGCTGTTCGCGATCGAACTGGAGCTGGCCGGAAACGTTGCGGCGGGCGAGCTGCTGGTCGGAACGGTGTTCGCCGTCATCTTCGCCACGGTCGCGATCGAGGCCGGACTGGCGCGGCAGATCGGCGACGTTCTCGGAGTGTCACCAATGCGCACGATAATCATCGGCGGCGGCCGGGTCGGCCGGGCGCTCGCCACACGACTGGAGCGGCGGGGTGAGTACGTCGTCATCGTCGAGAACGACGACGAGGTAGTCGAGCGGGCTCGCTCGATGGGGTTCACCGTGTTCGAGGGCGACGGCAGCGACACGGAGACCCTGCGGGAGGCGGGCATCGGCGACGCGAAGCGCGTCATCACGGTGACCGGCGACGACGACATCAACCTGCTCACGTGCCAGCTCGCGATCACGAAGTTCGGCGTCGAGTCGGCGTTTTCGCGGGTGAACAAGCCGGACAACGTCGACGCCTTCGAGAGCATCGGCGTCAAGGCGATCGACTCGCCGACGGCCACCGCCGTCGCCATCGACGACGAGATCGAACGCCCGGCGATCACCCACTGGATGAACGAGCTGGGCGACAGCCACGACGTTCAGGAGGTCGAGGTGACCGCGGAGGCCCTCGCCGGACAGACGATCCGGGATCTCAACGCGCGGATCCCCGACGGCGCGTTCGTCGCCGTCGTCAGCCGCGACGGCGAGAACCACGTGCCGTCGGCGGACAGCGTGCTGGAGTACGGTGACCACGTCACCTTTATCGGCGACACGGAGGCGGTCAAGCGCGCGATGAAGCGGTTCCATCCGCACGACTGACCATCGTTTCCCGGATGTGCGTATGGCACCCTCGGAGACGCGCGCGTCCGATCGGCGATGCTCGCCGTGTAGTGTGTCCGAAAACGTCCTGACGGAGATTTGAACTCCGGTCCCTGGCTCCGCAAGCCAAGAGGATAGTCCACTACCCTACCAGGACTCAAATGAACGTACCGCGCTGTTACTTAAGACGGTTACGGTCCGTAGAGCGCGTGGCGAACGGTCGCACACGGCGCGATCGCGTCGCAACTGGTCGACGCGTGGAGCCGCGAGACGGCCGCCACCGATCGGCCGGCCGGCGCGTAGCGATTGCACACCTTTTGTATCGACGGGACCGATGAAGGGGTATGACGACGCCCCGACCCGCGACGACGACGACGCCGCGGCGCACGCGGAGCGAGCGCCCGAATTCGACCGCGAGACCCCCGCAAGGACAACGCTTATCCGCGGACTCGACAACCGAGGAGGTACGCGTATGGGAGTGATAGAGGACGTCTACGAGGATCTCGACACCGACGTCGAGTTCGAGGAGTTCGAGGCGGCCGTCGAGGACAAGGTCGAGCAGATGGGCGGGCTCGCCGACGAGGAGACCGCCGCGATGCTCATCGCCCACGAGCTGCGCGACGAGGAGGCCGAGACGATCGCCGACATCGAGCCCGGCATGAACGACGTGAAGTTCCTCGGCAAGGTGACCTCCATCGGCGATATTCGCACGTTCGAGCGCGACGACGAGGACGCCGAAGAGGGGCGCGTCTGCAACGTCGACGTGGCTGACGCCTCCGGCTCCGTGCGGGTCGCGCTGTGGGACGAGATGGCCGCGGCGGCCGAAGAGCAGTTGGAGGTCGGCCAGGTCCTCCGCGTCATGGGCCGTCCGAAGGAGGGGTACAGCGGGCTCGAAGTGAGCGCGGACAAGGTCGAGCCCGACGAGGACGCCGAGGTCGACGTGCAGGTGCTCGACACCTACCGGGTGGAGGACCTCTCGCTCGGGGCGTCCGACGTGGACCTCGTCGGCCAGGTGCTCGACACCGATTCGGTCCGCACGTTCGACCGCGACGACGGCAGCGAGGGGCGGGTCGCCAACCTCACCGTCGGCGACGAGACGGGTCGCGTGCGCGTGACGCTGTGGGACGACAAAGCGGACCTCGCCGAGGAGTTCTCGGCCGGCGAGGTCGTCGAAGTCGGCGACGGCTACGTCCGCGAGCGCGACGGCGACCTCGAGCTCCACGTCGGCGACCGCGGCACCGTCGAGCGCGTCGACGAGAGCGTGGAGTACGTTCCGGAGACGACCGACATCGCGGACGCGGAGATCGGCGAGACCGTCGACATCGGCGGCGGCGTCATCGAGACCGACCCGAAGCGCACGTTCGACCGCGACGACGGCAGCGAGGGGCAGGTCCGGAACGTCCGCATCAAGGACGACACCGGCGAGATCCGCGTCGCGCTGTGGGGAGACAAGGCCGACCGCGAGATCGAACTGGCAGACCGCGTCGTCTTCACCGACGTGGAGATCCAGGACGGCTGGCAGGACGACCTCGAGGCCTCGGCAAACTGGCGCTCGACCGTCACCGTCCTCGACGAGGGGAGCGATGCGGCGGGCGCCGACGGAGCGTCGGGTAGCACCGAGGCCGGCGACCGCGCCGGCGACACCGGGCTCGGCGCCTTCGCCGAGGACGGACAGAAGGCGGCCGCCGAGGCCGTCGCGGGCGAGACCGGCGGTGAGGACGGAAGCGGCGTCGAGAGCGACGGCGGAAACGCCGGGTCCGGTGGCGCCGCGGCCGCGACGGCGGAACGGTCGGCCGAGGATGTCGAGTTCACCGGGACGGTCGTCCAGACCGGCGACCCCGTCGTGTTGGACGACGGACAGCGCACGAAGAGCGTCGAGACCGACGCGAGCCTCCGGCTCGGCGAGGAAGTGACGGTCCGCGGGACGGAGCGCGACGGGACGATCGACGCCGACGACGTGTTCTGATCGGCGGGGCGCGCGACGAGAGCGGTAGTGGTCGCCGGGAGCGAGGCATCGAGTAGTGCCGATGCAGTCGCTCGACGGCGGAAAGCGGGTTAACGGAAACGTTTTACGGTGCACGGACGCGACTGTGTGTATGAGTGTCGAGTTGCCGTTCGCGCCGGTCGACGGGATCATCCGGCGGAACGCCGGGGAGCTCCGCGTCAGCGCGGACGCCGCTGAGGAGTTGGCTCGCCGGATCCAAGCGCACGGCGCGGAGCTGGCGATCGACGCGGCCGAACGGGCAACCGAAGACGGACGGAAAACGCTGATGGCGTCCGATTTCGGCGTCGAACAGGTGATCAGTCGCGAGGATCTCACGCTGCCCGTCGCCCCCATCGACCGGATCGCGCGGCTTCGGATCGACGACCGATACCGGGTCGGCGTCGACGCGCGGATCGCGTTGGCGGACATCTTAGAGGACTACGCGGACAACGTCGCGAGCGCGGCCGCGACGCTCGCGCGTCACGCCGACAGACGGACCGTACAGGCCGAGGACATCGAGACGTACTTCGCGCTGTTCGGGTAGATGCGCTTCGGATACAACGAGCGGTGTCTCGAACACGACACCGGCGAACGACACCCCGAAAACCCCGACCGGCTGCGCGCGATCCGCCGCGGACTGGCGAAGCGACACGGCGTCGAGTACGCGGAGGCGGATCCGGCGACCCGCGAGGAGGTCGTCGCGGTCCACGACGCGGAGTACGTCGACGAGCTGGAGACGTTCGTCGCCGACGGCGGCGGGAGCTGGGACCCGGACACCGTCGTGAGCGAGGGAACGTGGGACGCCGCGCTCAGCTCGGCCGGCCTCTCGCAGTGGGCGGCTCGGTCGGCGCTCGACGGCGACGACGGGCGGGATACCCCCTTCGCGCTCGGGCGCCCGCCGGGCCACCACGCGGTGCCCGACGACGCCATGGGCTTCTGCTTTTTCAACAACGCCGCCGTCGCGGCACAGACCGTCCTCGACGACGGAGCCGCCGATCGGGTTGCGATCTTCGACTGGGACGTCCACCACGGAAACGGGACGCAAGACGTGTTCTACG
>NZ_NHOA01000115.1 GCF_002727125.1 Halorubrum persicum
TTCGCCGTCGACGGTCTCGCCAGGCGCGGGACGGTCACCGGTCGACTCACCCTCGCGTTCGTCCCGGTCCACGTCGCCGTCTGGGCGACGTTCGTCGCGGGGTGGTGGCCGGTGTCCGGGCTCGCGCTCCCGGAACTCCCCGGGGCGTTCATGCTCGCGGCGTGGGTGTGGGTCCTCGGACCGCTGCCGGTGCTCGGCTCGGCCGGGCCGCCTTCCGGAGACGCCGGGACCGACGAGCACTAACGCCGCGGGCGAGTAACTCCCGACGATGGAGGTCGAGTTCCTCGGCGGCGCCCGCGAGGTGGGACGGAGCGCGGTTCTCGTCGACGACGCGCTCCTCCTGGACTACGGCCTGCTGACCGCGGACCCCCCGCAGTACCCCCTCCGCGACCCCGAACCCGACGCCGTGGTGGTCTCGCACGGGCATCTCGACCACGTCGGCGCGGTGCCGGCCCTCCTGAAGGGCGACCGCCGACCGGCGATCCACTGGACGCCGCCGACCGCCGAACTCGCGCGGACGCTGGCCCGCGACACCCTGAAACTCCACGGCAACAGCCCCCTGTGTCCCTTCTCGGAGGAGCACGTCGCACGGCTCGGCGAGGTCGAGGAGCGCCACGCCTATCGGGAGCCGTTCGTCGTCGAGGCGGGCGGGACGGAGTACGAGGTGACGCTGTTCAACGCCGGCCACATCCCGGGGTCGGCGCACGTGACGGTCGACGACGGCGAGACCGCCCTCCTCTACACCGGCGACTTCCATACCGACGACCAGCGGCTCGTCTCCGGGACGACCGCGCGTCCCGACGCCGACGCCGTGATCTGCGAGTCGACGTACGCGGACGTGACCCACGAGGACCGCGGCGCCGTCGAGGACCGATGGGCGGAGCGCGTGCAGACGGCGATGTGGGAGGGCGGAACCGTCGTCGCGCCCGCGTTCGCGATCGGGCGGACCCAGGAGCTCATGCTCGTCGCCGAGGCGAACGGCCTGACTCCCTACGTCGACGGGATGGGCGTCGAGGTGACGCGGCTGGCCCGCCGGCACCCCGAGTTCCTGCGGGATCCGGAGGCGCTCCGCCGGGCGACGGGGGGCGCGCGCTTCGTCACCGGTCGGGACGGCCAGCGCGAGCGGATCGCGGACGACAACGAGCTGATCGTCACCACCTCGGGGATGCTCGCCGGCGGTCCGGTTCACTCGTACCTCCCCGCGATCCGCGGCAGTCCGACCAACTTGGTGACGCTGACTGGGTATCAGGTCGAGGGGACCCCCGGTCGAGAGCTTCAGGACCACGGCCGGCTGGCGATCAACGGGACAGTCCGCCCCGTGAGCGCTCGGGTCGAGTCGTTCGACTTCTCCGCGCACGCCGACCGCGGCGGGCTGGAGGCGTTCCTCGACGCCTACCGCGGGTCGAGAGTGCTCGTGAACCACGGCGACCGCTGCGAGGGGTTCGCGGCGGACCTGCGCGAGGACGGGTTCGCGGCGAGCGCGCCGGAGTTGGGGGCGCGGGTCGAGTTATGACGCCGATCGCCGATCGGCCGTGAGAGCGGTCACCCGTCGCCGCTGCTCCCGTTGACGACGACGCTGCCGTTTTCGACCGAGGC
This sequence comes from Halorubrum persicum, assembly GCF_002727125.1. Classification (GTDB taxonomy): domain Archaea; phylum Halobacteriota; class Halobacteria; order Halobacteriales; family Haloferacaceae; genus Halorubrum; species Halorubrum persicum. The sequence goes on from NZ_NHOA01000115.1 coordinate 1,597, forward strand.
ACTCGCCACGAGTCCCTCGTCGACCGTCCCGTTGTAGGCGACGCCGTCGGCGGTCGCGGGCGTCTCGTAGACTCCCGCGTCCCAGCCGGGATGGAAGTAGGTGACGTTCCGGTCGGGGAACTCGACGGCGACGATCTTCCAGTTCGCCGGCGTGGCGTTGACCTGCCGACGAATCTTCGTCGCGGTGTCGAACGTCGCCGTCCCGTCGAACTCCACCTCGGAGAGATCGCCGGTCGGCTCGGTCGGCGGATTCCCGACGATCCACACGTCCGCGGCGACCGCTCCGTCCTCGCCGTCGACCAGCACGCGCCCGTTCGACGCGTCGTCGAAGATGACCCCCGTTACCGTCGGCCCCTTCGGCACGCAGGTCACGGTGTGGGTGCGGTCCAGCGAGACGCTGACGCCGCCGCCGTTCCCGTCGGCCTCGAACAGGAGCGGGACTGTTGTCCTGGTGTCGCAGCGAATCACCAGCGTCACCCGACTCTTGCTCCCTTCGCCGAGCGCTTCGGGAGCCGACACGACAGTCACCCGGCCGTGGTCCGACGACACCTCGACGTCGAACTCGCCGAGGTCGGAGTCGAATTGGTTGCGGTACTCGACGATGTCTGTGGGCTCTCCGTCGTGGACGGTGTGGTTGACTGCCTCGTAGCCGAGGTACGCGCTCTCGTCGTCGGTCACGTTGACAGCGAGCCCGCGGTCGGCCTCCATCGCCGAGAAGCCCGCGGTGCCGAATATCAGCCCGACCGCCGCCGTGAACGCGAGCACGAGGCTCAGCGTCCGCAGGGCGCTCACGCGGGCCGTCGGCGATCGGGTTGTGGCGTTCATTCGCGCTTGCGCAGCTCTGGCGGTTTCTCGGTGTCGCCGAGGCGCGCTCTGCGTCCGATGACGTGGTGGACGACCGCCGAGATGCCGAAGGTGGTGGCGGTGAACACGCCGACATCGAGCGGTTCGAGCGCCGCGAACCCCGGCGTTCCGGTGGCGACGGCGAGCAGGAGCGAGACGGCGACGCCCGCGAGCCCGACGTAGTAGAGGCTCCACGGGATCTCCCTGCTCCCGAGGACCTCGACGTAGATGTCGAGGCTCTCCAGTTCGGGCGTCGGCGCGACGACGTTCGTCTCCTCGTCGACCGTCACCACGTTCTTCTCCTCCAGTTTCGGCAGGTGCGTGCGCTGGAGCGTGCTGTACACGTTTCGCCGGTCCTCGTACCGGACCTCCTCCGGCTCCACGCCGACCTCCCACGCGGTGACGTGCGTGGAGAGCTCGGAGACCTCGAGCGGCCCCTCGGCGCGCTTGAGCGCGTGGATGACGAAGCGTCGACGCCTGTTCGACAGCACTTCGAATATCTCCTCTTCGGACAGTTCACCTCCGTTTCGGGCCGATTCGTTCGTCGTAACAGCTGTAGACACCATTGATGTGAGCACCCCGAATCGACGCCGGTGAGCACCCCTCCCAGAACCGGCGTTATTCACCTATATCGTGTGTGGGGTCTTGCCATAAATGGGTTGGATAGTTAATTGATTAGTTTCAGAAAGAGTATGGGAGCAGCGACAGATCGTTGGGCAAACGAGGACTCGCTGAGACCAGTACGCAGTCCCAACCGGTTCTTCAGGCTGTCGTTGATTGTCCGCACGCTCGCCAGAACTGATCAAACCGGCGGTTTGGTCGGCTTCAGGATCGCCACGATGCGAGCAACGAGGCGCACACGCGGCACATCAGGCCCCGCCCGTCACCTCAACGAGACCGGCACGCGAACATGTCGAGAATATCATAACGAAGTACCTCCCCCCGTATGTGATAGCCAAGCACTCCCGGTCCGGGCGTCCGGGTTGCGGGGGTGTGTGAACACAGGTGAGATACGATATGGATCGTCGCAAATTCGTGATCGGTGTGGGATCGCTCGCTGCCGGCGGGGCAGCCGCAATGGGTACGGGTGCGTTTACGAGCGTACAGGCAGATCGTGATATCTCAGTTGAAGTCGCTGGTGACGCAAGTGCGTACCTCCAGATGTACGCTCCTGACTCCTCTCTTGAGAACGGCGAATACGCGACCGGACCAAATGAATCAGGTAGTACAAATAATCAGTTAACCATCAATTTCGATGGTAATGCGACAACCCACAGTGGGAGTGGTATCAACGCTGACGCGATTAGCCGGTTCGACGAGGTGTTCAAAGTCCGCAACGAGGGCACGCAGGAGGTCGACCTCCACATTGGTGACGAAGGGCTGTCTCAAGAGGCACAAGACCGGATTCGTTTTTACACCACTGAAACCGGTGGTCGAAAAACGCTTGAGGACGGCGAAGAGGACTCCGCTGCAGCCGGAGAACAGAAAATAGGTGTTCCCCTTGGTGCTGGTAATGAAAAGACCGTGGGCGTCGAAATCGACACTCGAGATGTCCCGAACTCCGGTAGTGGTGGTGGGACTTGGAACGCTGTCGAAGATCCCTCTAACTTCTCGGTGAGTGGTGAAGTGGTGATCTACACCCAAGCGTAAGTAGCACTACTCACCATCGAGTGGTCCTCCAACTACTCGATTTTCGAGTAGGTGATTCAAATTATGAAACGAAGACATATGCTCTCGGTGTTCGGTACGCTCACAGCAGGCGGGGCTTTAACCGCCGGGACCGGTGCGTTCAGCAGTGTCCAAGCGGACCGTGATATCGAGGTCAACGTCGCTGGAGACGCGAGCGCGTATCTCGGTATCGTCCCTGCGTCAGGGCCGAACGGTGCGTACGCAGACGTAAATGGCGGTCCGCTTACCCTCGATTTTACAGGGAGTAACGACAACATCGGCGGTAGCCTCTCCGGTGGAACTGGCGTCAATTCGGACGCTATCACGTACTTCGAGTCGGTATTCGAGATCCGAAACAACGGTACTCAAGAGGTAGATGTCATGGTATCTCCACTAACCTTCTTCGACACGGCTAGTGGAGATATTCTCTTGGCTCTGCTCATTCCCGACATGACGTTCCCCGGCAACTTCACGCTCGGTGTCGGCGACGCGAAGATGTTCCACGTCGTAATCGCGAGTATCGGAGATGCGACTTCCTCGGGACCAAGTATCAACGGAACAATCGACATCGTCGCGGAGGCCACACCATGAGTGAGCACACACTCACGTTGAGTGACTTCTTCGCCGAATCGGAGACGTATGGTGAGGAAGAGTACAATCAGATCCCCGAAGAAGACCGTGAGGCTATCAACGCGATCCTCCGTGGATTGTCGGGGACACCAGAAGGGCCCGTCGAAGAGCCTGTGGAAGAGCCTGTCGAAGAGCCCCGGTAACTAAGACATGATATAATAAATAACATTTCATTATATCTGGCGACATGGCGGAGCAACCCCGTCAAAGGATTTCTCACACAACGCTCTTGTGTAGCACA
>NZ_NHOA01000118.1 GCF_002727125.1 Halorubrum persicum
CGCCGCCGACTGGGAACGGGTCGGCGGCGAGCCACGGGATCACCTCCCCGTCGTCGACCAGGGCGAGCCGGTCGTACAGCAGGGAGGTGAACGTGCCGTAGCGCCGATACTCGGCCGCGATCGGGTTCCAGTTCTGGGTGATCCGCTCGTCGGTCGTCACGAGGCGGAGGGTTCCGGGGTTTCTCTCCCCGTCGTCGGTCAGCGGATTGTCGTCGATCAGCCCGTCCTCGGTCTCGTTAGCGGTCTCGTTGGCGCCGCCGTCGGCGGTCTCGTTGCCGCTCTCGGCCTCGCTTCCGCCCGCGTCCCCGTCCGCCGGGTCGACGCGCTCCAAGTCGAGCAACCCCCCGATCGACAGCGGCTGCCGGTTCGTCCAGTTCTCGAAGCGGTCCTCGCGGACCGCCGTGAGCGGGTCGGGGAACGCGACGACGGTGAACGGCTGCAGTTCGCCGAGGCTCCGCTGGAGGTCCGCCACGGCCTCGCGCCGCTCGTCGCCCTCCGCCCGACGCTGGTCCGCGAGCAGCTCGTCGACCCCGTTGATATCGGTGAATCCGAACGGGTTCTGCCACCCCGCCTCCGCGGCGAACTGCGAGTGAGCGAACCCGTACATCGCGTCCGGATCGAACGGCTCCGCCTCCCGGAACTGCCCGACGTACACGTCGAAGTTGTGGTTGATAAGCACCTTCCGGCGGAGGTCGGTGTGGCCGAGGGTGCTGATCCGGGCGTCGATACCCACCGCGTCCAGGTTCTCCGCGAGGTGTCTGGCGATCCGGATCGCGTTCGGATCCCTGTCGGCGGGCGGGGCGTTGATCTCCAGCGTCAGCTGCGAGGACCGGTCGCGTCCGGCGATGTTCCGCGTGCGGCCGAGACAGCCGGCGCTCAGGGCCGCGACGCCCCCTGCGAGCGCTCCGCGCCGACTGATCTGCCGAACCATGTGTTCGTCGCAGTTTCGTCCCTCGCGTATATCTCTTCTGTGGTGTCATCGTCGCGACGATGACGCTGCGCCGTCGCTGTCGCCCGGCCCCGATCGACCGCGCGCCGCGCCCACCGACCCGACCGAGGCGGTCCGACCGGGAGTGCCCCTCAGATCACGTCTGCGAGCGGGAGTGCCAGTCCGACGACCCACGCCGCCAGCCCCGCCGCGAGCACCGGGCGATCCCCCGCGGCGCGTCCCGTCGCGACGACGCCGAGCGCGGCGAGGAGCGCGACCCGGTGGACGAGGAGGGCCGGCGGCACCGCCACGCCGAGCGCGGCGAAGTCGATCACGAACCCCGCGCTGACCCCGACGACGACGCCGAGAAGCGCCGCGCTCGGCTCCGAGTCGGGCGCTCGCGCGACGACGAGCGCCGGGATCCCGACCGAGATGACCAGGTACAGCGGGGCGGCGATGACCTTCGGTCCGATCCCGGGGTACGCGGTCTCCAGCGCGACGCCCGCCACCCGGACGCCGACGATGACGGCCGCGAGCGCGGCGCCGAGCAGCGCGGCGTCCGCGTGTCGACCCGCCTCTCGCCGCCCGCGACGGGCGAGTTCGACCGCCGCGGCCCGAGTTCGACGCCGGAGCAGCGCGCCGGACAGCAGCGCCACCGACGCCAGCTCGATCACCGAGACCCAACCGTCGCTCCACCCGCCCCTGATGCCGCGATACTCGCGGCTGACCTCGGCGTCGACCGCGCCGTGGATGAACTCGTCTTCGAGCCGGACCGCCGGATCGTCGATCCCCGGCACCGTGTGCCGGAGCCGGAACCAGTCGTAGTACTCCTCGTGGGCCTGCACGGCGGTGTAGGCGCCGTCCGGGGACTCGTACGCCCGGAGGTGGTCGCGCACGCCGAGGTACGCGCCGTCGTGGAGTTCGAACGTCTCCTCCAGCCAGACGCCGCCGTCGGGTCCCTCCACGTAGCTGTAGCGGTCGGAACTGTGCGCGTCCGCCCAGTCACGCGCGACGAGCGCGGCCACCTGCTCCGCGTCGGCCGTCGCCGCCGCTTCTGCCTCCTCGGTCGCCTCCCAGTCGGCCCCCTCCCGCCGCTCGATCGCCCGCCGAGTCGTCTCCGCGTCGGCGTAAAAGAGGACGTTTATCGCGAGCGTCCGCCCCTCGACCGAGGTGCCCCGGCTCGTGTACGGCCAGAGCCGGTAGTCGCCCGCGACCTCGACGAGCGACGCCTCCTCCACCGGGGAGGGCGACGGCTCCTCGACGGTCGGCGGCGGCGCCTCGTCGCCCGCTCCGGCGAGGAGCCCGGAGGCCCCGAGGCCGACCCCGACCGCGACGAGGAGCGCGACGACGACGGTCGTCCGTTTCATGGGTCGTGTTGAGTTCATCGGGAGAGAAACGCCTTTGGGTGGGCCCCACGACCGCCGCGCGCCCTCCGCTCACCACGTCTCCACGAACCCCTCCCGCACGTCTTCCGCGCACCCCTCGCAGTCGGGGTGGCCGCTCTCGAAACACGACGGGCGCCCCTCCTCGTCCACCGGGACGGTCCGGCGCTCCGCGTGCCGGCGACAGACGATCCGAGCGCGCCCCTCGTCGTCGGTCGGGAGGTCGTATCGCTTCGCCCCCGCGCCGTCGCCCGCGGGATCGTCTTTCGCCTCGGCGTACGCCCGCTTGGCCTCCTCGAACTGCTTGCCCGCCTTCCGGAGCTGCTGGCGGATGGCGCGTTCGAGTCGGTCGTCCATATCCGCCGTTTCGGCGCGTCGGATATAGGTCCGTTGGCGATACGGGGGACTCGGTCCGCAGGTGGCGGAACCGGCGTGGGGCACTCCTCACCGGGTGCCATAGTCGCTGCTCGCGACACCCCCGTCGGCCTCTATCCCGTCGCCTGTGGACGTTTCGCGTGGTACGGTTCCACTTGAAACGGCGCCCGCGTCTGGCTGACGCGCGTCAGACGCCGACGGGAGCGGCCGAGCCGACGTCACCTCTCCCGAAACGACGGAACCCCGGGAAGCGGCGTTGGAGGCGTTGATCCGTCCACTTTCACTCCGGTCACGCACGTTTTAATACCGTGAGGAACCAACCGCCGTACGCCTCCCATTGAAACACGACCGGAGGCGGAGACACCCCATGAGCGAACTGCGACAGGAAGCGGAAGCGATAGCGGAACAGTTCTCGGACCACCTCGACGTGGACGCCGACGAGATCGAGGAGCGACTGGAGAACCTCGTCAACGAGTACCGCGTCCCCCTCGACGAGGCGCGCCGGAGCGTCACCAACAGCTACCTCGAAGACGCCGGGATGGAGCGCGACGAGCTCGGCCGCGGCGGCAGCGAGTCCGTGCTCGTCAACGAGATCGACGAGGACGAGCAGTGGGTCGACCTGCGCGTGGAGCTCGTCGACCTGTGGGAGCCCCGCAGCGACTCGATCTCGCAGGTCGGGCTCCTCGGCGACGAGTCGGGCACGATCAAGTTCGTCGCCTTCGAGACCTCCGACCTCCCCGAGCTGACGGAGGGGCAGGCGTACGAGCTCTCCAACGTCGTCACCGACGAGTACGAGGGGAGCTACTCGGTGAAGCTCAACCGGACCACCCAGATCACCGAGATCGACGACGAGATCGAGGTCGGCGACAACGCCGACACCGTCGAGGGCGCGCTCGTCGACATCCAGTCCGGCTCCGGACTGATCAAGCGTTGCCCCGAGGACGACTGCACGCGCGTCCTCCAGAACGGCCGGTGCTCCGAGCACGGACAGGTCGAGGGCGAGTTCGACCTCCGGATCAAGGGCGTCCTCGACGACGGCGAGACCGTCACCGAGGTCATCTTCGACCGCGAGGCCACCGAGGAGCTCACCGGGATGGGCTTAGCGGAGGCCAAGGACATGGCGATGGACGCGCTCGACACCACCGTCGTCGCCGAGGAGATGGGCGACGACGTGCTCGGGCGGTACTACCGCGTCACCGGTCCCACTTTCGGCCGGTACGTCCTGGTCGACGAGATGGAAGACCCCGGTGCCGTCGACGTTGAAACTGCGCTGATCGAAGCGAGGTCGATCTGAATGAGCCAATCCGCACCCACCAGAGAAGTCGCCCGGCGCGTGTTCGCGAGCGAGTTCAACGACGCCGGCTTCACGTTCACCGAGTCCGACGACGAGCGCGCCCCCGTCTACGCGCTGCTGCCGACGGGCGAGTCTTCGAACCGCGTGTTCTTCGTCGGGACCCTCACCGAGAAGGAGGACGTCGGCGAGGACGCCGAGTACTGGCGCGGTCGCATCGTCGACCCGACGGGCACATTCTTCGTGTACGCCGGCCAGTACCAGCCCGAGGCCGCCTCCAAGCTCCGCGATCTGGAACCCCCCGCCTACGTCGCAGTCGTGGGGAAGCCCCGGACGTACGAGACCGACGACGGCACCGTCCGGGTGTCGGTCCGCCCCGAGTCGATCACCGAGGTCGACGCCGACACCCGCGACCGCTGGGTCGCCGAGACGGCCAAGCGAACGATCGAGCGCGTCGCCGCGTTCGACGACGAGGGGAACGAGTACGCGCGGATGGCCCGCGAAGAGTACGACCTCGACCCCGAGACGTACAAGGCCGCCGCGCTGTCGGCGCTCGAGGACCTCGACGAGGGCGACGGCGACGAGCTTGCGGGCGATGCGCCCGCGGGCGACGATGCCGCCCCCGACGGGTCGGATCCGGCCGGCAGGCCGGAGCCCTGACGCGGTCGGCGCGATCCGACCCCGGCCCGTCCGCCGGACCGAATTTTCATTCTTGCGACCGTCTGACAAACGCTTAAGTACATTGCGCGACGATCGGTCCGATAATGGGCAACAAGAACAAGACGATCTCGTTCCGCGTCAACGAGGACGCGTTCGAGACGCTCCGTGACATCGCCGAGGAGCGGGACATCTCGCTGTCGGCGGTCTTCCGGGACTACGTGGATACGCTCGTTGCCCACGACGGACAGGTCCGGGTCGTCCCGGAGGCGGAGCTCGACGGCATGGGCGAGAGCGGGGAGTCGTTCCCCCCGAAGATCGAGGTCCCGAAGAGCTTCGTGCGCGAGCACGAGCGGCTGGAGCTCGAGGCCGACCACCTCCGCGAGCAGCTGGAGGAGCACAAACGCTACGTCAACTACCTCCGCGAGCAGCTGGAGGACGGCGACGAGGAAGTGATCCAGCTCGAAGACCTCGACGGCGAGCCCGACGAGCCCTCCTTCCGGCTCGGATAAGCGACGGCTGACCGATTCTCCCCCGACAGCGTTCCGTCTGCCCAGCGGCGGCGCCGCTCGAGGAGAAGTTCCGTTCGGTCGGTACTGTTCGAGGAACCGCCGATCTGGGAGAAAATATTGCCGAAGGCACCTTTGTTTGTTCAAAAACGTCAGATTCTCTCCGAATCTGATGGACAGTTCCGCGTCCCTTCTACCGATTTCTGACTATAATAAACTATCTACGAAAACCATAATACCCGGGCGGAGAACCCTTCGTGTATGAAGAGGTTGGTCCGACCGTGAGCGTGTTCGACAGGGCGTACGACGATCCGGTCCGCGTGCTCGACAAGGACGGCGAGGTCGTCGGCGACGTGCCGGACCTCGACGACGAGGAGCTCGTCGGTATGTACCGGCACATGCGGCTGGCGCGGCACTTCGACGAGCGTGCCGTGAGCCTCCAGCGGCAGGGGCGGATGGGGACGTATCCGCCCCTCTCGGGGCAGGAGGGCGCACAGATCGGCTCCGCGACGGCGCTCGACGAGGACGACTGGATGGTTCCGTCGTACCGCGAGCACGGAGCCGCCTTGGTCCGCGGACTCCCGTTGAAACAGACCCTGCTCTACTGGATGGGCCACGAGGCGGGCAACGCGACGCCGGAGGGCGTGAACGTGTTCCCGGTCGCGGTCCCCATCGCCTCGCAGGTGCCGCACGCCACCGGCGCGGCGTGGGCCTCGAAGCTCCGCGGCGAGAACGACGCGTTCCTCTGTTACTTCGGCGACGGCGCGACGAGCGAGGGCGACTTCCACGAGGGGGTCAACTTCGCGGGCGTGTTCGACACGCCGACCGTCTTCTTCTGTAACAACAACCAGTGGGCCATCTCCGTGCCCCGCGAGCGACAGACGCGGAGCGCGACGCTGGCCCAGAAGGCGGAGGCGTACGGGATCGACGGGGTCCAGGTGGACGGGATGGACCCGCTGGCGGTGTACAGCGTCACGCGGGCGGCCGTCGAGAAGGCGCGCGACCCCGAGACGGACCGGCCGCGCCCGACGCTGATCGAGGCGATCCAGTACCGGTTCGGCGCGCACACCACCGCCGACGATCCCACGGTCTACCGCGACGAAGACGAGGTCGACAGCTGGAAGCGCAAGGACCCGATCCCGCGGCTAGAGCGGTACCTCCGGTCCGAGGGCGTGCTCGACGACGAGCGGGTCGCGGAGATCGAGACCGTCGTCGAGGCGCGGGTGGCCGAGGCGATCGAGGCGGCCGAGTCCGAGGCGCGCCCGATGCCGGAAGAGATGTTCGAGCACGCGTACGCGGAGCTCCCGCCGGAGCTGGAGCGGCAGTACGAGGCGTTCGCGGCGTTCCGCGACGCGCACGGCGACGAGGCGTTCCTGGAGGAGTAAATGAGCGAGACACAGAACCTCACCCTGGTACAGGCGGTCCGAGACGGATTGTACACCGAGATGCGCGAGGACGACGAGGTCCTCGTGTTGGGCCAAGACGTCGGGAAGAACGGCGGCGTCTTCCGTGCGACCGAAGGGCTGTTCGACGAGTTCGGCGGCGACCGCGTCGTCGACACCCCGCTCGCGGAGTCGGGGATCGTCGGGGCCGCGGTCGGCATGGCCGCCATGGGGCTCAAACCGGTCCCCGAGATCCAGTTCTCCGGGTTCATGTACCCCGGCTTCGACCAGATCGTCTCCCACATGGCCCGGTTCCGCACCCGAAGCAGGGGGCGGTTCAACCTGCCGATGACCCTCCGCGCCCCGTACGGCGGCGGGATCCGAGCGCCGGAGCACCACTCCGAGTCGAAGGAGGCGTTCTACGCCCACGAGGCCGGACTGAAGGTCGTCATTCCGTCGACCCCGTACGACGCGAAGGGGTTGTTGGCGGCGTCGATCCGCGACCCGGACCCGGTGATCTTCCTCGAACCGAAGCTCATCTACCGGGCGTTCCGCGACGAGGTGCCCGAGGAGCCGTACACCCTCCCAATCGGCGAGGCGTCGACCCGCCGCGAGGGGGACGACGTGGCGGTGTTCACCTACGGCGCCATGACGCGCCCGACGCTCGAGGCCGCCGAGGCGCTCGCCGAGGAGGGGATCGACTGCGAGGTCGTCGACCTCCGCACCGTCTCCCCGCTCGACCGCGAGGCGATCGTCGAGGCGTTCGAGGCCACCGGGCGCGCCGTCGTCGTCCACGAGGCCCCCAAGACGGGCGGGCTCGCGGCCGAGATCACGGCCATCATCCAAGAGGAGTCGCTGCTGTACCAGGAAGCGCCCGTCAAGCGCGTCGCCGGGTTCGACGTGCCGTACCCGCTGTACGCGCTGGAGGACTACTACCTCCCGACCGCGGCCCGCATCGAGGAGGGTATCAAGGAGGCGGTGGAGTTCTGAGTATGCCGGTCAAAGAGTTCAAACTGCCCGACGTGGGCGAGGGAGTCGCCGAGGGCGAACTGGTCACGTGGCTGGTCGCGCCCGGCGACCGCGTGGAGGAGGACCAGGCGGTCGCGGAGGTCGAGACCGACAAGGCGCTCGTCGAGGTCCCCTCGCGGTACGACGGGACCGTCGAGGAGCTGTTCGTCGAGGAGGGGGAGATCGTCCCCGTCGGCGACGTGATCATCTCGTTCCGCGTCGGCGAGGACGGCGACGGCGGCGGGACCGAAGGCGAGGCGACCGGCGAGCCGACCGGGGACAGCGACGCGGGCGCGACGGAGTCGGCGACTGGCGCCAGCGCCGAGGCCGAGTCCGAGGCCGACGCGGAGGAACCCGCGACCCCGTCCGGCCGGACCTTCGCGCCCCCGTCGGCCCGCCGGCTCGCGCGCGAACTCGGCGTCGACATCGCGGCCGTCGACGGGAGCGGTCCCGGCGGCCGGATCAGCGAGGCAGACGTGCGTGCGCACGCGGAAGACGACGGCGACAGCGACGACGGCCCGTCCGTGAAGTCCGCGTCCGACGCGCCCGACCCGAAGCCGGCGCCGACGCCGACCGACTCCGGATCCAGCGGTCGCAAATCGGCGGTCAAAAAGCGCGGCGGGAGCGGGGCGGGTTCGGGATCGGAAGCCGCGGCCACCGCGTCGACGGGGGCAGCCGCCCCCGGCCCCGCCGGTCGCGAGACGACGCTCGCGACGCCCGCGACCCGGAAGGTCGCCCGCGAGCTCGGCGTCGACATCGACGACGTGCCGACCGACGAGACGCGGGACGGCGAGGCGTTCGTCACCGGCGAGGACGTTCGGGCGTACGCGGAGGCGCCGGAGTCGGCGGGAGAAGCGGCCGAGGCATCTGCCGACGCGTCGGCGCCCGAACCGAAGTCCGTCGACGTCTCGACGAGCGCGGACGCCGCCGGCGCCACCGGAGCGTCCCCCGCAAGCGAGTCGGTGTCGACCGACGAGACCGTCCCCTACCGCGGGGTGCGACGCACCATCGGGAAGCAGATGGAGCGGTCGAAGTACACCGCTCCGCACGTCACCCACCACGACACCGTCGCGGTCGACGCCCTCGTGGAGGCCCGCGAGGAGCTGAAACCGCGGGCGGAGGAGCAGGGGGTGAATCTCACCTACATGCCGTTCGTGATGAAGGCGATCGTCGCGGGGCTGAAGGAGTACCCGTCCCTCAACAGCGAGCTCCGTGAGGACGAGGAGGAGATCGTGTTGAAGGGCGACTACAACCTCGGGATCGCGGTCGCCACCGACGCCGGGCTGATGGTGCCCGTCGTCGAGAACGTCGACGAGAAGGGGCTCTTCGAGCTGGCCGAGGAGGTCAGGGACCTCGCCTCCCGCGCCCGCGAGCGCGAGCTCAAGCCGGCGGAGATGAAGGGCGGTACGTTCTCGATCACGAACTTCGGCGCCATCGGCGGGGAGTACGCCACGCCGATCATCAACTACCCCGAGACGGCGATCCTCGGGTTGGGCGCCATCGAGGAGCGTCCGGTCGCCCGCGACGGCGAGGTGGTCGCGGCGCCCACCCTCCCCCTGTCGCTGTCGATCGACCACCGCGTGATCGACGGCGCGGTCGCGGCCGAGTTCGCGAACACCGTGATGGAACACCTTGAACACCCGCTGCTACTGTTGACACACTAATGGTCGTTGGAGACATCGCAACCGGAACGGAGGTACTGGTGATCGGCGCGGGACCGGGCGGCTACGTCGCCGCCATCCGCGCCGCACAGGAAGGGCTCGACACGACGCTCGTCGAGAAGGACGCCTACGGCGGCGCCTGCCTCAACCGCGGCTGTATCCCCTCGAAGGCGCTGATCACGGGGAGCGGTCTCGCTCACGAGGCCGGCAACGCCGAGTCGATGGGCATCCACGCGGACCCCGCCGTCGACATGGGGAAGATGGTCGAATGGAAGGACGGGGTCGTCGACCGACTCACCGGCGGCGTCGAGAAGCTCTGTAAGGCCAACGGCGTCAACCTGATCGAGGGGACCGCCTCGTTCGCCGACGCGCACACCGCCCGCGTCGCCCACGGCGGGGAGGGGCAGGGCTCGGAGTCGATCGAGTTCGAGCACGCGATCGTCGCGACCGGTTCGCGCCCGATCCAGATCCCCGGCTTCGACTTCGCCGAGGACCACGTCTGGAGCTCCGCGGAGGCGCTCGACGCGAAGACGGTGCCGGACCGGCTCGGGATCGTCGGCGGCGGCTACATCGGGATGGAGCTGGCGACGACGTACGCCAAGCTCGGCTCCGACGTGACGGTCGTCGAGATGCTCGACGACATCCTCGACCCCTACGAGGACGACGTGAAGCGGATCGTCCGCAAGCGGGCCGAGGAGCTGGGCGTCGAGTTCCACTTCGGCGAGGGCGCGAGCGAGTGGTCGGAGGGCGCGGACGGCGGCTACCTCCTCCACACGGAGACCGAGGACGGAGACGAATCGACGTACGGCGTCGATAAGGTCCTCGTCGCGGTCGGCCGCCGCCCGGTCACGGACGGGCTCGACCTCGAACAGGCCGGGGTCGAGACCGACGACCGCGGGTTCATCGAAACCGACGACCGCACCCGCACCGCGGTCGACCACGTCCACGCCGTCGGCGACGTGGCGGGCGATCCGATGCTCGCGCACGCGGCCTCGAAGGAGGGGATCGTCGCCGCCGAGGTCATCGCGGGCGAGCCGGCCGCGCTCGACCAGCAGGCGATCCCGGCGGCCGTCTTCACCGACCCCGAGATCGGGACCGTCGGGCTGACCGAGGACGAGGCCGAGGCGGAGGGGTTCGACCCCGTCGTCGGCGAGATGCCGTTCAACGCCTCCGGCCGCGCGATGACGACCGGCCACACCGAGGGGTTCGTCCGGCTCGTCGCCGACGACGAGACCGGCTTCGTGCTCGGCGCGCAGATCGTCGGCCCGGAGGCCTCGGAGCTGATCGCCGAGGCCGCGCTCGCCATCGAGATGGGCGCGACTCTGGAGGACGTGGCGGCGACGGTCCACACCCACCCGACGCTCGCGGAGGCGGTGATGGAGGCCGCGGAGAACGCCCGCGGACAGGCGATTCACACGCTGAACCGGTAGGTCTCGACGAACCGCTACGTCGGCGGTCGTCGGCGGACTCGGCCGCCGCCCTTTCGTTTACGCGGAGGCGTCGTAGCCCGCCTCGCTCACCGCGCTCGCGAGCGCGTCCGCCTCGGCGTCGCCCTCGACGGTCGCGGACTCGCTCTCGCGGTCCGCAGTCGCGCTCTCGACGCCCTCGACGCCCTCGAGGGCCTCCGTGACGCTCTGTTCGCAGTGTTCACACGACATTCCCTCGACGGTGATCGTCTGACTCATGGCGGGTGGAGGTAGGGGAGGCGGGAGTTTGTCGCTTTCTGCTTCACGATCGGGGGTCAAACGCACGTCTCACTTTGGAATTCGAAGCGCACCGCCCAACCGTCTTATACATCGGTGCCGTACCGGGAGGTATGCGCGAGCTCGACGAAACGGACTTGCAGATTCTGTCGCTTTTGGCCGCGGACGCCCGCCGCCCGTTCAGCGAGATCGGCGACCGGGTGGGGCTGTCGGGGCCGGCGGTCTCCGACCGCGTCACGCGGCTGGAGGAGGCCGGTATCATCGAGGGGTTCACGATCGACGTCGACCGGACGAAGCTGCGAGCGGGGGTTCCGGTGTTGATCGACGTGGAACTGCCGCCGAACCGGCCCGAGGCGCTCGACGCGGCGCGAGATCGGGTGCGGGACGCCGACGCCGTCGAGCACGTCTTCGTCACCGCCGAGGGCGACCTCCGCGTGTACGCCCGGGTCGAAGGACGAACCGCGCGAGAGTGGGTGTCCGGGCTGTTCGAGGGGGTCGCCGTCGACGACTACGCCGTCACGCTGGTCGACGAGTTCGAGTGGACGCCCTCGATCGAGGGCGTGGAGTTCGCGTTGACGTGCGCGGAGTGTTCGAACACCGTTGATAGCGAAGGTGAAACGGCGCGGATCGACGGCGAGGTGTATCACTTCTGCTGTTCGTCCTGTCTGTCGCGATTCCGAGAGCGGTACCAGCGACTGGAGGAGGGGGTATAATCCGACGAAGTAGTTGTTTATAAGTCGTTTTTGGGGTGATAATCTCTAAAGCCCCAATCGCGAGCGGTGCGCACGCTCGCCGAGGTCCTCGGTCACTCGCTGCGCTCGTTCCCTGCGGTGTCGCCGGCGGCAAAGCCGCCGGCTGCCCGTGGCGCGTAGCGCCACGCTGCTTACATCGCCTCTGTGCCCCTCTCGACTGGGGCTTTGAGTCCCTCTCCGCCCCATACAGCACCGCATCCTCACGCCTCCCCAGCCTCGTCGCTCGCGCTTAAAAGCGCTCGCGACTCCCTCGCGCGTGCACCTCGCGCCCTGCGGGCGCTCGGCGGCGGCGCGCCACCGCTTTTTAAATCGCTGCTGTCTGTCGATCGGGCTCGTCACCCTCCCATCTCTCTCCCGAGCTGGCCGCTTTGGAATCGAAGATATCGACCCACCCGAACCCCCGAACTCGAAGCAGAAAACCGCCTAAGGGTGGGACACGTAGTAGTAGACATGCCAACGAGAACAGCCCACCTGAACGTCACGGGGATGTCCTGTGCCAACTGCTCGGCGACGATCGAGGACGCCCTCGACGACCTCGGCGGGGTGGCGTCGGCGAACGCCAACTACGCCACCGACGAGGGGTCGGTCGAGTACGATCCCGAGGAGGTATCGCTCGCCGAGATCTACTCCGCGATCGAGTCCGCCGGCTACGGCGCGGTCAGCGAGACGGTTTCGGTCGCGATCACGGACATGTCCTGCGCGAACTGCGCGGAGGCCAACGCGGACGCCCTCGAATCGACGCCGGGCGTGATCGCCGCCGACGTGAACTACGCGACCGACGAGGCGCAGGTCCGGTACAATCCGGCCGACGCCTCCCTCGGCGACCTCTACGATGCGGTCGAGTCGGCGGGCTACTCGCCGGTCCGCGAGGGAAGCGGGAGCGACGGTGACGGGGAGGGCTCCGGAGCGTCCAGCGACGGCGAGAGCCGACAGGACGCCCGCGACGCCGCCCGTGAGGGGGAGATCCGCAGACAGCTCCGGCTGACCCTCTTCGGGGCGGTCCTCGCGGCCCCGCTCCTTGCGTTCATGACCGACCACCTCCTCTTCGCCGGCGAGCTCTTCCCGGACCGCGTCTTCGGCGTGCGTCTCGGCTGGATCCAGTTCCTGCTCGCGACGCCGGTCCAGCTCGTGCTCGGTCGCCCGTTCTACGAGAACTCCTACAAGGCGCTCGTGACGAACGGGCGCGCCAACATGGACGTGCTGATCGCGCTCGGCTCCACGACCGCGTACGTCTACTCCGTCGCGGCGCTCTCGGGCGTGATCGCCGGGAGCCTCTACTTCGACACGGCCGCGTTCATCCTCGTGTTCATCACGCTGGGCAACTACCTGGAGGCCCGCTCGAAGGGGCGCGCCGGCGAGGCGCTCCGGAAGCTGTTGGAGATGGAGGCCGACACGGCCACGCTCGTCGACAGAGCGGCGTCGGAGACGCCGCATGCAGACGGCGAAGCCGTCGACGAGGACGGTTCCGAGCGGGAGGTCCCGATCGACGAGGTCGCGGTCGGCGACCGGATGAAGGTCCGCCCGGGCGAGAAGATCCCGACGGACGGGGTCGTCGTCGACGGCCAGAGCGCGGTCGACGAGTCGATGGTGACGGGGGAGTCCGTCCCCGTCGAGAAGGGGACGGGCGACGAGGTCGTCGGGTCCACGGTGAACGAGAACGGCGTGCTCGTCGTCGAGGCGACGAAGGTCGGCGCCGACACCGCGCTCAAGCAGATCGTCCGCACGGTGAGGGAGGCGCAGTCGCGCCAGCCGGACATCCAGAACCTCGCCGACCGCATTTCCGCGTACTTCGTCCCGGCGGTCATCGTCAACGCCCTGCTGTGGGGGACCGTCTGGTTCCTCTTCCCGGAGGCGCTCGCCGGGTTCGTCGACGCCCTCCCGCTGTGGGACCTCGTCGCGGGCGGTCCCGCGGTCGCGGGCGGGACGATCACGGTCTCGGAGTTCGCGGTCGTCGTGTTCGCCTCGGCGGTGCTCATCGCCTGCCCCTGTGCGCTCGGGCTGGCGACGCCCGCCGCGACGATGGTCGGAACGACGATCGGCGCCAAGTACGGCGTCCTGTTCAAGGGCGGCGACGTGCTCGAGCGCGCCAAGGACGTCGACACCGTGGTCTTCGACAAGACCGGGACCCTCACCGAAGGGGCGATGGAGCTCACCGACGTGGTCGCCTTCGACAGCGACGGCGACCCGATCTCGGACGGCGGGTCCGTGCCGGACAGCGATCCCGCCCCGGACGGCGGCACGGCGTCGCAATCGCCCACCGACGACGATCGCGCCGCGCTCGACGCCGACGGCGACGCCGAAACCGAGGTGCTTCGGATCGCCGCGACCGCCGAGCGGGGGAGCGAACACCCGCTCGCTCGCGCCATCGTCGACGGCGCCGAATCTCGCGGCATCGACGTGCGATCGCCCGACGCGTTCGAGAACGTTCCCGGTCACGGGGTCCGTGCCACGGTCGAGGGCGACGAGGTGCTGGTCGGCAACCGAAAGCTGCTGCGCGACAACGGGATCGACCCGTCGCCCGCCGCGGAGACGATGGAGCGCCTCGAACGCGAGGGGAAGACGGCGATGCTCGTCGCCCGCGTGCCCGCTGGCACGAACGAGGGCCGCCTCGTCGGGGCCGTCGCCGACGCGGACACCGTGAAGCCGAGCGCGGGCGACGCCGTGGCGGCCCTCCGCGACCGCGGTATCGACGTG
>NZ_NHOA01000025.1 GCF_002727125.1 Halorubrum persicum
CTAGAGGAGAACAGTTCTATCAACCGATTTTCGGAGGCTTACTGAAAATGTGTGAAGATACTTCTGGAGCCCACTATAGGATAAGACATATTTATTATATTTATTACTATATCAACGATAAGGAATAAAAAATCAGTCGATCCAGAGTCCCTTTTCAACGGAAACAGAGTCAGTTCTCGAAGACGAGTCTCCTAGCACAAAATTAGTTGCATACGCACTCTAAGAACAGGGTTTTGCCACGATAGACGGACTCAGTATCTGTACCTTGCTCCCTCCCGAACGATTCGATACGCGCTACAGAACTTAGACGAAGTCGACCTTATCGACACCGGTCAGTGTTTGACTAACGGAAGACGGAAATGCCACTATTGGAACGGGAAAACCAGTAAAGATCGTTCTTCTAAGTAACGCATGAAATGTTAGCTATTGTGATCGCTAATTAGAGGGATCTTTACTTTAACACTAAATTAATTCGAATTAATGTAGAACTCCCCACATATATTTGCCTGATATTGCCATATAAATATGTAGGTATACAAGATTATAATAAATGAACCATATTTGGCTTACAGTCCATAAGAAACTTCAATTTATCATCAGACTACAGATTAGTATCTGAATTCATCGAGATCGGGTGGGATCGTCTACTCCTACGGGGCCTTATCCCCGGTGAAAAATCTATAAAGATTACAACCGTATAGATGTAATGTCACGTTCTTTGAGAATGGTTATATGTTCGTATATGCCAAATTTTTAAACTAATCTATCCCTATTCGAAAGCATGAGAGAATACTGTTACCAGACTACAGATATCACTGAAAGTTATCTTGCAGATCAATAAGAATGAAATCTAGCCAGAGTTGGTTCAGCGTTAGAATAAATATATACCAAAATTCACATTATATATTGACAGAAGTGGCTTTGTTTGGGTAGGTGTGGACGATCATACAACAGCAGATTCGGCACCCGACGCTGTCATCAACGACTGGTTATCCCGCCCGAAAAAATGGAAAGTTATGATCCATGGCTACCAATTCAACTTGGCCGCCGAAGACCAACTAATCCTCACGGGAGCAACTCAAGGGGGTGCGAGTTCGCGGTTGCTGCCATTGTCTACGCATGGGAAACAGAACAGTTTGGCGGGACGCGTCATCTCGACAGGGCCGTAGACCTTCTCTGACGCTCGGTTTATTCGAGTTCGCAGGCGAACGCGGCTTCGGCCAGATTGGACACGCGCAGGTGCGCCCACGTGTAGTTGCTAAGATGGACATCAACTCAGACGGCTGGGGACGCGTGCTCAGGGTGATGATCGAGGCCACGATTACACAGAGCAGGAGCACCGGGTTGCCAAAACGCGTCGACGACGATGAGGTGGTAGGTCTTTACATCAGTCTGCCCTGTTGAATCCGATGGCGGCACGAGAATAACGGTCCTGAAAGCGCGTTTACTTCGCTTTTTGTCGGGATGGGATGGAGCGATCCACTTAGTGATCTCGATCCTCTCGCTCTCTGCCAAGGTTCTATTCCAGAATTCTCTCGGCAGGGGTTCTGAACCGGATACAGAATAACCCGATCCCGACGTCTTCTGCGGATTCAACAGATAACCTCTATCCCGATTGCAGATAGAGCGTGACCAGACGTAGTAACCGTGACGCTAATCGACGATCGACGAGTAAGAGTTATGTAACCGTCGAACAATTATGTACACATGCGTTCGACATGCTCCAACTGTGGCGATACAGTCGTGAGAAACCACGGTTCGCTAGTCTGCCGAAACTGCGGCCGCACACTCCGACACGGCGCCGACTGACAGCTCATCCCCTCGCTGGGAACGGCTACTCGGAGATCCACACTAGAACATCGCTCCGTTGAGCTCGTCGTCGAGGTTCTTGAACTCTGCGAGGTACTCGCAGCGGTCCTCGTGGAGCGCGTCGTGGGCCGCCTCAAAGTCGTCGTCGACGGCATTCGCGCCGCGTCGGCGCTCCGCGACCAATAGTCGCTCACGTGGACAGAGACACGTACTCTGTCGACACCTTCTCATCCGCCGACAACTTTCGCAACTCCTCGAACAAGGGTGTACGTGACGTGGTCTGCCGTCTCCGGATCGAAATACTCTGCGGACTTCGGCACCGCCTCATCAGCAGCTATGTGGTTGACTATTCGGAGTGAAAAATAATACGCGTGCTGAACAAAGAAATATTGACCAGACCACCCACAATCTACACGCCCTCCTCAGATGACGCCGGTCGACGGGTGATCTGTGGTCGTAGAACAAATGAATGAAATTATATAATGTGGAATTTGTGAATAGATCAGCGGCGATCAAAAGGTGTTGTTCGCGCTCGGCTAGCTCCGAGAACCACACACCAATGATCTTGTTACGCTCGGGGTGGAACTCCAAGTATGACCACCGAAGCGAGTGGCGGGAACACGAAGGTCGTGCGGGTGATCCGGAAGTACGACCTCGACGGAATGGGCGCGAACTTGGAGGCCGCGTGGACCGGCGAGACAGGCGAGCGGACCAGTCTACGGGACCTCGCCGACGAGTTCAATGAGGCGGTGCTGGAGGCGACCCTCCGCAATGCCAGCGTCTCGCCGCTCAACGTCGACGTATTGAGCACGTACGAGGCCCTCCACGGTGGGTCGAGATCGTCGTCGACACGGGCGTGCCGCCGCCTCGAGCGCGAGGGAATCGACGTCGACGAGCTCACCGGCAACTTCGTCACCCACCAGGCGATCCACACGTACCTCACGCAGGAACGCGAGGCGAGCCTCCCGGCAGCGGATGACAACATGGCCAACCGGAAGGTCGAGACCATCGAGAAGATTCAGGGACGGGTCTCGGCGGTTGCCGAGTCGGCCATCTCGTCGCTTGCGAACGCCGGGGAGCTGGACCGCAGCGACTACGACGTGCTCGTCGATGTGCGCGCCGTCTGCCCGAACTGCGGGACAGACGCGCCCGTTGGGGAGTTGATCCGCCGTGGCGACTGTGGCTGCGCGATGAATACCAGATCCGCCGATGAGTGACTAGAGCCACGGCGACCGATCGGCGATTGCCGCTTCTACCGAGTTGTAACGGCGGTGTTCAGATAAGGATTGAAAGGTGAGGCGGTGCGTTTTCAAAGTGGTTCATACCTGAAAACGACCGCCTCAGCGGCTGTTTAGACGATCTCAACTTATCGTTTGTGGAGCAAGAAGGCAACACCGAAGCTGTTAATGAATCTCAGTATTCAGCTTCATTTAGCAGTATTATCTCTTTCGAATGCTGTTTCGTTTCTTGAGTATTTGGTGTTGATCGGGTCCGATCCACCGTTCATAACTGGGTTCACAAGGCCGATTTACAGCCGGAATCTGATCGGTGCCCGAATCGTGTTGCGGTCGATGAAACACTAATTCAACTTGATGATAAACAATATGAGCTGTACGCCGCGGTCGATCCCAATTCAAACGATTTGCTCCATACAACGCTTGAACCGACAAGAACAAACGTGATCGCAGATCAGTTTTTCGCGGAACTCCGCGAAAAACACGATGTAGATGACGCGATCGTTCCCGTTGTCTATTATAGTAATCTCCAGAAGTATTTACTCACCACTCTCATCAGACCTTCGAGAATTAACGAGTAACACCGGAATCTGGTAGGGACCACAACAAAGACTTTCAGATTCTACTATAGTGTGATCCAATTTTGCGAGCCAGTGAACGATACATTACAATTTCTCTCAGACAAACCGAGTGGCGTAGTGACATACCGTTAGAACAGAAAGCATAGGCCACCCCAGGCGTCGAGTGTAAATAACCGTTTAACCGCGTACTATGCAGTATAGACGTTATATGAAAATTCTCGGAATGCGTCACGCCGAGGAACAGAGCGTGACACCCCAACCGTCGAGTGTAAAATCAGGAATTATTTATTAGGAGAGAACCGCTGATCAGATTCAATAGCGCTTTGTACGACTTTGGGCTCCTCCAAGAGGTAGTAGAAATTGGTCATTCCCTTCCCACGACCACGGCCAACTCGATCTGTGACACCAAGAATATCGAGAAAGGCCTGTTCGTTCAACCGGTCAGACATCCGCCTTTGTGAGAGCGGGTCAATATCCAGTGATTCAGTGAGTCGCTCATATCGTTCATAGATTTCACGGGTGGGAAATTCCTCTTGTTTGCTCCCGTCTGCGATTAATGAGAGAGCATATACTGCGGCTTTCGATTGTGTAGGCTGGTCTTGAAGCAGTTTCGAGAATCGATCGATGTCTGCTTTTTCCCGCGCATTTCGGACATGCTCTTCTCGGACAATATCACTATCATCGTCTTTCGCGAGCTCACCTGCATTTCGAAGAATATCTAGTGCTTTTCGAGCGTCACCGTGCTCCTGTGCAGCGAACGCAGCCGCAAGAGGAATCACATCATCGGTGAGAGCACCTTCCCGAAACGCATCCTGACGATGACGCATAATTTCGCGAAGTTGGTTTGCGTCGTAGGGGGGGAAAATGAACTCACGCTCTTGGAGACTACTTAAGACTCGCTCATCCAGAGAATCTTTAAAAGATATTTTGTTGCTGATCGCGAGTATCCCCACCTTACACGAATCAATCTTTCCAGCTTCCCCAGCTCGGGAGAGTTGCATTAGCACGTTGTTCTCCTGGAGTTTGTCGACTTCATCGAGAATGATGATGACGACGTCATGGAGGCTATCGAGGATCTGCCAAAGACGATCGTAGTACGCGTTCGTCGACAACCCTGAAAGGGGTACAGAAATATCTGTTACATCTGGTTGGTTGAATGTTCGAGCGAGTTTGATAACGACCTGTGTCTCTGTCGTTGCTTGAGTACAATCAATATATGCGCGATCGAGTCTCGTACCCTGGTCTTGAGCGAAGTTTTCGGCACTCTGAGTAACGTGTTTAGCTACGAGACTTTTCCCGGTTCCCGTCTTTCCGTAAATAAGCGTGTTTCTAGGCTTTCCGCCTCTGATTGCAGGGTGGATACTATTGGCAAGGTTAGATATCTCATCCTCGCGACCAATAATCCGTTCTTCGTCTGGAATATGTTCGATGTCAAGAAGCTCTTTGTCCGCAAAAACTGGATCCTCGCTTTCCCAAATTGAGTCAAGAGAACTCCGTTTCTCGTTACTCATTTGAATAATCTACCTCGGAGCGTCCGCCTCATATTACACACGGCGGTCGGTGTAGTATATAAAATTATGCCATTAACACACACCACCTGTCGAGTGTAAATGCTGGAATACACCGATAATAGAGTCTCGAAGAGAGAAATATGAGAGTGTGATTCAAAAAGAAAGAATATAGAGTAACCCTCCACGTGTCAAGTGTAAAACCGATAGTTTTCCGGTTTTACTTGTTGGGGAAACGTACGTACTAAAGGACACACACCCCGGGTGTCGAGTGTAAATTATTCATCCTGGCTATGTCAGTTCTATCGACTAATCGTTAGAGCGTGCAGAAAGCCCGATAATACGGAGATTCGTATAGTAAGCATCTAAAACAAAGTTTCTGAGACGGATTCTAATTATCTTACAACCTACCGAAAGATCCTATCTTTTCTCACGTTATCTCATATAAAGAGTATATTACTAGAATCTATTCTGCTCAGAAACTGTCTCTACTATCTATCCTCTGCCTTATAATCGCCCCTATAATAAAATATATAAACTTCTTATATGCAGTAGTACGGCTGC
Source organism: Halorubrum persicum (assembly GCF_002727125.1). GTDB lineage: Archaea > Halobacteriota > Halobacteria > Halobacteriales > Haloferacaceae > Halorubrum > Halorubrum persicum. The sequence continues at coordinate 5,698 of NZ_NHOA01000025.1, forward strand.
TACAAAACAGAACCTTGGGACTTCTTTCCCGAAAGAACAGGAGTTAACGACAATCGCTGTACGAGAGACTACCGAGTAGCAGCCTAACGACTTGTCGGTTTACACTCGACACCCGGGGTGTGTGGTACCGTCTACAGTCCCGAAGCCACTAATTTGTTAAATTTGCTTTGTTGAATTCGATGACAGCGTGGGAGTCACTGTTTGAGAGCCTACTCAAGGTTATAGATAGCTGCGGTCAACACAAGTTCGCGGAACTCTCGGTACTATACGCGAGGATGAACAGTGGGACCGACCCGATGCTTGGTGGCCGACAAGGCATTTTCGGCCATCCAACGCTGGCCGTATAATTCGCTGTCCAATCGTGCGTTGTGTGCGTGATCGTTTGCAGCGAACAGCCAATGACGCAGCAGCGGCCGGACGCCTTCTGACCGGAGGGCGTCCCGTAGTAATTGGGGTCGTGTTAACTTAAGCATCGTTCCAGCAGACGGCGAAGGCTCGGAACCATGATTCTGCCGCCGTCGGCTCCGCGTTTCTAAATGTGTTTGAAGACGAGGATGTTCTACGTTTTACTTCTCTAAAGACACGTTCGACAGCATTCCGATTTCCATGGCGCGTGATTTAAAATTGGAGCGAGATTCGTGAGAGCGCAGCTGTGAGGTGTCCGCCAGCATCGACAAGAAAGAGCGCATCGTCAACATGGCGTTTCTCTTTGCGATCGCGGAGTAACACCAACGTGAATTGTTAATTTTGGACAGGAAAAACGTCAACGTGGAGAAATTCGTTCGTGCGAGGATCAACAGCAGCGTGCAGCCAGAATCTGTCTGAATCGATCTGAATCGCCGTCTCATCGACCGCGACGCGATTCGGGCTTACACCTTAGCTGGCTGTAGATCAACTTTGTGTATCCAGTTGTGAATTGCTGTTCGCCTTCGTTGGACGCCCAAACCCTCAATATATTGTTTGGTATTCGAAAGTGATAATCAGTACTTCACAAAGCC
>NZ_NHOA01000074.1 GCF_002727125.1 Halorubrum persicum
TGCTCTGTTGAATCCGCAGAAGGCGTCGGGATCGGGTCGCTCTGTACTCCGCTCAGGAGCGCTATCGAGAGAATTCAGAGATGGAATCTTGCTAGAGAGAGTGAGGATCGAGATCACTGGGTGGATAGATCCAACCCCTTGCCGACGAAGAGCGAGATAATCGCCTCGTCAGAGATCGTGACCCCCGTGCTGTCATCGGATTCAACAGAGCAGAATCCAGGTGTTTCTGATTCTGCATTTCCATCTGTTGTATCGGCCACGCCATTATTTTGAGAATTCTCTGTAGAAGTGGATACCCACGGACACCACGCCTCTCACGAGGCCCGACGCACTACTCACGAACCACAGCCAGCCCCCCGTTGTCTGGTCAGGGTGGCTTCGGGGACACACGACCGGCGTGCTGCCCCACGAAGGGATCTTCGCCCTTCAGTGCGTGGTGTCTGGTTGATGGTACGACTCGCGCCAGTCCACGTTCTCACTGAACTGGTTGTCCACTAGCGTTCTACGTCGGAACCGTCAGCAGACGATGAGTGAGGCGACGCTATTGGGAAAGGTACAAGTATATGGACCTCTCTAGCGATTTCATGACAACGGGAACTAACTGTTCGTTTATTCTCATAGTCTCTACTAGTGTGTCGGGGACTGTTTCGACACCCCGTGATAATGCCTAACGGCGCGTTGACGCAGAACAGAGCTGGTGTCCATCGATATGTCCAATTTTTCCTCCTAACTCTGTTTATTCTCATTACCACGACGATCGCAGCGAATCTCATTTTTTAACACGGACTCACCGCCAAAGGAGACGGCGGCAAAGTTGCACATCTTGAGATCAACATCAGCCACCTCGTCACCCAGTGGTTCCGAGTCGATAGTGGTGTGATAGACGAATTGGAGTCGCCACTTGTCGCGCTTGTAATGAGTTCATCGAAAGTCACGATCCGTCCGATCGCTGGGAGGGTGCTATCAGACTGGTCGTGAGACCAGGGCGACTATCTCGGGCTACGAGTGTGTTCAACACGGCGCTGCCCAAGTTCACAGCCGCGGACTGCTCAGATCTACCGCTGTGGTTCCCTCCCAGCATCCACTCTGTCACTGTCAAGTAAAAAGTTCCCGGAACATCGGTTTGTTCGGTTGTCTGTCCGATCTCAGTCGTTGGTTATGGCCTATACAGTGACATACAAACTGAGCTGCTCTGCTGTGTTGAATAGCG
>NZ_NHOA01000127.1 GCF_002727125.1 Halorubrum persicum
ATATATGAATTTGTATTAATTACGATGGTTCATGAACATTATCTACCGTTAATTATAATATATATCATTCAGAATCAGGGAGCGTGGCAACCACACATGACAAGTCTTGATACTAGTGCGCTCGGTCTGATCGCCTACTTGATCCTAGTTGCAGGTATCGGGTATTGGGGATCAAAGCGGGTCAAAAACGAATCTGACTTTTTCCTTGGTGGAGAGAAGCTTCCGGGATGGGCGCTTGCCCTGTCAGAACGAAGTTCAGACATGTCTGGGTGGCTCCTGCTGGGCTTACCCGGCCTCGCTTGGGCTTCCGGACTATCGTCTGTCTGGGTTATTGTTGGCGCAGCTGGCGGTGCGATCTTTCAGTGGGTGCTGTACTCACGGCCGTTCATGGAAGGACGGAAGGAAACAGGCGCGGTCACGCCCGTTGGGCTCCTTGCCGAGAAGATCCCAGGCGATTCGGCGGTTATTAGGGCACTCCCTGCCTTAGTCACCTTCGTATTCTTCATGGGATACGTGGGATCGCAGTTCCTGGCTGGCGGAACGATATTCCAAGATGTCTTCGGTGTCAGTGCGACGGTCGGGTTGGTTGTCGTCGCAGTCCTGATAATCCTCTATTCGTTTGCTGGCGGCTTCCTGGCGGTTGTCTGGACTGACGCGATGCAGGCCTTGTTAATGGTGTTTACCCTTATCATTCTGCCAGGAATACTCCTAGGTCAAGTGCTAACTGATCCTTCCCTCTCGATCATGGGATCGCTAGAAGCCTCCGGTAACGGACGTGCATCCTGGTTTGGTGGAGCGACTGGGTCTGCAGCGCTTCTGCTGTTAGGAACCAACCTCAGCTGGTTCTTCGCAACAATGGGTGGTTATCCCCACCTTGACGCACGGTTGATGGCTGTCAGGAGCGAATCTGATCGCCGGACCGCAATCCTCGTGTCGACCGTATGGGGTGTCCTTACTGCCATCGGTGCTGTGTTGCTGGGCCTTCTGGCACGAACCCTTCACGGTGCACCGAGCACACTGGAAGGAAACCGAGAGATGGTCCTTTCGTTCATGGTCACAAATCACACTCCGGACTTGCTCAGCGGAATACTGCTTGCTGGCGCACTCGCGGCGATGATGTCGACGGCAGACTCGCAGCTAGTCGTTGCAAGTTCGGCGGCTGCTCACGACATTTACAATAAAATCTTAAACAAAAATAAAGAATTTAGCGAGAAGGTTCAGCTCCGAATATCCCGTCTCGGTACGCTTGTAGTTGGCTCCGTCGGGCTTGCAGTTGCATACTTCTCCGAGAGTCTTGTGTACACGTTGGTCAGTTACTCGGCAACTGGTCTCTTCTCCGCATTTGGTCCTGCTTTTACCCTCCTGTTCTTTTGGGGGGACAATCTGTCCAAACACGGACTTATTGCCGCCTTCCTCGCTGGACCAATTGTCACGGTCACATGGGTTACGCTTGGTCTCACAGAGATGGTAACTGTCCGTCTGGTTGCTCCGCCCGCCGGCTTCGCTGCGGCGATCATCGCCTCGCTCATCTGGCCGCGGTCAGAGCAGTCGCTGTCACTGACTGGAGAAGAAGCCACAATGCAAGATTAAATTTCATTTTTTAATACAATAGAATTCGCGAGTTCACTGAATAACCGGACCTTCGCGAGTGCTGGACAAAACAGCCCATATGGGCCTTGTTTAGACGTTGTAGAGAACGCCTCACACCGGTGAACTAACTGATCTCTGCGTCAGATTTGAGGTGTGTGCTCTGTTAAATCCGATGACGGCGTGGGCATCACTGTTTGAGAGCTTGTTCGAGGTTATAGATAGCTGCGGTCAACACGAGTTCGCGGAACTCTCGGGACCATGCGCGAGGGTGGACAGCGGGGCCGAACCGACGCTTGATGGCCGAAAAGGCAGTCTCGGCCATCCAACGCTGGCCGTATAGCCCGCTGTCCAACCGTGCGTTGTGCGCGTGATTGTACGCAGCGAACAACCGATGGCGCAGTAGGAGACAGATGCCCTCTGAACGGAGGGCATCCCGGAGAGATTGGTCGTCATAGCCTTTGTCGCCGGCGAAACTTTCGATTTTCTCGGTGTTGCGAAGAGCGACTCGACGGCCAGTTTGCGTGTCGTGCGGCCAGTGTGCCGAACAGTGGAGATTGCTCTGATGGGATGAAAGCCTGCTAAGTCCCCAGCGTGCGTAAAGAGGTACTGGGGTGGTCAAAGGCCGATGATTCAACAGCGTCAGAGAACGCGTGGCTCTGATTGGCCTACGTGCCAAAGAAGCACCATCATGGGAGGCCGCCCGGATGCTGGCGGCATCCGGGCGGTGAGCCCGAATAGGTGTTGCTCCATTTACGCACACACCACCCATCAGCGCAGCAGCAGTTCGTATCGATCTTCCAGATGCTCGACCGCATGGAGGAATCTGATCCACAAGAGGTGAGTTACTGAGGGCCGCCGAGCCGGCGGCCCTCATCGGCCAGTCGCAGCGGTCGTGAGCCACAGCTAGCGCATTCACGTTTTGACCGCCTGCCGGCCGGTTCCTGAGATATCACCGTAGATGCTTGCGATTTCTCTCCAGGAACACGATCAGGTCGATCTTGGCGAAAAATATAGTATCACAGACGTGGTTTGCTGCGCTAGCAGGCTTTCATAGGTGTTGAATCCGCAGAAGGCGCGGGATAGTGTCGCTGTAAAGGTGGAAGAGAAGCGGAAGAGACGAATGTGTCCAACCTACTCTTCCGCTTCGTTAAGCAAGCCACGTCGCTGGCTCAAAAGCGCTGTGCCGCCAATCCAACGGCGGTGGTGATCCGACTGGTCACGGATTTCCCGGCTGGAAGCATGTAACGCTCCACTTTTAACGGGTTCACATGGATGCGAC
>NZ_NHOA01000001.1 GCF_002727125.1 Halorubrum persicum
CGGGTTCACATGGATGCGACGTACCGCGAGATCGTGGATTGGGCGAGTGAGATGGATCGCGTTCGTGGTCTGTTACAGCTCGCTCGAACGGCATTTCCCGCACCCTCAACGCTGTACCGGTCGTTTGAGATGGTGCCCATGTCCGTGTGGCCAGGGTTCCTTCGGGAGTCCGCGACCATCTGCGATCCGGGTTCGCACGGTGCCATCGATGCCACGTTCTTCGACCGTGAGACGGCATCGAGACACTACCAACACCGCTCGGATCGCCACATACGCACGCTCAAAACGACGGCCCTCGTCGAGACAGACTCGTGTGCCATCCTCGATGTTCACTGCTCGGCACACTGGCCTCACGACACCCAAACTGGCCGTCGAGTTGCTCTTCGTAACACCGAGAAGATCGAGAGTCTCGCCGGCGACAAAGGCTATGATGACCAATCTCTCCGGGACGCCCTCCGTTCAGAGGGCGTCCGACCCTTGCTTCGTCACCGGCTGTTCGCTGCGTACGATCACGCCCACAACGCACGGTTGGACAGCGAATTATACGGCCAGAGCTGGATGGCCGAGACCGCCTTTTCGGCCATCAAGCGTCGGTTCGGCCCCGCTGTCCACCCTCGCGCGTGGTACCGCGAGTTCCGCGAACTCGTGTTGACCGCCACAGTCTACAACCTCGAACAGGCTCTCAAACAGTGACCCCGACGCCATCATCGGATTCAACAAAGCACACTATAGCATTGATTCACCTTCACCGTATGCCGTCACCGCGAGGATATGTCCTCGATAATATCGCCGCCGGTTGATGTATCATCCGGTATTTTACTGTCTTACTCAGGGTTGAACGCACAGAACCAGTCGTCACCATGACGGTAGATCTGTAGGTAGATCTTGTCGGCGTCATCTTCGATCAGTCGCCGATAGGGCTGGCAACGTCGTTGTACACTTCGATGGATGTGTACAACCATTGAAAGACACGGAGAATCTGATGACAACTACACCATTCTCGACCGTGTTGATCTTATAGCTCTGGCTGTTGACGGGAGATGCTGATTTTCTAGGTATCGTACTTTTCCGTCCTCGTTGTGGTTTGAATTCGCTTCCCGGATGGCCTACCTCTGCATGGCTGAGTAGTGATCGGTGTCCATGCGAGTTTGGTCGCAAATTTGTCGAGACCTCTATTGACCCATCTGTCGGTGTAGAAGTGCTTGGTGTCACGATAGAAGCGAGTGATGAACGTTGTTCCCGTTGCTTGACTACAAGAATAACCGCGAGGATCACTTGGTGGGAGTCACCCGAGGAAGGAATATTGATGAGTGCATACTGAGCAGCATCTCGACGGAAAAACCGTTGTAGTCCATGTTCACTACTGTCTGCTTGTGGTTTCGAGGCGGATAGGGACGCAACCACGGCGTGGAATATCCTCTTTCGCGCCTTCGAAGCGGTTATTAATCGGATAGGTCAAAGGAACAGCTGTGGCGGCGCAGTATCTACGAAATGCGTCGGTGAAAGCAGGAATTCCTACTCCAAAGAGTGAACGGTCTCAGCGATGACCGAGTGAGGAAGGATAGTTCACCCACCCAAGTAGAGTTCACCCACTTTCGAATCGTTGAGCAGGACCTCACCAGTGTCCTCAAAACGGTTCTCCCCCATCTCGAGAACATATCCGCGATCCGAGAATTTGAGGGCCTTGCGCGCGTTCTGTTCGACCATCAGAATCGCCGTGTCGTCTTCGTTGATCTCGATGATCTTCTCGAAGACATCATCGACGAGGTCGGGCGCGAGCCCCGCACTCGGCTCGTCGAGCAACAGGAGTTCCGGATCGAGCATCAGCGCACGGCCTATCGCAAGCATCTGCTGTTGGCCACCGCTCATTGAGCCTGCTTGCTGAGACTTCCGCTCCTCGAGGATGGGGAAGTGATTGTAGATGCGCTCGTAGTTCTCTTTCGGGGGATCGCCAAGGATGTAGCCTCCCATCCGTAGGTTCTCCTCAACAGATAGTGTCGGGAAGACGTTGTCAGTCTGGGGAACATAGCACATCCCGTTGCGTGATAGGTCGGATGTTTGGTCGTGTGTGACATCTTCCCCGCGGAACGTGACCGTCCCATCCCAACAGTCCACGAGGCTGAACAGCGTCTTCATCAAAGTAGATTTTCCGGCACCGTTCGGGCCGATGATCGAGACAATCTCGTCGGAAGCGACATCGATCGACACCCCATGGATGATCTCGACATCGCCATACCCCGAGACCACGTCCCGCGCTTCGAGTAGCGCCATCGTTAGCCCCCCAGGTACGCGTCGATGACTCGTTGATTGCCCTGTACCTCTTCTGGGGTGCCTTCCATCAGCTTCTGTCCTTGATGCATGACAATAATTCGTTCAGATAGGTTCATTATGACATCCATGTCGTGCTCGACGATACAGAACGTGTAGCCCTGATCGCGCAGATCTCTGATACGAGCGAGCAGCGTTTTCGACAGCGTCGGGTTGACGCCGGCGACAGGCTCGTCGAGCAGTATCAGGTCTGGATCAGCCATCAACACGCGACCAAGTTCAAGAAGTTTACGCTGGCCACCGCTCAGATTGCCAGCGTACTCATCTCTGAGGTGCTCGAGATCGAGAAGGTCGAGCACCTCCTCAGCACGCTCGTGGTTTGCGGCTTCAGTCTCGGTAACACTGTTGAAGCGCATCCAAGTCTTAAGCACGTTCTCTCCGGGTTGGTTCTTGGGCGAGAGCAACAGATTCTCGAAGACAGTTAAACCCTCAAGTTCGCGGGTGATCTGGAACGTCCGCATCATCCCCGCGCGCGAAACCTGGAACGGCCTGCTGTACTTATGCCCAAAGTGCCGCGTCTTGAGAATCTCTTGGCCACGGTATGCACCGAGTCCGGCTCCCGCGCCGACAGCGGCAGCACCCGCCTGAATGGCGGTCGAGGGGGTGGACTGGCTGGCGAGGGCAAGTCCCCCGAGACCAGCGACCAACGCCGCCGAACCAGTGAAGTACGACTTCTCAGCGCGACTCGGCTGCATGATATCCTGAAGATCAGTTCCGCGATAGCGGATCTCGCCCGCGTCTGGCGGAAGGAACCCGCCAAGCATCTTGAACGTCGTCGTCTTACCGGCACCATTCGGACCGATTAGCCCGACAATCGTCCCCTCTTCGATCTCGAACTCAACACCGTCGACGGCTGTGATGCCGCCGAAGTGCTTCTCGATCCCATCAACGGCGAGCAGCGGCTCGTCGCTCACGCGCCGATCACCTCCGCGCGCCGGTGAACGCGACTGTTGCGCATGCGGGTCCCAGTTCGCCCGTTCGGATTGGGTTGTTCGATCATGTATTATCCTCAGTCATGAGTTGTTTGTCGCCGAGGAAGCCCTGCGGTCTGTACGTCACGACCAGCATTAGTACGAGCCCGATCAGCAGGAAGCGCAAGTCAGCGGCTACGCTACCCGACAGCCCGGGCAAGAAGTCGCTGAGGAACCGAGGGCCTTCGAGTAGCACCATCAGGAAACCGGCACCGATGATCGCCCCGCGATTGGATCCGCTACCGCCCACAATGACGGCGATCCAAACGTAGAACGTGAACTCCGGGATGAACTCGAATGGGGTGATGTAGTTGAGTCGTAACGCTGTCAGTGCTCCGGCGACACCCATTATCATGCTCCCGATGACGAATGCCTGCATCTTCAGTGAGAATGTGTTCTTTCCGAGCGCCTGGGCGACCTCCTCGTCGTCGCGGATCGCTTCCAGCGCACGGCCCCACGGACTCTGAACGCCAGTCTCGGCCAGCCAGTAAACGATACCGAGAACGACCAGAGTAATGACTAGGAGCGTGAGGTTGGTGTACTGGAGGTCAACGAGCGGGTTGGACACCGTCGACCCCGTCCCGCCACCAGTCAGCCAGCCTTCATTAAGGAAAATCAGACGGATGGTCTCGGCGAGTCCGAGACTCGCGATTGCAAGGTAGTCCGTGCGCAATCGGAGTGTTGGGATGCCGATGAGGACGGCGACCACCCCTGAGACGATGGCAGCGAGGATGACTGCAACCGGGATGGGGATCGGGAAGCCAACGACGTCGACCCACAGGAACGGGAGTCCCCACGAGAACGCCGTTTCGCCGCCTACCTTTGAGACAAGCGCTGCGGTGTAGGCACCGATGCCCCAGAAGGCTGCGACGCTGATGTTGAACAGGCCAGTCTGACCCCATTGTATATTCAGACCGATCGCTAGGATGGCGTAGATTCCTCCCAGAGTCAGCATGCTGACGAGGAACGCGGCGGGTCCACTTAGCGCCATCTCACCACCTCCCCCCAGCGAGCCCTTGCGGTTTGTATAGCAGGACTGCGATCATGATCAGGAACGCGAACGCGTAGCGATACTCCGCCGAAATACCAGGTATCATCACGCTTACCTCTTGGGCGATACCAATGATGTACGCGCCAATCATCGCGCCGTATGGACTCCCGATGCCACCAAGGATGACTGCCGCAAACACTACCAGCACGATGTTGAATCCCATTCGAGGGAACAGGACCCCGGTCTGCATCGCCAGCAGCATCCCCCCCGTACCCGCGAGCGCGCCTGATAGTGCCCAAGTGACAGTCATCACTGTATCAGTGTCGATCCCAGCAACCTTCGCGAGCGACTTATTGTCTGACATCGCCCGCATGGCAATCCCCATGCGCGTTCGGGTCAGGAACAGGTGTGTCCCCGTGGCAAGCACGAGGGCAAGGAATACGATAGCAATATCCGTCGAGGTGATCCGGATGCCGTAATCGATCCATCCGACCGAACCTTGGAGCAGTTCCGTTCCCCGTTCAAGTGGCATTCCGAGCGTTCGTTGATTGTCACCCCACTGGAGCCGGATCACCGCTCGCAGGAACAGGGCGAGCCCGATAGTAAGAATCAGGAGGATGATCGGCGTGGAGTCCCGGTGACGCGTCATCAGAATTCGATCGATGAGTACGCCGAGGGCACCGACGAATAGAAACGCCATGAGTCCGGCGACGTAGATTGGTAGCCCAAATGTAACGTACCCTGCGAAGGTTATGAACGCGCCGAGGGTTAGGAACTCGCCGTGAGCGAAGTTGGCAAAATCCCCAATCCCGTACAGCAGCGAAAGCCCGATAGACGCTAGGAGGATGATACTACCGAAGACGATACCATTTACGACCAATTGAAGTTCTAAGGCCATCGATAGGTGTGCGCGTTACTGCCCCGTATCGACGAATCCTTGCATCTCGAACGTACCGTCTATGACCTCCCAGTGTTGGTAGGAGCCCGACGGGTCACCGTTCTCGTCGAGGTTGACATTCCCACTTGCCCCCTGGTAATTGATCGCGTTTCCGGCGTCGAGTTCGCTCTTACCCTCCGCGATAGAGGAGACCTCAGTACCCTCGGGGCGGCTGATTTCGTAGATCGCATTTGCGACTGCGTCGCTACTGTACTCACCCGCCGAGTGAATCGCGAGCCCGAGCATCATGTACGCGTCGTAAGCGTAGGCCGCCCAGACCGTTGGCTGGCGATCGTACTCGTTCTGGAACTCCTCTGCGAAGGTCTGATACACTTCGCTCTCAATAGGCGGGCTCGGATTGGTCCCTTTCATTCCGTTGATTGCCACGGGATCGACGTTCTGCTCGACCTCGTCAGAGACCATACTCTCCGCGCCGAAGATCTCGTAGTTCTCTTGGATCCCCATCTGGTAGGCCTCGCGGATCATCGTCTGGAACGACTGTGGGTAGACGATGAAGACGATGCCTTCGGAATTGGGATTGTCCGCCTCGTTGAGCTGGGCCGAGTATGAACTGCGTCCCTGTTCAGCCGGGATTGTTGTCTCAACAGTGTTCCCAAGCTCTTTGTAACGTTTCTGGAAGGCGTCTGCGAGGCCCTGCCCGTAATCGTTGTTCACCACAATCAACGACACCGATGAGATATCGTTATCTGAGACGACCTGAGCAAGGGCTTGCCCTTGGAACGCGTCCGACGGGCAGCTTCGGAGCACGTATCCGTTATCCTCGAGATCAGTGATCCCAGGGGCCGTCGAATTGATCATGATGTGTGTAATCTCGTTTGGAATCGTGACGGATTCGGCAATCGACACTGCAACCCCGCTCGAACAGGGGCCGGTGAGGACATCTACACCTTCCTGATTGACGAGCTTCTGGGACGCACTCACCCCAGCGTTCGAGGTAGTTTCCGAATCCGCGGTGATTTTATTGATCTTCCCGCCGGCGACTGACTCATTGTTGATCTCGCTCAACGCAAGGTCGCTTCCGCGGTCGTTACGGTCTGCGAAGGGAGCAAGATCTCCCGAGTAGGGGTTGACGAGCCCAACATCGTAGGTGGCTCCGCCGCCACCGCTATCGCTGCTTCCGTCATCGCCATCACTGCTTCCGTCATTGCCATCGCCGTTTCCACCGTCTCCCCCGTCCCCGCCGCCGATACAGCCGGCCAACACCGCTGTTGCACCACCGGCTGCTACCGTCTTTAGAATCGGTCTCCGATTCATCGAGCTGTCGTCCGCATTGGGATCATTATCTGTCATCATCCAGATCCGTGTGGTACTATCCCACGGATGATATCCAATTTCTAGCAGGGTATGAAATAACTTTCTGTTTTTATTATGAGTATATTCCGGTAAAAATACGCAACATGCTATTCTCGGAGATGGACTAAGAGCAATATAGAAGCATCGTCTACTCTTGGAGTCATTTCTTCATGAGCAAGAAACAATACCCGGGTATCATGATGTTCGGTGTCCGAGCTCGTGTGGGTGAAAATTCACTTTCGAAGACAGTTCTCGTCTTGACACAGAAAGTATCTATCGCCTGAGCAATTCGGATCGAGACGGATTTTGAACGGGGGTGATCTGTGAGAAGAGATTAGTGCCCGCCTATCGGGTGATAACGACGTTACCGTCTGCGCTGACGCTCACTGTAGTTCTTGATGAGACTGCCATCGTGATCCTTTGTCAAACTTTCGTTCGCACGCTAACGACGTAGAGGCCGATGGCCATGACGAGACCGCCGGCAAAGAACAGCGGGCCCAACTCTTCCCCAAGGAAGAACGCGCCAAGCGCCGATCCGACCACCGGCTGGGCGAAGAAGAACACCGCAATAGTGCCCGAATCAGCGTACTCGAGGCCCTTGTACCAAAGGTACCACGCGAGCGCAGTAGCGAAGACGCTCAAGTATGCGAGGCCCAGAAGGAAGGACAGGCTGGCCACATTCTTGCCAATTGCTGAGCCACGCATCCACAGTTCGACAAGAGTCATCGCGAGCAGCACGGGAACGGATATCGCAGTAGCGTACGTCGCAGTTTCGAGCGCCGAGTACTTTCGGACGAGATCACGGCCCCAGACCGTGTAGGCTGCCCACGCGAGACTCGCAGTGAATAGTGAGACAATTCCACCGAGGTTGGTGTCGGTCAGCCTCGAGAGGTCGTACTGTCCGGAGAGGACAAGTGCCGTCCCGATGAGGGCGATAACTACCCCGGCCATCTTCACCCGAGTCACCTCTTCGTCGAGGAGAATGACACCTAGCAAGAGTATAAAAATGGGAGTCATCACCGTCAGCAGCGAGCTCTGGCTGGCGTTCGTCAGAGCTGTCCCGAGAAATTGGGTCGCGAGTGTGACAGAGATCGCCACACCGAGGCCAATGAATCGACACCACTCACTGCGAGTGAACGTCCGAGCCGGCTTCGTTGCTCTGACAACTGCTAGAAGGACAACGGTTGCCAGTGCTACCCGAAGAAAGGAAAGCGTCACGGGCGGGACAACCGAGAGACCCCACTTAGCAACGACATACATCCCACCCCACAGCATAGCCGCGGTCAGCGGCGCCAGCACGGTAACGTGTCGACTGAACACGATACTGATATTTCACCACAGGGCTGTTAAACCTTGATGCCTCAGCAGTCGTTGGCAGCTGTAGTCCTGTCATCGGAGTGGGTCGACCTATAGACCTCAGGTTAGATCTTCGTCGCTGCCACCCGAACCCTTATCGCGAATCGCCTCAGGTTCAACCCCCGAGGCTTCCTGCTTCGATGACGCGCTTTGCAGACACTTGAGTGGTGTTCGTAGGGAACGCAGTCTCCACAGGCGTATCTTCGAGCCCTCCTAGCCCTAACTCAGCAAACGCGTTGCAGGACATTCATCGCTGCGTTCGCATCTCGGTCACACTCAAATCCACAACTTGGGAAGGTGTGTTCCCTGACCCAGATGGGCTTCTACGTCTCTACACCACACTGAGCGCACTCTTTTGTCGTCCCAGCGGTTTCCACCTGTACGACGTGACAGCCGTACAAGTCCGCCTTGTATTCGAGGAAGGTAATGAACTGCCGCCACGCCGCGTCCTGCTTGTTGCGAACGTTGTGCAACTGCTCCAACATTCCCTTCACGTCTAAATCCTCGACGAACACACCGTCGTACTCACTGACGAGCCACGTCGTAATCTTGTGTTGGTAATCAAGCTCTTTCCGCTTGATGTGGCGCTTCACCTTCGCCATTTCCCGGCGGTGCTTCTCGTAGTTGCTTGACCCCTTCTCATTGCGAGATAGCTTGCGTTGATCGCGCTGGAGTCGTTCGTACTCGTCTTCAAGATCAAGCCAGTCCACGGTCTTGCCATCCGAGGTGTAGATGTAATTCAGGATATCGAGGTCGATCACGACGCTATTGCTCGCATCCAGCGAGTCCACGTCGGGTTTCTCGGGCAGGTCAGCCTCGTCGGTTTCGAGGCCAAACGAGACGAACCAGTCACCTGTTGTCTCTTTCTTAACCGTGACTTCTTTGATGTCGGCTTCGCCGGGAATCGGGGGGTGGTAGCGAATGCAAATGTCCCCTATTTGGGTGACCACCTATCAGGAGCAGGTCAACCGCCTGAAAGGAACGTGGCTTTCCGAACGCGACTAGGGGCAGCTGATCGAGCTATGTCTCGATGACAACGAAGTAGAGTTCGACGTGTCCTTGGGAACCAGCGGGGACGAACGCGGCTGGTATGACATCGAACACGCGAAGAATGTCTTCGGTTACGCGCCACAAGACCATGGTGAGGACTGGACGGAATACCCCCGAGAAACCGGTCGAACAAGTCAACGACAACCGCTCGAGATGAATCGACGTCTGGCTATCGTCTTCCCGTAATACGCCCAACGCTCATGTGTAGCACATTGTTGAT
>NZ_NHOA01000092.1 GCF_002727125.1 Halorubrum persicum
GACCTGACGGTCAGAAACGGCAGCTACGGGCAGTTTCAGCGGTATCTCTGTAAGGATTGCGACCGCACGTTCAACGATAAGACCGGCACGATCTTCGCTCACTCGAAGATCGCACTCCGCAAATGGTTGTTTTCGATCTACGCGTTTTTGCGGTTTAACACGAGTCTCAGGCAGTTACAGTACGAAATCGAAGTTACCTACAAGACGGTTCACAGGCGTGTCGAGCGCTTCGCCGAAGCGCTCGACGCGCCATCACTCGATCTCGTTGGCCCGGTCGAGATTGACGAGTTCTACGTCTCTGCCGGGTTGAAAGGCCGCGAGCGCGACCGCTGGTCGCGCTCTCGCGGCCTCTCTCGACGCGGACGCGGAACGTATGAGCAAGACAAACCGCCCGTGTTTGTCCTCGTGGATCGTGGCACCGAGCAGCGGTACGTTGTGCCAGCGAAATCCGCAGACGAATCGACGATCCGGCTCCTGCTGGCTGACCGCCAGAAGGAGCCTCTCACCGTCTATACCGACGGATTTCGTGCGTACGATCCGCTTACAGAAGACGAGCAATTCGACCGCGAATACGTCGTTCACGGAGACGGAGAGTACGCCGACGAGACGGTCCACGTGAACACTTGCGAGAGCCACGCGTCGCTGGCGCGACGGTGGCTCTCGCCGCATCGAGGCATCTCAAAAGACCGCCTCACACAGTATCTCCGAGCGTTCCAACTCAGACGAGA
>NZ_NHOA01000146.1 GCF_002727125.1 Halorubrum persicum
CGTTCCAACTCAGACGAGAATCTACCGTAAACCTGGACGAGAAGCGCTCAAACACGCCGTCAAAGCGACTCTCTGAAATCAACAATGTGCTACACAAGAGCGTTGCAATGAAGTTCCGTGTCTGATCCATCACCGTTGAGACATCCGAGTCGGAATAGGATGGGCTCTCGGTAACCTTCATCCACCCCTCCTGTAATGCCTGGTCGACAGAAGACTCATCAGGGGCATACGCGTCCAGTGCTGGATCACCAGTCACCTCGGCATACACTTGTGGCGAGATACGGAAGACGGTATCACGCTGACGGGCTTCACGAGCAAGTGCTTGGAATCGCGTACTGTCACGTCGACCGCAACTAATGAGAACCGACGAATCGATGAAGACGACTTCTCTGTCGCGTTCCATATCGGATCAGTCCTCGACGACAGGGCGAAGTGCATCCAGAATGACGCCTGCTTCCAAGGGAGAGAGTTCCTGTTCACGAGCCATAATCTGGTGCGTGACAGACCCGTCAACGTACTCGCGGGCGTATTCGAGTGCGACGGCAAGCCCGTCGAGTCCGTGGCGATCAACGTACGTATCGATGTCGTCGTCCCGCATCTGACGGGCGATCGCCTCGACTAATTCCGGCGTAATTCGTCGTTTAGCATCGCCTGCGACCAGTTGGAGGTCTATCTCGTGAGCCGTATATTCTGCCGGTCGACCGTCATTCGATTGCTCAATGAAGCCTGCGGCTTCAAGATCGTCGACGTATTCGTAGACAGTTCGCTGCGGGAGATCGAGTGTCTCGACGATATCCTGAATCGTTGTCGCTGGGTGATGGTCAATATAGGTATAGATCCACGCTTTACGTGGGTTTCCAAGGAGCTCGAACGCCTCACCACCAATATCGAGCGGGGTATCCCAGTCTGCTTCTCTCGTTGCCATCTCTAATAGCGAATTGCACGCAAATTGCAATAAGTCTTATTGAGACAGATCTGCCACGACGAAACTGTTGTTACTGGCATCATCTCGACGAGTGCCTGAGAGATCTTCGTAACCACTGTGACATCTTCACGGGACACAACGTGAGGAAATTTGCCTAATCTAATGAAGCGGTTGTTAAGTGTCTGGTATCGTCGACAATTGGCGTGCAAGACTTAGAGGACGTGATCAGCAAGTGATATTTACAAGATTGCCCACCGATCTTCTTAAAAACGGCTTAGGTTTACAAGTCGACAACATCTATGTTCAGGTAATAGTATGGATCCAGTTCGGGAATCACCTGAAGGGAATCAAGCACCAGTTTACTATGAATTCCCGCAGTGGGCTTGGTTTTCTACGTTCTTTGTTCACCTTATTGTATTCCTTATCTTGTTCTCGATACTCGGACCAAAAATACCTCTAGAGCCTATGAAGTTGCTTGCAGCAATCAAATCTGTAGAGTCTATGGAAGTACTTGTAGTATGTACATTTGGTGTATCTGGTTCGATATTTTTGCACGAATCGGTTCATTATCTAACCGCTAAGCGTTTCGGACACAATCCAGATTCAGTACTTCACAAAG
>NZ_NHOA01000014.1 GCF_002727125.1 Halorubrum persicum
TCAGACGAGAACTCTACCGTAAACCTGGACGAGAAGCGCTCAAACACGCCGTCAAAGCGACTCTCTGAAATCAACAATGTGCTACACAAGAGCGTAGTGTGTATCACGGATGAAGACCACACGGCACGCGACCTACAACCTCAACTACCACATAGTGTGGGTGCCGAAGTACCGCAACTCGGTACTCAAAGGCGAGGTCGCAGACCGTGTGCGAACCATCCTCCACCAAATAGCTGACGACAAGGGCCTCAAAATACTCGACCTCACCGTTCAACCCGATCACGTCCACCTATTCGTCAGTAGCCCACCCAAACACGCACCATCCCTTCTCGCTAACTGGTTCAAGGGTATCAGCTCTCGGAAGTACAACCACCGCTACGCCGACCACGACGGCGAGAAAATCGGATGGGCGAGAGGCTACTACGCAGGGACAGCAGGGCAGGTATCGAGCGAGACGGTCAAGAACTACATCCAGCGTCACGAGGAAGACGGGTCGTGACTGAACTCACGAAGACGCTGGAACTGAAACTGGTTCAGCCGAACGCACACAAGCGGCGGAAACTCCGTGAGACGCGCGAGGCGTACCAGCGGGCGCTTCACGACGCCTTTGACGCTGGCTGTACCACGCAAACCGAAGCGAACGACGTGGTGGTCAGTTACGACCTGACCGGATACGCGAAGAACGCGCTCAAGAAGTACGTCCCGCAACTCACAACGACGTACAACGCGGGAGAGCTTCACGACGACCACCCTGTTCGGTTCACCAACGAAGGACTACGGCTTGACCACAAGTCCGAGAACGCGATCGAGTGGTACGTCAAAATCCCGCACCACGAGGACTACCACCTCTGGATGCCAGCACAACCGAACCCCGAACAGCGAGACTGGTTGGAAGCGTTGAACGCGGGAGATGCGGAAATGGGCGAGAGTCGGCTGTTCGAGCGGGGCGGAACGTGGTATCTCCACGTCACCGCCACCCGCGACGTGGAGGGAGGTTCCGAGGTGTCCGGCGAAGAACGGACACCCATCGGTGTCGATATTGGGGAAGCGTCACTCGCCACGGTGTGTCACCGCGACGACCACGGTTCTCCGACCGCTCCTGAACTATGGGCCGACGAAGGGAAGACCATTCGTCAGCTCCGTAAGAGCTACTTTACCGCCACGAAACGGCTCCAGACGCGCGGAAGCGAACGTATCGCGGAGTCCTTCGGGGACGACCTGTGGAACCAGATAGACGATGTATTCCATCGCGTCACCCGCGAAGTCGTGGAGTATGCTGAGTCCGTCGAGAATCCCGTTCTCGTTCTAGAAG
>NZ_NHOA01000067.1 GCF_002727125.1 Halorubrum persicum
GGCTCGGCCGACTCCGAGACCGGGCTGTTCTTGTCGGCGGGAACGACGACGCTGACCTCGCGGGTCGGATCGTCGAAGGAGCGCAGGTGGTAGATCGACTCGTAGCGGTTCTCGTACTCCTGAGCGGTGACACAGGCGAGGTGATCGTAGCCGGCCTCCCGTTTCAGCGTCGAGAGCGCCTCTTGGACCGTGTCCGGGCGAATCCGGGCTGCGGGAGCGTTGAGATGGGTCTCGCGTGCCGTGATCAGCTCTGCGATCGAAGAAAACGGGTCCGCCTCCGCGTCGGCACCCGCCTGTTCGATCCGCGCGTCGGTCGACATACGTGGGAGAACGCGACCGGACGACCCGACGCTTCTGCCGGATCAAGACGGGTATTTATAAGCCGCGACGCCGGCAGTGGGCGACGTGAAGTACCTCCGAGTCGAACTTCGGTTTCCGTCGGACCTGCTCCATCCGATACACCGGCTCATCGACGAGTCGGACGCGGTGGACCGGGACGTACTTCTCCACGGAACGATCCTCAACGAGCCGCGCGACACGTTCCTGTTCTACGTGGAGGGAGACATCGACGTGTACACCGACGCGCTCCGAGCGGTCGACCGGATCCGAGCGTTCGAAGTCACGCAGATCGACGAGACGGGATACTACGTCTTCCTCACGCAGCGCCGCGACGACATCGACGAGGCGATGTTCGGCCCGCTCCAGCGGACGGGCGTCGTCGTCGTTCCGCCGATCGATTTCCGTCCGAACGGGATCGCTCGTCTGACGATCATCGGGAACGGCGGAGCGCTGCGCGACGCGCTCGCGGAGCTCCCGGAGCGGATCGAGACCACCGTTCTCCGGATCGGCGAGTACGACTGGCGACAGGACCTCTTCGACCCGGGCCTCACCGACCGACAGTTCGACGCGGTCGCGGCCGCCGTCGAGTGCGGGTATTACGAGTCCCCGCGGGCCGCGACCGTCGAGGACGTCGCCGACCGGATCGACGCCTCCCCGAGCACCGCCTCGGAACACCTCCGGAAGGCCGAATCGGCCATGATGAGCGCGTTCATGGACCTGCGCGAGCTGTCGTGAGAGCGATCGGGGGGCAACCGACCGGTCGCCGTTGGCGGTTCGCGCAGTCGCCGATCGTGTCGATGGTGCCGGTTCGATCGGGGTGTCCAACGGCGCCGAGAGACGGCCGGAACGAGCGGCGTCGCTCCCCGCTGCCGAACGTTTAACCTCACCGAGACCCTGTTTTTCGTATGTCCGTCACGCCGCCCGGACCCATCGGTGATCCCCTCTTCGGCAACGGTCGCCAGTTCGCCGACGACCCGTTTTCGTTCATGCGCGCCTGCGCCGACAGCTACGGCGACGTGATCAGATTCGACCTCGGTCCGCGCGAGACCTACCTCCTGACGAACCCCGCCGACGTGGAGCGCGTCCTCGTCGCCGAACTGCGGCTTCCGGTAGCGGTCGGCGTCGGCGACGAGGACGCGCTC
>NZ_NHOA01000057.1 GCF_002727125.1 Halorubrum persicum
TGAGGCCGATCTACAGCCAGAGTCTGGTCGGAGCCCGAATCACGTTGCGATCGATAAAACGGTGATTCAGCTCGAGGATGAACAATATTCGCTGTACGCCGCCGTCGATCCCGACTCAAACGATCTGCTACATACAACGCTTGAAGCAACAAGGACAAACGTGATCGCAGATCAGGTTTTCGCGGAACTCCGCGAAAAACACGACGTAGATGACGCGACCGTTCTCGTTGATGGCGCGGTTCCACTTCACCGAGCCTGTGAAAAGCATGGCCTCGATTTCAGATACGAACGACATGGAAATCGGAACCGCGCCGAACGTGTATTTTGTGAGATAAAACGCAGAACTATCTATTTTTCGAACTGTCTCAGCAACGCGAACGCAGAAACTGCTCATGAGTGGCTGAGATCGTTCGCTTTCGCATGGAATCAGCTTATCTGAACACTACCCCAGACGGCGTGGGCTTGTAACCGCGTTTCCGCGGTCGGTGGATCGACGTGGCTGAAACAGTTTGAAAACGAAGCAGTTCGTCGGCCTACTTCTCTAATGACACGTTCGACGGACTCTCTGAAGCCGTGTTGTTCGACGCGGTGACTGTAGTTTTTGCGGCGGAGTCCACCGATCAGATCGTCGGCGTCATCGACGAGAAACAGCGCGTCTTCAACGTCGTGTTTCTCGGCTAATTCACTGAGAAACTCTCGTGCGATCGGAATCGTGTACGTCGGAAACAGCCGTAAATGAAGGATTCTGTTCGTTTCTGGATCGACGGCAGCGTACAGTCAGTACCGCTCATCGTTGACTTGAATCGCCTTCTGACCGATCGCAACGCGATCCGGGCTCTCACCGCCAGCTGGCTGTAGGTCAGCTTTTTGTACCCAGCTGTGAACAGCAACGCGACTTCGATCGATACCCAAATCCTCAAGAAAAGTAACTGTATTCGAGAGCGATAATTCCGCAAGTGGTTCCGAATACCCTTTTCAATGATCTCGCGGGGTGTCCGCTCTCGCTCCACAAACCCAAGTCGATCCACTCGGTACCTCGCTGAGGAGGGCGTTTTTCGGCATAGAGCACTGAATCCTCGTCCCGCCTCTTGCTTAACTTAACACCGCGAGCCCGGTTCTGTCGGGATTTATTAGGGTGCTGGGACAAGGCGTGATATGGAGATACTCCACACGTGTCTGAACGTGGCGGACGCGGATCGCACCGCAGACTGGTACGTCGAGCAGCTCGGGTTCGAGCGCTCGTGGGAGTTCACGACCGCAGACGGCGACACGCGCAACGTGTACGTCGCCGACGACGCCGGCGTCGAGTTCCAGCTGTCAGACACTGACGGCGAGGAGCCGAGCGCCGACGGCGACCGCTACGACCACGTCGCCGTCGGCGTCGACGATGTTGACGCGACGTTCGATGAGATCGACCACCACGGCGTCGTGAAAGAACCGGGCGACCAGCCGGAGGCCGGCGCGCGCACCGCGTTCGTGAAAGACCCAGACGGGCACGCCGTCGAACTCATCGAATCGCTCTGATCGGCGACAAACCGCGGTCGCAGTCGCTTTTTCGACGCCGATAGCTCCGAGATAACGTCAAGGTCGACGATGTCAATACCGGCGGCTCCTCCCCGAGTGCCTAAAAAACGAGCGAACGAGCGAGATTGGGATGCTGGCAACTTACAGAATGCCGGCGGCTTCGGCGGTCTCGACGATGTCTTGGGCCATCTTGTTGGTGGCCTCGTCGACCATCTGACCGTCGACGCTCACGGCGCCTTGGCCTTTCTCCATCGCCTCGGCGTAGGCGTCGACGATGCGCTTGGCGCGCTCGGCCGTTTCCGGGTCGGGCGCGAACACTTCGTTACCGATCCCGATCTGCGAGGGGTGGATCGCCCACTTCCCGTCGCAGCCGATCATGTTGGCGTTCTCGGCGGATTCGCGGAACCCGTCGGCGTC
>NZ_NHOA01000141.1 GCF_002727125.1 Halorubrum persicum
AATCTCCTACAGAAGAGCGTGAGAGAGAAATCGTCGAAAAATCGACTTCAAGAATGTTGTCACGTACGTGTTGCTCGTATTTAGATCGTGATTCTCCAATCTGCTCGGCTGTGAATGTCCGTTCGGTGACGGGGATGCTACCTCGCTTTACTCGGGCTTGGAAGAGGTGGTCATTGTGTTGGAGATACTCGAATGGGGGTGAAGGAACGAGGTCGCTATCTTCGGCATCAAGGTAGTGGTGATATGTGATGCCGCGTGAACCGGGATCTTGATAATCGGCGTCGATCGCCGGATCGCGATCTGCCGCCGCGGCTTCCATCGCCTGCTGGAGTATCTGTTGGTCACGATCGGACAGTGACGCGACCGGTACTGTTACCGGATCAATGCCGCCGGGTTGATCCGTATCCTGTAGGTCGAGATGAAATTCCAACCAGACCCCTTCAACAGTACGAACCCCATCGACATGGATCCGGTAGTATCGGTCACCGTCAGTAGCAAACTGGAGGCGTTCCCGTTGCTCAGGACCAATCTTGTACTCGTAGGCCAACTGGTAGTTCAGCACGGTAACCGAGTCACTCGCAAGCAGCTCGTCGTAGACGGGACGTTTGTATTCTCCAGGGTAATCAATAGCGAACTGGGCTTGTTGTGCTGTCGGATCGTCTATAGTAAGCGCCAGAAGTATCTACACACATTTTCAGTAAGCTTCCGAAAATCGGTTGATAAACTGCTCTCCTCTAACTGGCCACACAAAGAGTTCCAGATTCTACTATAACGGCGAACGTATGAGTTAATTGGGGTTATCATTTATTTCCTATGTCGAATAGGGGCAGGTATGACCGAGATGTCAATACCTCCGTAACAGAAGCTAAGCAGACTAATTCTAATAAACTGAAACTACCCACAAGATTGTATATAATCCCACTTTGACGACTATACGCAATGCCCTCCAACAACCGCCGCACGTTCCTTGCCGCAAGTACAGCTGTTGGACTCGGTTCGCTGACCGGGGTTAGCGCACTTCAAACGCACGGTACTAGTACAACCTCCACAGCAGGCGATAGTGATGGGGAAGACTCTCTTGACACCTGGCTCGCAGCCGCGAATGATCCACAGACGCACCAGATCCGCGATCTCCGATATGCCGACCCGCCGACGGTGTACCTCGGCATGTCAAATACAAATTCGTTCTCCCCGCCCGCGATAAAGGTGTCACCAGAGACCACGGTAACGTGGGAGTGGGTCTCAGAGGACGTTGAGTACAACGTTGTAGCGACCGATGGGACCTTCAGCAGTGGGCAGCCGCTTTCCGAGGCTGGGGAAACATTTGAGTACACCTTCGACGCGGAAGGGACGTACAAATACGTCAGCGAACCGTATGCCGATGCGGGGATGCGAGGTGTCGTCGTGGTCGACACTGCACCGTCAAGTGAGTATCCAACCGTCGACGAGTGGCTCGCTGGAACAAATGGATACGACGGGACCATTACGGATCAAACAGACACTGACCTTGTCGAGATCACCACTGGAGCGAAGGGTAATAGTGGCCACTTGGCGTTCGACCCCCACGCAGTGAAAGTCACAGCCGGTACGACAATTCGGTGGTCGTGGACCGGGAAGGGGGGCGCACATAATATTGAATTCAAAGATGGTG
Source organism: Halorubrum persicum (assembly GCF_002727125.1). Taxonomy (GTDB): domain Archaea; phylum Halobacteriota; class Halobacteria; order Halobacteriales; family Haloferacaceae; genus Halorubrum; species Halorubrum persicum. The sequence goes on from NZ_NHOA01000141.1 coordinate 1,652, forward strand.
ACTACGGTAGTGAGTCGATCCACGTTGAGTCGGGCGTCCACTTCGAAGAAACGTTCTCTGAAACCGGGGTCTTCAGATACGCCTGTCAGCCCCACCATGCCCTCGGACACCGTGGTGCTATCATTGTCGAATGATAGATAGTTCAGATTGATTCCGAGGGCAGAAGCCCCGACTTTAGTCGTGAACAACTAACAACGTATCAGCACAATGGATCGGTTACAGCGCTATGGATTGGGCTCTTGCGGGGTCGGAGTAGTCGGGATAACATATCTGATTTTTCAAGGCACGCCAGTATTTTCATTCCAGAATGTCAGTAACGGTGGATACTATCCTGGCATATTAGGATACCTGTTTTGTGTTTTTGTTTTTGTCGTTGGTCTCATACTTTTAGCGTTACATCGTGAGACTACTCAATAACCATCTTGATGAACAACGCTCTTGGGTAGAGGATTGTTGGTCAGTTCTCAGCAGTAACGGGAAGTCACAGTGGGCAAGTGTGACGCAACTGCGTCACTGAACGAACGATGTCCCCAGTCAAGACGTTCACCTCGGAGCGTCAAGCTGCGAACCTGTTGTCACAGGTTCGCCGGCGTGATGGCGTCTATTGCCCACGCTTCCGTGGCGAATCTGTGATTCGGTACGGCAGCTATCGCGTGTTTCAGCGGTATCTGTGTAAGGATTACGACCGCACGTTCAATGATCAGACCGGCACTGTGTTTGAACACTCGGAAGTGCCACTCAGAAAGTGGTTTCTCGCCGTCTATACCTACATCCGGTTCAACACGAGCCTCAGACAGTTGGACGTAGAAATTGACATTTCCTACAAGGCGGTCTACCGGCGCATCCAGTGCTTTCTGCGAGCGCTGGACGCGCCTCGGCCACAACTTCAAGGGCCGGTCGAGATCGACGAATTGTACGTGAAAGCCGGGCTCAAAGGCCGCGAGCGCGACTCATCGCGCTCGCGTGGCCTGACCACGCGTGGACGTGGAACATACGGTAAGGACAAGCCCCCCGTGTTCATTCTCGCAGATCGCGGGAGTGGTGACAGGTACGTGTTTCCGACGAAAGCCGCGGATGAAGCGACGATTCGGCTCCTGCTCTCTGCCCGCCAGCAAGAGTCGTTAACCGTCTACACCGATGGCTTTCGAGCGTACGAACCGCTTGACGAAGACGACGCATTCATTCGTGAATACGTCATTCACGGTGACGGGGAATACGTTGATGGGGACGTTCACGTGAACACCTGTGAGAGCCACGCGCCGCTAGTGCGACGGTGGCTCTTGCCACACCGAGGCGTTTCCAAAGACAGACTTTCACTGTATCTCCGAGGATTTCAGCTTCGCCGTGAAATTTTCCGGAAGCCGGGTGAAGAGGCCCTCAAAATCATCCTCGAAACTGTACTATGACTCACAACAGTCTATACTATGAGGTGACCGATAATTATATGTTAGTTGATTTTACATTCGGAATATGGCAGGAGGATGCTACTATTGCGATGGAAAAGTGGATCGTAGTAACGGTCTCCAATGCCCAAAGTGCAGGGAAGTTGCTCATTTGAGCTGTTTGAAAAACCATGGTCTAGTAGCAGAAAAGGGGGGTGGGCTTTTGAGTAGCTCAACGACATACACCCGGTGCCCGTCCTGTGGAAACGAAGAACCACTAGGCTAAGCTATTTGCGGGTTTGGTGATTCACTGTTGCTGTAGAACTGTCTTGTATTTAGGAGTCAATCAGTCCAGTGATTTGCACCAACAGAACGCAAAGTCGTCACCAACAATCCTCTACCCAAGAGCGTACTATATATTTGCGCTTGTACCGAGTGATCGTTCCTTACCGATACAGACCGATGTCAGAGAGCAAGTTCAACATTTCTCACAGTCGCTTTCAGAACAAGTTCTCGGAACTGTCCGTACCATGTTCGGGCACGAAGCGTGTCACCGTACCGCTGCTTGATCCCAAAGAACACGGCTTCAACCACTGACTGTCGGTGATAGATGTCATCGTCATGCTGAGCATTGTGAGCCACCTCAAGTGGAGAGAACTCTCGGTGTTTAATCACTGGTCGGATGTCGGCTTCCCGAAGTTCTTGACGCAGGTCGTCCTAGTCATACCCTTTATCAGCGGTAACGGTCTGTAAGTGGCTAAGATTTCGTGTGAGTACCTGCCGCCCGAGGTGGGTATCGTGCGGCTACCTAGTCGAACAGTGAATATCCAAGCATTCGTCTTTAGCTAAGAGACGAACCCCATGACAGCGACGGCTTATCGGGGCTATATTTCGAGAGAAATGAGGTGGAGAAGTCTGTGCACAACTCTCCTTCCTCACCACGAATTATGTGCCGGCTCAGTACGCTTTTTCCATCTGAGTTCCTCGAAGAACACGCCGAGGAACTCGGCGTGGTCGAGTGGGAAGGCAAGCTCTAGATTCCTGTCTTCGTCTGGGCATTCGTGTTCGGCTTCGCCGCGGGCGAGAGCCGAACACTTGCTGGCTTCAGTCGCAGCTACAACTCCACAGCCGACGAGACGATCTCGCCGGGCAGTTTCTGTCAGCGGCTGACGCCGGAACTCGCGGAGTACTTCCGCGACCTTGCCGAGTACGATCTCGACGAGATCGCTGCTCCTGACACTGTTGACGCTGATATTGATCGATTCATCGATGTGATGATCGCTGATGGAACGGTGTTGCGGTTTCATGAGTACCACGTCCATGAGTATGAAGCTCGCAAGGAGGAGCAGGCTGGAGCAAAGCTCCACCTGCTCCACAATGCCATCGAGCAGACAATAGAACAGCTCGACGTTGCTAACGAGAAAACGCACGACAGCACGTTGCTTAACACAGGATCGTGGCTCGAAGATCGACTTCATCTTTTCGACCGAGCCTACCTCAAGTACCTCCGATTCGCGTTGATCGGTGGGAACAACGGCTACTTCGTGAGCCGGCTGAAAGAGAGTTCGAACCCGGCTGTAACGGAGGAATTACGGGAATGGCGCGGCCACGCCATTCCCTTGGAAAGCGAGCAGATCCACGATATTGTGGATGGTTTGCACCGTGAGTTCACCGACGTAGAAGTCGAGATAGCGTTTGACCGAAGACCGCACGCAGGTACGCAATCACGCGATACGAAGCGGTTCCGTGTCGTCGGCGTCCTCCTTGCGGACGCCGACGGCTAGGTCGCGTTAAGTTTGGCGTGAATTGTGGTAGACGGCAAAGGCTTCAAGCCAATCTCAGTACCTCACAAAGCACCGCCGGTTAGCCTGACTTGAGTTACCTGTTCTGCCGTGATGAGTCGTCGATAGCGGTTGAACAACACGGATTGATCGAGGAGCTGTCGC
>NZ_NHOA01000005.1 GCF_002727125.1 Halorubrum persicum
GTAGTGTTCAGATAAGCTGATTCCATGCGAAAGCGAACGATCTCAACCACTCGTCAGCAGTTTCTGCTTCGGCGTTGCTGAAACAGTTTGAGAAACAGGTAGTCCTGCGTTTTATCTCACGAAAGATACGTTCGACGCTATTCCGATTTCCATGTCGTTCGTATCTGAAATTGAAGCCGTGCTTTTCACAGGCTCGATGAAGTGGAACCGCGCCATCAACGAGAAAGATCGCGTCATTCACGTCGTGTTTTTCGCGGAGTTCCACGAAAAACTGATCCGCGATCACGTTTGTTCTCGTCGGCTCAAGCTTTGTGTGTAGCAGATCGTTCGAGTCCGGATCGACGGCGGCGTACAGCCAATATTGTTCATCATCAAGTTGAATCACAGTTTCATCAACCCCAACGTGATTCGGGCTCTGCCCTGCTTTCGGCTGTAAATCGGCCTTGTGAACCCAGTTATGAACGGTAGATCGAACCCGATCAACACCAAACACCTCAAGAAACGAAACAGTATTCGAAAGAGATAATCCAGCCAGATGGAGCTGAATACTGAGCTTCATCAACAGTTTCGGTGTTGCTTCTCGCTCCACAAAC
>NZ_NHOA01000080.1 GCF_002727125.1 Halorubrum persicum
TCGGCGGCCGCGTCGGCGACCGCGCTCATGTTCGCGCCGACTTCCTTCGCCGAGAGGTCGAGCTCGTCGGCGATCAGCCGCGATTTGAAGTACGTCTTGTCGGCGGCGTTCTCGCGGAGATACCGCAGGATGCGCGCCTGTTTCGCGGAGAGGCCAGCAGATTCGACGGCAACCGCGTCGGGTTGGACCGTGCTCATACCGGAGACAGGTCATGTCTCCTCATAAACCGGTTGGTAGACCGGATTAACACCTCGCAGTCATGCGATTTTGTCGCTGAAAGCAGTCACGGACGGGTGACGAGCGCCGCGTTTCGGTACAGCTCTCGAACCGTCACGTCGGGGGGCGGGGCCGGTCCGCAACTGCGCCGGGACCGGTCGGTCTCGGACCCGAATCGGAACGAAACGAGAGCCGTTCCGGGTCAGTACAGGTCGGAGACGAACGGTCCGAGCGCGCCGGCGACCGCGGTCGCGAGGGCGTCAGCGCGGTCGACGCGACCGCGCGTGAACGCACCTGCCGCGCCGCCGCGTCGCGCGACACCCTCCGTGTCGAGGAGGTCGTCCATCACGGGACCGAGTTCCTCGCCGTCCTCGATCCGGGCGGCCACGTCCGCGGGGAGTTCGAGGCTCGGACCGGCTCCCCGTCCAGTACGCGACCCGTCTGAGACGGCCGCCCACATGACGAGGAAGAGCCCGTCAGCGCCGTCGAACCCAGCGACGCCGCCCTCGATCCCGACCGCGAGGTCGTACGTGTCCGGCTCCGCGTCGAGGACGGCCGCGGCCCGATTCTCGGCGCCGGCGATCGTCTCGGCGTGGCCGGTCGGCTGCTCGCTCACTCCCGACGGGACGGGGACGGTCTCGACCGCGATCGCTTCAGGGTCGCCCCGGAGGTCGTGGAGGGCGCCCGTCCCGGAGTCGCGGGAGACCGTACCGGGATCGGAGTCGCGCTCGACGCCGAGCGCCTGTTCGACCGCGCGCCGCTTCACCGGGTTCCCGCTGCCGACGCCGACTCGCATACCCAAGATCGGGCGACGGGCTACGAATAGCTCTCGGTCCCCGGATGGAGCAGGCGCGCCAGCCGCTCGACGCCGTCGACGAGGGCGGGGCTCGGCTGGTTTAAAAGTGAGTCGTCGATCACGTGGACGGGGGCGTCGACGGCCCAGTCGCGTTCCTCGACGGTCGCCGGGTCGACCCGGTCCCCGTGCCCGCAGACGTGGACGATCACGTGGTCGGGGTCGGCTCGCTCGACGGTCGCGAGCGCGACCTCGCGGGAGCGCTCGCCCGGCTCGACGAAGGGGTACCGACCGCCGGCGGCGCGGACGGCGTCGGGGACCCAGTTCCCGGCGGCCATCGGCGGGTCCGACCACTCCTCACAGTAGACGGTCGGACGGGGACGGCCCGCGACCGCGTCGGCGATTCGATCGAGGCGGTCCCGGGCCTCGGCGGCGAGTCGGTCGCCGGCCGCTGGTCGCCCCACGTCCGCGCCGCGGGCGGCGAAGGTCGCGATCACCTCGTCCAGCGTCGCGGGCTCGCGGTGGCGGACGGCGAACCCGCGCTCGCGGCAGTCGTCCGCGAGGTCGCTCTGGAGCCCGTCGCTGGTGAGGACGACGTCCGGAGCGAGCTCGGCGACGCGGTCGAGGTCGGGATTGAGCCAGCCACCGACGGGAGCGGGCGACTCCGTCCCGTGTGCGGCGCCCGCGTCGTCCGGGGTGTCGCAGTGGTGCGTGACGCCGACCAGCGTCTCGGCGGCGCCGAGGGCGGTCACGGTCGCCGTCGCGCTCGGAGCCAACGAGACGACGCGGGGGGAGCTCATCGGAAGCGGCTCGGAGCGCCACCGGCCCAAGCGTTTCGGTCGTCACGAGAGATCCCGAAAACACGTGATAGATCGTGTCCTTTCGTCGGGTTTCCGGCGACGCGTTCCGGTCGTTTTAAGTTCGGTTCCGCCGTCTATCGGACAAGATCGCTCTCGGGCCGTGTTCAGTTACCGAGAGGGGGTTTAGCCATGAGTGAACGATTACACACGCGGGGGAGTCGCTCCCGAACGGAGACGGACGAGACGGAATCGGAACAGACCGACGAGACGCTCAGTTGTCCCGAGTGCGACGGCAACGTCATCAACGACGAGGAACACGGCGAGAGCGTCTGCGCCGACTGCGGGCTCGTCGTCGAGGCGGACTCGGTCGACCGCGGGCCGGAGTGGCGCGCGTTCGACTCCCGTGAGAAGGACGAGAAGAGCCGCGTCGGCGCCCCGACGACCAACACGATGCACGACAAGGGGCTCTCGACGAACATCGACTGGCGCGACAAGGACGCGTACGGGCGCTCGCTCGGCGCCCGTCAGCGCCAGAAGATGCAGCGCCTCCGCAAGTGGAACGAGCGGTTCCGCACCCGCGACTCGAAGGAGCGCAACCTGAAGCAGGCGCTCGGCGAGATCGACCGCATGGCCAGCGCACAGGGGCTCCCGGACAACGTCCGCGAGACCGCCTCGGTCATCTACCGCCGCGCGCTCGACGAGGACCTCCTCCCCGGCCGCTCCATCGAGGGCGTCTCCACCTCCTGCGTGTACGCCGCCGCCCGGATGGCCGGCGTCCCGCGCAGCCTCGACGAGATCGCCGACGTCTCCCGCGTCGAGAAGGCGGAGATCGCCCGGACGTACCGCTACGTCGTCCGCGAGCTCAAGCTCGAAGTGAAGCCGGCCGACCCCGAGCAGTACGTCCCCCGGTTCGCCTCCGACCTGGAGCTCTCCGAGGAGTCCGAGATGCGCGCGAAGAGCCTCCTGCGCAACGCGAAGGAGAAGGGCGTCCACTCGGGCAAATCGCCCGTGGGGCTCGCGGCCGCCGCCGTCTACGCCGCCGCGCTCCTCACCAACGAGAAGACGACGCAGGCCGCCGTCTCGGAGGTCGCCGACATCAGCGAGGTCACCATCCGGAACCGCTACCACGAGCTGCTCGAAGCCGAAGACGGTCTCGTCGCCTAACCTCGACCCGACGACGCTTTTCTGGCCATCGATCGGTTCCGCTTCCAGCCGGACGCACACACATAAGTCCCCGCCCGCGGAACCCCCGCGTATGTTCGAGGAGTTCGTCCTGACTGCGAGCACGGCCGACCTCTCGGAGGAACCGCGCGCTCGCGAGCACGCCGACGCCGTGGAGTTCCGGATGGACCTCGCGAGCGACCCGCTCGCTCAGCTCGACGCGTACGACGGCGAGCTCCCGCTGCTCGTCACGAACCGGGCGACGTGGGAGGGCGGCGAGGCCGGCGACCTCGGCCGGTTCGACGCGCTCTCGACCGCGGTCGCCCGCGACGCGGTCTCCGCCGTCGACGTGGAGCTCGCCGCGCTCCGCGGGAACGCGCCCGAGGGTGAGGAGTCGCACGCGACCGCGCTCCGCGACACGGCGCGTGAGGAGGGCGTCTCGGTGGTCGTCTCGGTCCACGACTTCGAGTCGACGCCCGAGCCCGCCGCGCTCGTCGACCTGCTCACCGACGCGGCGAGCGAGGGCGACGTGGGGAAGCTGGCGACGACCGCGACCGCGCCGGCGGACGCGCTCGCGATGATCGAGGCGACCCACGAGGCGACCGCGGCCGGCCACCGGGTCGCGACGATGTGCATGGGCGAACCGGGGCGGCACACCCGTGCGGTCACCCCCCTGTACGGCTCGAAGATCGGCTACGCGCCCGTCGATCCGGCGAACGCGACCGCGCCCGGGCAGTACCCGCTGGCGACGCTCAGAGAGCTTGTCGACGGGCTGGGAGGGGACGGGACGGACGAGTGAGACAGCCACGGCAAAGAGCCAAACCGCTTTACGACCGCCCGCGTAAGTGACGGCAATGGCGACGTGCGACGTGTGTGGGGAGTACGAGAACCTCCCGTACCAGTGTAAACGGTGCGGCAAGACGTTCTGTGCCGATCACCGCCTGCCCGAGAACCACGACTGCCCGGGCCTCGCCGAGTGGGACGACCCCGGCGGGGTCTTCGACAGCGGGTTCGACGAGGGCGTCGAGGCCGGCGGGGCGGGTGGCTCCGGCTCCGGGTCGTCGGCGGGCGTCGTGGGGCGTCTCAAGCAGCGGCTCGACCGCGAGACGAGCACCGGCGGGCTCGTGAGCTACTTCCGCGGGAACGCGACCTACGCCATCCTGGCGGCGATGTGGATCACGTTCCTCGCGCAGTGGGTCGTGACGCTCACCCTCGGCGAGGCCGCTCACAGCCAGCTCTTCGTCCTCCGGTCGGACGCGCTCGGGAACGTCTGGACGTGGGTCACCTCGGTCCTCTCGCACTCGCGACTCCAGCTGTTCCACATCATCGGCAACAGCATCGTCATCCTGTTCTTCGGCCCGCTCGTCGAGCGCGCGGTCGGGTCGCGCCGCTTCGTCGGGTTCTTCTTCGGCGCGGGGGTCCTCGCCGGCCTCGGCCACGTCCTGTTCGCGATCGCGACCGGCGCGCCGACCGTCGGCGTGCTCGGCGCCAGCGGGGCCGGCTTCGCGATTCTCGGCGTGCTCACCGTGTGGCGACCGAACATGCAGGTGCTCCTCTTCTTCGTCATCCCGATGAAGATCAAGTACCTCACCTGGGGGATCGCGCTCATCTCGGCGGTGCTCGTGATCCAGACCGGAACGGGCGGCGTCGGCGGCATCGCGCACCTCGCGCACCTGATCGGCTTCGCCATCGGCCTCGCGTTCGGCAAGCGCAACGAGAGCCTCGCGCGGTCCGCGGGTGGCCGCCCATCTGCATCCCGCCGGGGCCACCCGCGGACCGCGCGAGGCTCTCGCTGC
>NZ_NHOA01000151.1 GCF_002727125.1 Halorubrum persicum
CTTTGTGAGGTACTGATACTCTGTATCTCGCACACCAATCCTATCAGCTCCTTAGAATTTCAGCAGAGTCAATGAAGTTGTAGCCAATTATTTGCTCCCCACTAATGATTTCCACTCAAGCATGACCGGAATCGTGATCCTCCCCGCTGGTCGCGACGACGCGTTTGAGGACTACAAACAGTTCATCTGAGATGGGCACCCAATTGAGGATATTGAGTCCTATCTCGATGAGGGGGACCTCGAATTGTTCCGAACGATATTTGAGGGTGCTCGAATTCGCATACCTTAACCAACAATACGGGCCCTACTGCTGAATTGTTGGTTAATGCTGGGTGATGGGCGTGGACTAGTAGCGGGGGTATGCCCAGCAGTTTACATGACGTTCGGATCCTGATACGGAGACGACAAGCTGAAGAAATCGACCTCTCCTCTGATCTGTGCGACAACGTTCTTAATTACCGCATCAACATCCACATCAGCAGTCACTATCTCATAGGTCTCTCCAACAAAGGCCCGATATTCAGAGACGATCTCCTCAGCCTTTCCACGAATCTCTCCAACACTCAGATCAGTGAACTTCCAGAGTAACGCCAGCGTCTGGGTTGCCACCGACGTGAGATACGCTACAAATTCTTCCGGAGCTCGAAGCCCTGCCGGCACAATTCCACGAATCGCGTAGTGGATCTCACTCAACACAACCCGATGGAGCTGCTTTAGTGCTGTATCCACGGAACCCGAGAACCCACTGTGGCGAAGCGAATACAGGAAGCGATTATTCAGATATCGCGTGCTCCGCCACGCAATCTCATAATTGATTGGGGTCGTGAACAGGATAGCCTCTACAACAACCAATCCAATCGCCCGATAGAAGTCATGGAACCGCTCAGCTGCGATATCCTGAATTGAATCAACAGAGGCCCTGGCGACATCTAGGTTGTTCGCACCGATCAGAAGATTATGCGTCGCAACCACCAAAGCAACGCCGGAACTCAACTGCGCACCCGTCATCGCCAGCCGAGCAAGCTTGCTGTGTCCGAGTCCAACATCAAGACTGTCCTCGACGACCTCAACAGCTTTGCGCGTCCGTTGGAGGTTGCGGTCCGTCTCACTGAAGAACGCACTGAGATCGTCGACGGCGTCTTCGGTGGGGATTGCTGTATCATCTAATTCAGCGTAGATTGCCGAGAGATCGTCCGCAAGTTGAACTGATTGAACACGCCGCTCGCTCTGTGCGTGGACCCGTACCCAGATTGGAGTGTAGACTGAACATCAGAGAGCCGCTCCAGATCTGGTTCCGTCATGGCTCGGTTATTGCGCTGAAAGAATTTAAGTATTATAGACAGGTAGAGTAGCCAATGGGTGATCGAGATCGTACTCCTGCGAATACAGACGAAGCAGATATTCACGATGGGGTTACTCGACGTCATCTCATAGTCGGTGGGGTTGCTGTAACGGGCGCTATTGGCGTTGGATCGGGATTGCTTGGTAAAAAGGAAGATATAGAACCAACCCCAGCGGATCGACTCATGACTGCTGAGATGCAATTTACTGGGGTGGCTACAACGCTGACTGAGACTGATGTCGCAAACCCACATTCAAATTGGGATCTTCGCAACAAAATAGAAACAGCGCTAAATTCAGTCAATCAGATTCTCAGCGAAGACTTCCCTGATGAGCCAGAGATCCAACAGCGAATCAATACGCTACGTACCGCAACAGAGTACTACAGCACACTCGTGACGTCATTGACAGCCGCGGATTCGCTCTTCGGGTCGGTTAGTGACTCTGGACCCAACGTCCTCAAACAAACTGGGGACCTCGACTATGACCCGGCCTCCAAATTGGACAGCAGTTCTTTCGAACAGTCGCTCGGGCAACTGGCGGCCGCTGAAAAAGCTCCAAGCGAGGTCACATCCGAGGGTCGAACACTTGTTCCCGACCAGCAGGCGGTTCTTGACGCTCTGTGTACCCAACGAGAGATCTTTGATCGGCACATTCGGGCCCAGCAATCGTATTTAGATTCCGCGACACCCATCGAAGTCGGCGTTCGGGCCTACGAACAGTCACGCTTTGCGGACGCTCGAGCTAATCTTACGGTCGCTCAAGAAGCGCTTCCCCCCAACATTTCTGGGACAAGTGGGGCCTATCAGCTGTCCAATCATGGTCTGACCCTCGACCAATATCGCGAAGTGTTCAGCTTCCGGCAGGATGGCGTTGCCCAGTTGCTTGATGCTAGTCAAGAATCTGTACCGGAGGATGAACGACAGTCGGCGGTTAATTCAGCTCTTAACGCCTTCTTTGAGGCACGTAATCTGCTCCCACGTTGAGTCGAATAGATATTACATTCCCACGTAGAAATCTGTATTTGGCAGGCGAATGTCTGCGACAGCTCAGTCGGCACTCCGCCGGCCAGTCATACCGGCCGCACTTGTTGCTGATTGACTAGCTGCCTGCTGTGTAACAGCAGTTCCTGTGGCTGCCGCAGTCGATCCTATGGCGCTCCTAATGGGCTCAGTCGGATCTGATTCGAATTCATCATCATCGCTACGAAGCTGCTCAACTAAGTCACGGAATACGACGGCCTCCAACTGAGACAACTGTGAGTAGTCGCCATCAATCCTTTCAGCAGCTTCAAGTTCTAGATTACTATGCGTGTTTGTCGATTCTGCCAAGAACTGGTAGAGGTACCGAGCTGAGTCACTCAGTGATTCTGTGTAACTCTCCAGTTCTTCGAGGACTTCATCACCTGCTGCTTGGGCTTCATCCAGTGTTACCAGTCGGGTTGCACCGACAAACCCAACCCCCGCAGAGAGCGCTGCGGTGTACGCATCGGTCCCCGAATCCAGTTCGGTGTGTGAGTTCCACGCTTCCCGCAGCGGCTGAAGCGCGTCATCCACTTGATCCATATCAAGATACCGTAGGCCAACATAGAACAGATCCTCCACACCAGCTGTAGGGCCTTGATGCTGGGCGCGGGTTTTCACGAAGTACAACCTGGTTTCTGGTGAAAAACTTTCATCACACGAGTCGAGATACGATTCTGCAGACTCACACCATGAGATAACCTGTTCCGGCTCCTCAGATTCCACAGCGACTCGAACAAGAGCTCGCAATACGTTCACAACGAGGTGACTCGCGCCTTCCTCACGGAGCGTTGAGAGTGCCTCTGTCAGGTTATCCCGTGCCTCAGCGTATTGGGACATCTCAGACAAGATCGATCCGCGTTCGAAGCGGGCACGGCCAGTTATGATATCCCGAGATGCTTGCTGTCCAGAGGGATTCAAAATACGCTCAATATTCTCTAGGGCAGTATCCAAATTCCCCTGTTCTCGGTGTATATCGGCTTTTCTGAACAGCACAGTGGGACGGTACGTATCGTCCCCCGTTTGCTCAGAGAACTCAATGGCAGTGTCCAAGCAATCAATTGCTTGTGTGTATTCGCGGAGTTCACTGTAAGCTTCAGCAAGTTCAATCTGTGTCGTAATTGCTAGAGAGAGGTTCTCTGTAGCAGTGTACTGGTCAACCGCTTTTGTATACTCGTTGACGGCAGCTTCTGGATTGCCCTCACTCATCCTTAACCCTCCCCAGTGGTGATTAAGTTCTGCCTGGATGCGCTCATCTGCGATATCCTCTGAATCTAACAGCTCTTCGATCGATTTGAGCGACACTTCCAACGCATCAGTGTCACCACTTACAGCATAGATATCCGCCATCTTCAGCTGGAGCTCTACTTGTTCGATAGTCGCATTTTCATCGAGAAGGCTCAAACCACGCTCGATTGTGGAAATAGCAGGACCAAATTCCCCATCGATCATCTGAATGTTTGCCAACTGCCGTAAACTATCGACTGTGGAATCCGTGTCATCAATCTCTTTGAAGCATTCCACAGCAGCTTCTAAGTGCTCTTTTGCCTCGTCCCCCCGGTTGAGTCTCAGTAAGGCAGATGAAATAATTTGCTCAGCACTGGCCTTGGGTCGTTTCGTTTTGGTTTCCTCTGCCAATTCCTTAGCAGATTCGGCCAAATCGATAGTTGTCTCGTAGTTCCCTGCCTCAATAGCGTGGTACGCAAGTATGAGCTGTACCGACCCGAAAATTGACTTGTCTATCTCATCCGCATTCACTATAGTAGACTCTTCCAGTAGAGAGATTGCTTCGGTAACGTCGCCGTTGTGTGCCTTCAGAAGTGCCTTTGCAGCAGAGATTAGAGCACGCGTGGATTCATCTTCAATCGATCCATCGAGCGATTCAATGTGATCGATGGTATCGGCTGCTGCTTCGAACTCATCATTTTCACTCCTCATTACAGACAACTGAGCGTATACTCGCGCAGCAGATTCGTATTCACCATTAGTAGCGTATAACGAAGCCGCTTCGGAGAACGGTTCTGCTACGGGATCCCTATCAGTAAGGAAGTGGAGAAGGCCAAGTTGGTGGAGCGACTCCGCTTGCTCAAGCGGTTTATCAAGTTGTTCGTACTGCGTTACGGTGGTCTCAAACGCTTGGGTCGCAGTCCCGAACGCATCGTCTGCGTCTACGTCTGGATTGAGAGCTTTCCTCCCAGCATACTGGCCCAATGCGTTCATCGCCTCAGCACGCGCCTCAGTAGCACCAATTTCAGCGTAGAGTTCGTCAAGCCCTTCAACAAGCGATCGTGCCTCCACAAGTGGCAGTTCTCTGATCAACGAAAATATATCGAGATTCGTCAATCGATCACGAACATCCGTATCGAAAGAGGCCTCTTCTGAGGTCGCGATGGCCACGAGCACCTGTAATGCCTTTGTCTGACATTCAGCATCAGCCCCATCTAAGAGGTCGATCAATCTCGGAATAGTGGGAGCAATCGCATCTGGCGCTACTTCAGCAATATCGCGAAAGCCGTCTAAGACTTGAGGACCAATAGCTGAATCACTAAGTACATTTAGAAGCCGCTGGCCGAGTTCTTGGGCCGCACTTGTTTCAATCTCAATTTCACTTGATTGTTCAAGAGTGAACGAAAGCCCCTCGATACGCCGTTGTATCTGTTCGTCAAGTTCACCTTCCGTCTCATCAATTGCTTCCAAGTGTCCAGCTAATTCATCTTCAAGCTCCTCTTGTGTGGCCTTCCCGGGACGAGGGGCAGCCTCATAGGCTTGGACCTCCGCCGGTTTGTCCATCGCAACGTATATTTCTTGGAGAAGGTCCAGATCGTTGAATAGATCTAGATCATCGACCACGCGGATGCCGTACGGGGTCAGCCCATAGAACGTCGAGGGCTGGTCTCGATCAGCCCCCTCAAGTTCAAATCGGTCAGTGATCCCTGCTTTTTCGAGCGTTTCGAGGTGCTCATAGATCGTTGACCGACCCTTGTCGACAACGTATTCAAGCTCACGGAGTGACGGCAGCGATTCCGGATGGGCCAGAATATTCTGAACAATCTGGAACCGAGTATCCTGGGTCAGGAGGTGCTGAACCTCATTTCCTTTTTTATTAGGGGCGCCGTCAGACGCAGTCATATAAAAAGGATAGGCGGCACGACACATAACAATTCGGGAAATCCAAATCGGTAATCCCCGTTCTTTTCCGAATTGGTCCCGAACCCTTTTGTCCATACCAAACCAGTGCTCAGATATGGCAGGTCCGGTAGACCCCAATCGCATTTTGAACTCGGAGGGATCCGGGGTAGGGTCCATACTGGGCGAAGACGAGGTGCGCCACGTAGTCAGTCTAGATATCCAAAAAGAGGAACTCCAAGCGCTGGCGAAATTCAAGCTCCAACTCGAATTTGTCAAAAATAACCAAATCAGCTATCTGGTGTTAGGCGACTTCTCTGAACACCCGAAACGGCGTCTCAATCTTGTTTGCCAACAACTGAACGGAAAATCGGACACCGCTGCGAAGACGCTGATTAAGCTTCCATATTTCGAGGAACTGGATGATGTCAGCACAGAAGCGGCACAAAGCAATCTCGAAACCTATCTAAAATTCCAATCGGTGGCGAGAATTGTTACTGCGATCGTTTTCGTCTCCGAGGGTCGGAACGCTGGATCTTCTGTAGAACTCGGTGATCTCACACCTAATGGAAGCAATCCGGATAACCATCCTTTCTTTGCTAAAACCAATCTCGCAGTCAGAGACTATTCGGATTTCTCTGAACAAAAAATTAGCTCCGATCACCCCTCGTATGATGATGTTTTCTCAACAAGCTCGGAGGGTGAACCGGAGATGACTACTCCGAGACCATACAGCAGTCCACAGGAAAGTAAGTTCGAAATTTTTGAACGGGAAGGGCGATGCTGGACATGGGATACCCGTAAGTCCCTTTGGGAGGTTGCCGATGAGATCCACGAAGTGGTTCGGGGTCCGTAGTTACCAGCCGTCGAAAAGCGGGTCATCACAGTCGACCTGAAGTAGGCTCTCATTTGGATCAAGTCCTGTTGAGATATCGCTGAGCTGGCGTTGATCTCGTGTCGTAGTGTTTGTCCCGGTATCGATTTCGACCACTGGATCACGTCCAAACGGACTATAAGCAGTGACATCAGGGACCCGACCATTTCTTTTCTCTGGGTCCGGGTACGCTGATGTGTGATCCGCACGAATGTCTGAGTAGCCGAGGTCTCTGAGTAACTCCGCGAGGAGGCAGACGACCATCTTGAAAATCTTCGTGGCGCGCTGGACGTCGGCGACGGTGACGTCATTGAGATCGACAGTGAGGACGCCGAGCTAGAGAGCACCGAGTGAGTTTTCGGACGTTTCCGGAAACGGAGCATTTCCACAATCAGAATTGGGGGACAGCGACACATAAGAGCCAGACGAGGCGATCGCTGATGTTTCCCAAACCACCGACACCGCCGGAAGATCTTCCGACGGAGATCGTCGACAGGCTCAACAGCTATTCACCAACCCGGCTCCGGTACGTCGCCCGCTACGCTGAGGCGCTCGCATCGCACAAAGCCCGTGGCGCCGAGCTCGACAAGGAGTCAGCTGATGACGAAGATAAGGAGCAACCTGATGATCTCCCGGATGATGTTCCTGCGAAAGCGACGATTACGGTCAAGGAGATCAACAACAACCGCTACTACTACTGGCAATGGAGAGAAGGCGAATCAGTCAAGTCCAGATACAAAGGGCCGGTCGATTCGGACGAGTAGCAGACTTTCATCGGAACAGTAGATACATACTACGTTGGTTGGGTTACACGTTCAAATATGAGACTTCAAAGGCTATACGACTGATTTGAGCATATTTACACATCGATAACGCGGGGAGACACCCCGTGTGCGAAGTGAATTGGATATGGTTCACGAGTCAATTTTGGATAACCGTGATCGGTTGACGCGGGAATAGGAGGTCTGTACACCCCTCATCAAGAGTGAAAGTCTCCTGTTAAAGCGTCGTAGAAGCAGTTACAGTGGAATGGCTCTGTTGAAATCCTTAGAAAGAGATACATTTCGGCTCAATGGCGGTCAGTACAGGTGATTCAGCGCCCGTAGAAGAGATACGATAATACGAGAAACCCTACTATCGGCCCTGCAACAAACCCGCTCAATCCCCCGATCCGGCCACCAATAGATCCGCCAATAGCAGCCAGAATAAACCCGATAACGACACTACCAAGAATCAGTACTTCACAAAGCC
>NZ_NHOA01000102.1 GCF_002727125.1 Halorubrum persicum
ATCCCGATCACGGCGGAGAAGACGGCGGTCCCGACGAGCAGATCGGTGAAGCGGAACCCGCCCGCCCAGAGCCCGACGAGCAGCGACATGACGATCGTCCCGACGCGGACGCCCCTGACGATCGTCTGCGCGACGCTCTGTCTCGACACGCGACGCGCGACGGGGCGGCCGATGAGACGCACGAGGAACTTCGAGGCGAGGACGCCGACCGCGACCGACAGGATCACCAGCAGCAGTCGCCCGCCGGGGGAGCCCACAATCCCGCGGAGCGCGTCCCCGAACCGCGTGATCCAGTTCCCGATCGAGACGAGCCCTCCGGGCTGTGCCATAGCGAAACCGCCGTCGCCCACCCGAAAAAGCGTTTCTCCCGGCGGCGAGCGACTCGCGGCGGCGCCTCGACGACGAGCCGGTCCCGCCGATGGAGTCGGAGTCCCTCGACGGGACGGACGATCGCATGTACATGGAGGATGCGGCTCTGAAAACGCGTGCTACTCGGCTCATAGTAAAAACCTATATCGGAGGACCGCCTCGTCACGAGCATGACAGACGATCTCCGCGGCACGCTCGACCGCGTCGGGGACCGATTCAACCTCGGCGAGTACGAGATCGACGCGTACCTCGCCGTGTTGGAACACGGCGAGTTGACCGCGAGCGACATCGCCGACCGGACCGACATCCCGCAGCCGCGCGTGTACGACACGGTCCGAAGCCTTTCCGACCGCGGGCTCGTCGAACTCCGCGAATCGCGGCCGATGAAGATCGTCGCCGTCGACCCGGAGGACGCGTTCGGCGAGCTCCGGTCGTCGTTCACCGAGATGGTCGACGAGCTCGAGGCCCGCTACACCGCGCCCACCCGCGAGACCGAGGCGGTGTCGCTGGTGAAGTCGCGGTCGACGATCCTCCGGTACCTCGAAGAAGTGATCGCCGGCGCCGAGTACGAACTGGCGCTGTCGCTCACGCCGGGGCTGCTCCGTCGCTTCCGCGACGAGCTCGCGGCGAAGGTCCAGGCGGGCGTCAGCGTCGAACTCCTCGTCACGCCCGCGGCGCGCGCGCCGGACCCCGAGGAGTTCGACTACCTGGAGGTTGCGACCATCGCACGCGCACGACGCGGGATCACCACGCCGATCCTCGCCGTCGGCGACGGCGAGTACTCCGTGTACGCCACGCAGGACGCCCTCCGCGACGACCGCGAGCGGTACGGCGTCATCTTCAACCGCTCCGCCCTCGGGTTCCTCGTCTCTGGCTTCTTCGGCACCGTGCTGTGGACGACCGCCGAGACGCTCGCCGCAGACGGGGCCGCCCGTCCGTTCCCGCGCCGCTACGCCTCGATCCGCCGCGCGGTCAAGGACGTCCGAGAGTTCGAGGGCGAGGAGTTCTTCGCGACCGTGGAGGGCCGCGACATCGAGACGGGCGACTCGGTGACCGTCAGGGGGCGGGTCGTCGACCTCGCATTCGAGGCCACGGAAGAGGTGGCGTCGCTGACCGTCGAAACCGAAACCGGTCGAGTCGACATCGGCGGCCGCGTCGCCTCGCTCGAGGATGTCGAGGGGCAGGAGATCGTCCTCGGTCGCGGCGAGCCGCCCGCGCTGTGACTTTTTAGTCCCCCGCGGCCCCCCGACCCGTATGGAGTACACGACGCTGGGCGACACGGGGGCGACGGTGAGCCGCCTCGCGCTCGGCTGCATGAGCTTCGGGAGCGAACACGAGTGGATGCTCGACGAGGAGGAGGGGCGAGAGCTGATCGAGCGCGCGATCGAACTGGGGGTCACGTTCTTCGACACGGCGAACGTCTATTCGAACGGCGAGAGCGAGGCGATCCTCGGCGACGTGCTCGCCGAGTACGACCGCGACCGGTTCACCGTCGCCACCAAGGTGTACGGGGAGATGGACGAGTCGAACCCGAACTCGGGCGGGCTCTCGCGGAAGGCGATCGAACAGGAGCTGTCGCACAGCCTCGACCGGCTCGGGATGGAGACGATCGACCTGTATCAGATCCACCGGTGGGATTACGACACGCCGATCGAGGAGACGCTGGCCGCGCTCGACGACGCCGTGCGGCGCGGCCAGGTGCGGTATCTCGGCGCCTCGTCGATGTGGGCCCACCAGTTCGCCGAGGCGCTCCACACGAGCGACCGCGAGGGGTACGAGCGGTTCGCCACCATGCAGAACCACTACAACCTCGCGTACCGCGAGGAGGAGCGCGAGATGGTCCCGCTGTGTGAGCGAGAGGGGATCGGAATGATCCCGTGGAGTCCCGTCGGCGCCGGCTACCTCGCGCGCCCGGACG
>NZ_NHOA01000079.1:0-363 GCF_002727125.1 Halorubrum persicum
CTCCGGGCGACGGGTGGCGGCGACGAGGGGAGCGGGCGAGGCGACGAGACGCCGGTCCTCGTCGAGCTCTCGCTCGGCGCGACCGTCCACGACCGCGTCCGGTTCGCGCGCGACCCCGACGAGCTATGAACGTCCGGGTGCGCGGCATCTACGCGACGGCGCTCACCGAGGCCCTGCTCGACGCGGGCCACGAGGTCGTCGACGCCTCGGCGCCGATCCGGCGGCGCTTCGACGCCGAGTTCGGAAGCGACCCGCCCGACGCGCGGATCGCGACCACCGACGACCGGCAGGGCGTCGGCGCGCACGGCGACCCGGACGCAGTCGGGCGCCTCCGCGGTCTCCTGACCGACGCCGGCCTCGACG
>NZ_NHOA01000079.1:417-637 GCF_002727125.1 Halorubrum persicum
CGTCGAAGGGTATCTCCCGTACGGAAGCGTCGACGACCGGGTCGAGACGGGCGATCCGGTGCGCGTGCAGGTCCGCGAGTCAGCGGCGCCGTGGACGGAGCGCCGACCCGAACTCGACGGGTCGCTGCGAGCGGGCGACGGTCTCGTCGCGCTCGAACCGGGGTCGGGCACGCGCGTCGACGTGCGGAACGACGAGGCCGCCCGAGAGCTCTCGGGGATG
>NZ_NHOA01000081.1 GCF_002727125.1 Halorubrum persicum
TCTCCTACAGAAGAGCGTCACGAAAGACATGTTCGACGGCATTCCGATTCCCATGTGTGACGTGTTGGACTCGGAGCCCGTGACGATGACAGGCCGCCTGCAACCACGGGGCACCGCCGACGGGAAGTATCCGGTTCTCAATCTGACGTTTCTCACGTAATCCAGCGAGAAACGGTGAGGAAACCGCAGTATCGCTCGTCGACTACAGTCGGAGATAGAGCAGGCGGTTCATGTCGGAATCGACAGCAGCGTCCAGCCAATATCGCGCAGGATTGAGCTGGACCATCGTTTCATCGACCCCGACATGATTCGGATCGACACCGTCTATCGGCTGTAGATCGGCCTCTTGCGCCTACCGATGGGCGGTGGCTCGATGGCGACCGACACCCGGCTGTCCAAACATACACTGTACGCAAAAGTGATAGTTCAGCTAGATAGAGTTGGATACCGAACTTCGTCGCCGACTCGGGCGTCGTCGCTCGTCCCAGAAATTTGATTCGATACAACCGCTATTCCGGCTGCGGCGCCCGAACCTGTGCATAGCGCACTCGATCTTTTGACCGCCTGGCTTTGTTGACATCCTTAGGAAATGATCTCTTCTGACCGGGTGTGGTCAGTACAGGCTACGAACCGACAGACACCCGGGCAAATGCACTGCGGCTTTCTCCGAGGTAGCCGCGTATGTTACTGGATGAATTGTTATAATATTTATAATGCGTCGTCGAGTGTATAGAACTCCGTGATGATTTATTAAGTCGGGCTGTTATGTAATCTTATGAGAATTTCAGATGCCCTTCAAGGCGAGATGACAATGAAACAAATGGGAGTAATAATGATCCTCTACATGGCGGCTCTGGTAGTTTTTGGAGCACTGGCAGTTATCGTGATACACCGTCTTGGATGGCAATGGCTATAGGGAATTGCCGTAAGGCGGCGGGGCACCTCGGCACATCAGAAAACTGAAGCTGGAAATCAGCGATACCCTATGTCGAAGCGACTTCGATCAATAAGCACTCTTCAGCGACCGGGTGTCTCAGACGACACTGTCTCTGTAGCATAGAATCTCAACAGAGTCGACCGCCTCATCCCTTACGGCGACGCTACCGAGACCAGCGCCGATCGCCGCTTCGAAAGTACGTCCGACTGAGCATCGATCGCTGCACACACCCGCGGAGACTCTCCCGCTATTCGGGCGGAGCGTCCCACTCTGCCCCGTTGTCTTGGGGTTCGTATCCCAGACGGTCCCGCGTGTACGTGAGATCGACCCAGGTCCCATCGTTGCCGCTGACGCCCCAGAAGATGTCGAACCCGGGCTCGTCGTGTCCGAGCAGGCAGTCGACGAGCTGGCCGAGGTCGCGGTGCGAGAGCCACGTGCACTTCAGCCGGTCCGCCATGTATCCGTACTCCTCGCTGTCGCGCTCCCACCACCCTTCGTCGACGCCCATCTCCGCGAGCCCGTACGGGTGGTCGTACTCCTCACCGAGCACGGTCTTGATGCGGAGCGCGTAGAAGCTCGTCGGGTACTCTCGCGTGTTCGTCACGTACGTCGGGTGGAGGTCGCCGAGCGGGTTCTCCTGACTCTCGACGAATAGCCGTCCCACGGCCTCCCCAAACACTTTTGAGAGGCCGTAGAAGGAGTCGGGCCGGACCGGGTCTTCGTGCGTGAGCGTCAGATCGTACTCCGGGTCGTAAATCTCCGGTGAGAGTTCAACCTCGTACATCCCCACCGTGTGGATGGATGACGCGAAGACGAACTTCTCTACCTCGGCTTCCGCGGCCGCCTGGAGGACATTGTACGTTCCGATGATGTTATTCTGGAGAATTTTCTCCCACGATCCACTGAGGTCGACGGCGGCAGCGAGATGGATGACGGCGTCTACGTCATCGAAGTGGCCACGGAGGTCGTCTCGATCCGTGATGTCCGCGACGACGGTCTCTCGGTCGGGGTGGTCCTCGACGTCGAGACACGTGAACTCGTACTCGTCCGTCGCTCCGAGCTGATCGATAATCGCACTGCCGACTGTGCCATTCGCCCCCGTGATGAGGATGTGCATACGGCGAAAGGAGGTGAATCTATTATTAAATACCTTCGGGCAGCGGAGCAAAAACACGCCGTCGAGAGGGCGCTTCTCCGACTCCCCACCGAGGACCCGCCTGCCGGCGTCCGCATCTTCGCTGCCGTTCACCCGACGACCGACCCGTGAGCCACGTCGTTCGTCTAGGCGTCTTCTGCGGTCGAAGCCGTACGGGCATCGACGACGTGGGACGGAAGCGGTCCACGTCAGCCGAGCGTGAAGGGATCCTCGACCTCCCCGGCGAGGTCGACCCAGACGCTCTTCGTCTGCATATACTCCTCCAACCCCTCGTGACCGTTCTCGCGGCCGAGACCGCTGTCCTTGTACCCACCAAACGGGGAGTTGTAGGTGAGCGTACGGTACTCGTTGATCCAGATGGTTCCCGCTTCGAGGGCTTCGGCGACGCGCTGGGCTTTCCGGAAATCTTCGGTCCAGATGCCCGCGGCGAGCCCGAAGTCCGTGTCGTTCGCCCGTTCGACGAGGTCATCCTCGTCGTTGAACGTGAGCACGCTCGCGACGGGACCGAAGATCTCCTCCTGGGCGACGGTCATGTCGTTCTCCACGTCGGTGAGGATGGTCGGTTCGAGGAAGCACTCGCCGGGGAGGTCGTCAGGCTGATCACCGCCGAACCGGAGGGTTGCGCCCTCTTCAACTGCGGTCCTGATGTACTCCCGATCGGTCTCCCACTGTCCGCGAAACGCGACCGGCCCCATCTCGGTCTCAGGATCACGTGGGTCGCCGAGGGTGATGTCGCGGGCGCGCTCGGTGATCCGATCGACGAACTCGTCGGCGATGTCCTCGTGGAGGAACACGCGCGAACCCGCGAGGCAGGTCTGTCCGGTCGCGGCGAAGATACCCTTGATGACGCCGTTGATTGCATTGTCGAGGTTCGCGTCGGCGAAGACGATGTTCGGGCTCTTCCCGCCGAGTTCGAGGGAGGCGGGGATGAGGTTCTCGCCCGCGGTCTTCCCGATGTGGCGGCCGACGCTGGTGCTGCCGGTGAAGGAGGCTTTGTCGACGCCGTCGTGATTGACGAGCGCGTCGCCGACGGTACTGCCGCTGCCGGTGACGACGTTGTAGACGCCGGCGGGGAGTCCGGCCTCTTCGCTGAGGAGTTCGGCGAGACGGAGCGCGCTCACGGGCGTCTGCGTGCTGGGTTTGTGGACGAACGTACAGCCGGCGGCGAGCGCGGGCGCGAGCTTGAACGCGGTGAGGAGGAGCGGGGAGTTCCACGGGGTGATGGCGCCGACGACGCCATACGGCTCGCTGACAACGTAATTAAACATCTCGCCGTTCTTGCTTTCGACGGGGATGGTGTCGCCCTCACGGGTCTCGCACTGACTGGCGTAGTAACGGAACCAATCGCCGAGCGAGTTCATCTGTCCGCTCATCTCGCGGATGAGTTTTCCGTTCTGTCGGGTTTCGAGTTCCGCGAGTTCGTCCGCATGCTCGTCGATGACCGCGGCGACCTCTCGGAGCAGGCCGGCGCGTTCGCTCAGTTGGAGGCCGCCCCAGTCGTCACGGTCGAAGGCATCCCGTGCGGCGGCGACGGCGCGGTCGACATCGCCGGGGGTTCCGAGCGGAACGGTCGCCCATGGTTCGCCGTCGTACGGGAACTTGACTTCGGCGCGGTCATCGCTCTCCGAGGAGACGAACTCGCCGTCGATGAACTGGTCGTAGCTCTCGATGTCAGTCATACAGGCATGTGATAACAGGTCACAATAACTCTTTCTGCGACAAGACTGTCCGCAAACTCCGCGGACGGCAGGGTGCGCGGACTGGTTCACCGAAAACGGTGTCCTTGGTGATCCAACGAAGGCAACTACCGATGCAGGAGAACTGACCAACGATTGTGTTGGAGCTCCGTCTGTGCCATCGTCGCCGGTTGAATACTGTTGGCCGGCTTCCTCCCCGCGATTAAGCGCGGGGCTTTCGCCTCGGATTTTCCGCGACCCACCCACACGTTTATTCCGTCTGGTATGGGAGGAGGTGGTATGGTAGATACTGGCGACCTCGAAATTTTCAGACACTCACTGAAGAGTGTCGTCGAGGAAATGGGCGTCACGCTCCAACGAACCGCGTACTCGACGAACATCAAGATTCGTCGCGACCACACGTGTGCACTGTTCGACGCCGACCTCAGGCATATCGCTCAACACGACATCGCCCCCCAACACATCGGGTCCCTCGTCTCCGTCGTCCCGCGGAACGTTCCCGACTGGGAGGACGACCTCGAACCGGGCGATGGCATTCTTATCAACGACCCGTACAAGGGCGCCGTCCACCTTCCGGATGTGATGCTCATTTCGCCGCTGTTCCACGACGACGAAATCATCGGCTACGCCGCGAACTCAGCACATCATGTCGATATCGGCGGGGGCACCCCTGGCGGTATCCCCAACGACAGCACGGAACTCTACGGCGAGGGCCTGATCATCCCCGGCGTTCACGCAGTAGAAGACTGGGAGTACGACGAGGACACCCTCTCGTTCATCCTGCGGAACGTCCGCGAGCCAAAGATGCGACGCGGCGACTATCAGGCACAACTCGGGGCGAACCGGATCGGCGAACAGCGGTTCGCAGAACTCCACGAGGAAAACGGCCGCGAGCGCGTCGAGACCTACCTGGATGAACTGCTCGACTACACGGAACGCCGAGTCCGCGCAGCTATCGAAGAGCTCCCGGACGGCGAATATTCGGCGAGCGATGAGATGGATGGCGACGGTATCGTTGACGAACCCGTGACGCTCGTGCTCACGCTGACGGTCGATGGCGACGAGATGAGTATCGACTTCACCGGGACCGCAGCGGAAAACGAAGGGCCACTGAACTGTACACCCGCAATGGCGTTCGCGGGAACGATGGCCGTCATCATGGCGTTCATCGGTGAGGATCTGCCGAAGAACGACGGGTTCTACCGGCCGTTCGAGACGATAACCCCTGAGGGAACGATGGTGAACCCCTCCTACAACCGCCCGGTGGCGGGCGGCTGGGAGATCCCGATGCGCGCGGGCGATCTCGTGACGAAGGCGCTCGCGGATGCCGTCCCCGAGCAGACCATCGGCGCGACGAAAGGAATGGTGTGTAACGTCGCGTACGGCGGGACCGATCCTCGGGACGACGACGACTACGTCTACTACGAGACCGTCGCGGGCGGCTACGGCGGACGATTGGAGAAAGACGGGATGGACGCGGTACAGACGCACTTCCAGAACACTGCGAACAGCCCTATCGAGGAACTGGAGGACGAACTGCCCGTCTACGTCCGCCGGTATGAACTGATTCAGGACTCGGAAGGCGCGGGTCGCCAGCGTGGCGGGCTCGGCGTCCGCCGCGACCTCCAGTTCTACGATCACGAGGCGTCGTTTTCGCTGCTCACGGACCGGACACGCTCCAAGCCGTGGGGGATCTTCGGCGGGCACTCTGCTCGGCCCTCCCGGTTCTATCGGAACCCGGGAACGGCGGATGAGGAGGTGTTGGCGTCGAAGTCGACGACCAAGCTCGATGCTGACGATGTCGCGAGCGTTCAGACGCCCGGCGGTGGCGGGTATGGGGACCCCCTGGAGCGAGACCCGACCGACGTCCTCGACGACGTTCTCGACGAGAAGGTCTCCCCGGAGAAAGCCCGCGAGGAGTACGGCGTCGTCATCGAAGACGAGAGTATCGACGAGGAAGCGACCGCGGAGCGGCGTCGAGAACTCCGTGACGTGGCCGCGAACAGGACGGGTGAGAACGCATGAGCGTGCGCATCGGTGTCGACACCGGTGGGACGTTCACCGACGTCGTCCTCTACGACGTGGACGCGAACGAGGTGTACATCACGAAGACGCCGTCCACCCCCCCGGACTTCGACCGCGGCGTGTTGAACGGCATCGACAAGATCCTGGAAGAGACCGACACCGACCCGGACCGCGTCGAGTTCCTGAGCCACGGGACGACGGTGGGAACCAACGCTGTCCTCGAAAACGAGATACCGGACCTCGGACTTATTACGAACGAGGGGTTGCGTGATGTCCTGGAGATCGGGGACCAGACCCGTCCTGAGCTTTACAACTTACAGGCGGACAAACCACCCGCGCTCGTGGACAGGCGTCACCGACTCGGCGTCCCCGGTCGTATCGACTCGGAGGGGGACGTCGTCGACGAGCTCGACGAGGACGCCGTTCGTGCGGCCGTTGACAAACTCGCGGACTCGGATGTCGATTCGGTCGTCGTCTCGATGCTGTTCTCCTACCTGAACGACGACCACGAGCGCCGGGTCGGCGAACTCATCGCGGAAGAAACCGACCTCAGCTACGCACTTTCCTCCGCCGTCTACCCGGAGACCCGCGAGTACGACCGAACCGTCACCACGGTGCTGAACGAGGCGGTGAAGGTCACGATCCAAGACTACCTCGGTCGCCTCGATACCGGGATCGCGGAGCGCGGTATCGACGTGCCGCTGAACGTGATGCACTCCGGCGGCGGTATCTTCGGGACGGAGCAGGCGACGGATTTCGCACTTCGGACCGTCCTCTCCGGACCGGCCGCGGGAGCGGTCGCCTGCCGTGACGTTAGCCGGACGGAAGGCCTCGAACACGCTATCGGACTCGACATGGGTGGCACGAGCGCGGACGTGAGCGTCGTCGAGGACGGCGACCTCGTTCGGTCCACGGAGGGCGAGATCAACGACCTGCCAATCAACACCCCGCTCGTCGACATCAACACCGTGGGAGCAGGCGGTGGGAGTATCGCGTGGATCGACGCTGGTGGCGGGCTTCGTGTCGGCCCGAAATCCGCCGGCGCAGATCCCGGGCCGATCTGTTACGGCCGCGGTGGGACCGACCCCACGGTGACGGACGCGAATCTCGTGCTTGGTCGCATCGACCCAAGCGCCTTCCTCGACGGCGACGTACAACCGGCCATCGAGAAGGCGAGGGAGGTGTTTGCTGACGAGATCGCGGAACCACTCGGGCTCAGCCTCGAGGAGGCGGCGATGAACGTGGTCAAAGTCGCAAATGCGAAGATGGCTCGCGAGCTGCGCCGCGTTACCGTCGAGCGCGGCCGAGATCCCGGCGAGTTCTCGCTCGTCGCGTTCGGTGGCGCCGGCCCGCTCCAGGCCGCTGAAGTCGCCCAGAACATGGACATGAACTCGCTCGTGATCCCCCGGAGCCCGGGCGTGTTCTCCGCACGTGGCCTCCTGCTCGCCGACGTTCGCATGGACGAGTCGCGCGCGTACACTGGCGACGGACTCGATGCACAGCAGGCGGGCGTAGAGTTCGAAACGCTCGAAGAATCGCTCACCGAACGGTTCACCGATCAGGGATTCGACGCTGGGGACGTGCTGGTGACCCGGCAACTCGATCTCCGGTACGCGGGCCAAGCGTACGAACTGACCGTCGCGCTCCCTGGAGAGACGTTCACGGCGGCGAACTTCGAGGCGGGAATCGAGCGGTTCCACGACCACCACCGTCAGCTCTACGGGTACGCGATGGAGGACGAGCCGGTGGAGCTCGTCACACTCCGTGCCACCGGGACGGTCGAGACGCTGCCGGTCGAGGATGAGGTGCCCGTTGCGGGCGGCGAACAGACCCACCGTGAACGCGAGGTGTACTTCGCGGATCGGGGGTTTGTGGCAACACCAATCGTCGACCGACACGCGCTCGCCGTCGGTGAGACGGTCGATGGTCCCGCAATCCTCGAGGAATCGGGGTGTACGAGTCTCCTGCCGCCGGAGGTCACGGCAGAAGTCTCTGAGGACGGGAACCTCCGAATCGACCTTTAGTACGGTGGAAATCCGGGGCGAGCGATATCCGGATTCGTGCGCACGTCGAGGACGAGCGGAACATCGGGCTTGTCCGTGAGGAACTCGTCGAGGACGCCCAGATCATCAGTCGACCGTATCGTTGCGGCGCGCGCGCCGAGACCCCGAGCGACCTGCTCGAACGCTGGGCTCTCGTAATCGGCGGCGGTCACACGGTCGAATTCGAGGTCTTGGCGGTGGCGGATGATCCCGTAGCTCTCGTCGTTCAAGACGACGAAGACGACCGGGAGATCGAGACGAACCGCAGTTTCGACGTCCTGAACGACCTGCATGAACGCGCCGTCGCCCATGTAGCAGACGACATCTCGGTCGCGATCGGCGTACTGCGCGCCGAGCGCGGCGGGGAGTGCGTACCCCATCGTTCCGAAGTTCCCGTTCACGAGCATCTGGCCGCCGGCGTCGAGTTCGTGGAAGACCGCCGGGAACCCCGTGTTGTTCCCCGAGTCGACGGCGACGACGGCGTCGCCGGCGGTGCGGTCGGAAACGGCGAGCGTGAGCGCACGCGGGTCCACGCATGGTCCGTCCGACTGCTCGTCGAACGGGATGACGTGACCCGTTTCCGCGATCGTCTCCTCGACCCTGTTGACGCGTTCGGGGTTCGTCCCGATGCGGTCTCCGAGCGCGGCGACCGTCGCGCGGGCGTCTCCGAGCACCCCGATCGTGGGGTCGCGGTATCGTCCGAGTGCGTCGGGAGAGAGGTCAACCTGAACGATGTCAGCGTCCGCGTAGAGCGCGCCATAGCGGGTGGATTTCCCCGACAGTTGTGCGCCGACGGTGAGCACTGCGTCGGCGTCCCAGAGCAACGCGTCGTTGGCGGGCGTCATGAACGTGCCCGCGATCCCCGAGTGGAGCGGGTGATCGTGATCAAAGAGCCCCTTCGCGAAGTACGTCGTCGCGATGGGTGCGCCGAGTCGTTCTGCGAGCGCGGTGAGAGCGTCAGCGGCGTCGGACGCACGAGCGCCGCCGCCAGCGAGGATGACAGGATGGTCCGCGCTGTTGAGGACGGCGGCCGCGGCGTCGACTGTTTCGGGGTCGGCGTGGACGCGCTGGGCCGTGGACGACTGTGGATCGTAGGTATCGTCGGGGACCGGGTCTTTCTGGATGTCTCCGGGGAGTTCGACGATGGCGGGACCACGTTCGGTTCGCGCTTCCGAGAACGCACGACGGAGCGTTTCGCCGATCGTGTCTGACGTCTCCGCCCGTGTCTGATAGACGGAGATCGGATCGGTGAACGTGATGTGGTCGAGATACTGGAGGGATGTCTCCCGGCCACTGAACCCCGTGTCTCCGACGAGAACCACGAGTGGCACGTTATCGCGGTCCGCGGCGGCGATACCGGTTGCGCCGTTCGTCACGCCCGGGCCGTGGGTGAGTGTACAGACGCCGACTTCGCCGGTGGTGCGGGCGTAGCCGTCCGCCATCGAGACGGCCACCTGCTCGTGACGCGCGTACCGGAACGCGATGTCGTGGTCGTTCGTCGCGTCGATGAGGTGTGCGTTCCCTTCCCCGATGAGGCCGAAGAGTGTCGTGACGCCTTCGGCAGTCAGTGCGTCGAGTATGAACGTGCTCCCTGTCTCGGTCATTGGTATTGTTAACTCCGGAGTGTGGCCCCGTTTCGCTGAGAGAACCGACAGAGTGTGGCGATATAAGCGTTGTTCCACCCCGACTCGGTAATCGCCCCACCGGCGGTAGTGTTCAGATAAGCTGATTCCATGCGAAAGCGAACGATCTCAACCACTCGTCAGCAGTTTCTGCTTCGGCGTTGCTGAAACAGTTTGAGAA
>NZ_NHOA01000070.1 GCF_002727125.1 Halorubrum persicum
CAATGTGCTACACAAGAGCGAAGTACAGTTTCGATTTGAGCTATCGGGCTCTTGAAGCACCCCGCCCAGCGATAACTGGCTACTCGTGATACTACGTCAGTATCGTATATTGTGCGAACAATTCTGTGAGATAGAACTGTTTCGAACCCTATCGGTGATCGGTAGACGTGACAAATGAGTGCTCAATATACTCGACGGACGTTGTTGACGACACTCGGAGCAGCGGGAGTTACGAGTGTCGCCGGCTGTCTCTCGTCAGGTGATAGTCGCTTTCGATTGAGTGCGTATCCGACAGAGGACCCGTACGAAGCGTTCCTACTAACGGATCCAGCGGGACACCGAGCCCAGTTCGCTATCGATTACCCTGACGAGTACAAGCGTGCCGTCTACGACGAGTTGCTTGCAAGTGGCTCGGTTACAGTGCTGAACTACCAGTTGGCCTACGAGTATGAGTTCGGCTCCGAGCAACGGGACCGTCCTCAGTTCGCTACTGACGGCGATCGGTACTATCGGATCCATGTCGAGACGGCTCGTACTGTCGAACGAGACTGGTGGGAGTTCTATCTCGACTTACAGGATTCCGAACAGCCCGACAGTACTGATCCGGTAACAATACCGGTCACGTCACTGTCCGATCGTGACCAGCAGATACTCCAGCAGGCGATGGAAGCCGCGGCGGCAGATCGAGACCCAGCGATCGACGTCGGTGATCAGGAGCCCGGGTCACGCGGCGTCACGTATCACCACCACCTCGATATCCAAGCGAGCGACCTCGTCCCATCCCCCCCGTTCGACTATCTCCAACACAACAACCATCTGTTTCAGGCACGGGCCGAGCAGAACGCCATCCCCGTAAGCGAACGGACGTTCACAGCCGAACAGATCAGCGAATCACAGTCTGAATACGAACAACACATCTGCGACACCGTTCTCGAAATCGACTTTTCGACGGTCTCGCTCTCAAGTGAGGCGACAGAGGTGCTCGACACGGCAACAGACGGGCGACCAGTCTCGGGGTTCTATGAAGAGTCACCACCAATGTCGGACGGACTCGACACAATCCTCACGCGCCTCAACGCCGCCGATCACGTACGGGAACACAGCGACTATGGAGAGTATACGACATTTCCGAATATGTACGCAATCTACGACGGGAGTTGGTACGAATTCGAGTTAACTGTCTATCCCTAAGCGAAAATTCGACGACTTTGTTGAACTCCTCTCCAGCGGATACATTTTGATCTGGTTGCGATCTGTACAGGTGAGGCACCTAACACATTTCCTTGTACGCCACCACCCGCCAGCGCATGTCACGGAGTTTTCAGACGCCCTGTTCGTGCTTGATAGTGTGTATCAGCGAATGTGTTCTGACTGTTGCCGGGCTTTTGAAGTGAAAAGTAGAAACGCGATTACACCTATGAATAAAATTACGAATGGGAGCGTCGTGGCACCTTGTTGGCCGTAGTACTGCCCAAATGCGATGGGACTCACAGATAGACCGAACAGGCCAATAGCGTAGCCGAACCGGTCTACCCGGTCGTCAAATTGGATAGAACTTCCAAGGAGAGGAATATCAAATTCCAAATAGAAGTACCCAGATCCTGCGTAAACTGCCGCTGTTCCCATTGCAACGAACCAGTCAGGGGAAAGAAACCAGTATATGCTGAATCCCACCAACAGACCACAGAGAACGGCGAGCGGGAGATTTCTATCCATATCCACACAGTATCAAAATTGTTGTAAACCTTTGTTGGTTCTCGTGCTAGTTCGGCGTACAAGGATTTCTCTATACGAACATTAGAGTTGCACTACTCAGCAACCCGTTGTTTCGGATGAAAATATGCTGAGGGGGAAGAAGTCAACAGAACGGCTCTGTTGAGATCCTTTTCTTCAGATACATTGTTTCCTGAAACATCCGGTCGTTGAAGAGTGCTTACTCATTATTTGTCGAATGAGAATACACCTCTCTGAGGAGCATCCCACCACTACTGATAGCGAGGAATCCACCGACAGCTTGGAGGACAACTGGAAGGGTACCATTTGAGGCCCCGGAGAAAAAGAGAATGAGAGATAGTCCAATTAGCATCAAATACAACGGGGTCTCATACATATCTGGACGTTGTCTCTTCACTGGTTAATATCTGTGAATTGACTTCGATCGAGCCGAGCTATATCACTCTCTGAGGATTTCAACAGAACCAACAGAACCAATCTGACTTAATTTCGATCGCTTAGTGCTGCTGTTAGCGCCCGGATTTATCTCCATCCGTTGGATCGAAGCTCTGTAGGTAAGCGGCGGCGTGCTCCATCGGGTGCCGTCCGGAGAGCAGTTGAGGCGTTCTCAAAGATCCCGTGGCCGTGTCCAACGAGGACTCGTTGTGGGGTCAGTCCTTCGAACACGGCTCGGTGGGGTACGAACCGGCATAGCAGGTACATGCCGAGTCGCTCTTCGTCCACGGTGAATAGCGGTGATGTCCCGAGTACGTCGGGAACGTAGAGTGTCTCGTCGAATCC
Organism: Halorubrum persicum; assembly: GCF_002727125.1. Classification (GTDB taxonomy): domain Archaea; phylum Halobacteriota; class Halobacteria; order Halobacteriales; family Haloferacaceae; genus Halorubrum; species Halorubrum persicum. The sequence continues at coordinate 2,515 of NZ_NHOA01000070.1, forward strand.
GCGATAGGCAATCGCTTCAGACCAGCCGGGGAACGGACGGCAACGACGGAGTTCGAATCCGGACGTGCCGACCGTATTCGTCTCCGGTTCGATCGAAGCATCGAGTTGAGATGTCGCCCGGGAAAGCCACGGGGGACAGTACACCGGTACGTCGTGACGCGCCGCGAACACGTCCGCGTCACGGACGTGGTAGTTCGAACAGACGATCACGCCCCGCACGTCGTCAAGCGCCGGAAGTTCTTCGTCGATCCCCGGCGCGTCGATCGGATCGATGAGCCACACACCACCGTCCTCTCCAACGACGGCGTGACTCGTCCGGCGACCGGTTTCGGTCGGATGTGCGAACCACCCGATCCCGCCGTCCCATCGATCGACAACCTCGTACTCTGAAGAGGGACGTCGGTCATAGATCGGCACTGTCAGCTCTCCGGAAAGACCGTGTCCGGGTCCCGATCCTCGAACGGGCCGACCCCTTCACCCGTCGTTGCGTATCGATACAGCGCGGTCCGGACGATTGCAGATACCGTCTGCGAGCCGACGATGGCAGCGACGATGATCACGCCACCACCGACGAGTGCGCCTGTAGCGGGCACTCCATCGAGCACGAAAAAAACCAACCGCACCCAGTGCGACGCCCGGAAGCGCAACGAGTAGAAAGACGAAACTCACGTCAAGCGTAGCGGAGACGCTTTCACCCCACGTGTCTCGGAACAACGACCCGCTCCGCCGGAGCTGGCGGCGCAGACTCTGTCGCTGATCGAGGACGATGACTGGCACGATGAAGAACGTCAGCAGCGCCCACGCGAGATTGAAGACAGCTCGCGTCAGGCTTCCGACCATGCCGAACTTCTCATCGAGGATGTACAGGACCGTTCCGAGCGTCGCAGCGACGACGGCCCACACAGCGATCTGACGGCGGGCACGCCACGCTGCGGCGAGCCCATCCCGAACGGATGTCGAGTTACCATCGAAGAGCTGGGCCGCGCAGTGTACCACGGCGGCGTTGAAGAACGTCGCTACGCTCGACGAGATCGCAATCACACAAAACAACACCCCGTACTGGTAGAGATCGTTGGTGACGAGCGACTCAACGAGGCCCTGCTGGAAGACGATCACTGCGAGAACAGCGAAGGCACTCCCGACTGCGAGAAGACTCAACACCGGCAGAAGTACCAGGCTTGGTTCTCGGGTGAACACGCGCAGGCTCTCACGGGTAATGTCGAAGCCGCGTCGGTATTTCGAAGCCATATTGAATCACCAAGTTAGGGCGGCGTTGCGACGACGAAGCCGATGTCGTCCGTGGAGACACCGACAGATAATGCGTTCTCTGGACCGGTTTTGTCCCATCGGTACGTGTTCTCCAATCCGGTTTCCGTGCGGATCGTCACGCTGAGCGGTTCATTGGACGCAAGACCTGTGTATCCGTGATCGCCGTTTGCCGGAATGGGTGCCGTGTCGTCGACGAGAACCTCGCTATCTTCAACGGAGTGTATGACCGTCGTGATGTCCTGTTCGCGCTCCGTTTGATTGTTCACGATCAGATGCGGTGCGTTCTTCTGTGTCGTATGTGCGACGGCACCGCCGATTGCGGTGAGGGCAAGGCATCCTGTGAACAGGCCAATCGTGCTTCGTCGCGTGATAGAGGGCATATGTGGCAGGATTCACCAATAGAACGTATGAAAACTTAGAAGAGTCAAAATCAGCTTGAATGGGAACGAGTAATAAAACAGATGGTTCCGGTCACGCCTGTGCGAAGTCGCTCAACGATTCACCAACACTAAAGCCGATCGCGTTATCGAACTCTTCCATACCGAACGCGATAGCGAGCATCTCCTCACTCGTGTCATCAATTGAGATTGACGTTGATGCAGTAGATTCTCCCTGAACTTCGGACTCACCATCCAATTCGACACTTGCTTCATAGGTGTCGGGGTCAGTCCATACGTCTTCGTAGGCCGTCGCGCCGTCTTCATCGTCTTCTTCGTCAGTATTGTTATCGTCCGACGCTGGTGGTAACTCGAACGATTCTGAGAGAAAAGTCTCATCTCCCAGGTCGGTAATCGTTACAGTACCAGTGAGGACACCGCCAGTTTCGTTGAAGAGGTTAACATCACCTAACGCGAGATCGGCAAGGTGGTCTACGACCGCCGTACAACCGGCTGTGCCGCCGAGGAGTCCGACGCCACACGCGGTGAGGAATCGGCGTCTGTTGGTGCTGTTCGAGCACTAACCAAGTGTCTGGCAGAGGGCAATATACGGCATTAAACAGCAGATGGTGTCAATCTCCGGAATGTTCAAAATCTGATTTGACAAATGGTTATTGTTTCCAATCAATCGCGGTGATTTTAATGCGTGTTTCTAGAAGATACAAGTATGGCTGCCCTCCAAACCACCCCACCCTCAATTAGTGCTGCGGTCGCCGCATTTGTTGGACTTGCGCTCATCGGCGGCCTCATCGGGATCGTTGGTACCGTCGTGGTTCGCCGTCTTCGAAATCCCGTTGGAAAGTACCGGCTGCTGTATGGAGTCGTACTCTTCCCGTATGTATTACTCTCCTACGCCGTGTTAGCCCTGACTGGATCTGGGGCTGCGTTCCTCACGGCGCTTCCCGCTAGTCCGGAACTGCTGGACGAGGTGCTCTCGCAGTTCGCCACGTTCCTCGCAGCTGGCTGTATCTGGCTTGTTTCGTATCTCCCGACGGTACGGGGCGTCCGCGACGTACGTGATGTCGAGCTCGCTACCGGCCCCGCAATCAGCAAGATGGCACGGTACGTCGTCGGGCTTAGTGCCGTTCTGACGGTCGTACTCACACCGTTGCAAGTGTTCTCGCTTGCGTCGTCACCACTTGTCTTCGTTCTCGCTCTCGTCATTCTCATACTTGGTGTGCTGTACGCGTCCCCGTGGCTGATCCCGGTACTTCGTTCGACTTCGACACCAATTGGGGAGCGTGCCGATCGAGTCGAACAGCTCTGTTCACAGGCAGGCTTTAATGTACGAGACATCCGAATCCTCGAAACTGAAAACGAAGAAACGGCGAGCACAGTCGTTCGCGGGCCACCGAACTACCGACGCCTCTTCGTCACAAGTACATTTCTCGATGTATTCGACGATGCGCTCTTCTGTAGGAGAT
>NZ_NHOA01000121.1:0-4769 GCF_002727125.1 Halorubrum persicum
AACCAAGGCGGATCTACGGGAGTAGCTGAACTTTCGTCTCATGAAGACATCCAAGAGCGTAATCTGAACCCCGACAAGGATATTGTTATCTCTGAACTTTCTGAGGGTAATGCTGAAATCAGAGAACGCGAAGAAGGGGAACACGTCGTTAAGATTGAGGTAGATTCTTTAGCAAACTCTCGGCTTGGAAAGTTCTTTAGTGATGAGGAAATCGCAGAGCTTGAATCTCAAGAAAAGACTGTAAACGGCGAAGACGGTCCTTCTAGCTACGATGAGGCTATGAGGGGTATTAAGCGGGATTGTGAAAGGCACAATCGAGCCGTCCGAGAGAGAAAGAAACAAGAAAAAATAGATCGTCTCAAGGAATTCAAAAAGAAGGGGACAAAGTACGATCCCGAACGTTCAGTCTCCGATTTGTCGGGCGAAGAATTCAAGGAGATTATTCAAGAAGCGAATCAAGAAGGTTCGGAGGAAAGTGTCGATGAAGAGCTACAGGAACAAATCGCTAAGATTGAAGAAGAATGGTCCAAGTCTGAACCTGATACGGAAATCAATACTCCCGATGAAGAAGTAGAAGAGTTAGCTGCTAACTCTTGGGAGGATTCTGAAAATAGTGCTTTTCAGGATATAGCAGAGGATCTTTCGCAGAGTGATGAGCAAAACCTGTATGAGAGTGTTGGTGAAAACTCTCGCCGGGTAACGACCCAAGATCCGGAAATCAAGAAGGCTCTTCGGAACCCGGAGGATGAACCGAATTGGAACGGTTCGGTCGAACTAGAAGAGGATACGGGCGATACTGTAATAGCAGTAGTTTCCAAGGAGGATTAAGATATGTCTGAATGTCCTAATTGTGGTGCGCCGGATTTTGAAGAGGAATTACCCGGATCTCCCGATGGAATTGAATACACCTTCTTTAGCGAATGTGAATGTGGGTTCGTAAGATGATTGACAAAGTACCATGTCCCCGTTGTAAGACGGATATAGCAGTATCAGAGGATAATCTCAATCTCTCATTTTTGGGTGATGCAAAGATATGTCTCAAAATTATCACCGATTGTCCCTCATGCGACTTTAACAGAGGATTTAAAAATTATCTGACAAAGTAACTATGTCTGTCATTACCCTATCCGATGAACTAGAAGAATACAAGATCGATAAGAGAGAATTAGATAACCTTAGAGACGACGTGAAGAAGTATGACGACGTGAAAGGGATTGTCGAAAATCCCGATGAGGATACTATTTCTCTTATTATTGATATGTCTGAGTTTGAACCCGAGGTAGAATTAAGGTATTATCATTAAATATAAGGATATTAAAATGTGAATAATTAACATACTAATATTCTCTCTAAATATTATTTATTTAACGTTCTTTTAAGAAGGACTTTTAAAGGTTGAGATACTAACGTAATTAAGTGCTAATCTAAACGAACGCAAATCTAACGAAGCATCTAACCGATGTTTGTAAGAAAACCTGTGTGTTGGCGCACACAGGGGAGAAAGATAAATTATGACTTATACAATTGAATCTAAGAACCCTAACGAATATAAATGTATCGCTTTGCGGAGACTTAACAACGTTTCTGTAAATCTTAGCAACATCGCTATACCCCTCAAAGAAGGCACTAAGTCCGCATATAACGACTTTAAGCAAAAGAGTAACAGGAGGGACTTAGAGCAAAATCTAGGTAACTACGGGATTCTAGCGAAGGGACCGTTACACTTTATTGACATTGACGATCCCGATGAGGCACCTAACGATCTGCTAAAAAAGACTGTAGATACCTTTTGTGTATCAACCCCGTCCGAAGGTGGAGAACATAGATATGTCGTATCAGATACTCCACTACCCAATATTAAGCGGGATTGGGGCGAGATAAGAAGCGACAATCAGTATGTTGTAGGACCGGGTAGCAGCATACCTGATTACGGCTCATATACCATTGAAAACGACGCGCCAATTCAATCAGTAGCAAAAGACGAATTGGAGGATTGGATAGGCGGGTTCGACAAAGATACCGAAGAAGGATACTCCGAAGATATTGATATTGAATCACTCTCCGAAGGTGGAGAACGACTGAATACAGCTCATGATGTTTTCAGCAAACTACAGTCTGACTCTCCGGCGTTTTTCACCGATCTTATGGACCGGCTTAACGGCGGGAGAGGGGGTATGGGAAACTCCCTGAACAAAGAAGATTCAAATGAGATTGATACAAGTCGCCTAGATTTTGTCACCCTAGAACACTTGTATGGTGTTTTCAAAGAATATGGAAAATCTCACAACGAAAGCCGGGGGTTAGCGGGAGAGGTTTACGGATATTATTCAAATCAAACACCCTTCACGAAAGATGGTCAAAAGAGAAAGTGGGTATCTCGGGATAAGGGATACAAGCATGATATGCTGGATAATGCTATTCGACAATTCGATCAATCGTTATTCAATAGATTACTGAACCAGCGAAACAACGATAAAAGAAAATTCAATGAGTATTCAGAAATAACGCAAAACTATGTTGACTTTGTAATGAATTGGCTGATTGAAGATTGGGATATTGATACTGCTAAGGATATGGCTCAAGTATGGAACTTGGAGATTGACAGAGGGGATTTGGAGGCTGTTTGTAAAACACCAATGTATCAAGATACCCCCCGTCCCCTATCGGAGGGTAAAGAGACTGAATACCCGTCCCCTCATGCGATTAGAAAGATTTGCTCTGAACTAGATAGAAACACCGAAGAGACGTATAGAAGAGCTATGAAAAAAATGCGAAAGAAGGGTTCTATCAAACTAGCCTGTATCAAAGAGGGGATTGATTACAGGGTATATCCGGCGGATCTTCCCGATCCGGTTGATGCTGAACATATAAGATATAACGGAGAGAAATATGAATGAAATTGATGCTGACGTAGCACTAAGAGATTGTTATAGATGTAGAGTGTGTAACGACCATGCTGGCCGAAATCTAATTGTCGTTAAAACAGCCAAAGGAGACTACGAACGATCTAATTTACTAACTCTTTGTGAGGATTGTAAAGATAGATTTTGCGATATTGGACCGTGCGAACCAAAAGAATTTGTTATCAAAGCGAGAGAAATTTATTATGACTGAACTTAAAGATATGTCTGACACAGACAAAGTTAAAGAATTGTACGAAGAAATGAATCGGGTAGATCAAAAGGTGGATGGACCCATTACTCAAAGGGATATGAAAGAACATAGCAAACATTCGTTGTATCATTATAGAAAATACTTCGGATCTTGGAATGATGCCAAAAAGAAGCTTGGTTTTGAAATAGATACCCATCAAAATATCTCTGAAGAGGATCTTATCAATGAGCTTCACCGATTGAAGGGTGAAGTAGATGGAATAATTACTCCCGAAGATATGACAGAAAAGGGCAAATATGCCTCAAATACCTATAAACGAACTTTTGGAACTTGGCAAAAAGCCAAGAGAAAAGCTAATCTGCAAACTCTAAAAGTAGATAAACAGGATCTATTAGATGAACTTGAGAGATTAGCAGAGGAAAAGCAAAAATCACCAAATATTAAGGATATGAAAGAAGATGGGAAATATTCCATAGCTTCTTACCGGAAATACTTTGGAACTTGGAATAAGGCTAAAGAAAAAGTGGATCTTGAAACGAAGAGTGTCGCGCCGGGTAAAGATCACTACGAATGGTCCGGAGGAAACGAATGGTATTACGGACCTAGTAGTTATGTCGAAAAACAAAAAGCAAAAGTCAGAAAGAGAGATAACGATAAATGCAGAGTATGCGGGTTCTCTCATGAAGATCGGAACAACGACGTGCATCATATCAAGCCTAAATCTAAGTTTGGTGACTTATCTAAACCCGAAAATTACGAACCTTTGAACGACACAGAAAACATGATTACGCTCTGCTATCATTGCCATAAGAAGTATGAAGGACGTTTTCAGGATACGGATCCCGATGGATTTGAGAGATTAGCAAAGAGCCTTGAAAACAATAACCGGAGGAAAGCATTATGAGTTTGTCAGTAAATAATAACGATAGCAGTAACGATTTGAAATTAATCAGATGTGCGATTTCTGACGAGGAATTAATAGAATCTTTTGAACAATACACATACGATAAAAACTACAATGAGAAAATGCTGATTGAGGTAGCACTTGGCAAATTCTTAGAGGATGAGGGGTATCTATGATTGTATCAGCATTATCTGCTATTGGTTTCGGTATCGGTGTCGCTCTGATACTCTTTGGATCGACGTTATACCATTCTGTGTTTTTCACCGACAGAGATTATCGAAATTCGATAGTGCCTATGGGATTGAGCTTCGGGTTCTTGGCTATAGGATTGAGTCTGTTATATGGTGTATTGATTTAGGATAAGAAAGGGTCACAAAAGTTTTGTGACCCCTTGAAAGGGGGTGCCACAAAAGTTTTGTGGCACCCTCGGACAAATTGTCCGGGGGGTTAATTTCCTAATCTAATCCTTAAAAGGATTTCTTGTTTTTATTTGATCGGGGTTGGTAATCTTCCATTTGCTATCATCATCATCTACAGTATATTTAACAATACCATGCTTTTTGAAGTATATTAGTGTGTCTTTTATTGTATCTGATTTAATCTCATCGATATTTGTATCTCTTCTTTCAATAAAGTCTTTAATATCTTCAATATTTGTATTATTATTGTGTATCGCATTTAGAATCCAAAGATGTTTATCATACTTTTCTTTTTCCATGCTAACAGTTACGTCCATATCCGTCTAAACTTC
>NZ_NHOA01000121.1:4944-5086 GCF_002727125.1 Halorubrum persicum
GAAGAGAGGCAGATAACACAGTAGTTTCAAATCTCTTGTTATATGCCTGATTTCAGAGGATAGGATAGCTCTTCTTACTGATTTCTATTTTGATTACTATCTGTAATATTCTTGTTTTGAATTATAGATCGACAGCATAGGG
>NZ_NHOA01000107.1 GCF_002727125.1 Halorubrum persicum
ATGGCGATTCAACACAGCCGCTGGAACACACCGTGCGATGCCTAGGCGGTCGGGCTTGAAGCATGCCGGACCGCCAGGTCACGCGATCCGATCGCGTCTGCTGAGCGGACGGAGGGTTCGTGACTGGGGGTTGCGCTCCCGTTCAGCAGGAACCGGGATCGGAATTCAAATACCCGAATAGGTCTAACAGTAGATGTTCAAATGACAGAGGATAGCAGTTCTTCCCACGTCCCCAGTCAGCCGGTTGTTGTCCAGGAAGACACCCATCAAAACGAGATTCCGGACAATATCGACTCAGAGCTGTATTCGGCAGATAGTCCGACCAACTCATTCCACGAGTTCAAAATCGAGCGTGGAGATGATCTTGTTGAGGCACTCCGCAACAACGGCTACACGGTGGAGTTCAGAGACCGATAAATCGGTATCGTAGTTGCTACCGTGTGTTATCCCGTGTGACGATCGTACCACGCGACACTCGGTCAGGCGATCACGCTGGGCCCGGTTAGCTCAGATTCAGCCGCACGTCACCCATCTCCTTCCCACGGGCGACGAGCGAAGTGCCGTACGCGGTGCGTGTTTGGTCCCATGCCGCGAGCGCATCGGTGACCGATCCGTGATTTTCGAGGGCGTCGGCGAGCGCGGTCGCATCGCCCGCCGCCTTCGCCGTCCCGGCTGCCGTGTGCGGGCGGGCAACAAACGCGCCGTCACCCAAGAGACACACCCGATCGGTGACCATCGACGGCACCGTCAGGTCATGAATCGCCTGGACGAAGAGGTCCGGTGTGTCGCCGACGAGCGTCTCGAACACGGGCGGGAGCGTCGCTGCGCGCTCACGCTGTCGCTGGCGAACCGGATCGCGCAACCGGCCCGGTGAGACGGAGAACCGTCGTTCGGTACCGCTCGCGTCCGTGAATACCGCACCCCGATCGCGCCCGTCGAGCGTGTCGTACCACACCCAGTTCAGTCGGCGCGAGCCGGGAGCTGTCTCGCCGTCTGCGCCTGGGATGAAGTACGCCAGAATGAGCTGATCGATCCCCTGATAGAACGTGAACGTTCCGTCGAACGCCTCGACACACGCAGCCGAGAGGTCCGCTTCGTCGACAACGCCACGCCACGCGACGTAGGAGGCGAACGCCGGTTCCACGTCGGGGTACAGTTGCGCGCGCGTCGTCGACTGGCCGCCCTCGGCAGCGACGATCAAGTCTGCCGTCCGTTCCGTTTCGTTCGCGATCGTGGCGGTGGCCGTCTCGGGCGACACGGTCGTGACTGTTGCTCCGGTTCGGTACTGCTCGTCGGGGAAGGCGTCCCGGAGCTGTCGATAGAGCGCGTCCCACGACGTGAACACCATCGTCTCGGACACGGCGCGTCCGACATCCCCGCTCTCCGTGAGAAATCGACGTTCGTGGGACCGCGTCGTGATCGCTTCCGGGGCAACGATGTCGTGATCGCTGAGAAAACGGCGGATGTTCTGTTGGGCGACGATACCGCCGCCGCGGCTTTTGAGCGCGCCTGCCGACCGCTCATAGATCGTCGGGCTGTGGCCCGACCGCGCGAGCGCAATCCCGGTAAAGAGACCACCCATCGACCCGCCAGAGATGAGTACATCGAGGCCGGTAACAGGCGGACGGGACTGGTCCTGAGACACACTGGTTCGTTGGTGCGTGACGGGTGAAAGCCTACGGATTCGTCGACCCAGAGTGGCTTCCTGCAGTGGACGACGTTCCACTCCGGGGACGTATGTACCAATCGTGCGGGCCAGTCTCGATCAGGCGGTACAAGCGTGACCGCGTGAAAATTGTCGGGTCGGGGATCCGCGACCGCTGCTTGGCCGGCCCTCGTCGACGACGCTGTCCGTCGTCAACACGCTCCTCGTCTATGCCGTCCCGCGATCGGGCGCCGAAAGGTCCTCGGCGACAGCAACGTCGTGCCCGGCGGCGTACCCGTTCAGTTTGGCGGCGATCGGCGACTCACGCAACTCGTCGTCGCCGTATCCGGCCGCCGCAAACGCGTCCATGAACGAGGAGACAGACCGGAGCTTGTACTTCTGGTGATACTCCTCAGCGGGGTAGAAGCGCGAGAGCTGTTCGATGCGCGTTCCGATTCCATCGGCAGTGAGTCCCCGTGTCGAAAGAAACTCATCGAGGACTGCTCGCTGGTCTTCCGTCCCGGCGAACACGATGTTCTGGTACTGTGTCGTTCTGGTCTGGTGCTGTGGGTTGTGTGAGTTGAAGATTCGACTCAGGAGGTCTCGGTACGTGACCGTGTCAGGGTCGAACTCGACTTGGACCACTTCCGTGTGGTCACCCAAATCGTGATACGTCGGATCGAGTGTTGTTCCGCCAGCGTAGCCGACACGGGTGCGAACGACGCCGTCGATCGCACCGAACTGGGCGTCGGGGCCCCAGAAACAACCAATTCCGAACGTCGCCGTGGCAGTCTCCGCAGTATCCATCGCACGGCGGTCGTACTCGCGTATTTGTGTCTGTGTGAGCGTCATTGGGGTTACCAGCCTAGAGAGTCGTCGCAGCGCGGGTCGTGGATCCCACCGCGTCTACTACCAGTCAGGCTCGCAGACGTATATGCTGCGTGTCGATCTCGACCATGGCCGGCCACGCGAGCGAGCATACGCGCTCGGAGACGTATGGGTGGAGTTCCGTGAGGTGCTGCTGAAAGCGATCGCCGCCGGAGCGTGAGATATCCGTGAGATCAACCGCAGTGTGCCGAAACTACAGAGCCGTCCGGCGCAAAGACTGAGTGTTCGCCCCGCGAGAACGAGTCGTGTCGTACACCGCCAACTATCCCAACGGTACGGGAAGCCCCGCCGTTCACGGCGGGGAGGACGTCACACTGTCTTCTCCCAACAGAAACCCGCCCAGACCCGTCACCCAGACCAGCAACGGGTACACCACCCAGCGTTCGATACCGCCGAACTCCAGCCCGGCAAGCGGCCCAGAGGTTCCAATCGCCAGCGCATACACCAGCGACGCCAGCGAGAACCCTCCGAGGAGCACACTGACGGAAGAGAACGGGTTCGGGGTCGCTCGTGCGGCCAGCACTGCCGCGATGCCGCCGCTCGTGAACGTCAGGAGTGCAAAAAGGCCGTGCCAGGGCGCCATATCCCCGGGAAACACACCGACACCGAAGACGCCGAACCCAAAGATGCCGAGCGGGAGCCAGAGTACGCGCGGTCGCCCCACCCGATAGAGGAAGTACGCCGCTACGAGAACCAGCGCACCGCTGGTCAGCATGGTGCCGTTGAAGATCGTCGCGGTCGGCTCGTAGCTGACCGGATTCGGCGGCGCTGTTGAGCCTAGATCGCTGATTTCCTGGGTCGTAGCATAGTTGGGATGGTATGCCTCGGCGGTGATGATCCCGAGGAGCGAAACCCCGCCAGTGATCAATAGTGCGACGCCCGCAATGGCTGTGTCGGCGATGCCGCCGCCGAGCGATTTCAGATACGCGGACATAGGGATATATGTAAGCCCCAGTAAATAAATCTGAGGCAGTAACTATCGCCAACTACGAGAACGCAGAGACGGGCTGGGTCGTATGATCGGCACAGCGTGCGAAGAGTTGGAAGCCGGGTGCGAAGAGTTCGATCCGCATGTAGACAACGACCGTGCCATCGCCTTCTACGAGAAACCCGGATTCGAGAGAACACAGATCATAGCAGTCTGTGTCATCACCGACCAGTGAGTAAGACCGGAAGCTGGCAGCCGCTGTCGGCGGTAACGATGGGATAGAAGTGACAGACCGTAGAGTTACTAACCAGTCAGAATCCTTTTGACTAACCGGTTAGTAAGTGAAGATAGAGAATGGAATCGGAGACAAAATCCGAGATCATCAATGCGACGAACCGGGTACTCTGCGAACACGGGTATGCCGGGCTCACGATGCAGAAAATCGCTGACGAGTCGGCGATGACCACCGCAGCGATCCACTACCATTTCGACACGAAAGAGGAGTTACTGAACGCTTTCCTTGATATCCTGATCGAGCGGTTCAAAGCGAAAATCTCCTCCGAAGCGACCGACCCGCGCAAACGGCTCACAGCGTTCCTCGATGGAGTCTTCACACCGACAACTCCCGACTCGGACGGCTTCCCCGTGGCGATTATGGAGTTGAAAGCGCAGGCACCCTTCCACGATCTCTTCCGAGAACGGTTTCTCGACCTCGATGAGGTGATGCGCGAGGTCGTTGCGGATATCGTCGCGGACGGCATCGACGAGGGCCACTTCAAGCAGACTGATCCGGACGAAGTCGCCAGGCTCGTCACAACGACGATCAACGGCGCACACACACGGAAAGTGGCACTCGGGGAGCCGCTCGACGAGACGCGTCACGTCCTCGAAAACACGCTGGAACTACACCTCGGATGGCAGCCTGGATCGGAGGTGGTCGCGTGAGCTTCTTCAAAGGTCAAGAAGAACTCAACCTGACAGAAGGTGGCATCGTCAAACCCCTGCTGTTCCTCTCGCTGCCCATCGTCGTTACGAACCTGCTGCAGACCGCCTACAATTTGGCGGACACGTTCTGGCTCGGCCAGTACTCGACGGAGGCACTGGCGGCGATCAGCTTCGCGTTCCCGATGGTGTTCCTGCTCATCTCGCTCGGAATGGGGCTCTCAGTGGCGGGAAGCGTGCTCGTTGCTCAACACACCGGTGCCGAGGAGACCGAACAGGCCGAGTATGCGGCCTCACAGACGGTCTCGTTCGCGTTCATCGCCTCAGTCATCCTCGGGGCGATCGGTTATCAGTTGGTTCGAGAGTTCCTCGCGTTCCTGGGTGCGTCGCCAGAGGTCCTCCCGGGAGCCACCGCGTATATGCAGGTGGTTGCGCTGGGCTTGCCGTTCATGTTCGGATTCTTCGTGTTTATCTCGCTGATGCGCGGCGCGGGCGACACCATCACGCCGATGCTCGTCATGTTCGGGACGGTCGTCATCAACGTGATCCTCGACCCGTTCCTGATTAACGGCTGGTCGGTCGGCCCACTCGCGTTCCCCGAGCTCGGCATACAAGGAGCGGCTATCGCCACGGTCTTTTCGCGGGGGCTGGCGATGATCGTCGGAGTCGCGATCATGCTGTCGGGAACACGGGGGATTCAGATCAACCTCGCCGACATGAAACCGGACCTCGAGTATCTTCAGAAGATCCTGCGAATCGGCGTTCCGGCGTCGATCGAGGGAACCGGACGTGCGCTCTCGATCAACGCGCTGTTGATTGTTGTTGGGCTGTTCTCCACGTCGGTGGTCGCCGCGTTCGGCATCGGGACGCGAGTCTTCTCCGTCATCTTCCTGCCGGCGATTGCCGTCGCGCGGGGTGTTGAGACGATGACCGGGCAGAACGTCGGGGCCGGCAAGTACGATCGCGCACAGGAGGCGAACTACGTCGCCGCAAAAGGCTTGTTTGGCATTCTCGGCGTCGTCGGCGTCGCCATCTTCTTCGTCCCGACGCCCATCGTTTCGGTCTTCACAAACGACCCGGCCGTCCTCGATGTCGGAGCGGAGTTCCTGCGATACGTCGCACTGTCGTTCGGGTTCATCGGGATCCAACGGGCGTTCACGGGTGGGTTCCGCGGCGCTGGCAAGACACTGATAGCCGCCGTCATCTCCGTCACCACGCTTGCCGTCATCCGACTCCCGATCGCATACGTCGCCTCACAAGGCGTGCTACCAACGGATCTGTGGTTCCTCGGACAGCCCGATGTTCGCGGCATCTGGATCGCGTTCTTCGCCTCGAACGTCACCGGGGCAGTCATCGCGTGGCTGTGGTTCCGACGCGGCACCTGGCGTGGCGGCGACGTTCGCGGGATGTCGAGTCCCGGCGACTCCGGACCGGACGATGCAGACGCCGCCATTGGAGACGATTGACCATGGTGGGGCTGTTTTCGCAATACCCCTCCAGTTCTTCGTTGATCGCGAGGCCGTGAGGATAATCAGGGTTGCCAGAACGGTTAATTCATGTGATACTTGCTCACGCGATCTCGTGCAACATACATCGAAGTGGCCCCGGCGAGACACGCGAGTGTGGCCGAAGCGACCGTCCCACTGAAACCGACCACAAATCGCTCAACATCAACAAACGAGGCAATCGCATGCCCGGCAATACTAGAATGGGCGATAACAGCCGGGAGTGCAATCATAAGCACCACGACTGAATAGATCACGAAGGCGAAGATGCTCGGAACAATCGCCTTGCTGCTCCGAGAGACGCTCACGGCCTCAAAGCGGGGGAACCCGACGCCGATCCCAGTCGCAATCGCACCCGACACGACCGACAGGACGAGTGCCGACACGCCAAGGCTCGCGACGACCGGTACCGAATGCGGACTCAGAAGCCCTGTGGTTACGGTCGCCACGAGGGTCACCGGCGCGATCAGGAGAGCACCGGAGACAACGTGTCCGGTGACCAGCGAGCGTTCAGGCGATTCTGAGAGCAGGGTGATGGGCAATGCCGCACCTTCTTGACCGACCACGTTAAGCGCGAACAACGATCCAGCGATCCAGGTCCCACTAAGTAGTACCCACAGTGGGAGGCTCGTTCCAATCTCACCAGTCTGGACAGCAGTGACGATTGGTCCGGCAAGGACGATCAGCGGGTACAACGCGAAAGACAGCGAGAGCGGCGACCGGCGGGCGCGTTTCCAATCGACTGCGACAACGCTGAAAACCGGTTGTGAGAGCACTCGTGAGAGGCCACCGAACCAAGCGGAGCTGTCGGCCGACCGCTCAACCTCATGAGAGATGTGAACCCCGTCGGCGTACCAGAGCCACTCTGCGAGTCGAAACAGCGATACGACCGCTGTGGCGACGAATACAGCCGTGAATAGTATTGCGCCGATCGCTCGAATCGGTGACGCTCCGATACTGAGTCCCATCGCGGCCAGATCGCCAAACCAGTCGATCGGCGTCGGTGCGAGCACGCGATAGATCGGTTCAAGCACCGACGCGAACGCGTTCGTGAATATTACCGCGAAGTACCCGATCCCGAGGAGGATGAGAAACAGCGCTCGGAGCCGGCTGAGCAGTTGCGATCGAACGCCGGCGTTGCGTATCCCCAGCGCGAGGATGAACCCGGCCGGAATCCCGGTGACGAGAAGGAGAAACAGTGTGAGCAACAGGGCAGGGATAGTGAGTAGTGAGCCGGCACCGACGGCAAACGCGACTGTGGCGGCGCTCCCAACCGTGAGGAAGAACGCAGACCAAAGCACGAGCTCGGTGAGGACGAGGCCGCCGATCACCGCCCGGTGTGACACCGTCGTCAATAAGCCGTCGAGATTGTCGGGACGAAGCGCGACTGCGTAGGCACGATATCCACCGAATCCGACGACGAAAATCCACCCGTAAACAAACGCCATCCGAACCCATTCGATGAGCGGTTCGGTTTCGCTCCCGGCAACGAACCCTCCGGCAAGGTACGCTCCGAACACCCCGCCGATTGAGAACGGAAGCAGCATAACGACCACGAACGCCATCGCCAACAGCTGCGTCGTGTTCGCTTTCATCGTCCGCCACCGACGGCGTAGTTCAGCCCTAGCGATGAGTCGTGGACGGTTCGCCCGTGTCATCTGTCTTCGAACCGTCCGTCCTGTGATTCGGTGGCGGCCGGCCCACGTTCGGCGGTGACCGAGAGGAATACATCCTCCAGTGTCGTCCCCGCCTCCGATTCCATCCGTGCGGTCAGTTCCGCGGGGGACCCCTCGGTAACGAGGTCACCTTCGTAGAGGACGCCAACCACATCCGCGAGCTCCTCAACGACCGAGAGAATATGCGTCGAAAGGAACACCGTATGGCCATCGTCGGTCAATTCATCAATGACATCGAGGACGGTCCGGGCCGCTCGCGGGTCCAACCCGCTGGTCGGCTCGTCGAGAAATACGAGATCGGGTTGGTGTAACAACGCCTGAATCAGACCGACCTTCTGACGCATCCCCTTGGAGTAGTCGTCGATCCGCTTGTCGGCGTCGTCGGTGAGATCGAACCGGTCGAACCAGTCTGTAATCCGAGTGTCCATCTCTTCGGCTGGAAGGTCGCGAAGCCGACCGAAATATTCGAGCTGTTCACGGCCGGTGAGTTCATCAAAGACCGGGGGTTCCTCGGGAAGGTAGCCGATCGATGCCCGGATCGCATCCCGATCCGAGACAGGGTTTCCGTCGATCCACGCTTCACCGTCGGTCGGCTGCGTCAGTGATGTCAACATCCGCATCGTGGTTGTCTTTCCAGCGCCGTTCGGTCCGAGAAAGCCGTACACTGTACCGTGATCAACGGTGAGATCAAGCCCGTCGACAGCACTTTCAGTCCCAAATCGTTTCGTCAGGCTTCGCGTCTCGATGGCGTCTGTGTCTGGTGTCATCGTAAGGGTGGAGTAGTTGGTTTGGTACTGTGGTCTTTCATAGGGCGATACCTCCGAGCCCGACAACGACGAAAATCAGCGCGATCACCATCGGAACTGACGCCTTCCAGAGGCGTGTAAGTGCGAACTGCCTCGGAGAGCGGTCGGTAATGGTGAGATCGCCGGTAAGCATGGTCTCGTTCTGTTGGTGTTCTGTGCGGCCTGCAATGAGATACTCCTCACCAGGATCGATCCGTCGTTCGACGTATCGCCGCGTGCCGAGTCCCGGAACAATTCGCATCCATCTCGCGACGGGGTTGAGCTCGTCTCGTACGTCAACGAACCGTTGGATACGCTCGGGTGGCGTTTCATTGGCACGGACAGTGATAATCGTCGATTCCGTATCGAGTGCGAACCGTTTAGCGGACGGGACGACATCAAGAGTCCCAGTCGGACCGTCGAGGGTGAACGGGCGCGTCGCCACGCCATCGTCGAGATAGGCCTGAAACCACGGGACCCCGATTCCGAACGGTTGCCGTTCGGTGACCTCAAACTCGAACCCGAGACACCGAGATTCCGTAAACGGAGCCGTAAGGATGTCGTCCGATTCGTTTGCAACGCCGCAGCACACGACGAAGGATCCGCTGTCCGTCACCTCGCTGGGGGCTTGAACGTTGGTACGGAGGATGTTCGGAACCCTCACGAGTGACCGGATTCCGTACCAGCCGATCGCGAGACCGAAAGCGATGAAGCCGATCCCGGCGGCCGTGTACAGCATTATTGGGAGAAGTGTGAGAAGTCGAACCGATTGGGACAACGGTCGGCCATCGTTGTATCAGAGTGGGACGATTCCTCACATGTCTCCGCGGGAGAGATCACCAGAGCGAGTCTCGCAAACGGTGAAGTTTGGAAAATGCCACCTATCGTTATTGGGGCGGACAGTATCGGTTGCTCACGTGCGAGGCTTGGGGCTTCTCGGAAGGGCTCGAGGAGGGCCATACCCAATGTAACCGCGAGAGCCCAATATAAAACGAGGGTACGATCGAATCTCAAATGCCGAGGCTATCTTTGATTGCCGAGTCGATCTTCACCATGTCTGATGACGGGACAGATCCAATGTTCTTTTTCACACGTTCGTCGATGTCGACAACCCGGACTTGACTTAGATCTGCCACTGAGTCGTGATCGAGGGCAGTATCCGAAGCTAGTACTTCCACCTCGAACGGGTACGTGTCTCCAGACGTGTACTGCGTTGTGAATGGAGCAATGATAGTTGCCGGTGAGTACTGATTCCCAACATCATTCTGGATGACAACACAAGGCCGGCCCTTTCCTTGCTGCTCACTCCCTTCCGTGGGATTCAGTTCAACGATAACAATGTCGCCACGGCGTACCTGCACACTTGACTCCAGAATTCACTCGCTCCAGCCGGGTGCGTCACCGAGATGCCCGGTTGCTTCTGAGGATGCTTCTTCCATTTCTTCGGTCAACTCACGAGACCGCTCGGCTCTCTTTCGGTATCCTTCAGCAAGCCGTTCCTCATCTGTCGGCGGTTTGATTCTGAGCTCGTCATTCACTTCGACGAATTCAACTTCGTCACCCCCTTCGATGCCACGACGGTCCCGCAGTTCCTTCGGAATCGTCACCTGCCCCCGATCTCCGACTTTCCGTTTGTATTCGGGCATATATATTCATACTTTTTTCATACTGATATAGATATCGGTGGCATGGTCATTCAATTCGCCCTCTTCAGCGACTCCTGTTTCAGGAGAGAATATATCTGAAGAATAGGGATTCAACAGAGCCACTTAACATTAAATCTAGGCGTCCTACTGCGCAATCAACTTCTGTCCACGCAGCCAGTCAGAGCGGTAGAGAAATAGACTAACAGATACTGCAACAACGATTGTCAAGACAGCGGCGAGGACTCCTGTAGGGTCAGGCACAAACAGAGGGCCGATAATAAACCCTATACAGATTCCGGTTAGTAGACAGACGGCGGTGCGGACTGCAGAACGAACCATATTCACAGGACTGTACTACTTATTTATATGGCTTCTGTGAGTTTCTGTGCGTAGTTCTGACAAACAGCCGATCCAGTATGAAAAGTCTCGAACCCATAGGATTGATTGGGATATCACACTGAATACACAGCACGAATTCGTCAGCGGTCCCCCTGCTGAAAAGCGGGACTGTGTATCGGATTGATCAAATTTTCCACACCAGAATTGATTGCGGCTTAACTAATCGGTTAGAGCGGCGGAGAGGGGGGCTCTGTTGAAACATATAGGTACTGATATTTTTGAGGCGTTTTGCTGAATACTGAGGTTACATCCGTCAATCGCGATTGTCAGCGTTCTCGCAGGCGTGGGGATCCGTCGTATACCAGATGGATACGTCACCGGTGCGGGACTGTTCGATGTCTCCGATCTGGATTTCCAGTCCGATGCATGATGCGTCTACCTCGCCGAAGTCGAGCATCTCCCACTTCGAAGTCGATTGGTTATCGCGCCACGCATAGAGCAGGGACTGCCCGACCTCGGCTGGGAACCCCTCGAAAGAGCCATCGCCAGCCGTCGCCACGCTCGAGGAATTGTCCGTTTCCGGTTCAGCTGCCGAGATGTCCATCTCCGCCCAGTACACCGGCTCTTCGTCATCGAGTATTGCTACCGATACGGTGTGGGGCCGGAAGTCGAGGTTCGCCACTTCGATCTCGCCAAGCGTTAGCGCGGGGGAAGCGTCACGGTCGAAGGCACTACACCCTGCGAGGCCAGCTACGATCACGCTTCCGCCTGTTTGGAGGGTCTTCCGGCGGGTCAGACGGACCATAATGCTAGAAAGATGGAGACGACCTGAAAATTCACGGGGTTTCGAACAGCAGCCGTGACCGGCCACCCGGACGAAGACACACTCTGTATTCAGCACACCATCCCCGTCAATTCTGCGTCAGCTAGAGTTTCTGCGTCTGCGAGGCATCGACGGGATTCGGTGTCGATCCATCCAGAGTGTCGTGCCCGTCCCGTAGCTGGAGATACGCTGACGCGATGATCGCGTAGTACGGAAGGAAAAACAC
This sequence comes from Halorubrum persicum, assembly GCF_002727125.1. Taxonomy (GTDB): domain Archaea; phylum Halobacteriota; class Halobacteria; order Halobacteriales; family Haloferacaceae; genus Halorubrum; species Halorubrum persicum. Next base: position 11,404 of record NZ_NHOA01000107.1, read on the forward strand.
TGTCGTGAGGACGATCGTTGCGATGTCAGCGACGACCGGCACGCCGGCAAGATCCAGCAGCGGTGACACGGCGCCGATGCCACCGCCGAACAGGCCAGAGACAACGACGAGGACGCTGAGCTTGAGCCGGGACCCGCGGGCGAGACCCCAACTCCGCTTGAGGCTACTGATAAGTCCACGATCTTCGACGGCAACTGCGAAAATGAAGAACAAGAACGAGGCGGCGAAGAACAGCCCAGGGAAGAACAGCAACACGAAGCCGATCAGCACCGTGACACTCACGATGACCCCACCGACGAATGCGGTCGCCGTTGCGCGTCCGAGTCGCTGCGTCGACGTGGCGGGGAACGTGGATGCCTCGCTGAGTGGCTGGGCAAACGTTCGTGAAAGGATCACAAAGTACGCCGAGCTCAGGACGGTGAGGACACCGAAGAGAACGAGTCCGACCCTTCCAGATATCGGAAGCGTGAGGCCCGCGTTGCTACTGAACTGTGCTGCGGCTTCGGGTGGGAGATACCCGAGTACAGCGCTGTTGACCGCTGTTTGAATCCCGAGCTGAATTACCAGGAATCCAAGGAAGAGGATTCCCCCAGTTCGAGTGAGTGTACGCCGAATACCGTCGCTAACCGCATGGCTGAGTTGGAGGGCCATACGATCAAGGAATTTCATCCAAATTATATAAAAACAGCGGAATACGGAGGAGCACATCGCAGCGACGGTTTGGCCGGTCCTACAGCTGGTTCTTGATGGTGTGACTCGACACCGCTATTGGACTTCTACCCTTTATCACCCCGACCCGCGTATTAACATGTGGTGTGTTCACATGAAACTCGCATTGATCGGAGTCGGACAGGCAGGTGGGAAGGTGGTCGACGAGTTCCTCGCCTACGACGCGCGAACCGGTGCGGACATCGTCCGTGGGGCTCTCGCCGTCAACACGGCGAAAGCGGATCTCCAAGGAATCGATCGGCTCTCGAACGATCGTCGGATCCTGATCGGGCAGTCGCGAGTGAAAGGGCATGGCGTTGGCGCCGATAACGAACTCGGCGCGGAGGTCGCCGACGAGGACATCGGCGAGATCCACGGAGCGCTCGACTCGGTACCGGTCCACGAGATCGACGCGTTCCTCGTCGTTGCAGGGCTCGGCGGTGGAACGGGGTCGGGAGGGGCGCCCGTCATCGCCAAGAACCTCAAACGGATCTACACCGAGCCCGTGTACGGGTTGGGGATTCTCCCCGGGAGCGATGAAGGCGGGATCTACACGCTGAACGCCGCCCGGTCGCTCAAGACGTTCGTCGATGAGGTGGACAACCTCATGCTGTTTGACAACGACGCGTGGCGTCGATCGGGCGAATCGGTCGAAGACGGGTTTGACGCGATTAACGAAGAGCTCGTCAACCGGTTTGGCGTGCTCTTCAGTGCCGGCGAGGTAACGGAGGGAAGCGATATCGCTGAGAGTGTCGTCGACTCCTCGGAGATCATCAATACGCTCAAAGGCGGCGGCATCTCCACGCTGGGGTATGCGGACGCCGCGGTTGACGAACCGGAGCGGGCGGGGTTACTCTCGCGGCTCCGCGGGGACTCGGACGCCGAGATCGACAGCACAGCGGCCACGAACCGAATCACGAGTCTCGTCCGAAAGGCGACGCTCGGTCGACTCACGTTGCCGTGTGAGGTGAGCGGGACGGAGCGGGCGCTGCTCGTCGTCGCCGGTCCGCCGGAGCTTCTCAACCGGAAGGGGATCGAACACGGCCGCAAGTGGCTCGAAGAACAGACCGGATCGATGGAAGTCCGCGGTGGTGACTATCCACGCCGCGGGAGCGGGACGGTCGCAGCGCTCGTGTTGCTCGGCGGTGTGACGAACGTTCCACGGGTGAAAGAGCTCCAGCAGGTCGCGATCGAAGCGCAACAGAATCGCGGGGAGATCACTGACGAGAGCGAGGACCGCTTTGCGGAATTGTTGGATAGTGACGGGGAGTTGGAGTCGCTATTCTGAGGGCGAGTGGGTTTCTCGCCGTATCGGTCTCCCGAGGTATCCGAACGCGCTTCCCCCCTCACCCGCTTCGCTCGTGCGTTGAGGAAGGGGACTCCGCACTACCGCTTCAGTTGAAGCTCTGTTGTTGTACTACGCCATCCCATATCGGAGTCGTCACCACGTGCGCTGGATGCTCGTCACGACCTCCTCAGCTACAGACGAGTCGAGTCACGGACGCCTGACCTGCAAAATCGCACTTAGCGTGTCGGGATTTTAATACAGCCATCTGACAAAGTGCCTCGTATGGCTGCGTCATCTACGATCGACCCCGAAACTGCCGACTGGTTAACCCTCGACGAAGATGAGGAGATCGTCTGGTCCGGGAAACCCCACGAGAGCAGTTTGATCCCAGCGCTTGTCGTCGGATTGCCCCTCTCTCTCATTCTCATTGGATTATTCATCATTGCCGGGGCCTATCTCCAGCGCGAGAATACTCAGTTCGTCGTGACGACCGACGGGCTATACAAGAAGAGGGGAGTCCTGTCACGTGACGTCCAACGCATCGATTTCGGGAAGGTTCAAAACACCTCCTACAGCCAGGGATTCTTTGGCTCTCGGTTCGGCTACGGAAACGTCGACATCTCGACCGCTGGGGGCTCCGGCATCGAGATGCAGTTCCGGTCAGTCCCCGAACCGCGCGAGATTCAAGAGCTCATCAACAAACGTGTGAAGGGCAGTCGTGGTGACCCGACGACGGAATCGGGTGAAACGAAGGGGGACGTACTTGACGAGATCCTCGTCGAACTCAGAGATATCCGCGCTACTCTCGAAGCACAACAGGGGGCTACAACAAACACAGCAGACACGATGTCAAACACCGGCAATGCGGCGGACGAGCAATCGGCTGATGAAGAAACCACCAGCCGTAGTGAAGTCGTGAGTAGCGGCCCGAGAGCCGAGAACGCTACTGCCGACCAAGAGTCGACTGATGAGCGGTAGCCGTCCATGACGGATTCGATCGACCCGGCTATCCCACTCGGCACCAGCGAATCGGTCGAATGGTCCGGCCGCCCGCGACTCACGACCATCCTTCCGGCAGTCGTGATTGGGGCACTCCTCCTCAGCTCCGCAATCGTCGTCAGTGTTACTAGGGAGACTCCGCTCTTCCTCACAGTCGTTCCACTCGGAGTGGCGATCCCGATCTGGAAGTACTTCGCTCTCCAAGGCGTACAGTACGTGATAACGGACCAAGCACTCTACGTGAAACGCGGCGTTTTGACCCGGTCTGTCACACAAGCAAACCTCGAAACCGTCCAGAACAGCTCTTTCGGGCAGGACATCACGGGGTCGATCTTCGGATACGGCTCAGTTACGTTCGAAATCGCTGGTGGGGACGACCTCTCGTTCCAGGCGATCGAAGACCCTCGTGCAATCCGAGCACTCGTCGATCGAACAGCATCGAACAGCGATGGTATCGGTGGGGACGGTCAGCGGGACTCCGTTATCCCCGGAGATCTGACGCAGTGGCAGCAAATTCGTGACGAGATTCGAGCGATTCGCAGCTCTCTCGAAGAATAGGTGGCGTTGCCCGCGCCCGCAGGCGTCTCAAACGTGTGAACTGCCGATCGAAAATTACTTTGAAGCGATACAAATGAGGCGACGGCATGACAAAGATAGGAATATCGAGTAACGTCGTCGAACTTCTTGTTAGTTTCGGAGACACTCTGTTACTGTTCCTACATACGGCCAACGAGTATCACTCAGCTATCCAAGACATGGATTCAACTGATGCGGTAGCGCGGAGTCCCCTCCCTCAAGGAACGAGCGAAGCGAGTGAGTAGGGAGGGGAGGAGCGCGTTTGTATAGGACACAAACACCAGCTTATAACCAGCCTACTACTTACATTGAATGTGTGGCAGACGACTACGTGCGTCGGACGGCAATCACCCGCCTCTCGGTAGACGGTGAGCAACGGGAGTTGCTTGAGGTAACTATCTCCGAGTGGAAGCGTGGTTGCCAAATCGCCACGGACATGGCGTGGGGCAACTGTAACACAAAAAGCGACGTTCAGCCCCTCGCCTACGACGACGTGCGCGAACACACCGACCTCGGTAGTCAGCACGCGATTCTCGCCACCCACCAAGCCGCACAAGCCATTACCAGCTGTATCGAACGCCGATCTAAAGGCAAGAAAGTCAGCAAGCCCACGTTCACCGCACCCACGGTGAAGTACGACACTCGGACCATGACGCTGTTCGACGACGGCACAGTTTCAGTACCTCACAAAGCAC
>NZ_NHOA01000144.1 GCF_002727125.1 Halorubrum persicum
CCTGATCGAGGCGGTGGAAGAAATTCACAGTGTACAGTCGTAATAAGTGATCTAACTCTACTGATCGCAAAATTGAATCGCGGAAAATTCGAAGTGACTCCCTTGCTCTTCACAGAGCCTATCGAATCAAATCCTGCACCATGTCAACCTAGCAACTGAGGAGGTCATAGAACTCTTCTCATACCGTGATGATCGTGCTTCCCGGATTGTCTCCGCGTTCGTAGTTGGTGATTGCGACGACGAGACGAAGGCAAAGAGCGAGGAAGACCTGTGCTCGTGCGTGGACGCGGCCTCGGGCGTGCGTTCGCCCGAGGCCGCAGTCCTTCACTAATTCGTTGGTTCGTTCGACTCCAGTACGGCGGTTGTACGTCTCATCCAACGTGAACTGCTTCAGCTGAACGTCCTTGCTGTGTTGTTCGATGCGGTCTTCGACCCTATACTCGATGTTTTTCGGGTCATCGGTGTTTCGTGCGTTGTATGGAGCGACTGGCATGACCCCTGCGGCCAGCGGGTGGTCGCGCCAGTCGAGCGTGTCGTAGGCACTGTCACCGACCATCCAGATCGACTTGGCGACAGCGAGCGCGTCACGCGTGACGCGCATCGCCGTCTCCTCTGGCGCTTGCTTACTCTCTGTGAACTCCGCCTCAATTGGGATCTTTTGCCCGGTCGAGACGATCGTACAGCCGTAGCCGTAGTAGTACTCGTCGTCGGTTGGATCGTAGCAATTCGACGCGTCTTGATCGGCGGGCATCGCTCTCACGTCAGTTGAATCGATGTAGTAAGTCAAGTCGAGCAGGCCGCAGCGGCGGCCTGCTCGACGAAGTGACCAAACACCTAATCAACGACGTGTTCAAGATTGGTTAGGAAGCGATCGACCACATCTCTGGACGACGATCGACCGAAGCCACAGCTCAGCCAGACAACCGTGTTCTGAAGCTCTCGTTCAACGAGCCGAATCCCGTAGATGTCCTTGTAGTAGCAGTGGAGAAAGACGCATCAGATCTGGAGGCTCATGTTCTCGTGTTCGCCCCGTCTGCGCCGGGGCGAACACGTCGAACTCTTCAAGAAAGTCGAAAGAGATGCGCTCAAACAACGCTAGCGTTTCTGTCTCCGCGACATTGAAAGATGACTCTACCGAAAGATGATCTTGCAGGGTCGCTGGGCTCATACCACCCCAGCGTTCACCCTGCTCTTTGGTGTACTACTTGTTCTATGACACCCTCACTGAGTTCAAAACTTCTAGATTGTAACGGATTTGGCTGTGACAGACTCTATGAGAGAGCGGGGCACACCGCGTTAGAGACACTTTCGATTGATGCGTCTCCGCACAGGCCGTAGTCATTGATCGCCCCGTTCAGATCTGAGTGTATACTCAGCAATAATCTGTCGGGAGAACGAATCTGCAAAAGATCCATGTTGAGGTTTGTGGTGTCTCCGAAGCTGTTTCGGCTGGGGCTAAAACGTTGGGTAGCACTTAGTGCCCGTACAAAAAGACCATCGACAGAAGATAGACCAGTTGTACTGTGAACATTGACGACAATGTATTTAAGATAGATTATGACATATCGACGTTTCGATCTCCCAGTACCGAAGGAGAAATGCGACGTATGCACTCGCTATCGGCCGTCTACATCTAATTTTGTGATAGCGCATGTTTGTCTTCGTTTGCTTGGGCAAAATTACGAAGACAGTGACATCCACCAGCAGAGCTAGTTTGGCGCTTTGCTCTACCGTGTTCACGCCAGCAGTCGTCCTAGTGACATATCCGAGACAGTCATCCACTGTAAGTAGTTTGGTGAATCGCCTCGGGGTCAAGCCCCGGGACTTCCTGCTTCGATGACGCGCTTTGCAGACACCTGAGTGGTGTCCGCAGGGAACGCAGTCTCCACAGGCGTATCTTCAGTACTTCACAAAGCCG
>NZ_NHOA01000058.1 GCF_002727125.1 Halorubrum persicum
AATCTCCTACAGAAGAGCGAGGAAAAATATCTCAGAAGAGTATTATGGGAGTGTGTGAGATTCTACTGGAGATAATAGTATGCTGTTCGTTAATCTTAATAAGGTGGTATTCTGCATATCTCTCTAGTGAAAAATCCAAATGTCTTGTTAGTTGTCTGGGACGCGTGTAGGTATGATTATGCCGTTAAACATGCGTCTTTTCTAAACGAACTTGCGTCTTCGAGTCTGTCATTTAACAATGCTGTTGCTCCATCACCTTGGTCTCTACCCTCCCATGCATCCATCTTCACCGGTGAGTACCCACATAAACACGGTTCAAACCGTTTCGGCGACTCGATCGATACACCACTCGTACAGGAACTATCTGACAGCGGTTACGCGACATATGGAGTCTCGGCGAACGGCTTCGCGAGTCAGCGCACTGGATTCCACGAGGAGTTTGACGAGTTTCGTTACACAGGCGGGCGTGACCCCTACATAAATGGAATTGATGTTTCGGGAAGTGCTCAGTGGATACTTCAGGAGTCTGGTGGAACCCATGGGGAGGCACTGATGCAGGTGCTCAGACAGATTCCATCACACGACCACCGCCTCAAGAGTCTCGCCAACCTCACCGCCGTCGGTTGCGGCGAACTCGCAAACAAGTTTGAGTTCTTACAACGAATACGACATCCCGTCTTCGCACCAACGAGCGACTACTCATACAAGCCGGGGAACAACACGCGTACTATATGTTCAATGCTTCGGAGCCACAACGACGGCGATCCGTTCTTTCTGTTTACAAACTATATGGACACTCACAGGTGCTACAAGCCCGAAGATACATTACAGGAGAAACATGTTGGACGGAAGCTCGGATATGATGAACTCGTCCGTCTCAACGAAAAGGTTGCCGCACCTTGGGAGTTCGAGTCGAAGAAGGCGCGTGGCGAACTCGATGAGGTGGATGTCGAGACGTTACGTAATTTATACGCTGGAGAGGTTGAAACTGCTGATCAGCACCTGAAGAAGTTATACAAGACACTGGATGAACAAGGCATGCTTGAGGATACCCTTATCATCGTTACCGCGGATCACGGTGAGAATCTCGGGGAGACCGACGAAATGAACCGACAGCGTATGGGACATGAAGCATCGATCAGCGACGCGGTTCTACGTGTTCCCCTCGTTGTCGCGCATCCCCAGCTTGATGCCGCAACCATCGAGGATGAGGTGTCCCTTGAATTCCTCTACGATTTCATCCTTTCGGTTGCCAACGGTGGAAACGTGTCCGAGAAGACTGTCCGTGACTGCGTACCTGACATTTTCGCGGTGAGTCAGTATCCCGCGACCGGCGGCGGAAACGAGACGCTTGAAAAGTATCCTGACGCTCCCAAGGAAGCGGTGCGTTATCGCTCATCAGAGCACTCTGTCGTCGCATATGACAATGACTGGAAGGTTGTTGCTGAGACATCAGGAGAGAAGTGGACACTAAAGGAGATGAACCAAGAACCAGTCCAGGACGCACCTAGAGACCTAGTTAAGACTACTGAAGAATACCTGAATTTGCTTAAGCAAGGAGGCGCAGATACGAATTTGTCAGATGAGAATCTGTCTCAGCTTGAGGATCTAGGATATTTATAGGTTTAATTTTGACTATGAAGAAGGAGATACAAATTCTTTTTCCTTTTTAAGTTTATTGTAATGATCCATATCCCGGTATGAAATTACTTCTGCGGGATGTCCACCTACAATAGCCCCTTCTGGAACATCTTGGACTACGGTTGACCCAGCTTGAACTATTGCACCTTCTCCGATTTTGATTCCAGGTACTACAACCACATTGACTCCGAACCAAACGTTATCTCTGATTATTACATCTTTTCTTACGAATGTGTCATCATATGGAACTGCGCTCCCATTATCATAATTGTGGTTCCGCGTGATTATAACGCAACCTGGAGCAGAACGAAAATTGTTGCCAATCTCTAAATATCCGTCGCCCCGTACCTCCATGCCATTAAATTTCACGTTATCTCCGAGGACACTATTGGGCGATAATCTGCTCGGACCATTCACTATAAAATTCTCACCAACTTCTTTTGCTTGTTCAGTCAGTTTGAGTGTGTAGTACCTCCGAGTAATCCATTTTCGAACTGTATATACAATGTTTAGGCCTTCCTCAATAGTGATGATAACATATTCAGTACTTCACAAAGCC
>NZ_NHOA01000095.1 GCF_002727125.1 Halorubrum persicum
CGCCGATCACGGACCGCGACGCGACGCTCGCCGGCGAACTGGCGGTCGACGAGACGACCGCGAGCCACGTCCGGACGATCCGGGAGATCGTCGCCGCCCACGAGTCTACGCTGATCTTCGTCAACACGCGACAGACCGCGGAGGCGCTCGGCTCGCGGTTCAAGACGCTCGCGGAGCGGGAGCGGCAGGCGGCCGAACGCGGCAGTGAGGGCGGCGCCGCCGACCCCACCGAGATCGAGGTCCACCACGGCTCGCTCTCGAAGGACGTGCGGATCGACGTGGAAGACCGGTTCAAGTCGGGCGACCTGGACGGGCTCGTCTGCACCTCCTCGATGGATCTCGGGATCGACGTGGGGCGCGTCGATCACGTGGTCCAGTACGGGAGCCCGCGCGAGGTCGCCCGCCTGCTCCAGCGCGTCGGGCGCGCGGGGCACCGCCGCGATCTAGTCTCCGAGGGGACCGTCGTGACGCAGGGCGGCGACGACACGCTCGAAGCGCTGGCGATCGCGCGGCGCGCCGGCGCCGAGCTCGTGGAGCCGGCCGCGATCCACCACGGCAGCCTCGACACGGTCGCCAACCAGATCGTCGGGATCGTGATGGACGAGGGCGACGTGCACGCCCGCGAGGCGTACCGGATCGTCACGAGCGCGTACCCCTTCAGCGACCTCTCGGAGCCGCAGTTCCAGGAGGTCGTCCGCGAACTCGACGGCAACCGGCTGCTGTGGCTCGACGAGGAGTCGGACACCCTCGAAAAGTCGGGCGGCACGTGGCAGTACTTCTACGCGAACCTCTCGATGATCCCCGACGAGTCCACCTACGAGGTGTACGACATGTCCTCGCGGCGGGGGATCGGCACCTTGGACGAGCGGTTCGTCGTCAACTTCGCCGGGCCGGGGGAGACGTTCATCCAGCGCGGCGAGATGTGGCGGATCACCGAGGTCGACGAGGAGGAGGAGCGCGTGAACGTGACGCCCATCGCCGACCCCGCGGGCGAGGTCCCCTCGTGGATCGGCCAGGAGATTCCGGTCCCGAAGCCCGTCGCCGAGGAGGTCGGACGCATCCGCGGCGAGGCCGCCGAGGCGCTCTCGGCGGGGGCGACGCCCGAGGCGGTCGCGGGCGATCTCGCGGCGCGATACCCCGCCGACGAGGCGACGATCGCGACCGCGCTGAAGCCGGTCGTCGACCACGTCGACGCCGGCCATCTCGTCCCCACGGACCGCCGAATCGTGATCGAGGGGAGCGCGCGCACCGTCGCGGTCAACGCCGCCTTCGGCCACGAGGTGAACGAGACGCTCGCGCGCCTGCTCGCGGCGCTCGTCGGCCAGCGCGCGGGCTCGTCGATCGGGATGGACGTCGACCCGTACCGGATCGAGTTCGAGGTGCCGCACGGCGTCGACCCGGGGACCTTCCGCGAGGTGCTGGAGACGACCGACCCCGACCGGCTGGAGGCGTACCTCGAACTCGCCCTGAAGAACTCCGACGCGCTCAAGTTCACGCTCGCGCAGGTCGCCGCGAAGTTCGGTTCCGTCAAGCGCTACCGCGAGGGGAGAGGCCGGTTCGGCGGCGACCGCCTGCTCGCGGCGCTGGAGGGGACGCCCGTCTACGACGAGGCGCTCCGCGAGGTGTTTCACGCCGACCTCGCGGTCGGGGAGACCGCCGAGCTGCTGGCGGACGTACAGGACGGGTCGCTCGCGACCGAGATCGCCCGCGAGCGCACCCCCCTCGGGACCGCCGGTCGATCGTCCGGCACGGAGTTCCTCGTCCCCGAGAACGCCGACGCCGACGTGATCGAGACGATCCGCGAGCGCATCCGGAACGACCGCGTCATCCTCTTTTGCCTCCACTGTGCCGACTGGACGCGCACGACGAAGGTGCGGCGCGTCCCCGACCAGCCGGAGTGCCCGGAGTGCGGCTCGACGCGGGTCGCCGCGCTGAACCCGTGGGACGAGGAGACGGTCGCGGCGGTCCGGGCGAGCGAGAAGGACGAGGAGCAGGAGCGGCGCACCGAGCGCGCCCACCGCGCCGCGAGCCTCGTCCAGACGCACGGGAAGCGCGCGGTGATCGCGTTGGCGGCCCGCGGCGTCGGCCCGCACAACGCCGCGCGGATAATCAACAAGCTTCGCGAGGACGAAGACGAGTTCTACCGCGACGTGCTCCGGCAGGAGCGCGAGTACGCCCGGACGCAGTCGTTCTGGGACTAGATCGAGAGTCGGGTGTGACAGTCGATTATTTATAAATGGTCGACGGCGCTGTGTTCGCATCGAAAGCTCCAGCCGCTCATTTATATAAGATCGATGGCGAGTCGTCGGTGAACGCCCCCAAAGCCCCAGTCGCTCGGCTGTACGTGGTCGATGATTCCCGGGTACAGGTCTCCAAAGCCCCAGTCGCGACGGCTCGCGGCCTCCCGGCCGCTCGCCAGCCGAGGGCTCCCTTCGGTCGCCCTCGCTACTCGCGCGGCTTGCTGCGTTCCTCGCTCGGTCGCTTTCGCTCCCTCGCTGCGGTACTTTCTGCGCCGTGCTTCGCCCTCGCGACTGCCCCTTTGAGTCCCATCCCGCACCGCACAGCGCGCGCCTCACACCTCCCCAGCCTCGCCGCGGCCGCCGGCGGCGGCCGCGGGCTCCCTCGCGCGTGCGCCTCGCGGCCTCCGGCCGCTCGCCGGCACGCGCCACCGCGTAATTACTTATAAATAGTCGCGAATGTCAACGGCGTAGTTCGTCCGCTACTCGGGGTATTTCGGCTCGCGGCGCTCGGCGCGCTCGGTCGCGCGCTCGATGACCTCGCGGACCGTGTCGGGACCGTCGCTCGCGCGGTAGACGTCGCCGTGCCCGGGGTACATCGCCTCAACGGTGTCCGGGAGGACGTTGAGAATCGTGTGGAGGCTCTCGATCAGCGCCTCGCGCGACTGGCCCGCCATGTCGGTGCGGCCGAACGAGCCGTCGTCGAACGCGCCGTCGTTGTAGACGACCACGTCGCCGGAGTAGAGCCGCTCTTCGCCCACCAGGGCGACGTGGTCGTCGGCGTGTCCGGGCGTCTCGACGACCTCGCAGGGTTCGTCGCCGACGAGGATCTCGTCGCCGTCGACGATCGCCACGTCGCGTCGCGGGTGGGCGGCGTTGGCGTAGAGCGTCGCGTCGAACCGGTCGAGCACCGCGTCGAGCTCGCCGACGTGGTCGCGATGTTGGTGGGTCAACACCACCCGGTCGAGCCCCTCGACCCCGGCGTCGGCGAGCGCGTCGGCGATCACGTCGTCGACGCCCGGCATCGTGCCGGCGTCCACGAGCGTCGGCGCCTCGCCGGGTACGAGGTACGCGTTGCAGGTGAACTCCTCCGCGTCCGCGGTGACGGTGATCGGCTCCATACGAGCACGAAGGGCGCCGAACGGGTAAAAGCGTGCAGACCCGCGAAGACGGCCCCGCCGGAGGATCTCCCGACGCCCGGGGATTTATCCCTCCCGGCGTGTTAGTAACACGCACATATGGGCTTCGGAAGCTACGACGAATCCGAACAGGAGAACCAAGACCTGGATGCGGATTTCGACGACGACGACGGAGTCCGAGCCGCTGAAGAGGTACACGAGGGCTCCGTCGATTACGAGCCCGGCGCGTCGAACGACGAGCTACTTGACCGGCTCCAAGAGATCAAGTCCGAGGAGACGTAATCAGGTGACACCGCCGAGCCGGACGCTCGGTATCGCATTCTCTGACGGGGACCGAACCAGCCGCCTAGCCGGGGCCATCGTCAGAGACGACGGGACCCTCGACGGGCTGGGGTTCGACGCCTGCACGGTCGGCGGGACCGACGCGACCGACGCCGCGATCGCGCTCTTCGACGACCTCGGCCGCGAAGACGTCCGCCACGTCGCCGTCGCGGGGATCGCGCCCGCGTGGTTCAACGTCGTCGACCTGTCGCGGCTACGCGACGCCGTGAACCGACCGGTGTACGCCGTGAGCTACGAGGAGAGCCCCGGGCTCGAACCGGCGCTGCGCGAGGCGTTCGACGGCGAGGCGCTCGCGCAGCGGCTCGACGCGTACCGGTCTCTGCCGCCCCGAGCGCGGGTGGAGCGCGGCGGATCCGGTCCGACCGTGAGCGACCCTCCCGAACCCGTGTTCGTCCGCGCGGTCGGGATCGAGACCGACGAGGCCGCCGCCGCCGTCCGCGGACTGATCCGCGAGGGGTTCCGCCGCCCGGAGCCGCTTCGGGTCGCCGCGATCGCGGCGAGCGCGCACCGAGAGGCGACGACCGAGCGGTAATCCTCCGCCGGTCGGCCAGCGGTCGCGCTGCCGGCGCCGCCGTGTCGGTCCGCCCGCACCGGGCGGGCTGCTCGGCCGCGTCGGATATATGTTCCTCCGGCGAGAGCCACCGCTATGACCGACGGTTCCGGCGTGCGGTTCCGCGACCGCGATCGACTCGCCCGAACGCCGACACACGAGACGGCCCTCGACTGCCTCGCGGCCGGGATCGAGGCCGCGCTCCCGGAGCGGCTGATCCGCGACGCCGTCTCGGTCCGGGGCGAGAGCCTCCGGATCGAGGGCACCGACGGCGCGGTCTGCGAGTACGACCTCGACGCGTACGACCGGGTCTCCCTCCTCGGGGCGGGGAAAGCGACCGCGGGCGCGGCGGAAGCGGTCGCGGGCGTGCTCGCCGAGGGCGGCCGGCCGATCGATGAGGGGCTGGTCGTGACGGACCAAACCCCGGACGAGCCGGACGGCGACTCGGTCGACGAGCCGTCGGCGAACGGGATCGAGGTCTTCCCCGGCGACCACCCGCTGCCGAGCGAGCGGGGCGTCGAGAGCACCCGGCGAGTCCTCGATGCGGCCGAGCGCGCCGGCCCCGACGATCTCGTGCTCGCCGTCATCACCGGCGGGGGGAGCGCGCTGCTGGCCGCGCCCGCGGACCCCCTCTCGGTCGACGCCCTCCGCGGGCTCACGTCGGCGCTGCTCGCCTCCGGCGCGTCGATCGACGAGATCAACGCCGTCCGCAAACACTGCTCCGCGGTGAAGGGCGGGCAGTTGGCGCGCACGATCGCGCCCGCGACGACGGCCACGTTGGCGGTCAGCGACGTGATCGGCGACCCGCTCGACACGATCGCGAGCGGGCCGACCGTCCCCGACCGCTCGACGTACGCGGACGCGCTGGCGGTGCTCGACCGGTACGACCTCGACGTGTCCGCCGCGGTGCGCGAGCGCCTGCGGGCGGGCGCCGACGGGGAGGTCTCCGAGACCCCGACGGCGGGCGATCCGGCGTTCGGCCGGAGCACGGCCGTCGTCGTCGGCAACGGGCGGACGGCGCTCGACGCGGCCGCGAGCGCCGCCGGGGACCGGGGGTACGAGCCGCTGGTGCTCTCCGCGAGCGTCCGGGGCGAGGCGCGCGAGGCCGGGACGACCCACGCCGCGATCGCCGAGGAGTGCGTCGCCCGCGGGTCGCCGATCGAGCCGCCGGCGGTGTTGCTCTCGGGCGGCGAGACCACCGTGACGGTCGAGGAGGCCACGGAGCCGGGGATGGGGGGCCCGAACGCGGAGTTCGTCGCG
>NZ_NHOA01000106.1 GCF_002727125.1 Halorubrum persicum
GCCGTTCACCAGTCGGTACCACTGGAACCAGTACGAGAACCCGATCAACGAGGAGTTCCGGCAGATGCACGTCGACGCCTACGACATCGTCCCCGACCTGTTCAGCTCCGGGACGTTCACGGCGGCGTCGGCGCTCTCGCAGGCGGTCACGGAGTCCGGGTCGACCGACAGCGCCGACATCGCGGAGGCGCTGCGCGGGATGACCGTCGCCGACACGCCGAAGGGCGCCGACGGCTACACGTTCCAGGGCCACAACAACCAGGCCGCCTCCCAGATGACCGTCGCCTGGCCGGTTCCGACCAGCGACGAGTACGCCGACACGTGGGACGCGCCGATCATGCCCGGCGAACCCCTCGAACGGCTCGATCCCGAATCGGTCATGGTCCCCGAAGAGGACGCCGGCTGCTCGCTGTGATGCTGCTCGAAACCGACGGGCTGACGAAGCGGTTCGGCGGGATCACCGCGGTCGACGGCGTCGACTTCGCGCTGGAGGCCGGCGAGCTCTGCTCGCTGATCGGGCCGAACGG
>NZ_NHOA01000068.1 GCF_002727125.1 Halorubrum persicum
CTTCTAGAACGAGAACGGGACCCTCGACGGACTCGGCGTACTCCACGACGTCGCGGGTGACGCGATGGAATACATCGTCTATCTGGTTCCACAGGTCGTCCCCGAAGGACTCCGCGATACGTTCGCTTCCGCGCGTCTGGAGCCGTTTCGTGGCGGTAAAGTAGCTCTTCCGGAGTTGACGAACCGACTTCCCTTCGTCGGCCCATAGTTCAGGAGCGGTCGGAGAACCGTGGTCGTCGCGGTGACACACCGTGACGAGTGACGCTTCCCCAATATCGACACCGATGGGTGTCCGTTCTTCGCCGGACACCTCGGAACCTCCCTCCACGTCGCGGGTGGCGGTGACGTGGAGGAACCACGTTCCGTCCCGCTCGAACAGCCGACTCTCGCCCATTTCCGCATCTCCCGCGTTCAACGCTTCTAACCAGTCCCGTTGGTCGGGATTCGGTTGTGCTGGCATCCAGAGGTGGTAGTCCTCGTGGTGCGGGATTTTGACGTACCACTCGATCGCGTTCTCGGACTTGTGGTCAAGCCGTAGTCCGTCGTTGGTGAACCGAACAGGGTGATCGTCGTGAAGTTCGCCCGCGTTGTAGGTCGTCGTGAGTTGCGGGACGTACTTCTTGAGTGCGTTCTTCGCGTACCCACTCAGGTCGTAGTTGACCACAATGTCGTTCGCTTCGGTCTGTGTGGTACATCGGGCGTCGAAGGCCTCGTGAAGCGCCTTGTCTTTAGACGGCTGGTCCTCGGACTACGCCAGACCTGTCCTCGCCGAAAGATAACTCACAAGATCCCACCTCAGCGGTGCGGTGCTGTAGGAATCCTCTGCTTCAGCACGGGGAGGGTGTCAAATCCGCAATTTCTCAGTGCAGATCGCTCATCAAGAACGCTGTTCAGGCATTAGTTCTGGCTTTCGCGCTGGAAGAATGCGATCGCTGCGCCAAGAAGCGTGAGGTTCTGTAAAAACGAGGTCAGTTCCTCACCGCGCGCCTCATCGTCGGCGGCCCAGAAATCGTGCATCACGGGAGTGACGCCAATGAAGAACGCTGCGACACTGGCCGCCGAGAGCTTAGGTAACTTCCGAGTCGCCATACCGAGGCCGCCACCGAGGAGGAGAGCACTGGCTGCGGGAACCGACTTCTCTGCGAACGGGACACCCTTGGCGTCCGCGTACGCGATGCGACCATCAAGATCTTCGAAGTTCCGAAGCGCCAGTACTGCAAGCCCACTTCCAAAAAGAAGGCGACCAGCAAGTGACGACGCACTCGTGTCTACCGTATCAGTTTCAGACATCATCTAAAGAACGTGAGTCAGTAGTTTAACCCCGACGCTTGTACCACGGCATCGCCACCGTTTGTGCTAACAGGAGACACAATCGTTACTCATCGTTCTTGTCAGCTCAGATCGCACTCTCTGTCGACTGGCTGTTTCAGATGTGCTCGTCAGCTCCGGTGGGTTAAAATCGCCGCCCGAAGAAAGGGTGGCCGATGCAGACGCGCCGGACTCTGTTGGCATCGGGCATCGCTGGCGTCACCGGACTCGCCGGATGTACCGGCTCGGCGCCGACAGCAGGAGACGGGAGCGCCGAATCGGGCGGCGACGACGCCGATACGGCCGACAGCGACGCAGACGCGAGTGGCGACGACGGCGTCGACGCCGACGACACGGACGAGAGCGCCGAGACGAGGCTCGGCTTCGTCGGCGATCTGATGCTCGGCCGGAGCGTCAACGAGCGGTGGACCGACGACGACCCGGAGAAGGTCTGGGGGTCGACGCTCTCGCGATTGCAGGAGCTCGACGGGCTGATCGGAAATCTGGAGTGTTGCATCTCCGATCGCGGGACGCGCTGGCCGGATAAGGGGTACTACTTCCGGTCGGACCCAGACTTCGCGGTTCCGGCGTTGGAGGGCGCGGGCGCTTCGTTCGTCTCGCTCGCGAACAACCACATCCTCGACTACAGCGAACCCGCGCTCCGGGACACCGGCTCCCACCTGACCGACGCGGGAATCGCGCACGCCGGCGCCGGTACGGATCGGGACGCGGCGCTCGAACCCGCCGCGTTCGAGGCCGACGGCCTGACCGTCGCGGCGTTCGGTCTCACCGATCAGGCTGAGGAGTTCGCGGCCTCGGAGTCGGCGCCGGGGACCGCCTTCGCGACGCTCGATCCGGCGAGGCCCGCGACGCGCTCGCTCGTCGACGGAATCCTCGACCGGGCGGCCGACCACGAACCGGACCTCGTCGTCGCGTCGCTTCACTGGGGGCCGAACTGGGAGACTGAGCCGCGACCGGTCCACGAGCGGTTCGGTCGCTGGCTGGTCGATCAGGGCGTCGACGTGGTCCACGGACACAGCGCCCACGTCCTTCAGGGCGTCGAGGTGTACGAGGGGCGCCCGATCATCTACGACGCGGCGGACTTCGTCGACGACTACATCAGCTATCAGGACCGCCAAGGCGTCCGCAACAAGCGGACCGCGCTCTTCGAACTGGTCGTGCGCGACGGCGACCCCGACGAGCTGATCGCCGAGCCGACCGCGATCGTCGACGAGGCGGCGACGATGGCGGACGACGACGTTGCCGAGTGGGTGAGCGAGACCATCGCGGAGCGCTCCGCGGCGTTCGACACCGAGAGCCGGCGTGACGACGGTCGGGTGGTGTTTCCGCTGGACGGGGAGTGAGGTCCGCGGCGCCGAAATCCCCCGAGACTCCGGCTTCGGCTTGCGATTCCCGAGGCGGCTGCTGGTGTCCAAACGCTATTGAGTTGCAGTCGACAACGGCGACCGTGACGAACACCAACCGCGAGTGGCTACTCGCCGAGCGCCCCGACGGCGAACCCGACATGGACAGCTTCGAACTGCGGGAGACGGACGTGCCCGCTCCCGCTCCGGGCGAACTCCTCGTCCGAACGCGATATCTCTCGGTCGATCCGTACATGCGCGGTCGGATGCGCGACGCCGAGTCGTACGCGGAGCCGTGGGACGTGGGCGACGCGCTCAAAGGCGGTGTCGTCGGCGAAGTGGTCGAGAGCGAGAGCGACGCCTACGCCGAAGGCGACCTCGTGACGGGCGAGGGGCGATGGGCCGACTACGCGACGCTCGACGCCGACGACGTCGCGCCGGTCGATCCGTCGGTCGCCGATCCGGAGGCGTATCTCGGCGTGCTCGGGATGCCCGGCCGGACGGCCTACTTCGGCCTGCTGGAGGTCGGCGAGCCGAAGCCCGGCGACACGGTCGTGGTCTCGGGCGCCGCGGGCGCGGTCGGCTCGGTCGTCGGCCAGATCGCGAAGCGCAACGGCTGCCGCGTCGTCGGCTTCGCCGGCAGCGACGAGAAGACGGAGTGGCTCACCGACGAGTTGGGCTTCGACGCCGCGATCAACTACAAGACCACCGACGACTACCGCGACGCGCTCGACGACGCCGCCCCCGACGGCGTGGACGTGTACTTCGACAACGTCGGCGGCCCCATCACGGACGCCGTGTTCACTAAACTGAACCTCGACGCGCGGGTCGCGGTCTGCGGACAGATCGCCCACTACAACGACGAGACGGTCCCGACGGGGCCGCGGAAGCTCCCGGCGCTGATCCCGGTGCGAGCCAAAGTCGAGGGGCTGCTCGTCGGCGACTTCGCGACACGGTTCGGCGAGGCGAGCGAGCGGCTCGGGCGCTGGGTCGCGAGCGGCGAGCTGCAACACCGGGAGACGGTCGTCGAGGGGTTGGAGAACGCCCCCGACGCCTTCCTCGGGCTCTTCGCCGGCGACAACATCGGGAAGCAGGTGGTTCGGGTGGCGGCGGCGGACGACGCCTAGCGCGCCGCCGAGACGCACGGCCCGTCCCCGCTCGATCGGGCCCGCGACCGTTCAGGCGACGCTGTGCTCGGAGTGCGTCTCGCCGCGTTCGAACCGGTCGCCCGAGAGCGGCGAGATGTCGAGCAGATCCGTCTCCCCGTCGGCGGCGAGATCGGCGCCGATCCGCCCGGCGGCCGGCGCGTGCTGGAACCCGTGGCCCGAGAAGCCGGCGACGGTCACCAGGCCGGGAATCGTCTCCTCGACGATCGGGTGGTGATCGGGCGTGACCGCGTACAGTCCGGCCCAGCCGCGCTTGATCCGCGTGTCGGGCCCGAAATACGCGGTGTACTCGGCGGCGCGCTCGACGGCGCGTGCCGCCCACGCGATGTCCATCCCCTCGTCGTAGGCGTCCGGGTCCTGGTCGGGGTCGGTGTCGCCGAAGTGGCCGCCGATGAGCGCCACCCCGTCCCGCTCGGGGCGGAAGTACGACCCGGTTTCGAGGTCGATCGTCAGCGGGGCCGACTCGGGGACCGGCGGGGTCGGGTCGACCACGGCTATCTGCCGGCGCCGAGGCGCGATCGGGAGGTCGACGCCGGCCATCTCGGCGATCGCGGGGGCCCACGCGCCCGCGACGTTGACGACGCAGTCGACCTCGCGCCGCTCGGACGGCTCGGACGACCCCGTGCCGACCGCTCGGAGGTCCGCGCCGACGACGCGGTCGCCCTCGCGGTGGAGCTCCGTGACGGCGGTCTTCGTCCGGATGTCGACGCCCGACTCGCGGGCCGCCTCGGCGTATCCCTGGACGGCGAGGTTCGGGTCGGCGATCCCGTCGTCGGGGTTGTACGTCGCCGCGACGAACGGCTCCGGGTCGAGGCCCGGACAGTGCTCCGTCGCCTCCGCGGGCGTGAGCAGCTCGCTCTCCGCGCCGAGGTCGCGCTGTAGCTCGACGTTTTGGCGGAACTGCTCGGCGGCGTCCGCCGTCCGGGCGAGGAACAGGTAGCCGTTCTTCCGGAGCCCGATGTCCACGCCGAACCGCTCGTCGAAGGAGTTCCACACCTCCTTGCTGGCGAGCGAGAGCTCGACGTTCACGCGCGAGGAGAACTGCGACCGGATCCCGCCGGCCGCGCGAGCGGTGCTGCCGGCGCCGAGGGAGCCCTTCTCGGCGAGCGTCACGTCCGCGCCGCGG
>NZ_NHOA01000142.1 GCF_002727125.1 Halorubrum persicum
TCTCCTACAGAAGAGCGTTCGTGGATATTCAATTCTGAAGATTCGACGACCCGTGGCTTGAGTCGGCTAGAGTTTGGGTATTTCTGACGCGTCAACCGGGTTCTGTGTTGACCGGTTCGAAGCACCTTGTCCGTCTCGCAACTGGAGGTATGCCGACGCGATGATCGCGTAGTATGGCACAAAGAATGCCGTTGTGAAAACAACTGTTACGATATCGGCGGCGACCGATAGGCCAGCGAGGGTCAATAACGGCGAGACCGCACCGATTACACCACCAAAGAGCGCAGTCACAATAACGAGAATACCGAGCTTGATCCGGGATCCACGAGTCAACCCCCAACTCCGCTTGAGGCTGCTGATGATCCCGCGATCTTCGACAGCGACAGCAAACATGAAAAATAGGAATGAGACTGCCAGAAACAACCCGGGGAGAACCAAGAGAACGGTGCCAAGCATGATTGAGACAGTGATAATCAACCCACCAACAAGAGCGAAGACCGTGGTCCGACCGAGTCGCCGCGTGGACGTCGCAGGGAACCGTGACATCTCACTCTGTGGTTGAGCAAATGTTCGCGAGAGAATGACGAGGTACATCGAGCTCAATATCATGATCACAACGAATAGAGCAACCCCGGCACTCCCGGGAATCGGAAGCGCAAGTCCTGCATCCTGACTAAACTGTTCGGCAGCCTCTGGTGGGAGAAGCCCTAATACAGCGCTGTTGGCGCTTATTTGAAGCCCAAACTGGATAGCGAGGAATCCCAGAAATAGGATACCACCAGTTCGAGAAACTGTCCGCCGAATACCGTCGCTAACCGCATGGCTGAGTTGGAGGGCCATACTGATCAAATGTGTTTAGTCCGTTCTAATAAAACAACCGAAGACGCTGATAGACGTAAAGAAATTTTGTAGTTATCCGAACTCAATTGAATCCGTTTCCCAAGTTTTGAAGGGAGATCTCAGCTGTTCAAAGTGGGGATAAATCCAACAAACCAGCTCTGTTGAAATGCCATTTTTCAGATACATTATCATCTTCCATCCAGACTATGGTACCCGCACTACCGAACTCCTCCACCTTTTCGCGGAAGACACAGCTAGCAGGTCTCGTTGGTAGCCTCGGTTATGTCCTCGTTTTGCTGTTAACAGCAGGGTTGGCGTACGGACTGGAAAACTTGTTGGCAGGTCTTGGGAGTATTCAAATCTGCTGTGTTGAATAGATG
>NZ_NHOA01000077.1 GCF_002727125.1 Halorubrum persicum
ATTCGCGCCTCAAGAACAGGTCACATCGTAAACCACAATATCCCAATTCAGCGGCGCGGTGCCGTGAGAATCCTCGCGCTTCAGCGCGGGGAGGATGTCAAGCGAGAGGATCGGTCGTCATTCCCGGATGGGTCAACCGCTCGGCGATCGATACCGGACTTGGTGCTGCCGTGCAGGGTGCGCCGCGGATCGCAACGATGGACGGCCGGACGGAGGTGCTCGAGCAGTGACTGACAACGATCATGCGAACGCAGTCAACGAGCAGCTCCGGCAGGCGCGTGAAGACGACACGGTCCCCGACTCGCGGCCCGAGTACAGCTCGCTTCGGCTCGCCGTCGACGGCGAGAAGCTGCACGCCGAGAATCCGATCGACTACCTCGTGATGCTGCTCCTCGAGGGGAAGCGCTACGACGGCAACTGGGACGGCGACGAACAACAGGTCGCTCGCTGGGCGGTCGCGCAGTGGTGTCAAGAACTCGGGTGGGTGCCCGACCTGCGCGACTATGAGGCCGGTGAGCAGGTCGAGCGTGGAGACGAAATCGCGTGCCTTGATGCCGCATTCTACGGTATGGGACGGAGTAATAAAGAGGGTAACGATGAGTAGTCTCGTCGCTCGCGCCGGCGCCGTCGAAGCGGGACAGACGTGGCAGTGTGACGAGTCTCGGGCCGACCTGGATGACGTGCCCGAACCGCACGACGTGCCGCTGTGGGAGCCGCAGCCGCGCTTCACCGCTGTCGTCGATCGCGTCGCAGACGACTACGTCGAGCTCATCGTCACGCGTGGGAACAGTCACCCACGGACGCCCGACACCGGCGCCGAGATCGTGTCGACGGTGGAGACGCTGACGAGCGATCCGCGGTGGTCCCACCAAGACGGCCAGGAGGGCGGCGATGACTGAGCCACTCCCGACGGTCGAGTACGTCGGCGAGGACGGTATCCGTCGCGAGCTCGACTTTCAGCGCACGCCGGACGCGCCCTGGAGAGCGCTGCTCGTCGAGCGCAAGCAGCGCCAGGACGGTGGCGACGGGATGCGGTTCGTCGGTACCCAGCAGCTGCGCGAGCTCCGCGTCGACGGCGAGCCCGTGACGGCCGTGTCACTCGTCGATACACTGGAGGGGCCGTGACGATGCGCTCATTCAGCTCGCCGGAGACGCATTTCGCGATCGTGCCGTCGGGCAGCCCGCCCTCTGTGGATGGGCTCGCGATCACGGAGCCGAAGTTCCTCCGGTGTGACGAGTGTGGCGCGCAGGTCCGGATCGACGGCCCTGACGAGACCAAGACGACGATCGACAATCTCCCTCACGATAGAGGGTGCAGCCAGCGGGCGGTGGCGAGCCGCTACTACGAAGAGCAGTACGTGCGGTAAGCACCCTATAGAGACACAAGGAACGTGTCTCGCAGAGTGGTCCCAGAAGTCGTTCGCGTTCCATTTCTCTCGGAAAGACAAGAGTTACAAGCGATTTTCCACAAGAGAAATGAGATGAAACAGAGCCCAGGCCGTCGATCGTTTCTCGCAATGACTGGCACCAGTGCAAGCGTCGCTCTTGCTGGGTGCTCCGGTCCCACGACTCAATCACAGACTGAGGGTGACGAGGGAACAACAGCTGATGGTGACGAGGGCGCAGCACCCGAGGGAGAAGCAACACTGACCGTACAAGTCCAAGGGGATCAAGAAGCGCTCAGCAGCTTTCAGGAAGAGCTTCAGACAGAGCTTGAGAATGGAAATATCACGCGAACGGAAGCCCAAGAGGAGCTCCAGAGTCGACAGGAAGAACTGATAACGAATGCGACAACCACGTTCGAGGACTCCGTGGAGAATGCTGACGCAGTCACAATCGATAACGCTGCGCCCGAGGATGGCCTCCTGCGCCTCACCGCCCCCGCAACAACATTCGTGAACGGACTCGAGGACGGAGATCTGGCCGCGGTGCTCCCCGGCGAGTACTACGATCAGTATCTCCAGCAACAACAGATCGAAGAAGCCGTCGATCAAGCAACAAACCAAGAGAACAACACGACGAGCAGCTAGCTTCTTCCAGCGCGACGTGACGAGTCGGTACTTCGAGAGGCAGTTCGTTCGTTAGGCTCTCTCTTTATAACGAGTGTCCATCCGAGTCAGTATGTAGGCCGGTTATACATTCTGAATGACACTCGATGTACTAGTATGATTGATCAGACTAGGCGAGACGTGATGAAGAGAGCTGGTGTCGTGGGGGCGGCGGGGGTACTGAGCAGCACCGCCCTACTGTCCGCGTCAGAGCCAGCATTGGCCGCGAGCGGCTTCACGGCGAATGACGTGAACATTACGACGAGCGATGGCAAGCTGAACACGCTCACAATAAATCCTGACATCACGATCGACTGGTCCGACCAGGGGATGCCGGTCGCAACGGTAGAAGTGACGTGGAAAGTGAGCACGTCATCAACGAGTGAAACAACCATCGGCAATACGCCGTATTCGTTTGACGTCGCAGAGCCCACAACGAGCGGATCATTCAACCAGACGATCTCGGAGATCAGTATGCTCTCGAACAACGGTGGAGCACTCGACGCGTCCAACTTTGAGGCGACGACCGACGGAGGCAGCAACACAACGAATGTCACGATTTCAATGGACTGTACGCTAAAAGACTCGAATGACAACATTATCACCAGCGCTACGGACCTGCTCGGCCCGAATACGTACTCGGTCACCATCACGAACGGGACTTCGTCGTCGCCGTCGATCTCGGGTAGTGGAACAGCGAACACGGGCGGGTCCTGATCGATATCAGATTGACCTCCTCCCCGCTCGAAGGGAACAACAAAAGCCACGAATTACGGGAAATTCGAGGCGAAAGCCTCGCCCTTCACAGTAGTTGCCGAATTAAATCTTGCTCCGTACTAAGCGTTGGCGCCGTTCTCACAACGCTCACTCATGCACAAGTGGCTGCCCCTGTCTCCTCTACTTTCAACTGAAGCGGTAGCGCGGAGTCCCCTTCCTCAAGGAGCGACCGACGGGAGCGAGTAGGAAGGGGAGGAGAGCGTTCGTATTGGTCACAAACACTAGCCTATAAGCAGCCACCCTTCCGCATTGAAATTGTGGCAGACAACTACGTGCGTCGGACGGCAATCACCCGTCTCGATGTTTCGGACGGGCAACGCGACCTCCTCGAAGATACCATCACCGAGTGGAAACGCGGTTGCCAACTCGCCACCAACAAAGCGTGGGGCAAGTGTAACGCCAAGAGCGACGTATAGCCCCTCGTTTACGATGATGTGCGCGAACACACCGACCCCGGTAGTCAGCACGCGATTCTCGCCACCCACCAAGCCGCACAAGCCATCACCGGCTATATCGAACGTCGATCCCAAGGGAAGAGGGTCAGCAAGCCGACCTTCACCGCACCAACGGTGAAGTACGACACACGAACGATGACGCTGTTCGACGACGACACCGTGTCGCTTTCCACCACGGAGAGTCGCGTCAGGTGTGACCTCACCCTCCCCGACTCTGATGATGGCTACCAACGCCAGTACCTCGACTCCGACGAATGGAGCGTCACGGAAAGCACACTCACTGTTCGGAATGGCGACTACTTTTTACACATCGGCTTCCGCCGACACAAGACCGAGACTGAGCAGAACACCGCCGAGGACGGAACGGTCCTCGG
>NZ_NHOA01000019.1 GCF_002727125.1 Halorubrum persicum
GAACGTCACCTCGCCGTCGCGCTCGTCGACGGCGACGTGGACGTTCTCCACGCGCGGGAGGTGGTCGGCCAGCGTCGTCAGCTCGTGGTAGTGCGTGGCGAAGAGGGTTCGCGCGCGCACCTCGTTGTGGAGGTACTCGGTCGCGGCCCACGCGATCGAGATGCCGTCGTAGGTGGCCGTGCCGCGCCCGACCTCGTCGAGGATGACGAGCGACTCCGCGGTCGCCGAGTGGAGGATGTTCGACAGCTCCTGCATCTCCACCATGAACGTCGAGCGCCCCTGCGCGAGCTCGTCGAGCGCGCCGACGCGGGTGTAGATCCCGTCGACGAGCCCGACGGTGGCCGCCCGCGCGGGCACGAACGACCCCGCCTGCGCGAGCAGTTGGATCAGCGCCGCCTGCCGCATGTACGTCGACTTCCCGCTCATGTTCGGGCCGGTGACGATGAGGAAGCCGCGCTCCCCGTCGAGCCGGAGGTCGTTCGGCACGAAGTCGGTCGTCCGCTCGACGACCGGGTGGCGCCCCGCCTCCACGTCGAGCCGGCGCTCGTCGGTGAGCTCGGGGCGCGTCCAGTCGTTGCCCGCGGCGTGGGTCGCCAGCGACGCGAGCGCGTCGATCTCGGCGACCGCCCGCCCCACGTCCTGCAGCAGTTCGGCGTCGTCGGCGACCCGCTCGCGGAGCTCCTCGAACAGCGCGTACTCCAGCTCGCCGCGGGCCTCCTCCAGCCGGAGCACCTCGCGCTCCCGCTCTTCGAGCTCGTCGGTGACGAACCGCTTGGAGTTCTTCAGCGTCTTGATCTCGCGGTAGTGATCGGGCACGCCGTCGGCCGCGGACTTGCCGACCTGGATGTAGTAGCCGTCCGTCTTGTTGCGGTCGACGGTGACGTGGCTCAGGCCGTGCTGCCGCTTCTCGCGCTCCGCGAGCCCGTCGAGCCACTCGTTCGCCTCCTCGTGGCGCGCGATCAGGTCGTCGAGCTCGTCGTCGTACCCCTCCCGGAGCAGCCCGCCCTGCGTCTTCGTCTTCGGCGGGTCCTCCGCGAGCGCCTCCGCGAGCTCGCCGTGGAGGGCGGCGGCGCGCCCGCGGTCGATGCGCTCCAGCACCTCGGCGACCGGCGAGCCGGCGAGCGCGGTCCCGGACACGGCGTCGGCGAGCGCGGGCACCAGCGCGAGCGAGTCCCGCACCGAGAGGAGCTCCCTCGCGCCCGCGCTCCCGCTCGTCGCCCGCGCGGCGAGCCGTTCGAGGTCGTAGGCGTCGCCGAGCGTCTCCCGCAGGCGGTCGCGCGCGAGCGCCGCCGACGCGAGCGCCTCCACCGCGTCGAGCCGGCGGGCAAGCTCCGCGCCGTCCCGCCGCGGTCGCGTGAGCCACTCGCGGAGGAGCCGGCCTCCGGCGGCGGTGACGGTGTGGTCGACCGTCTCGAACAGCGAGCCGTCGGCGTCGCCGCGCATCGTCTCCGTGAGCTCGAGGTTGCGCTGGGTCGTGGCGTCGACGGCGACGTGGTCGTCGTCGCCGTAGGCGGTGAGCCGCGTGATCGACGCCAACACGCCCGCGCCGGTCTCCTCGACGTAGCCGAGGGCGGCGCCCGCCGCGCGGAGCGCCAGATCGGAGTCGATCCCGACGCTGTCGGCGGTCTCCCGCCCGAACTGCTCGCGGACCGCGTGTTTCGCGCGCCCCGGTGCGAACGCCTCCGCGTCGAAGACGGAGACGGCCCCCGACAGGTCCTCGCGGACCGCCCCGAGCAACCGGTCGTCGTTGCGGACGCGCGGCCCCGGAAGCACCTCTGCGGGGTCGAACCGGTACAGCTCGGCGCGGAGGTCGCCGGCGGTCTCGACTTCGGTGACGAGGAACCGCCCGGTGGTCACGTCGGCGAGCGCGAGCCCGTAGGGGCCGTCGGCGTCGTCGCCCTCGCGGACGACCGCCGCGAGGTACCGCGCGTCGTCGTCCGCGGTCTCGAGGAGGGTGCCGGGCGTGACGACCCGCCTGATCTCGCGGGCGTGGCCGTCGTCCGTCTCGTACTGATCGGCGACGGAGACCCGGTACCCCCGCTCGACGAGCGCCTTCACGTAGGGGGTGAGCTCGGAGAGCGGCACGCCCGCCATCGGGTACGACGAGCCGTGAGAGGATTTCTGTGACACCGTCAGGTCCAGTTCGTCGGCGACCAGCTCCGCGTCGTCCGCGAAGAACTCGTAGAAGTCGCCGCACTGCATGGCGAGGACGTCCGCGTCGGTCTCCGCCTTGAGATCGAGGAACTCCCCGACGATCCCCGTTGGCATATATCCGTACTCCCGCCGTCGGCGGGTAAAACCCTACGGGTGTGCGGTCGGCCGCGGCGGGCGCCCGCCCGCCCGCGGCGCGAGCGTCACCCCACCCGATTCCGTCGCGTCGACATCCGGTGAATGACCCCGGAGACACCGAACAGCGCCGCGAACAGGACCGCGTAGGCGTAGCCGGAGACCGACGCGAACGGGACGGTCCCGATCCACGCTGCGCCGCCGAGTAGCCCGCAGACGGCCGCGAGGCCGATGTAGTACTCGCCCCAGAGGATCTCGTTTTCGGAGACGACCTCGAGGTACACCTCGAGCTGACGGCTCTCTTCCGTCTGCGAGACGATCCCGCGATCCGGCTCGTAGTCGATGAATCCGCTCTCGGCGAGCTTCGGGAGGTGCGACTGGTGCAGCGCGGTGTACACCCGCTTGCGCTGTTTGTACGTCACCTCGTTGATCTCGAGGTCGTTCTCCCACGCCGCCAACTGCTCCGCGATGTCCCTGACGCGCGCGCCGTCGCCGTTCTCTTTCAGATAGGTGATCACGTTTCGCCGCCGTCGGTTGCTGAGCGCCGTAAACACCTCGTCGCGGGAGGGCCTGTCGGCGTCGCTGCCGGCTACCTTCGGTTCTCCCGTCACTTGCGGTGTCATGGTACTCTCACGCACTATGTCACACTACCTATCGAAACCGGAGTATATATCATTATGTATTAATGTCACGTCATGAAAGTGTGGAATCCGTATGATTCGAAGCGGCAACGATTTTCGCGTCTCGCACGTCTCGGCCTGACCTATCCCCCCCCTCGTCCGGGTACTCCTCGGAACGCTGAACCGATCGACTCCGGGTTTCATTCCGGCCGCGGTCAGGCTCTCCGTTGCGGTCGAAGCCGTCGGCGCCGCCATGTTCCGCCTCCCGAACACCGGTAGGCCACGCATACATAGGTCTCTCCGTCGCCAACGACGGGTATGACGGCATCACACGACACCCGTCTCGGCCGCTTTCGGCGTCCGGAGTACACCGGCGAGAACCGCTGTCTGCCCTGTACGGCCGTCAACATCGCGATCGCCGCGGTCGGCGCGGTCGGCGTCGGCGCCCTGGTCGCGGTCGAACTCGGCGCGGCCCTCCTCGTCGTTTCGCTCGCGGCGATCTGGCTGCGCGGCTACCTCGTCCCGGGAACGCCCGAACTCACGAAGCGTTACCTCCCCGAGCGCGCGCTCCGGCTGTTCGGGAAGGGCCGCGACGCCGGTCCGCCTCCGGAGGTCGACGCGGAGTCGTACCTCCTGTCCGCCGACGTGTTGGTCGAGACGCCGGACGGGACCGATCTCGCGTTCGCGCCGTGGTTCGAGTCGGCGTGGCGGACGCACCTCGCCGCGCTTCGCGACGCGGCCGACACGGCGTTCGGTGGCGTAACGAACGCGACTGCCGCTGGCGACGAGGCCGCCGCAACCCCTCCCGACGGCACGCGTCCCGCCTCTCCGGCCGACGTCACCGCGCTCGCTCGGCTCACCGGCATCGACGAAGACGGGCTCTCGCTGCGGTGGCTCGGCGAGCCCGGCTTCGCACACGCCGGCAACGAGCGTATCGGCCACTGGGAGTCGCGGTCGGCGTTCCTCGCGGACGTCGCCGCCGACCGCGCGCTGGCGGCGCATCTCGACGACTGGGAGTCGCTCCCGCTCGCCTCGCGGAGCGGGGTGCTCGGCG
>NZ_NHOA01000040.1 GCF_002727125.1 Halorubrum persicum
GCCCGGCACGTAGCAAGAAAAGAGAGCCGTGACGACCGGCTATTCCCACCAGCGGTCGCGCTCGGGGAAGGTAATGGTGCTCCAGCCAGTGACGGCTAGTGAGACGCGCCCGTTGTACCAGTTTTTCGCCGCCCCGTGAATCCGAACGCGCTCACCCTCCTTGATCCACGGAGCATCCGATGCTTTCCAGCTGGTGAACTTCGTTTTCCCACTGTCGTCTGCGATCAGACCAACTTGAGCGATGGCTGGCGAGTCACTATCCCAAAGCACCTCGATTTGACCTTCAACACTCACTTCTTTGCGATCGACGTCCTCGAGGGCGTCGATGGGCACGGTGCCCCCCGGAGCCGTCTGCAACTCCTCGAACACCCGCACGACCGCACTCGTTATATCCGTGCCGTCGACGACTGCTTCGGCCAGACGTCGACTGACCGCCGCCCGCGACCAGCTATCCAACCGCGTCGCGAGTCGGTCTGCCTCCGTGTTCACCGTCGCCAGTTTATCCTGGGAGAGCTCCGCTCGGGGATCATCCCGTTCGGGGTCGGCCATCGGGTCCACGCTCGCGGCACGCTTCTGGAACGTCCGCCGACGTTTCTTACTCCCGTGCGCGGCGACCGCCCGCGTGCGCTGCTCGCGACCGTCCTGCGTTCCCAGNNGCGATCCCGTCCGGGTGGTTCGCATCCACCTTCGCTTGGGTCTCCTGCTCGACCGCGGCCTCGAACTTTGGCGTCTCGTCGACGACCGGGAAGCCGTCTTCATCGACCGTCTGACCGCCCGCGTTCTCGAATGCCTGTTCATCCACCGTAACGACCTTTCCGCTAGCGTTGTTACTAGACATTGGTATCTCTCCAAGGTACCACTGAAGGCGCTCACGCGCCGACACCGCGATGCTCCTACATCGCGGTTTTCCGACGTCAACAACCGACAGAACCATCTGCGCGCTCTCGCTCGCGCCTTCGCGAGCGCCCTACCGGGCGCGAGCGAGAGCGCGCCTGCATGAGGTGGCCCCAACCAGCACCGCGCGCCGACCCGCCCGAAGCGAGCGACCAGCGGAGAAAGCGTGGGGGGTGAGCAGCCACGCCGCGCAACCCCCCGCGCTTTCCCGCTGGCGTCGAGGGCACATTCATTTTAGCCCGGCAGTCCGCCCGCCACTGCAGGCAGACCGCCCGGAATGGTCGGTCGCGAGCGACGCGGAGGGCGGCAGCGGCGAGCGGGGCGGGCCGCGAGCGAACACTCTTCCGCTAAAATTGCCGCCATTGAATCTGTAAAATACGAATCCGAGCCATTAGTGCGAATTTAAAATGGTGGATAAGAGACTTATCTAACCACGATATTTGTGTATCCAGGATGGAATCGGAAGAAGAGACCCCAGCTCTTTCACCGGATGTGGGTTATATCGCAAGTCTTCTTCACCCCCTCAAGATTGCAAGCTCAACTGAACACTTCGAGGAATGGATTTGCGAAAACACAGAGGATGACCTGGATGACCTGGTTCCTGGATATGTGTTCTTCTTCGAGACAGGTATCCGTGCACTTGCGGTTGGTGGCAGTATTAGCCCAGTTTTTGATCTGGATTATCCGTATGTCCTTCAGCGAGCAGAAGGAGAGATGATTGACCCTGACAAAATCCCCGAATCAAATGAACGATTAGACTTTTTCAGGAATCTAAAACAAATTCAACAACAGATTAGACCAGTAACCGACTGGGAGAACATATCTACAGTACAGGACGCAGTAACACCCCTTCTTGATCTCTCAGCGAAATTAATAGAAATCGCCGAACCTGTTCCTGAGACTGATATCTCAAAAGAGACCGCTATTGAGTACGCTACACGTATTCAATTGGTGGATCGATATACCAACACTCGCCAATATGGTCCTCGTGGATATGGACCAACAAATTTAGATCGCTGGTTATTGAGCGGTCCACGAGAGGACGCTATTAGTGGCTATGTTAGAACCCTTCAATTTGTCTGGAAAGAACTCCTAAAGGACGAAAATACGTATCAGAACTCGGTCCTTCCTGATTTGAACCAAGTAACTACGTGGTCATCAGATTACAGGAGAGATAGTTCTGAGTCCCCGTTACAGGCCTTCTATGGTGATGTTCGGGGCCAATTTCTCACACCAATCGATAAGGAATTAGAATCTTTAACGGGTGGACGGCTGGTTGAACCAGATGACATACTTGAAGCTCGTTCAGACATTCCAGAGGATGTACTCTCCCCGTTTTTAGCAAGCGTAAAACCACCCAGTCGATCAGAACTTACGCTTGAGGAGGAGCTTGATTATGTACTATTCTGGAATAATGCTGAATGGTTGGGGTCAACTACTTTTAGCAAGGATGCAACGTTTGAGACGACTCTCTGGGGGCTTGCAATTACATTCCTTCGGGAAGATGCTGACTTCCCGATTCACATTGCTCGTTTCAAACATCCTGTAAAGAGTGATGAGGGGAACCGGTATTCGTATGCAATTCTTCAACGTCTGGCACACCGCGGTATTGGCGATCCTTCCGGATGGCTTATTTTCTACGAGGTGGGCACCGACTTTTCGGGGTCAGAAGCTGCTGTTAAATATATTGAACAAAGTATAGACGAAGCTCAAGATCTCTGGCCAATCGAGGTCCGTGAACTAACAATTGGGATTGAGGAATTTCGCCGACTGATGGCAACTCGGCTTACAGATGATTATCTTCAAAATGAGCTTGAAGCACAAGACGCGTCTATGAAACTCAATTCGGCTCGAGGAGTTCTTTTAGAATTACTGGGGTACTTCGCTCTAACTGCTCAGGAGGGTGATCTGCCAGTGTTTTGGTCTGAAGACCTTGGTGCTGGAGAAGTTGATCTTCTAGTCATAGAACAGAACCAATATCGTGTAATCGAATGTAAGGCAGATCCCGGTACGGTACGATTCAGTGATGAAATTCCAAAACTCCGTTCCAAAGCGCGACCACTACAAGACGATGGAACAATCGTTCTCGAATTTATGTTTTGGGAGTCTCCGTCCGAGGAAACTGCGAGTTCACTTCGCTCAGCTGGCATTGAATATACCGTTCTTCCAAACCATTCGTCATTTGATAATCTGAGCCTGGATCGGATACAAGATGCTTTTGCACAATCCATTCGTGATGCACGGTTTGATGATCCAATGGGACCCGTTAGAAGATTCTCAGGAATTCGAGAGGACTTGTTCTGGTATCTAACCTTGACTGAGAACAGTCAGTAGAGGGTATTATTATTCGTCCCGATCTCCAATGGTGAAATGGTCCTAAAATATCGTTGCGAATACGGGACACAGTCAATTCGAAAAGCGAGCGACCAGCGGATCGACATCCACTCCGGAACCCCGGAGCGTCCACTCACTGGCGTCCCGTCGACACCGCGGCGGCACCTTGCGGGTCTGTGCGCTATTCGTTGGGAGCCACCGCGTCCTCCTCGACGGAGTACCACTGGTGGTCGTCCCACTGGAACCGCACGGGCCGTGCCGTCGGCCTGACCGCAGTGTTTGTCGCCTGTTCGAGCTGCGTCCGCGACGCGACGAGGTCGGCGTGCCCCTCGAAGCCACACGGACACCTCAGCGTCTCGCGATGCCGGCGCGTCTGCTTGCGTTCCCCACACTTCGGACACGTTTGGGAGGTCCACGCTTCGGAGAGTGAGGCCACCTCGATGCCGTACTCTTCGCAGACGTTCGCGAACTGATCGAGACACTGGCGATGCGCCCAGAACGTACGCGCTTTGAGGTTCGCCTCGACCGACCAGTATTCGCCGAGGACGCCGGTGAGATCGCCGTGATAGATGGTTTCGACGCCGTCGTCGTAGAGTCGCTCGACCAGATCTCGAAGGAGCGCGTTCACGGCGTGGTCCCGCCGGCGGGAGCGCTTCCGATAGAGCCGCTGGATACGCTTGCTTGTGTTTTGACCTTCAGGGAGCTTCGCTTTGGCGTCGGCGATGCGCTCGGTCGTTTCACGGAATTGCCGGAACGGCTCCTGGCCGCTGTACCAGTACTGGTCGCCGGCCGTCGTCGTACACGCGACGAGGACGTTCGCGCCGATATCGAGCGCGGCTACGTCCGTCCCAGTTGGCGTCGTCTGTTCGGCCTCGGAGACTGTTACGGGTTGGTGGGCCCGATACGTCTCGTCGACGTCGTCGTAGGTGAGGTGAAGGCGGCCCTGGTCACCTTGCCAGTGTGGCTCACCACGGACCGCGACACGGAGCCGTTCGGACCGACCGAAGCCGTACTCGGCTTTGAGTTGGCTGCCGATAGGGATCTCGAGCCGGGAACGCTCGCCCCAGCGGATCGTGTAGGCGTCGTTGCGGATGTAGGTCCGCAGATCACGTCCGTCGTTTTGATTCCCCCAGTAGCCGGGTGGACTGACCTTATGGTCGGCCTCCTCGACCGTTTCGAAGAACGACCGCCAGGCGGCATCGTTGACGCGGGTAATCTGCTGAGTCGTTGCCGACCCCAACACGTCGACGTACTCGTCGTAGTAGCCGTCACCCTCCCAGACGCTCTCGCCGGCGAAGAACTGCTGCCGGCGCTCGTAGGTGAGCTGGTTCCAGAGGCTCGCTGACGCATCGAGGAGGCGTCTGAGGATCGCTTCATCTTGATCCGACTGGGGGAAGACCTCGAAGGTATTGGTTCGTCTCATCGCTCTGACTCACCCCACATTCGCGGCACGTAGCCGAGGTGTTCGATGTCGTCCGCGTAGTCCCGAAGGACCCCTATCAGGACGATTTCTGGGATGCCGTTCTCGGCCTGTTCGACTAGCCACTCCTCCAGTTCGACTTCGGCCTCTTCGATCTCGTTCAGTTCGACCGACATCGATCATCACGCCTCTATCAGACGGTGTACCTGTCGCTGGCGGTGGTAACACATCTCGAATCACCTGTACTGCGCAGGCACGACCGAACGCGCCTGCACCCTTTGCAGGCGCTCAAAAACATCACCGCACTACGCAGTTAGAATGAGGTATCGAAGAACCGTTGTAATACTTGGCTCGGGGCGATAAGTACAGCGGGCGCATTTATCGGTGCAGGCCGTGTGTGTTCTCCTGTATGCCTGAAGAAGTCCTGTTCAAATCGGAGAGCATCCAGAGTCGAGAAGAGATTGCATCGTACCTCCGGAAAGTCGCGGACAATCTCGACAGCGGAAACGCTATCAGCCTGAAAGCAGGCTCCGAGTCTGTCACGCTGAATCCCCCTGCCCAACCGACCTTCGAAGTCAAAGCCGAACGGGAAGGTCCGGCTGGCAATATGACGGAACGCAGTATCGAGTTCGAACTCGAATGGGACGAGGACGACGACAGGGAGGGCAGCAAAAGCGGTCAGCTGGAAATCGAGTAGTCACTTCCGCATATCTACTTACCAGCGGTGTTGAAATCAGTCCCTATTCACAAACTGTGTGGTCATTCAGGGAAGTAAAAATCCGATTTTGGCTTTCTGTGCGACGAGGCTTCCCTGAGCTTAGCAATCTTCGATGGACTCCGATCCCGAATAATGACAACATCGTAGGCTTGGTCTGCCGCAACGGACCCTCCAACACTACTTACTGCTGTAACAAGCCGGCCAACGTTTTCACTGCCGATGAAGACCATCGAAACGTCTTCATCCCGTGCCACCTTCCGTATCCGGCCCGCTATCGTGCCAGACCGGGCGTATCGATCCACAACTTTGTGGCGAAAGTTCGCACTTGGACACAAATCAGTCACCTGTTTATGTAGCGTTGAAACGACAGATTCCAAAGCGAACTCTTCGTCCTGTTCAAGCCAGCTGCGTTCTCTGGCGTAGTCTGTATTCCCCTTCGGGATGACACTTACAGCCAGTACATCTTCGTCAAACACGTTCCCGAACTGAGTCGCCCGAATAAGTGCTGCTTCAGCTAGAACTGATCCGTCAAATGGGACGAGTATTGTCATATGAATGCTTGGTCTGGTGTCAAAGAATCTCTTCCGATTCTTTCTGAATCGAACGAGTGATGCGATAAACCCTGTTAAGCAACGATACAGGAAGCAAGCGGATGTTTAAATATCCGCTGAATATTACCGAATCCTCGAAGCCAGAGGAAGGCATCGTTCGATGGGAGAGAAATCACCGAACGGCACCTAGATATAGCTCTCTCCTTCGGCTCAGCCAGCGCGTGGTAATTCGATAACGAAGACGGCGCCTGTCGGCTCATTGTCCTCCACCCAGATCTCGCCCCCGTATTCGGTAACAAGTGTGTCAACGAGATAGAGTCCGATGCCTGTGCCAGGACTTCCAAGCCCCCGTTCCCCTTTACCGAACACGGTGTCTTTGTGATCGTCGGCGATTCCGGGTCCGTTGTCGGCGATTCGCACTTCAACATCGTCGTCTCGTGCCTCATAAGAAACCTCGATATGAGGAGTGTCGGCATCGTTGTGCTGGACAGCGTTGTTGAGGAGATTCCGGAAGACCGAACTGAGCATACTATTGGCAGCTACCTCCACATCAGATGGTGAGTTCCCCAAGACGAATTCTGCCTCCGGGAAGGATTCCTCGCGAAGCGACAGCTCGGTTTCCAGAACCGAATGTAGTGGCACGGGCTCAACGGTAAGCGCTTCATCCGAGACAACCGTTTCCACATACTCACGCGCGACCTCAGTCAGTTCAACGACGTGCTCGCCGCTAGCAAGGATTTTCTGCAGGTACTCGCGCCCCTCATCGTCGACGTGGTCGTCGAGCATTTCTGCCCAGCCGAGCACGACCGCCATATCGTTCCGGATATCGTGCCGAACTATCCGATTCAATAGTTCCAGCTCTTGCTCGCGTCGTTTTTGATCGGTGATGTCGGTGGAAATGCCGATGATCTCCGAGACATTTCCCGCCTCATCCTGTAGTATAACTTGCCGATTGAGCGTCCACCGGACCGAACCATCCGGGCGAACAACGCGCCCCTCATACTCCGTATCACGGAGTTCACGGGTTGATTCCTCGATGTTTGCGCGAACGCGATCTCGGTCATCGGGATGAATCGACTCAATCAGTTTCCCGATGTCGTCTTTGATCTCCTCAGGTGGGACACCCCAGATATCTTCGAAGCCCGCACTGATGTACTCGAATTTCCCCGGTTCGGACGCTGTCCAGAGAGCGACGCCGTCCAGTTCATCAAATAGCGACCGAAAGTCACGACGCTTCCCCAGCGATCCGTTGCTCATACGGCTTCCAGAAGACCAAATCGTATAAATTCTAGTTCGTAACTCTCGACTCCCCGAGTTCTCGCGGAGGGCGGCAGCGGCGAGCGGGGCGGGCCGTCAGGACACACCTGTCTAGCCGGCCACGTTGCTCGGCCAGCCAGCCACGGTCCTGGCGGACTCAGAAAGGGCGAGGCCGCCTCGGTCGTCCCCCGACCCCGCAAGCACCGCAGGCACGAGGCGCGCAGCGGCGGTCGCGGGACGTCGAGCGGCCGAGGGCTTTCGAGTGTCTTCTCCCCGCGAATCAGGCTTGAATCCCGTCAGCTGTCGCCGGCGACCAGGTCCTCGATGAACCGGAAGCCGTTGACGAACGTCACTGAATCCCCGTAGCCCTCGCTCGCGAGCACGGTTTCGGCCCCCTCGCCGGCCGCGATATCCGTCGTGTAGATGTAGACCTCAGTCGCGGTTCCCGCACTGAGATGCTGGGCACCGAGGGCAGCGAGGGCGGCGTCGGCACGTTCCACCCCGTCTGCCGGCCGGTTGTCGGCGTTCGCGATGTACCGCTGGACGCCGTCCATCACCCGTGAGACGACAGGATCGGAGAACTCGAGCGGCGCCGCAACCGTCGCCCACCCCTCGTCGATCGCGGCGTCGACGGGCGGCGCCTCGACGTCGGGGTCGTCGACGGTCAGCTCCTCGTACACCCGTTCGGGAAGGACGAAGGTGATGTCGTTCCGGCGGGCGAACCGCCGAACGGCTTGGTACCGACTGTTCGAGGGCTGCCCCATCGCGACGAACAGGCCGGTGTCGGCGATGTGGAGCCGGCTCACGCGTCGTCGACCGTGTCGCCGTCGCCGACGTTTACCTCATCCAGAGATGCCCCACCCTCCTCGATGTCGTAGTGCTCGTGGACGACGGGCCGCAGCGCCTGCAGAATCATCTCCGCGGCCAGCGGCGAGATGTCGAGATCTTCCGCCATCAGCCGGTGGGTCACCTCGCCGCGCTCGCGGGCAACTGCGTACGTGAGCGCCGTTGCGAGGCCGGCGACGCCGTGGCGGTCGATGTAGGTGTCGATGTCGGCGTCCGTCTCGCGACGGCCGACGGCGTCGATGAGCGCCGGCGTGATCGTGTACTCACGGTCACCGGCAGCCGTCGTCACGGTCAGGTCAATCTCCCGGGCGGCGTACCGACGTGGCTGCCCGTCGTCGGTGACGTCGACGACGCCGGCGTCGACGAGCCGGTTGACGTAGCTGTAGGCGGTCCCCTGGGCAAGTTCGAGGTCGTCCATCACGTCCTGGACCGTCGCCTCGCCCTCCCGAGCGAGGTACGCGTACAGCTGGGCGAGCTGTGGCTCTTCGAGAAGGTCCGCGACCGAGAGGAAGTCGCGAACAATGTCGCCGTCGGCCCGGTTTGAAGTGCGTGACACGGGTTGTTCTTGATTACAGATTACAGGTAAACAGTAATGAGTGTTTGGGTCACTCCGCTGGCGCCGCGACGAGGTGCTTTTCGAGGTCGCGCGTCCAGTACGTCGCGAGCCCGCCCGGACTACAGCGGGCGCACAGCTGCAACGGGCCTTCGAGGTGCCCGAGTTCCACCCGGAACCGCGTCAGTGCCGCGAGCGTGTCGACGACCAGCCCACAGCCGTCACAGGCGACGTGATCGTGCTCGTCGGGATCCGGCTTCGTCTGAATCGCACAGTCGACGCAGATCGGATGAGTGACCCGTTCGTCTTGTCCCCAAGTATGGGCCTCGCCAGTCTCGGTACCGGGCGGGGCGTCGCAGAACGCACAGCCGACGAGCGTTTGCTGCATCACTCTTCCTCCGCGTCGGCGTCGCGGCCGGCCGTCCAGCCACGATGGAAGACGGCCAGCTGGGTCGATGAGTCGAACGCGGTGCCGCTCGGCTCGTGAACCAGAATTTGGTCCTCCGGAACCGGAGTGACGACATCCGCGTCGACGAGGTCGTTGACCAGGCATTGGGCTGTCCTGTCGTCGACGTCCGCCGTATCGGCCCCGGCGGCGTCGCGGTCCTGGGCAAGCTGTTCCTTCTTGAACTGTTCGTAGTCGGCACTCGTGTCGTCGTGAGGATCGGGACCAGGCATGGTGAGTCACGGCACGCACACTATCGCGCGCTGCACGCCTCCTGGCGCAAATAAACAGTCAGGAGGAACAGCGTCAGTCAGGTCGCGGGTCGCGATAGCCGATGACGGCGATGTCATCGATGAACAGGACGCCCTTCATGAAGTCGAGCTTCGTCAGACTGTGCTGGTACAGGTTATGCCGACCCAGGTAGTTTACTGGCACCACCAGACAGCCGAACTCGATCTTCGGCCGGCCGTCCTTCTGGGTGCGGTACCCCTTCTGGAACTTGAGGAGGTCGTCGCTGACGTTCTTCCGCTCGCTCTTCTCGACCTCGATGGCGATGCGGGCGTCGGCGTCGTAGAGATCGACGCTGTAGTTAAACCCCTGATGCGACCAGAGCTTGCAGTTCGGGTTGTAGCCGCCGGCGGCGTCCCCCTCGTACTCGTACTGCGAGAGGTCGTCGGCGATCGCGGCATCGAACCCGCCGACCTCCGTGTGTTTCGTCGATCCGTCGAAAACGCTTGCTGGGACGGCCTCGACGGCCGTCTGAATCGACGCCAGCGACTCATCCGGAAATGTCTCGGACGAGGTTTGGGTGCGGCGCTCGCTTAGTTTGGTGACCTCCTCAACGACGACCATACTCGCTCTCGACGAACAGCGGCCCGATAAAACCCGTCGCGACGGCCATTCGAGCCGACCGGCGCCAGGATACACTCACTCGAGTATCAGGGCGGCGGGCGGGAACGAGGGTGTGGATCCAGCCTCAATTTTAACCAACACTGTGTCGGTACGGGTCCGAGGTGTTGGTTAAGTCTAGCCCTTACGGCGTTCGGAGCTCTCGAACTGGCTTCACGACGAAGGTGTCTGGCTCGCTGGTTGCTTCCTCACCTGATCGTTCCGCCGTCGTCGAGGGCGACCGCGTGAGCTGGGTGATGATCTCGTCGCGAACGATCCGTCGAGGGACGGTGGTCTCGTTCCAGCCCAGCCGGTCGTCGAAGTGCCGTTTCTGGAACTGCTCGCCGACGCCGTTGGCCGCAACGTATTGCGTCCGCGTCGACTGCCCGACCTGCCGTGAGACGAAGACGGCGCCCACGGCCTCGTGCGTGAGTTCAACGAGAGCACACTCCACGAGGGCAACGACCGACGTGTGATCTCGGTCAGTCGGGACCACCACCTCAAGGTCTGCCCACGGCGCCTGGTCGTCCGGGGTACTTGCCGCTTGATGCGCAGATCGTGTCTCGCTGCGTCGTTCCGAAGCCATCGTCTATCGGGGGGACCTGATGCGCCCCGCCACCCCCTCGCGGGGGCAACAGACACCACCGAAACGCACCCCGTCAACCTATGCGCTAAATCTGATACTTCAGTAGTTCCGCTATCCCTGTGATGGCCCCTCGGCCTGAGAGAGCCGGCGGCCTTCGCACACTGTATATCGCCTCTTTCTTTGGACGAAAACCGCGATATGCAAGACAATATGACGGTCTCAAATTGGAGAAGAACTCCGTCGGGCCGATTTGAGGCGGTAGAAAATACCTCGACAAAGACTATAGATTGCGGTGAGACGGAAAAATTGCCCGACGGAGGGTTCTACTCCCTCAAAATAGGGGATTGAATCTGACATGGACGGATTAGCCCTACTACCTTGGTATAGGAAGTCTTTCTTTGGAATCAGTCAGGAGGTCTGATATCACCTATACCGAGTGGTTTCGGGTGTATTAAGCGCTGAAACGGCTCGACGTGCTTCAAGGAGGCAGAATCAAACTACAGTCAGCAGAAGCATAATAGTCTAGATATCTTCATCATGTTGGAGACCTTCCACCTCTGAAAGAAGGCACAGACAAATTACCGCTCTACTATCGAAATACTCTGTATGCTATTAGTTCAACCAAGATTCAAACCCATCATCTCCGTCGTATTCGGTTGTGGGGGGATAGTACGATCCCCCATGGGCTTCCTTATGGCACGGTTCACAAAGAGTGGCCAAATTCTCATCACAGGATTCACCTCCTTCTGAAATCGGGAGAATATGGTGTACCGTTAATTCTTCCTCCCGATTGCATCGGAGGCACGAACCGTCGCGTCTAATGATCCTGTCTCTCGTTCCAGGCGAGACTTTTTCTTCCTGAGCAGATTGTGACCAGGCTTTCTCGACGGCTCTCTCTTTTTCAGGGTCGTATTTGAACCGGCGGGCATAGCTATCCGAGCAGCCAACAACGTTGGCAATATCCTTCGATGCAGCCCCCTCTGCCATTTCCAATAATGCCAGTATTTCCTCCTTAGCAGTCGCCGCCTCCTCAACTCCAGATTCATAGAGCTGTTTCAACTCGTCAAGAGATGTCCGCTTATGAGGAACGTATTGAGAGTCATCATTATAGTAGCCGTTAGAACT
>NZ_NHOA01000136.1 GCF_002727125.1 Halorubrum persicum
CGAATCGGCTGAAGTACATGTCCGAGGTTCGTAACGTCCTCCGCTTAGATCGAGACGATCTCCCAGACTACAGCACGATCTACAAGTCGTTTGATCGACTGAAAATGTGGGTGTGGCGGGCGCTGCTGCGCGTTTCCGCGCAGCAGCACCCGCAGTCTGGCCACGCTGCTCTCGACAGCACGTTCTTCGACCGGCGGCGTGCATCTTCGTACTTCCGCCAACGGGCAGGACGGACGATACAGACGCTCAAAGTGACGACATTGACCGATGTGGAGTCGCTTGCTGTTCTCGACGTTCACATCGCAGCCCGGTGGAAGCACGACACGAAGACGGGACCGCAGGTCGTCCGGCGAAACGCGGACGACCTGCAGTCCGTCGCCGCCGACAACGGCTTCCAAGACTGGCACACCGAGTACGAAATCGCCGCACATGACGTTGAGTACCTCGTTCATTACCGCGGCTCGTCAGCCAACGCAGCCGCAAACAACGCGCTCAACCGGGCAAATGGCTACTCTCAGCGGTGGATGGCCGAAACATCGTACTCGACAACGAAGCGCTCGCTCGGCGACGCCGTGCGAGCGCTGGGCTGGTACCGGCAGTTCCGTGAAATCGTCTTGATGTTCGCCATCACCAACATAGAACCACTGTGTGAACCGCTGTAACCGTGTCTCAGCATCTATTCAACACAGCA
>NZ_NHOA01000131.1 GCF_002727125.1 Halorubrum persicum
TGTGCTACACAAGAGCGTACGGAGTATAATTCCAGATATCAGCGGTTGTCGTTTTATTTGTCTGGGATTTTCGACATGTCCTCTTTCGTTATCTCTTTGTAACACGGATTTAACTTCTCGACTAGGTGCACATGGTAAACGCCCTTCCGGCATGTAGCTCAATCCTCTTTTCGCTCTTTATTATCCTCCTAATAGTGGTGGCTACAATCGTATTTCCTCTTGCGATTTATGCGTTTATTCAAATATGGCGGCGAAACTACTTCGTTTTCCACTCACTCCAGATAGCCGCACTCAAGGAACGAATTGTCCAAGGTGGGTTTTCCGAGGTTCGAAGTCTATATCGTAAGACGGCGGGGCAAAAGGTATTCATCTTCTTGGGCTTCTCAAAAGCACTCCTCCTCGGAGTGGCAGGTTTTTTTCTCGGGACACCGTTTGATTCCTGCAGCAAAGCAATTATTTTCTCCAATCCCCCGATCAACTTTGGAACGGGCAACCTAGAGACGCTCTGGCAAGTTCATGCCACAGTCATCTCCCTAAGCCTCGTTGGTCTGGGATTTGCGTGGGAGTCATTACGAGATCTCTCAACCCGAAATGAAATTATAGCGGAACTCACCCGAAGATTTGGCTCTGTGGAAACAATCGCATTTCTGTTCACCTCTAACGTCCTGATTGGGTTGGCTGTTCTCTTAGAGAACCAGATGGTCAGACCTAAAATCACCTTTACCGTCTCACTTCTCTTCGTCGCCAGCTTATGGCTTGCAGCGAGCCGATTCTGGAGGGTATTCGACGTATTGCTTTTCAATTCACTTGATGACAAGGTAGCCGAATTTGCCGAAGAGGAACTCGGAAATATGAAATCACGCATTCAGTTGGACTTGGATGACTTACTTCTTGACAAAGTGCCAGGATTTCAACCAACCATGCTGGCCCCACCTACTAAGATGTTCTCTCCCAACCCGTCAAACGATACCCGGATCACTGCTGGAGACATTGGGAAAAGTGGGAATATATCTGACATCAACATAGAGAAAATGCGCATCATCTCGGAACGCCTTGATGCGAACAATGAAAGTCCGATTCGGGCAAATCCATTAATCGGACGACGTATTCAAGAAGACTCAACCATCTTCGTAGTCGAGGAGAATTTGAGTCAGGAGGATGTCGAAGAAATCACAGATCTTCTCCGTGATGGGATTAGGACACGGAGGGAAGAACAATGAATGAGTACGAAACGTACCTTGGACACTTCTTTGACGGTTGCCAAGAAGAGATTCGTAAGGAGCGTCCAGAACTTCTACGTGAAAAACTCCATTCAACTGAAGAACTCATCCAAGATCTGATCGAAGCACGAAGCCAACTCTCCGACGATAGTACCCTCTGGGAATACATCTTCCAGGAATATATCACCCTGCATAAACGGAGCTTAGAACAAGACAACGTAGATCTCCGGAACGAAGTGGTTGCCTCATTTTATGGGGTAGTCTCACATACGAATTACGAGGATGAATATTCGCTCTTTTCACAAGCGAGCGAGAAGTTTGGCTCTTTCTTTGGTCAGGCGTTACCGGCAACTGAGTACGATGAAGGTATTGAGTTCCTCATTAAACAATTGAAACATATCCGGAACATCGTTACGGGACAATTTGAGAGTGCAGAGGATGAAGAGGAACTTGAACAGGCGGAAGCACTCGTAGAGAAACTACTTAGACAATATGCCCACTTTCTGAAGATGGCTGTTGAGTGTCAAAGTATTAAATCGCTAGACCATCTCCGTCACCACTTGACCGAGCTGCGAGCTTTTGAAGAATACCGATATCAAGTACACCACCCCAATCCAACAGAGGACAGTCAGGTAGATCCTGAATTCCGCGAAAAGAAACAAGAAAGAGCAAATGCCCTCAGACGTCGAAAGGAGCAGGTTCTCTTTGCAGGGTACGCATGGGCTTTCCATCTTTCCGATGATGAGGACTCTTCTCGGGAGTTTGTTAGAACGATATTTGCGGACTACGTCGAAGCCGATTTTCCGAGAGTGTCAGCGCTTTCAAAAACGTATTTCGAGCTATGTGAGGAACCTCCGTTGCTTGACTTCTTTGAGAGTTGGAATATGCAACGGGAACTTGAGAAAAACTACGGAGGAGTAACAACGACAGGAATGGCGGTGGATACTTGGCTCCTTGAGTTCTACGCTGTTGCTCTAATATGGGTCACTGGTCAGGAGGAATCTAATCGCATAGATCCAAGTAGCCCTGAACAGAGCCCAATATCTGAATTTAAGCGTGTACAGCACCTAATTTCCAAAGTTACGGACGCCATCGAGTCTTCTTGTGAAGATTACGTTTTCTCGGATCTACTTGAAAGTGATCCCTCCACCGAAGAACGGTGTGAACTGCTAATCGACTATTTTCAAAGCTTGAGTGACTATCAAAATGAAAGAGAACAGGAGTGGATTCAAAACCAGCCAATATACGAGCAGGCAGTCGATCATCTAGCCTCTTCAATTGATTCAAGATTGGATTCATGCGGACTTCGAAATGCAATCGATGTGGTAGGTGAAATCCAGCAACGAGACTTGAACGAAGAGACAGACGTATTTCAGATTTCTACAACTAGTTTGAGAAAGCCGTTTGTCGACGATGGTACCTCCACTTACTACCAGTCCAGCTTCCAGTGGTTAATTGACCAGTATCGAGAGATCATATTGGACAACCTCAACTTTGAACAAAAGGTCACAAAGGCGGTTCAAAGTTTACCTGATCAACTGGCAGAATTAAGCGACTCTAACGATGTCGCTATCCTTGTAGTGGACGAACTAGAGGCCTTAGATGCTCTTGAGGATGACGAGCGCGTAACGCGCAAGAGTCGACAGGATATCGACAGTTATCTAGAGTTGAATGGAATCCCAATTATCACCGACATGACGACAGCGTATTCAGCAGTTGCAATATTCGATAGTAGTTTCGAATACATCGAAACTAATGAAGAATATCCGATATCTGTATCTGTAACACCAGGTGAAGAGGTCTTCACCCAAGATGACGTACCCAGTGATGCAGATGTCCGTGACTACGTGCAGGTTGATTTTTCATACAGTGCGAAGATTCGTAGTGAAAATCAAAACGGCGTTGTGTTCCGGCCGTCTCAAGGTTAA
Source organism: Halorubrum persicum (assembly GCF_002727125.1). Taxonomy (GTDB): domain Archaea; phylum Halobacteriota; class Halobacteria; order Halobacteriales; family Haloferacaceae; genus Halorubrum; species Halorubrum persicum. The sequence goes on from NZ_NHOA01000131.1 coordinate 3,149, forward strand.
TCCAATATAGAATCATAACGGACAGCAGCACCGACTAAAGGGAGATTAGAATGACTGCCTGAAGATTCATAAAGCCAGTCTCTGAACCAATTGACGAGGACGTATTTTCTAGCCGCAACTGGATCTACCGACGTGGAACATCTTTTCTTACATCCTCGTCTGTTGGCTCTATTACTCGACTTTTTCATTCAGGATTCACTCAGACATCCTGAGTTTGAGTCACTCGAATTCAGGAATAAAATCCTCAGCGAGTTCGTCAGCGAGTTCACTACCGAGGAGCCACGTGATTTGTTCGTCTTCAAACCCGTATTTCGGGATTAGCGCTTCAGTCGCTTCGCCAAGCGGAATATCGTTTGTGACGACGAGAACTCTATCAGCGGTGTCATCAAGCAGCATTTCGAGTGCCAATCCCACGATTTCCGTATCGGCTTTTTCGACGACGTCCTCTGACCGATCGCTGGAATTTGCAATGACGCTCTTCTGTAGGAGA
>NZ_NHOA01000101.1 GCF_002727125.1 Halorubrum persicum
TGCTTTGTGAGGTACTGATAATCCAGCAAGATGGAGTTGAATACCGGTTTGAATGATCTCGTGGGGTGTCCGTTCTCGCTCGATAAATCCTAAGTCAATCCAGTCGATACGACCGCCGACGCGTTCGATTTCGGGTATAGGTACTTGAAACTCGAACGCCTCATTCTCTAAGTTAACATCCCCGTCCTCAGGCACTGTCAAGTTAAGCCACTCTGAGAAGTGAGCAGTTCGTTGGTTTTGGTGTCTATGCTCACCCAAGAACTGCTCAGAGAGACGTTGAATACAGTGAATCTTGAATTTTGGGTGCGAGAACGCACGGCGACGCCCGTCAGGGCGTTCGCCGTCCGGTTCTACGCGAACGGCTGTTCGCTTCGAGAAACCACAGAAATTCTCCGATTGTTCGGCGTAGAACACTCACACCAAGCGATTTGTTGATAAGTTCATCGAATCTCCGAGAGCGTTGGCGACCCACCGACGGCGCAGCCGTCAAGGGTCGCGGTTGACGAGACCGCTATCAAGGTCAATGGCGAGTGCTCTTGTCTGTACGCTACAATAGACCTTGACACAAAATTGATTCTTGACGTGGAGCTGTTCGGACGGTATGGAACTGATCCAGCGGCTGTGTGCCTTCACGGACTCCGGGAGAAACACGATCTCTCTGACGCTGTGTTTCTCGTTGACCAATTCGGTTATCAGACTGCCCTCTCCCGCTTAGGACTCAACGGTCGGGTCGACTATTCCGACAGAAACTTCATCGAAACGCTCTTGTGTAGCACATTGTTAATGGACTGCAGTCTTGCGATTTGCGGGTGCGTGAATCAAATTGGGAGTCCACGGTAGAGGTGGTTAGAAAGTCGATTAGTGTTCCCACTCAACTGGCAACGACTGTATCAACAATCTCCTACAGAAGAGCGCAGACAAAAATCTATCTGAAGGATTGGATTTCAATAGACCCGCACCGGTTGGTGAGAATTAAAAATCATTATGATCCAAGCGATTATCCTGTACGTGCCTGCCTTCAGCGCCTGAAATTTTGTATAGCGATATACGATATACAATATGCTATAATTCGGAATTTCGGTGGTAAGAGGCTCCAGATGTCCAATATCTCTCGATGGGCCGAATACAACAAGTGGTCCTGATTATCCCCGTAATCACGACCAAATTGAAGTACCGCCACGCCGTCGGGTAAGCACGAATGCTGCAATCGGCTCAGAAAGACGCTTCCCCCAGGGTAGAGCCACTGCGAGCGGCTGATTCTCCGCGAGTGTTGGGTCGGTTGCGAGTTCCGCTCTGTCGCCGGAAGCCTTATCACGAATTATCGATAATTCATAATCGAGATGGCGCAATCACCTCCGCGGTCAGGCCGACCACCAATTCAGCAGCTTCAGACGGTGGCCGACCTTCTCGACACACCGCCACTCGCTCGGCTATACGCCCATATCTTACAACACGGTCCGGTCACCGTGTCCGAACTTGTCGACGAGCTCGACATCCCCCAGGGGACCGCCTACGACTATGTGCAGAACCTCGAAACTGCTGGCTTAGTGGAGAAAACCCGTGATCAACGCCCGTACGAATACGACGCCGAGTCGATTGCACTCACCCTCTCGACGGACGGCGAAACCCAAACGATCACGCCAGCACTCATCGCTGCTGTTGCCCGCCGCGACGAGGACGAGGACATCGACATCTACATCGAGCGTCACGGTCTTGACGGCCTCGCCGTCGCGCTTGAGTACGCCTACGAGTACGTCGATGGCACGGTCAACCATCGGATTGCGGCCCGGGAACTCGACCTCTCACCGCTTGAAGCCGAGATCATTCTCCAAGCACTGGAACCGGTTGCCACCGACTACGCCGACGCGGTTGCATGACGACGGTCTATATCGCCGATACCGGCGTCTTCGTCCGGTGTGGTGGCCCGGACAAGGACAAATTTCAACGGCTCCGTCGGGCACTCCGACAGGCAGGTGCCTCGTTGTATGTCCCCCAGCGTGTCTACGAAGAGCTCGGAGGCGACCCGGCAGCAGAAGAGTACCCCTCCGGGAACATTCCCTATCCCGATGGCTTCGAGGAGGGGTGGATCACCGTCGCCGACGGCCTCGACTACGCCAATCCGCTCGTCTCAACGGTGATGGACGAAGCACGAAGGTTCATCGCCAATGTGACCGACCGCGACGAAGATATCACCGAAAAAGCGGACACAGCACTCGTGGGGCTTGCTGCTCAGGTACTCGATACTGGAGAGGCAGACCACGTTGTTCTTCTCACGACCGACAAACCGGCGGGCCGGGCGGCCGAGACGCTCCTGCCGCAACACGGCTTCAGCGACCGGATCGAATTCCGGTACGTCAGTGTCGAGTATCTCGAGACGATCACAGCCGACGAATTTCGATAACGCAGCGCCGAGGTGAGGCCCGATGAGCGACGATCGGTCTTCTTCCCGTTCTAAAAGCTCTCTCAACGACAGCTTCGAGCGCTACCTCCAAGACAAGGGGAAAGGCCGTGGGGGCGATGGCGGGAACTACCGACGTAACGCTGCACGCGAGCTCGAGCGGTTCGTCGAGTGGGCCGCCGGCGACCGCGGCGACGATGACTGGACCGGAATCGTCCCCGACGACGTCGACCGGGAGCCGACCTTCGACGATCTCGACGAACGCGTGTTCCGGGAGTACGCCCGGCATCTCGGTAGAGATCGGGGACTCAAGCAGAACACGGTACAAACCTATTACCGCTATATCTCTGCGTGGTGTGGCTGGTGTGTCAACGAGGGCCATCTCGAAGCGCACTACGCACAACGAGCGAGTGCGATGGCACCGCTGCCAGAAGACGACGGCCGCAAGCCCGGCGACCAGCAGGCCTGGACGTCAGAACAGCGTCACGCGCTCACCCGCCACGTCGACGAACGGGCCCGCGACGCCCTTGAGGCGTACACGACACTCCCGGAGGATACTGACCCCCCCGACAAGCAGCGAGCACGCTACGCGGCGCTGAAGGCGGCTCGTGATCGGGCTCTGGTGTTCGTCCTCGCGTATACAGCTGTTCGCGTTGGGGAACTACTCCGGGATCCGAATGACCCGCGCCGACGCGGCGTCC
>NZ_NHOA01000032.1 GCF_002727125.1 Halorubrum persicum
CCGCGTCGTCGCCGACCGCGTTCACCGTGAGCCACGCGCCGTTGTCCGCGAACGTGACTTGCACGCGCGGGAGGACGAACCGGGCCTCGGGGAACGGCCCCCACGGGTCGCCGTCGCATCCGCCCTCGTGGAAAGCGAACCCGCCGAACAGCCGCGGGCGGGCGGCCTCGGTCCCCGCGTGGACGTCGCCGGTGTCGAACAGCTCGTCGGCCCCGGTCCGGATCGCTGCGAACCGGTCCGGGCCGCTCGCGGTCAGCGTCGCGGCCGCCCCGCTGGCGAGCACGAGCGCGTCGTCCGGCGCGTTCCACGCCGTCCGTGGCGCCGGCAGGGCGTCGAAGGCGGCCGCGAACGCGGGCCTCTCGATCCCGGTCGTGCGACTGACGAGGGTCGGCGCCGGGGACGAACGCACCCGTTCCATTGACCGTTGATCGGGTCCGAGGAACCTTTATCCTGACTATCGCAGTACCGGGCGTTCCGACGCGTTAGCTGTAGCGCTCCTCGTTCCAGGGGTTCGCGGTGTCGCTGTAGCCGCGCTTCTCCCAGTAGCCGAGCGCCTTGTCGGTGAGGAATTCGACGCCGGAGACCCACTTCGCCCCCTTATACGCGTACTTGTGCGGGGTGACGACGCGGATCGGGCCGCCGTGGTCGGCGGGCAGGTCGTCGCCGTCGAACCCGTACGCGAACAGCACGCCCTCGCGGGCGCACGCCTCCAGCGAGAGGTTCGTGGTGTAGCCGTCGAGCGCGTGGAACAGGACGTGGTCGGCGTCGTCGTGCACGCCCGCGCGATCGACGATCTCGCCGAACTCGACCCCGGTGAACGTGCAGTCGAACTTGCTCCAGCCGGTCACGCAGTGGAAGTCCTGCCGCTGAGTCGCTGCGGGGAGATCCCGGAACGCGGAGAGCGAANNGCGTCGGCGGCGCCGGCGTCAGTCATGGCCGTCCGTACGCGCCGGCGTCACGTATGAATGTCGTTCTCGCGAGAGCGGCCGACGAGTCGGGTCGGTGCCGCGGGGGCCTCACATGTTTGTAGAGGCGCAGGAGTTTCAGCATATAAAATAGACGTTTGGAATTCTAAAACAACACTTTCAACTTTACCCGAGTTCGGTTTCTAATACTCATAGCATCGACGCCACATTTATATACCCATTCCCATTACTCCCCAGCAGGAAATGCCACAAGTAGAGATAACCGTGCCGGAGCATCTGGAGATGCAGATCGCTCAGATGGTCGAGCAGGGAGAGTTCCTCAACCGCGAGGAAGCGGTCGAAGAGCTCCTGTCGACGGGGATAAAGGCGTTCAAGACGAGCGGTCCGAGAGACGACGAGGACTCCAGCGGGTTCGAGGACGAAGGCATGATGGGCCACGAAGACGAGTACGTCTTCTGAGCCGCTCCGGTCCTCCGGCCCGCTCGGACGAGGTCCAATCTGCCCCTCCGACGCCGGTTCACCCGCCGCGTTCCGGTTCGCCTCGTTCGCGGTTCGTCCCGCGTTTCGTCTTCGCGTCGCCTCCAAGTCGCCCCCAGGGGAGTGCGTTGCGAGCGGGACGCCGAAACGCTACAGAACCGTGCGTATACCCCTCAACAACGCTTAAAGGGCATACGCCCCGTATCAAGGGTATGCACAAAGACGAGCTCCTC
>NZ_NHOA01000112.1 GCF_002727125.1 Halorubrum persicum
GACCGCGAGTGGGACGAGGTCCAACTCAAGTACCGGCCGATCCTCGACGAGCTGGAAGGCGAACGCTGACGATCTGCCTCCGGTCGGCATTCGGGCCGCTACTGGAACATCTTCAGCGGCTCCGCCTGCGAGCTCTCCTCCGTCGCCTCCTGCATCCGCTTCGCGAACGCCTGCTTCGCGTCCCGGATCTCGGTCGCCTGCTCGACGAGGCCGTCGGTGGGCGTCTCCGTCCCGGCGATCGGGTCGATGCCGTCCTGAATGAGGATCCGGGCGGCCTCCGGGTCGGGGAACTGCGGGTCCGACTCGACGATGAGTCCGACCGCGTCGCGGCCGCGCTCCAGCGACTCCGCGAGCATCGCGCCGGTCGGTCNNGTCGGTCCGGAGACGAGCCCCGACTCCGGCGGAGCCTCGACAGCCGTGCGCTCGAGCGCGTCGCCGCCGCTCCCGGTCGCGACGCCGTACAGGTCGGGCGGCGTCTCGTCCTTCTCGCGGCCCAGCCCGGAGAGGAAGACGGGGAACGCGCGCGTCTCTCCGAACCAGTCGTCGAGACAGCCGGCGACCTCGGTGGCCGCGCCGGGCTTCACCGGCACGTCGCTGCGGAGCGCGACGAGGTCGCGTTCGGGGTCGGCGTACAGCCGTACCGGCGTCGTCAGTGACGACTGCGACTCCCGGTAGACGGCCACGCGCGGGAGCCCGTCGCAGTGGACGTTCGCGTAGTG
>NZ_NHOA01000010.1 GCF_002727125.1 Halorubrum persicum
CCCGTGTGCGATATGAAATCAGGAAGAAGGTGGGAGGGGGTGATCCGAGCGAGAGTCGACGGAGCGTTCGCTAATGGTGGTTTCACGGAGCAGACAGGTCGACAACGACAATATCGAAATTAGCTATTAGTGAAAGAAACCTTTAGGTACTCACCCTGTTAACCATATCCGCAATGGGCGTAAGGTCGGCCGAAACGAAAAAGTTTGTTTTCTGATAAGACTGAACCCATCCGTGGCATCGGCCTGTTGTTGACTAGGCGTTTTCATCGGTGTCACAGCTTCTCGTGGACGTTCTCACTCAGACAGATCGGCTTTCGTTGCTTCGCCCCTACCTACCGACTCACCAAATTCATATCGCACACGGGGTGTGGGGGTACCTCTCCGACGTGATCGTCTCTCGATGGGGACCGCCAAGAGGAACCGTGGGCCTGTTTGAGCCGTGTGTACAACTTATCGGTCCCCTCCCTTACCGAGACAGTTCGACGAAGTCACTTCTCTTGTCTCACACCTCGAATAGCCGCTCAATGAGGAATCGGCATTTCATATCGCACACGGGGGGTGACTCCGCCTAATTGACTTTGCTCGCGGTGATCTGTCTTCGTCTTCCGCCCATCTATAGATCGACTCTATCGGCAGAATACGGCTTATTTAACCTCGCACGCGGTACCCCGTATTTATTTATAGTTTCGACCATACTCCGAAAATATGGCTGACGGCGACGATCAACAGTCCCTCTCACAATCCATCAAAGGACGACTCCAAGAGGGAGTTCAGAACTCTGTTTTTCAAGACAAAGGGCTGCTGGACCCGGATGCCGTCATCGACGAGGATCGAATCGTTGGTCGCGACGAGCAGTTGGACGATATCATCACCTACCTCCGACCGGCGCTCCAAGGCAATCGGCCTCCCAATATGCTGCTCTACGGGCCGTCAGGGACTGGGAAGTCGCTCATCGTCAACGCCGTCTGTCAGCAGGTTCTCGAACTGGCGAACGCACAGGGTGACCGATTCGGCGTCATTCGGATCAACTGCCAGACAATCAAGTCACACGACCGCGCTGTCTATCGGCTTGCGAAGAACGCGGCCGATGAAGCCGGCGTCGATGTCGGCATCCCGCAGAGCGGCATTTCGACCGACCAGAAGCTCAACCGGTTCTACGAGATTCTGAGCAACAACTTCGACTCTGTCATCATCATTCTCGATGAGGTCGACCTGCTGGCTGGCCGACAACGAGATCCAAACGACGAGCCGGCGTATTCGAAGCTGCTGTACCAGCTGTCTCGCGCCTCACAGCTCGGTCGGATCGAGGGGCACGTCTCCGTCGCAGCGCTCACCAACGACCCTCGGTTCATGGAAGATCTCGACGGCCGGGCGGAGAGTTCGTTCAACCCGCAAGACGTCGTGTTCCCAGACTATGACGCAAACCAGCTCCAGTCAATTCTGGAGCGTCGCCGCGACGCGTTCCAAGACGACGTGCTTGAAGACGGCATCATTCCGCTCAGTGCGGCGTTTGCGGCGCAGGATCACGGCGACGCGCGAAAAGCGATCGACCTGTTCCGCAAAGCCGGTGAGATCGCCGACCGTCAGGGCGAGGACATGGTAACCGAAGCCCACGTTCGTGACGCCCAGAAGGAAGCCGAGCGTGACCGGACACTCACGCAGATGCAGGGGCTGTCCACCCAAAAGAAGCTCTCCCTCTACGCCACGGCGATCGTCCCGGTTTACTCCCAACGCAACCTGAATGCCGTTCCCAGCACGGTTGCGTATCGCGTATATCAGTACCTCACCGACTTGCTGGATGCCGACGAAAAGTCTCGGGACTCCTACCTCCGATACATGAGCGAGGCCGAGACCTACAACTTCGTCACGTCTGAGAAAAGAGGGCGCGGGTACGGCAGTGGCGTCCACAAGGAATACACGTTCGTCGACAATCCGGAAGTGGTCGCGGAGACGCTTCAGGCCGACATCCGACTCGAAGAGGTAGACAACGACGAGAACCTGATTCGGTCTGTTGTCAACGCACAGATAGACGATTTCTTCGACGGTAACTGACGCGAAAAGGTCGAACCGGACGCCGAAATCATTTCGCACACGGGGGGTGGATCTGGTGATGTTTGTGTAAAATAAATAATATTTGTCTGACAACAGTAGCCAAGATTTCATATCGCACACGGGGTGTCACCCGTCGACGCAGCATTCAAATCACTTCTCACACGGGTCCCCACTAAGGCAGAATCAAAATCATCTCGCACACGGGGGGTCTGGTTCTGGAAGCTATCAGTGAATACACTCGTGACGAGGTGTGTGTCGTTCTAGAAGCCTAAGGAACCGATCTGTCTGATCTATATTCCACTGGCTCTGTTGAAATCCTATTCTCCCGACACATTATCGTCTGAAACGTCTGGTCGCTGAAAAGTGCTGATAGACACTAAATGGTTAATGATAGGGAGTTCATACGTGAGATATGTCCAATAAGAGTGGAGTTGATATAGTAGAGGAATGGCAGACAGGAGCCTTTCTTATTCTCAGTACCTCACAAAGCA
>NZ_NHOA01000158.1 GCF_002727125.1 Halorubrum persicum
GTGCTACACAAGAGCGTACCGTGAATAAATCGGTGAGTGTTTCTGAAAGTGGGGAATACGAAGTAGAATTTATAAATACCAATACTGGTGAAGAAATTAATAGAAATGTGACTGTATTAAATGAGAAAGCCACCATATCAAGCCTTCCGGGGTCAGCAGATCCCGTTTCCATAGGTCAGATTCTTCCTGTTGAAATCTCATCTACATATAATACATCTCTTGTCCGCCTTGACGATCTGAGTACCAACACAACAGCCGCCACGATCAAACTTGCGACACCCAACAAGGGACGGACGACGCTCCGGTTCAACACGTACGCGGCCGCAAACGGGTCGCTGAACGAGAGCGTGGCCGTGACGGGAGCAGGGTCTTCGATCGAATCCGTCACCGCACCCGGGCAAAACGCGACGCTTCAGCCGGGCACCTACGAGATCGAGGTTCGCTCGGAACAGGGTCTCGCCGCGACGAGTGACAACCGGACCGTGACACTCACGCGGCGCTCGACGAACGGGCTCACCACGTACGCGGGGACGGAAGCGGATCGGGCAGGCCTCGGGAGCGCCGCAGCGGTACGAGACGCCATCGAGAGCGGCGCCCTCTCGCGATCGGAGCGCGTCACTGCGAACGACACGGTGGTCTACGCGGTGAACGCGTCCGGGCTGACCGGACTGCCGGCAGCGCGGAACGCCACGCCCGAGACGGGTGCCGACCTCGACCGCCTCGACGGGATCGAGTTCGGCGTCCGGCCGTCCGCGGGCGAAGACGAAGTGACCGCAAACGGCGCGAACGGGGAGATCCCACGCGACTCGACCGCCCACGTCGACGAGACCGGGCTCTACGTGGTCGCCGACGGCACCGACGCCCTCCCGTCCGACGGGAAGGCGGAGCCCGGAGCGGAGTTCACCGCCGCGTTCCGCGTCACCGACGACCGGCTCCGCGAGGCCTCGTCGGACGCGCCGGGCGGTCACCGCGTGACCTCGACGGTGACGTTCGTCGATCCCGAACGGAACGGGCCGTCTGGCGGCGCCGACCGGATCGCGTCCGGCGGACCCGTCGGCGCCGCCAGACGGCCCGTTCCG
>NZ_NHOA01000089.1 GCF_002727125.1 Halorubrum persicum
TACAGCGATTCAACACAGCCATTCGAACCGATTCAAATCAGACAGGATCGGCTCGGGTTCCTCCAAGATTGTATCTCGAAGTAATGCTTCGAACGAGAGGAGATCAGAAATGGCAAATTCATGCTGATCGGACAGTGGTTCCTCGAGATGACTGTATCGAAACAGTAGATACCCTTGGAAATCTTGAGGGTTGATATCCTCTGGAAGTGTCAGGAGCGACTCTCGGAACATTTCCTCGAAATAGGGATTAGCGCCATCTGCTCTTGGCTGCTTTTGGCCGGCAAACTCCTTGATTTCGGTTACATCAAGCTTCTCGTGGGTGAATTCGCTATCCGAAATACGGTTGGCAAAATATTGCCGTATGACTGGGCGTCGTTCGGTGTTATATCTCCCCAGAGATGAGACGTAGCGGAGGTTCTCGCGGAAAATACTCGAACCCATTGTAATCAAAACTGGTGGGCCAGCAGAATAAATACACGTAGTTCATGGCCCCCATCGACTGCCCTACCTTTGGCGGCAAGCAGCCAACGACCTCGGATATGACTAATTGATTATTGAACAATCTTCACTCATACATCTAAAGCTGAATCGGCTGGTCACACTCGTGATTGCTGATTCGTTCTGGTAGTCCGACTTTCCCACAGACGGGACACTCCTGTAGGGGTATCGGCGGCAGGTCCTCCCAGGCGTCCAGCGCGGCTATGAGCTGTGCTTCGACGATCGGCGAATCGGTCGTGCGACGGGCTTCGCGGAGGTGAATGCGAAGCCTCTCTCGGGCTGTGATACGTTTCTCGGACATTGGTGTTCGAGGGCACGTCTTCGTGTGCCCTCCGGCCCTCCTGAGGGCAGACAAACACACTCCGCTCGTACTAGCTAGCTATCTTCGAATCGATCTACTCTCCGGAAACCGCGAATACGGTTGTGGCTGCCGGCCGACTGGAAGGAGGCCGGCAGCGGAGGGTGGGGCTTTGGCTTGTCCGGCGATAGACAACTAAATCCCCGTCATTTCGGCTGAAATGAGCTGGGGACGGCTGAACGGCTCACCGAGTATCGAGTCGAAGCGGGGACGCTCGTTCCCAGAGATGGTGATGTTTGACACAGACGGTCACGAGGTTCTCAAGCCGGTTGACGCGCTCGAAGTCCACGGTCTCACCATTGTCACTAAACGAACTAAGCGGTCGAATGTGGTGTATGTGTAATCCTGTCCCGAACTCTACTTGATGATCTGCCTGCGACCGCGCACATCCCGGTGTTTGACAGCCAAACCCATCTCGTTTGAGTGCCTTCTTTCGTTGATCTTTCCAGTTCTCCCCGTAGTCTCGCCACTCGTGTGCAGGGTTTTCCTTCCAATTACAGTTACGAGCTCCTGACGCACTACTCACGGGCTCGTAACCTGCTTCGCGAACAGCGGCTTCCCACCCGTCCCAGCGTCTGTAATAACACTTACTCGAAAACTGACCGTGCTCGTCAATTTCACCGTCTGTTGGAACTCTGCCCAACAGTTCAACAACGTTGTGAATCTCCTGAATCAGCTTCGTTTTGCTAATACCCTTCTCACAATGAGGCTCATATCCGGCCGCCTCCAGTGCCTCGTTCCAACTGCCGAATGTATTTTGCATATGCTTGACAACGTACTCGCCTCGGTCTCTGTGTTCAATAGACGTAGGTGGACGACCGAGCGTCTCTGCAATCGTGTTGATGTCCGTGATTAAATCTGCAGCCGAAATGTCATCCCTGAAGTTTGGTGTATGTCCGATTGATCGTAACGCCTCACTCCACGACTCGAATTTTGACTTCACACATCCTGGTGAGTATGCTCCTTTCTCAGCCATCAACTCGACCGTCGGTGTACGCCCAAAATTTTCAGCTAGGCGTCGAAGTTCTGCCTGCACCTTTTCACGACTTATCTTGGTCTGATGAGCTTGTTTGTGGCCGCCCAATTTGCTGGGCGTTGGGAATTCTGCTCCACAGATGTCACAGGCGTATCTTGAATTCTCGTTTTCCATTGATAACCAGAGACGCCAGCAAAGAACACGCGCCTCACACTTCTGGCGCTGATAAACCTCTCCATGGCTCAGTGAATGAGTGGATTTACGCTTCGAGTGCTACGCTTTAACTCAAGGTTGTGGCTGCGCGCGCAGCGTATGCGAGCACGGAGCGGAGGGT
>NZ_NHOA01000027.1 GCF_002727125.1 Halorubrum persicum
CGGCGTCGACCCGGAGACCACCGCCTACCCCGACATGCTCGCCGCGTGCAAGCGGGCGCTGTTTCGGCTCCTCGACTTCCTCGACGACGACTTCGCGTTCGACGACCTCACCGTGGTCTTCTCCGGCGGCCGCGGCTACCACGTCCACGTCCGCGACGAGAGCGTCCGGGCGCTGAACAGCGACGCGCGCCGCGAGATCGTCGACTACGTCCGCGCGATCGACCTCGACACCGAGGGGCTGATCCGGACGGTCTCCGACCGCGGCACGACGAAGCGCGTCCTCCGCACCGAGGGCGGGTGGGGGGCGCGCGTCCACGAGGCGCTGATCGAGTACGCCGACGACCTCCGCGACATGGACGACGAGGACGCCCGCGAGCGCCTGATGGAGCTCGACGGGATCGGCGAGGGACGCGCGGAGACGATCCTCGGCGCCTTCGAGCGCAACCCGACCGCGGTCCGCGAGGGCAACGTCGAGGCCGGCGGGCCCGGGGTCCGCCGGCTCGTCTCCGCGCTCGCCGCGCAGGTGACCGCGACCGACACCGCGCCGATCGACGAGCCGGTCACCACCGACACCCGGCGGCTCATCCGGCTTCCGGGCACGCTCCACGGCGGCTCCGGCCTCGTCGTCACGCCGATCGAGCGCGAGGAACTCGCCGATTTCGACCCGCTCCGCGACGCGGTCCCGGACCGGTTCGTCGGCCGCGAGATCCGGATCGAGACCGACGTCGATCGGACGGTAGAATTAAACGGTGAGCGCGTTAGAGTTGAACCCGGCAGAAACACCGTGCCCGAGTTCGCCGGAGTCTTCCTGATGGCTCGCGGCGAGGCGCGGAAAGCCCCCGAACGATGAACCTCGACGAGCTCAGATCGGCCCAATCGAAGGAACGCCGCAAGGACAGCCTCCAGCACCTGCGGGACTCCTTTTACGACGACGTCGCCGCCTACGTCGCCGACCTGCGCGCGGCCCGCGACCGCCGCGCCGAACAGGTCGACAAGCCGTTCTCCGACGACGACGTGCGCCGGATGTCGGACGAGGTCGAGACCGCCGAGGAGGTCGCGGAGGCGCTGTACGAGCGCCGCGTCGGCAAGGTCGTCAAGCTCGCGTCGTTCGCGGCGGCGGACATGCCGGTCGACGCCGACGGCATGACCACGGAGGAGCGACAGCTGTTCGACGACCTCGTCGACCGCATCGGCGAGAACAAGTCGCGCGTGCTCGACGTGCTCGCCGGAGAGGCGCCTCCGGCCTCGTCCGACGCGGCGGGCGCGGACGCCGCGTCGGACGAGGC
>NZ_NHOA01000155.1 GCF_002727125.1 Halorubrum persicum
CCCCGTGACGAGCCGCGCGTCGGCCTCGCGCCCGATTCGCGGGACGGAGTCCGGTCCGAGATTCGAGACGGTCGCGTCCGCGTGCCCGTCGCCGACCGCCTGCACCGCCGCGATGTCCGACCCCATCACCTCGATCTCCAGCCGGTCGAACGCCGGTTTGCCCCGGAATCGCTCCGGGATCCCCGCGAGCGGGTCCGCCTCCTCGTCCGCCGAGCCGCCGTCCGTACTGCCGGCCGACCCGTCGCCGTCCGCCTCTCGCACGAGGAAGTGGTCCGGGTTGCGCTCGAAGGCGACCGTCTCGCCCGGGGCGGCCTCGACGAACCGAACCGGGCCGCTCCCGACCGGATCCTCGTTGTTCGTCACCACGGCCTCGGTCGTCTCCGTGTCGAACTCGAACCCGGCGATCGTCGCCATCCCCGTCCGGTCCCCCCAGACGTGTTCCGGGAGGATCGGTACTTGGAGCGCGCGCACGCCGACCGCCTCGTTGACCTCGTCGAGCGTCAGCCGGACCGTCGTCTCGTCGACGGCCGTCGCGTCGGCGACGGCCGAGACGCGCCCCCGGAACGTCGGCGTCGGCACCGGCGAATCGGCGGTTCCCATCGCGGTGTCACGGAGGAACTCGTAGGTGAACGCCACGTCGTCGGCCGTCACCGGCTCGCCGTCGTGCCA
>NZ_NHOA01000078.1 GCF_002727125.1 Halorubrum persicum
TCTCCTACAGAAGAGCGTACTCCGTATATTATGATTGAGGAAATCCGTGACCGGACACAGAATCTCATTATGGAGGCGTGTCGGTCAGAAAATCCCGTTCTCATAGAAGCGCCCCCCGCTAGTGGGAAGACCTATAATGCGGTTCGCTTGGCTGCACAAGGCTATAATGTCCTGTATCTTGCAGGCCGAACAGATCTCTATGGCCAAGCAGAACGCGAGGTAGAACAAATCAAAGGCGAAGGAGGTGATAACGACATTACAGTAGAAACGATTCCCAGCCCTAATCGGCATTGTAAGACGTTTCAGGATAACAATTCTGGCGATACACACAAGGCGAAACGCCTGTATGCCAAGGGTATTTCTGCCAAGGAACTTCATACAGACCGGAATAATATCTCTATGCCATGTCACACGGAGAACTCACCGTGTGAGTATGTCGACAAGCGAGAGCGTCTAAATAACGGTTTTAATAATATTGATATTTTAATAGGAAATCACCAGCACGCCTATAATCCGTGCTGTGTTGAATAGCGAT
>NZ_NHOA01000091.1 GCF_002727125.1 Halorubrum persicum
CTCGGAGACCGTCTGGAGGGAGCTCCGGCCGATCGCGCTCGCGATCAGAACCACCACGAGCGCGGCGATCGGATTCCGTATCTCCCACAGCCGCTCGCGGAGGTCGTCCCAGAGCGCGTACAGCCGCCACGGGCGGATGATGGCGATGCTTGCGATGAGCAGGGCCGACCCCACCCACAGCGCGAGCGACCCCACGACGGACAGAAGCGGGCTCACGTCCCCGGCGCGAGCAGCCGCCCCTCCTCGTCGAACCGGTACCCCGCCTCGAGGAGCCGGTCGCGGGCCGTTTCGGGGTCGAACCCGCCCGACGCGCCGACGAAGGGGTGGAGCGGGTCCGTCTCGCGGCCCTCCCACTGGAGGTCCGACGGAACCCACTCCGGGCTGGCGGCGAGCGGCGACGCGGCGGCCTCGGCGTACCCGCTGAACGCGGTGTCGACGAGCGTTCGTTTGTCGATCAGCGACGCGAGAACCGCACGGAAGCGGGGGTTCGACAGCGGTGCGCGCCGCGTGTTGTACCCGACGTGGT
>NZ_NHOA01000098.1 GCF_002727125.1 Halorubrum persicum
GCAGGGGGCGAAATCCTCATTCGGGTGAGTCGGATGAACCGACTCTGCGAAACCGGGACGAATTGAACGTCCCGAGTCCGCGGTGCGTTCTTCGCGTTTCAACCGAACGGGCTTATACACTTAAGCACGTCGGAACGCTTCGGCCGGCCGCGGAGCGGCCAGCCGTTGTCCCCCGCGCCGGGGGACCTTCGCATCTAACACGAATGCCGGGTTATACTTAACCCCGTCGAACCATCGGCGCCACGTCATGCGGTTTCATTGAGATAGGTTCGCACGAGTGGGCCGGGTCCTGAGCAGACGAAACAGGTGTGTAGCTCGACCAGCTGTTTCGACCGACGAACCGAATAGGCCGATGATTGTCAGTACCCGATCATATCTTCCGGTGGCAGCGCGCGTGCCATACCGAAGCTGAGGCCGGGGGCACAGGCCCACCCGCGAGACGGTGGTCCACACATCGGCAGAGACGTGGCTTCACAAAATGGGCTACCGCGCGGCGCAACGGGCAGCGGCAGAGCGGCCGTTTATACCACGGGCGTTTATAAGGGAGGGGGACGCATATAAAAGCGAACGATGACGAACCCTGCAGATTCGATCGAGATCCAGAACGTAGTTGCATCGACGGGGATCGGCCAAGAGCTCGATTTGGAGGCGCTCGCTGAGGACCTTCCGGGGGCTGATTTCAACCCCGACAACTTCCCGGGACTCGTTTACCGGACCCAAGAACCGAAGGCGGCCGCGCTCATCTTCCGGTCTGGAAAGATCGTCTGCACGGGTGCGAAAAGCATCGACGACGTTCACGAGGCGCTCGGGATCATCTTCGAGAAGCTTCGCGGACTACAGATTCCGGTCGAAGACGATCCGGAGATCACCGTTCAGAACATCGTGTCCAGCGCCGATCTCGGGCACAACCTCAATCTCAACGCGCTCGCGATCGGGCTCGGACTCGAGGACGT
>NZ_NHOA01000061.1 GCF_002727125.1 Halorubrum persicum
ATGTACCCTTGAAGCATGTCCTTCTGGTCGATCATCGTGTTCTTCACTTCCTCGATCTGGTCCTCCGAGAGGCTGACCGACGATCCCTCGAAGGCGTCGCGGTACCCGAGGTACAACGCGGCTCCCGACATGGCTTTGAAGTGGTTGTCGTACATGATGATGTTCCCCGAGTACTCGTCGTTGAACAGCATGTCGTAACTCTGCTCGTGGTCCTCGGAGACCTCCCGCGAGTCGTAGGAGTAGCCGTACCACCCGAAGCGGATCGGGACGCCGTACGTGTTACCGCCGCTGGTGAACTGCGACTCCTGGAACCCCTTGAAGACCTCGTAAATGTCCCCACTATTGGTCATCACGTCCTCGTTGACCGGCGCGGCCAGGTCCGCGTCCATCATCTTCGGCACGTAGTTGTTGTTCGGGATCGCGATGTCGTACTGCTCGTTTTGACCCGAGTTCCACGAAGAGAACATCTTCGAAGAGGAGGTCGACTTCGTGATCTCCAGCGTGACTCCCACCTCGTCTTCGATCCTGGATTTGATGTCCGGGTCCGCGTATTCCTCCCACGTCAGGATGTTGATCGTCTGTGATCCACTGCCACCACCGAGCCCACGAG